>NZ_CAHJXL010000001.1:1850000-2470000 GCF_903645315.1 Victivallis sp. Marseille-Q1083
GCACCACCGATGACCTGGTGGCCGGCTGGGAGTTGGGAATGACCAACAATTCCGGCTGGCTTTACGGCTTGCAGACCGGTATTGACAACCGGTCCGACGGCGGCGGCGTCCAGATTGCCGCGTTGATCAACAGAGGAGCCCAAGAGGGCAGTTCGTTTCTGCAGATTGCGCCCTGGAATGACAATGGCGCGTTCCAGATCGGAGTGCTGGCCAACCAGGGCGCCCGGCCGAATCCGGCGCTTTTCCAACTGGCGTTGTGGAATCTGAACAGTGTGGCCCAATTGGGAATTTTCAACAGCAAGGGCAAATTCCAACTCGGTTTGTTCAACGTCGTCGACAAAGGGGCCGTCCTGCAATTGGGCTTGCTCAATTACCACTATGGCGACACGGCGCTGCTACCGTTTTCGATCGGCATCAACTGGGCCGGCAGCGAGCCGGAACCCGCGCCCGAAGCGGCTGCCCCGGCTGCCATCGCCGCGGAAATCTTGCCGGCGGAGGGCGTCGAATGACGCGATGCCCGCCGGCTGCCCGCCGGGGCGGTCATTTGACGCAATGCACCCAGCCGAAATGGATGGCGGCGCCCCAGGCGGCGGCCAGGATAATCCACAGCACGACGCCGTGAATGACCGGTTTGAGGCCGAGTTCCTTCAATTTGTCCCTGGTCAGATTGGCGCCGATCAGAAACAGCGTCAGAATCATCAGATATTTGGAAAGTTCCTTGAGGTGCGCTCCGGCTCCGGCGGTGGCCGGCAGCCAGGTCACCAGTGCCGCCGCGGCCAGAAAACCGGGGATGAACCACGGAATTTTGACTTTGATCCGGCGTTTTTCTCCTTCCGCCGCGGTGGCGACGCAGCAGGAGAGGAACAGAGTGACCGGCACGATCCACAAGGCGCGCGCCAGCTTGACGGTGGTGCCGACCTCCAGCGCGGTCGGCCCGTACTGCATGGTGGCGCCGACCACCGAACTGGTATCATGGATGCCGAGGGCCGACCAGAAGCCGAATTGCACTTCATCCATGTGCAGTGCATGGCCGACGATCGGGAAAACCACCAGCGCCACCGCGTTCAAGGTAAAGACCGTCGCCGAGGCGATGGCGACGTCGTGGGCTTTGGCTTTCAGCACCGGCGCCGCCGCGGCGATGGCGCTGCCGCCGCAGATCGACGTGCCGACGCTGACCAGATACATGCAGTCGCGCGGCAATCCCAGCTTCCTGCCGAGCCAGACGCCGAAACCAATGCCGAAAGCGATGCCGAGGAAGGTGTACAGCATGCCGTTCGCCCCGGCGTGCAGCACATCGACTAAATTCATGCCGAATCCCATGCCGACGATCGAAATTCCCAACAGCGTCGAAGTCAGTTTGCCGGTGACCGCCGCAAACGGGTTGCCGATCGTCACGGCGAACAGCACGCCGGCGATGACGGCGATCCCCGGCGCATAGTTGCGCGACGGCGCCCACAGCCAGGGAATCAGAAAAAACGCTGCTGCCGTCAGCAGGAAAGCGCCGTGTCGCCACGATGGTTGGTTGATTGCTTTCATCGGTTATCTTTTCCTTTCATTGCCTGCCGGTTCCTGGTGATAAGGCCGGCCTTGCGGTTGATGATTGCGAATGATGAAATTTAATGTAGCCGGGAAAATGAAAATTAAAAATTATTGTTTATTATTATTATATAATTATTAATTATCCAATGTCAATTCGGCGAACCCTGAAGAAAGTTGTCCGGTCAACCGGCGGGAAGCGGCGGGGTGTGACGGGTAAAAAGAGCTGATGAAATATGAAATATAAAAATATATCATTTTTCTGAAAAAAGGGGGTTGACATTCCGGGATTTTTTTGCTATACTTTATCCAGATGCTGATAAAGCGCTTTATTTCAGCTTTATCAAAACGCCGTCTTCCGGTTTGCCGACCGATCGACAAACCGGAAGCTGTCGAGCTGAAAGAATGACGATGATTCGAATGAGAAGTTGAAAAGAAAAAGTTTTTGCGATGCTGATAAAGCGCTTTATTTATTTTTATCATAATACAACGAAGGATGACAGGACGGATTATGGCTGCGTCGAAAGTTCGGCTGAGTGACATTGCCCGCGAGGCGAACGTATCGCTAGGAACGGTCGCCAAAGTGCTTTCCGGAGCGGGCGGCAACATCCGGGTGGGAGAGGCCAAGGCGGAATTGATTCGGGCGACGGCAAAGCGGCTGAATTACCGGCCCAATATCGCCGCCCGGACGCTGGCCGGCAGTTCGGGGCGGATGATCGGCGTGATGATCGATTCGAATGCGCCGAAACATTATTACAATACGATTTTCAGCATCGAACGGGAGTTGGCGAAATCCGATTACCGGATCATCATTTCCGAATCGCACGACAACGTCCGCAATTTTATTGAAGGCTACCGGACGCTGCTGCAGTACGGGGTGGACGGGGTGATCTGCGTGTCGCACGACTATCCGGCCGGCAACCAGGAGCTGAACAGTTTTTTTGCCGGTCAGCCGAACGTGGTGATGATCGGCCGCCCGGTGCCGCCGGGCGCCGGACTGGTGGAGATCGATTGGGCGGCGGCGACCTGCGAGGCGGCGACCTATCTGCTGAACAGCGGCCGCCGGCATTTGGCGCTGATCGTCGACGACAGCGAATATGTGTCGCGGTATGCGCACGAAGCGGGATTTCTGCAGGCGATTGCCGCCGTTCCGCCGGCTTCCGCTTCCCGGGTGGTGCGGATGCCGGGAGTCAGCCGGAGCGTTGAGGTTGCCGAACGGGTGCAGTTCGTGCTCCGGCGGCTGCCGGAGGGGGTGGACGGCATCCTGGTCGAGAATGATCTTTACGGTATTTTCATGATCCGGGAGTTGAA
Source organism: Victivallis sp. Marseille-Q1083 (assembly GCF_903645315.1). Classification (NCBI taxonomy): domain Bacteria; kingdom Pseudomonadati; phylum Lentisphaerota; class Lentisphaeria; order Victivallales; family Victivallaceae; genus Victivallis; species Victivallis sp. Marseille-Q1083. Next base: position 1,852,848 of record NZ_CAHJXL010000001.1, read on the forward strand.
GCGGCTGGGATTCCGGGTGCCGGAGGATGTCGCGGTGATCGGCCATGACAATGAGCTGTTCGCGGCCGGCTGTGAACCGCCGCTGGCTTCGATCGATGAATGCTGTGACGCGCAGGCGGCGGCGGCGGTGAAGCTGGTGCTGGAGCAGCTCGACCGGATGCCCATTGCCAATCGAATGGTGACGGTGACGCCGAAATTCATTTGGCGCGATTCCGCCGGTTGAGGAAATAAAAAAATGCTTTTGAATATTTGAATTGAATGAGTTTTTAATCATTAAAGAAAAATATTTGATAATTTCCAGGATAGATTTATTTATTGAGACAGGGAGGTACTTATCATGATTGCCAAGCGAATAGCGGGATTGGCCGTTTCTTTATCGATGGCCTCGGCGTTTGGTACGCCGATCGAGGCGATGGATTTGAGCGGCTGGACCAATGTGGCGGCCGAACCGGTGCAGATGGCGAATCTGCTGCCGGACGGCGGTTTTGAACAGGGCGCGGCCGGCTGGTCGCATGTCGACGGCGAAAAGATTCTGGTCGACCGCGGCGGCATCAACCAGACCGGCGCGTTGCGCTACAGCCGGGAGGATGACAGTTATACGCTGGTGATGCGGGAGGTGGAACTGAAGCCGGGCACCTGCTACCGGTTTGGCGCGATGGTGCGGACCAAAGATGTCACCGGCGAAGGCGCGGGACTTTACATGGAAGGTTACAGCGCCGGGAACAAATATGCGGCCGGGGCCTATAGCCGGCCGGTCAGCGGCACTCAGGATTGGGTGCTGGTCGAAGCGGATTTCACCACGCCCCGCGAAGGCGACTGCCACTATATCATCGGTTTGTATCTGCGCAAAAATTCGACCGGCACCGCCTGGTATGACGACGTATTCGTCCGGGAGCAGGCGCCGCTGTGGCAACTGGAACTGGTCTATCCGACCCATCACACCGTTTATGACGGTCAGGCAATGCAGTTCTATTCCAGAATCGAAGGCGCCGACCCGGAACAGACGGCATGCGAAAAGCTGCTGCTGCAGATCGACGGCGCACCGCAGGCGGAACTCTATGGCGTCGATGCGCCGCGCCTGGCCATCCGGCCGCCGGCCGGGCCGGATGGGAATCTGACGGTCCGCGGTTACTGGCTCAATCCGGAGCGCCGGGAAATCCTGGCGGAAAAAACCTTCAAGGTGCGCCGGGCGGCGCGGCCGGAATTGCCGGACAATGCGGCGATGGTCGATGAAGAGTACCGTTTGATTGTCGACGGCAAGCCGTATCTGCCGATCGGGTTGTATACGCAGCAGTTGACCAGGGAGGATATCGATTTGATCAGTGACAGCCCGTTCAATTGCGTCATGCCGTATCCGAGCCCGAATCTGACCTTCGGCGAGGAGGAACGGGCCGACCTGGCGACGATCACCGAAGTGCTGGATTATTGCGACGACCGGGACGTCAAAGTCATTTTTTCATTGAAAGACATGTATGATCGGTACAAATTGAGCTGGCGGCCGGAACTGACGGCGGAAGAGGGCGCCCTGTTGCTGGTGAAGAAGTTGAAAGCTCATCCGGCGCTGCTTGCCTGGTACATCTGCGACGAAGCCGCCGTGGAAAAAGTGCCGGAAATCGCCGCCCGCCGTCGGTTGGTCAATGAACTCGACCCGTTCCATCCGACCTGGTCGGTCTATTATCAGGTGAAGGATTTTCAATGTTACGTTCCGGCCCAGGACATTTTCGGCAACGATCCCTACCCGATCAATTTCCGCGACGACAAACATATCCTCGGCGTGGACAATTCGACGCGAAAAGCGGAATCGCTGCAGATGCCGCTGTGGTCGGTACCGCAGATTCACCACACCGGCTTCTATAACAGCGACTGGCGGCAGGATCCTGGCGATTATTTCGAGAAATTGCGGCCGCCGACCGAGACCGAAACGCTGGCGATGTCGCTGCTGGAAGCGATGCGCGGCGCGAAGGGATTTGTGATGTATTCCTACTTTGATCTGCACTGGGGGCCGGATAAACTGCAGTTCGAACGCCGCTGGCCGGAAGTCTGCCGCGTTGCCGGGACGCTGCGCAAACTCGAACCGTTCCTGCTGAGTACGGCGGCTGCCCCGGACGTGAAGGTCGAAGCGGCCAAAGGCGAGGTTTATGCCAAAGCGTTCGCCGACGGTGAAGGCGGCCTGCGGGTGCTGGTGATGTCGCCGGGACCGGGAGAGGTCGATGCCGAGTTGGTCGTCGAAGGGGTTTCCGGGCTGTTGTCCGAACGCGGCCGGACCTATGAAAAGGGGCCCGGACATTACCGGTTCACCGGCTTGAACACCTGCTGCGATATTCTGCGGCTCGACCCGCCGCCCGCGCTATGAATCTGGATGGCGCCGGGAGTGCACGCCCGGCTGGAGATAGATAGATTGAGATTTTGGTTTGCCAAGTAAAAAAAAGTGAGGTAAGAAAATGTTGAAACACGCTCGAAAATTTACGCTTATTGAACTGTTGGTTGTGATCGCGATCATCGCCATTCTCGCCAGCATGCTGCTGCCGGCTTTGGGAAAAGCCAAAGCATCCGCCCAGGCGATCAAGTGCGTCGGCAACCTGAAGACGATGGGCCTGATGGCGACGATGTACAACAATGATTACGACGATTATTCGATTACCGCCTATTACATTGAGGGCGGCCATACCTTCATCCAGATGCTGCATGACGATTATTCGATCGATGAGGAGGCGATGATCTGCCCGACCGCGAGCGATACGATGGTGTATGCGAAGCGGGACAATGCGAAGAACAAGAACAAAATCTGGTCATACGGCATTCATTACAAAGCGACCGGCACTGCCTGCTGGGGAACCGGCAGCAGCGTAGTGAAGAAAATTTCGACGCTGATGGCCAAAAAAGGCAGCATGTCCAATCTGATCCAGTTCGGCGATTCCGAAGCGGACGCCCAGCTCAGCAAGGGACTCGGCAGCGATGTGACCGCCTTGATTCAGCCGGGCGCCTATTATGGCGACGGCGAACAGGACGCGTCGTGGTATGTGGTCGGCATGCGGCATAACCGCAAGGCCAACATCACCATGTTCGACGGTCACGTCGAATCGTTGCGGCGGCACCAGATGGAGGAAGATGCCCAGCGGATGTGGAAGCCGTATGAAGAGTCGTGGGGCTGGCAGTTGCCGAATTGACGGCCGATGAACTGCGATAATGGGAGGCCGGCTTCTGCCGGCCCTCATAATTCATTCGCCGGCCTTCCGGGACGTCAGGCGGAATGGTCGACGTTCTTGATCTTCCGGACGTTGAACTCCAGCACCCGCCCCCGTCGGATTTTCCGAACGTAAAATTCGACGTTGTGATAACGGTACAGATCGCCGACCCGCGGCGGCCGGTCCAGCATCCGGGAAAACCAGATCGACAACGGTTCCGCCCGTTTCGGCAAGTTCAAACGGGTCTCCCGGGCAACCATCGACAGTGAATTGCCACCGCCGACCACCCAGAACGATTCGCTCGGCGAATAAAATGTGCGCGGCAGCGGATCGAATTCATCGTCCAGGTCGCCGACCAGTTCTTCGACGATGTCTTCCAGCGTGATCAGGCCGAGCGTATGTCCCCCGGCATCGCAGACGATCGACATGTGGCAGTGCTGCGTGGCAAAACGCTCCAGCAGATTGGCCGCCGAATCCTCCGGCGCCGCCGTATTGATCGGGCGCAGAATTTCCAGGATATTGGTGCGTTCCGGATTGGCCCGGAAAGAGGCGACCAGCTCTTTGAAGTTGACGTAGCCGACCACTTTATCCCTGTCGCCGTCCTCACAGACCGGGTAACGGGTGTGAAAATCGGTATGGGCGGCGTTGATCGCTTCGGACATCGTCTGGGTCGTCGACAGAAATGAAATATTCTCCACCGGAATCATGATCTGCTCCGCCGTCTGTTCCGACAAACGCGGCGCCGCATTGATGATCCGTTCCTGCCGGGAACTGATCAACTGGGTGCTGCGCGCCATGCCGGCCAGCGCCGAGATTTCCTCGGTCGCCGTCGGGCCGTCGGCCGGCACCCGTTCAAACGGCCGGTTGATCAGGTGCACCAGTTGAATGAACGGATACATCAGCAACACCATCACGTTCAGCGGCCGGGCGGCAACGGCCAGAATTTGCCGGTTGTAATGCACGCCGAGCGTTTTCGGCAGGATTTCGGTGAATTGAACCATCGTCACCGTGAACAGCAGCGAAAAAAGCCAGATCAGCGCTTCCCCCCACAGGACGTTGAACTGGGCGCCGGCCACCGTTGCACCGATGGTATGAGCGGCGGTATTCAGGATCAGGATAACCGCGATCGACCGTTCGATATCGTTTTTCAGGCGCTTGCAGATTTCGCCGGTTTTCTGGTTGCGCTGCCGGATCGTCGCCAACTGGCTCGGCGTGACGCTCAGCAGCGCCGCTTCCAGGAGCGAGCAGAGAAACGACACCCCCAGGGCGCAGGCAATACTGACGATAAAAATGATCATTTAATTCCTCAATGAAAAGTTACGGGATAAAAAAAGAGCCGCCTCCCGTCCGATGGATTCGGAAAGGAAACGGTAAGCGTTTGAAAAAGAAAGGAATACGGCCGCAGTAGAACCGACGGCCGCGCTGCTACTTCGCGGCAGCGGATCTTCGCCGGCGGCGGCGGACTCGGACTCGATTGTAACAATTGATGTATTCATGAAATAATACTATACTGCCGAACCGGAAAAAATGCAAATGTTTTTTTCGCCCGCCATTGTTCCTCCACCTGCCGCTTTTTGGCAAATAATGCGATAACTGCTTGATTTATAAAAAATTAACCGCGGGACGGTTGACGCGTTCTTAACCGGTAACACCAACCCAAGCATGGAGGTTTGCCTTATGGATCTGGAATATCTCTTCCGGCGCCGCCACCCGCACTACCAGCAGCAGCTGGCCAGTTGGCAGCGCAGCCGGGCCGCTTACTCCGGCGGCGCAGCCTACATCGAGACGGCTTTGATCAAACACGTCTCCGAAATCGAGCTGGAATATGAGGAGCGCCGCCACCGGGCCTATTATTTCAACTATCCGCGCAAGCTGGCCCGGCTGATCACCCAGTACGTGTTGTCCGTCGATCCGCAGCGGCGCAATGCGGCCGCCGATCTGGTCGAGGATTTTTCCCGCCACGGGCTGCGGGTCAACGAAGTGATGCGGCAGTTTTCCACATTGCTGAACATTTACGGCAGCGCCTGGCTGCTGGTGGAAATGCCGCGCTTTTCCGGCGACGTCGACCTGGAACGCCAGCAGGCGGAGCAACTGTGCCCCTACGCCATCGCCCTGTCGCCGCTGGCGGTGCCGGACTGGGCCTTCGATGCGGACGGCAAGCTGGCCTGGGCCCTGCTGGAGGAGCAGCAATTGCTCAACGGCGACCCGTTCCGGCCGCCTCGAACGGTACTGCGCCGCAAATTGTGGACGCGCGATCGCTGGTATGCATTCGAATGCCGGCCGCGCGACGGCCAGATTTGCCTGGCCGCTTCCGGCGAACATCATCTCGGCTGCGTGCCGCTGGTCCATGCCGAAGAGGCCGACGGATTCGGGATCGCCGCCAACCACTGGTTCGAAGATGTCGTCCGGATTTCCGACGCCATCCTGAACAACGAGTCGGAAAGCCAGATGAATATCGTCAAGCAACTGTTCGGCCTGTTGGTCATTTCCGAAAGTTTCGCCCGTTCGGCCCGGCCGCCGGAACGCCGCAGTGATGGCGAACCGGAAAAATTCAGCCATGTGCTGGCCCGTTCAGCCGCCATCTGGGAGAGTCCGGAAGAAAAGGGCGTCAGCCGCTATATCGCCCCGGGCGGCGCCGAAGTGGAGGCGATCCGCTCCGAAAATTTCAACCTGAAGCGGGAAATGTTCGATGTCGTCGGCATGGCGGTCCAGCGCGACTCCCGTGAGGCGCAGACTGCCGAATCGAAAGCCTGGGACCAGCAGAATGTCCGGCAATTCCTGACCTGCCGGGTGGAACTGCTGGAACAGGCGGAATTGCAAGCCTGGCAACTGATGCACCGTTTCGACGCCACGGTACCGGTTCCCGACCTCAGCTACAATCGGGATTTTTCCGTCATCAACCTCAAAGAGTCGATCGAAGGGCTGCTCGGCCTCAATCAATTGAAGATCGGCGGCGCCTATCAGCGGGAAGTCGCCCACGCGGCGGTCGCGCTGCTGGAGAAATACCGCAAAATCAGCCCGGAAGCTTACCGCCAAGTCCTGCAGGAAATTGAAAACGCCTTTCCCCGGCCGGAGGCCGACCATGTTTGACGATCTGTTCACCGAAACGGCAGTGCTGAGTTTGCCGGACGGCGAACTGTCCGACGGATTGCCGGGATGGGTCGACTGCCAGGTTCAGGTGATGGTGCTGATGCAGGCCAGCCAAGTCCGAGACGATGCCGTTCCGCAACGAACCGCCCGGCAATGGACTTTTCTGCTGCGCTCCGGCCTGGCGCCTTATCCGGGCGCCCGGCTTCACTGGCATGGCGAAACGCTGGAGCTGGCCAGCGTCGAAGCCTGCCGGGATGTGAAGAAAAATCTGGTCGCCTACCGCTGTCAGACGGTTTGATGCTGTCGCGCTGTCAGAAACCGTTCCACCGTCGCCGCGGCCGGGCCTCCGGTATTTCAGAAACGGTGAATAAAAAATGGTCGGGGTAGAGGGATTTGAACCCACGACCCTCTGCTCCCAAAGCAGATGCGCTAGCCAGACTGCGCTATACCCCGACGGTCAGAAAAATCTGGATTGCTTACCAGCGAATCAGGATCGATCCCCAGGTCAGCCCGCCGCCGAACGCGGTCAGCAGCAGGTAATCGCCCGGTTTCAACTGTTGACCGCGCGCCAACTCATCCAGACAAATACCGATGGAGGCGGCGGAAGTGTTGCCGTAGCGGTTGATGTTGACATAAACATTGTCATCGCCGATCCCGAGCCGCTGACCGACCGCTTTGATAATCCGGTAATTGGCCTGATGCGGCACCAGATAACGGATCTGGGACGCTTCGACGCCGGCGGCATCCAGCAGGTCGCGGCAGGAGCTTACCATCGCATTGACCGCCAGTTTGAAGGTATCCCGGCCGGCCATCTGGATGAAATGCTGCTTGTTGGCGACACTCTCCGCCGAAGCCGGGTTCCGGCTGCCGCCGGCCGGAATGTGCAGAATCTCCGGATTGCCCTCGGCCCCCAGCTTGGCCGCGATGATGCTGTCGCCGCCTTCCTGCCCGTCATTTTCCAGGACGACGGCGGCCGCACCGTCGCCGAACAGCACGCAGGTGTTGCGGTCTTCCCAATTGACGACCGATGAAATTTTTTCGGCGCCGACCACCAGCACATGCTTCAGTGCGGCGTTGGTCTTCATCAGCGAACGGGCCACTTCCAGCGAATAGACCAATCCGCTGCAGGCCGCTTCCAGATCGAAGCAGAACGCCCGGACGGCGCCGAACTTCTGCTGCAGAATACAAGCGGTGCTCGGAAAAATATGGTCCGGCGTAATCGTCGCCACGATGATGGCATCCAGCTCACTGCCCGGAATGCCCGCCATCTCCAGCGCCCGCTGCACGGCAATGGCGGCCAAATCGCTGGTGGCCTGTTCCGGAGCGGCGAGCCGACGCTCTTCAATGCCGGTACGGGTGCGAATCCATTCGTCGTTGGTTTCCACCATCTTTTCCAGATCGGCATTGGTCAATATCTGCTCCGGCACGTACGAACCGGTCCCTTTGATTTTCAAACTCATCTCGACTCCTTGGCTTTACTGTCGGCATTCGGATGGGAGCCAACGATTTCAGCTACCTGCCGCTTCAATTCGGCAAACTGGCAGCCGGTCTCATTGATCCGGCGGGCGATTTTTTCATTGAGGCCGAATTTGCCCATGTCGATGGCAACCCGGATGGCGTTCCGCACCGCCCGCGGACTGGAGGAACCGTGGCCGATGATACAAATGCCGTTAACACCCAGCAGCGGTACCCCGCCCAGCTCTTCGGCGTCACCGATCGTCTTCAATTCACGAAACGCATTTTTGGCCAGCATCGCCCCGGTCATCCGCAACGGATTTCTGGAAAAAGCATTCTTCAGCCAGAACATGGTGGCCTTGGCCATTCCTTCACAACATTTCAAAAACACATTGCCGTTGAATCCGTCGCAAATCATCACATCGGCGGCCCCTTCGAAAATGGTGTCGCCTTCGACGTTGCCGACGAAATTGATCGGCAGTCTGGAGATCATCTTGAAGGCGCCCTTGGTCAGATCGTTGCCTTTGATATCTTCGCCGCCGACACTGATCAGCCCGATCGACGGTCGTTCGCTTTTGAACAGATACTGGGCGTAAATTTCCCCCATCAACGCGAACTGCACCAGATTGGCCCCTTCGCAGTCGGGGTTGGCTCCGGCATCCATCAGGATGAAACGGCCGGTCTGGCTGGGAATGTTGGCCGCCAGGGCCGGCCGGTCGATGCCCGGCAGCGTGCGCACCAGCACTTTGGTTGCCGCCACCGCCGCCCCGGTATGCCCGGCGCTGACGATGGCGTCCACCTCCCGGTCCTTCATCAGCTTCGCGCAAATGGTGATCGACGAATCTTTCTTGCCTCGGAGGGCGTTCGTCGAAGGTTCACTCATCTCGACCACCGATTCGGCATGGACCAGGCGGATGCGCGGGTGACCGCTCAAACCGTATTTTTCGAGGTGATACGCCAATTTGGCCAGATGGCCGACGATCACCAATTCATGTTCCGGAAAATCATAAAGTGCCGTCGTGATCCCTTCGATCACCACCGCCGGAGCATAATCGCCCCCCATCGCGTCAACGGCAATTTTCATCATTCACCAGAAATCAATGACAATTAATCGATCACGAGAACCTGTTTGCCTTTGTAGGTACCGCAGGCCGTGCAGACGCGATGCGGCATCACCGGCGCCGAGCAGTTCGTGCAGAAAGTGGCCTGAACGCCTTCATAACGGTTTGCCGCTTTGCGCTGGCGTTTTTTCATCTTCGATGTTTTTCTTTTCGGTACTGCCATTTTTATATCTCCTTGAAAATAAAGTTTACACTTCCGAATCCGGCCGCCCTGCCGGCCAACGACAAAAATCCCGGCAGACGACGACTTAAAGGCCTAAATATACAACGGCATAACGATTTTTCAATCCGTCAATCGGCAAGTATATGAAAAATAACCGCACTCCACCGGTCCGAAAGACGTCGCGCCGATGGAGTACAGTGATATCCCGCCGTTATTTTTCGATCACTTTGCGGATGCTGAACTGGGCAAAACGCCATTGGTCGTCCACCCGTTCGAGATGGGCGGTCAAGTCCCGCAATTCCTCGATGGTCTCGCCCTGCTTGGTCCGTCCGTGAAACGAACCGGCAAACTCGATGGTCGCCCGGGTCGGCGAATCGATGGTGATCTGGACATCGCTGGCCTTGATCTGGTAGGTATCGAATGCGCCGTGCAACCGCACCACCAGCGAGGCGAGCTCCTGCGGTGAAAATTTGCCGGTCAACTCGCCGCGAATGCCGAGCAGATCCAACTGGCAGGGATCGACGAACAAATCCGGCAGCCGCTGGGATTTCAGCACCAGCGAAGCTGCCGAACCGCTTTTCGGTTTGGAGGCGTCCTCGCACAATTTTTCGAGCGTCTTCCGCACCTGGACGACCTCTTCTGGCGGCCGCAGCCAGTAATAGAATCCGCAGCCGATCATAATCGCCAGCATTATCAATACGAAAATTCGAACAATCATCCCGGTATTTACCATAACGGCGCTCCTATAATTCGTTTGGCGGCAACCTGGCCGAACTGATGAATATCGATATCCATGCTGCGGTTGTCGCCGACTACATAATAGTGTCCTTTTTCAACATGACGGGGCGGCAAATTCCAATCGGACGGCAGCTTGACGTACGGCTCTTCCACCTGCTGGCCGTTGCGGTACAGTTTCCCTTCATAGAAACTGATCGTGTCGCCCGGCATGCCGACCACCCGCTTCAGATAAAACACCCGGTCCTCGTATTTGACGACGACGACATCGCCGATCTTCGGCTTGTCGAAGAAAAAAGCGCCGCGCCAGCAGAAATTGAACCCGGTGCTGGCGTACGTCGGCTCCATGCTGCCGCCATGGATGATGCACGGTATCAGAAGATAACCGAAAATCAAATAGGCAGTCAACGCCACCGCCGCCAGGCGCAGCAGGAATTTCCAGGTCAGTTTGGGATGTAGAAAATCACCAATCGTATCGCCAGCCATCACGCCGTCCTTCCATAAAAATCACACATCCGATGTCATCAGAACCATCCCACGGGGGATTCGCATAAATTTACACACCGAAAGCCGAAAATCCAAATACGCCCCGGTCTTTTCACCGTTTTTTTTTGCCATCGGCAATTTTTTTCTTTATCCTGGCCGCGATATCGAACAAAATCCCTTTTCCTTCGGTCTATTTAAAACAAATCGCCTCTCTTTTCCCTATTTGCCTGGCCTTCTCCTTCCCCTGGGAGAAGGCACTTTTTTTGCCGATGCGCTTTAAAAAAAGCGGCCCGGCTGTATATTGATTACCGGAAAACGATCAATCGCCTTATACTATATTTCAGACCAAGCAGGAGCAGAGCATGAACCAGTGGATCGAACGCAACCATGACTACACGCTGATCGACAGTGCCAGCAATTTCTCCATCAATTTCGCCGGCATGAAATTCGATGAGACCGATCTGGCCGAATTGCAGGATAAATTCGCCCGTGCCGCCCGCGAAATGAAGAATCTCGAAAACGGAGCGATCAAAAATCCGGACGAGCAACGCAAAGTCACCCATTTCACCGACCGGATCGCCTATCGCGGCAGTGCCCTCTTTCAGTCGGTCAATGAGTTTGCCGAGGCGCTGCGTTCCGGCACGCTGACCGGCGCCACCGGCCGGAAATTCACCGCCGCCGTCATCAACGGCATCGGCGGCTCCGCCCTCGGCCCGCAATTGATGCAATTCGCCATCAACGGTCCCTATTGGAACGAACTCAGCGACCGGCAGCGCAACGGTTATCTGAAACTCTATTTCCTCGACAACACCGATTCGGCCGGGCTGGCCGACCTGCTGCAGGTGATGGATCCGGAAACCACCCTGCAGGTGACGATCTCCAAATCCGGCGGCACCCAGGAAACCAAAAACAATTTGACCGCGCTGGAAAATTATTACGCGGAAAAGCAGCTCGATTTCGCCAGACATGCCGCCGCCATCACGATGGCCGGCAGCGAACTGGACAGACACGCCCGCGGCGCCGGCTGGCTGCGCGTCTTCGAAATGGCCGAATCGATCGGCGGCCGGACCAGTGAAACCAGCATCGTCGGCCATCTTCCGGCGGCGCTGGCCGGCGTCGATTTCAAAGCGTTTCTGGACGGCGCCTGCCATATGGACAATTGGACGCGGACCGGGGATTACCGTCGGAATCCGGCCTACCTGCTGGCGGCGATGTGGTATATCGCCGGCAACGGCAAAGGCGACCGCAACATGGTGATCGTGCCGTATGCCGACCGGTTGATCCTGATGTCGCGCTACCTGCAGCAACTGGTTATGGAAAGCCTCGGCAAGGAGCTCGACCTCGACGGCAAGGTCGTCCACCAGGGGCTGAACGTCTTCGGCAACAAAGGCGGTACCGATGCCCACGCGTTCATCCAGCAGTTGAACGACGGCCGCGACGATTTCTTCATCACCTTTATTGAAGTGCTCAAAGACGCGATGCGCCTGCCGGTCGGCCCCGATATCGTCATGGGCGATTACCTGCACGGCTTCGAAGGCGGCCTGGCGGCGGCGCTGCTGAATAAAGGGCGCCAGGTCATCGGCATTCAGATCGACGAAATCAACGCCTTCAACCTCGGCATGCTGATTGCGCTGTACGAGCGGGCGGTGGCGGTTTACGCCGAATTCATCCACATCAACGCCTTCCACCAGCCCGGCGTCCAGGCGTACAAGGTGGCGGCCAAGGATGTCCTGGCCCTGCGCGAAAAATTGTTCGCCGCGCTGCCGGAACTCGGCAATTTCAGCGGCACGGCGGCGGAGTTCGCCGCGAAGCTCGGACTGCCGGAGCGCGAAATCGAAATCGGCGGCCTGCTGGCCAAGGCGGCGGTCAACTGTCCCTGCGGTTGTCTTACCCGCAGTTACGATCCGCTCAAGGGATATCTTTTCACCCTGCAAAAATAAAACCGATTTTTCCCGGCGCCGCCGGCAAGCGCAAATCCTTCCGGCGGCGCCTTTTTACTGTCATGGCTCAAAGCGTACAATTTTTTTATCGTCTGGCCGATGCCGCCGCTTACCTCGGCATCGAACTGCCCGCCGAACTGGCGCGGGTGGAAGAACGTTATCCGGTGCTGCTCAACAGCTATTACCTGGACCTGATCGACAAGGCCGCCGTTCCGGACGACCCGATCTGGAAGCAGTGCATGCCGGACCCGGCGGAGCTGGCCGATGTCGAGTCCTCGCCCGATCCGCTGGCGGAAGAACGGCAGTCGGCGGTGCCGCGGCTGATCCACCGCTTCGGTGACCGGGTGGTTCTGCTGACTACCGGGCACTGCCTGATGCGCTGCCGCTTCTGTTTCCGCAAGCGGACCTGGAGTGACGGCGGCGAACTCGGCGTCATCTCCGCCGCCGAATTCGAAGCGGCACTCGACTATCTGCGGCGGCATCCGGAAATTCACGAAGTACTGCTCTCCGGCGGTGATCCGTTGACGCTGCCGGTGGAGACATTGCGCCGGATGCTGACGGCGTTGGACCATCTGCCGCAAATCGAGGTGATCCGGATCGGCAGCCGGGTGCCGGTGACGCTGCCGTCGGCTTTCAGCGATGAACTGCTGGAGCTGCTGCGCACTTTCGAATCGATCTGGCTGTTGACCCACTTCAACCATCCGCGCGAAGTGACCGGCGAGGCCGCCGCGCTCTGCCGCCGGCTGGTTCGGAGCGGCATTCCCGTCCTGAACCAGACCGTGCTGCTGAAAGGAGTGAACGATTCGCCGCCGGTGCTGGAGGAGTTGTTCCGCCGCTTGATCGCGCTCCGGGTGAAGCCGCACTACCTCTTTCACGTCGATCCGGTGCGCGGCGTCCGCCATTTCGCCACCGGTATTGAAGCCGGCCTGGCGGCGCTGCGCTATTTCCGGCCGCGCCTGTCGTCGCTGGCGGTGCCGGCCTTTGCCATCGATCTGCCGGAGGGCGGCGGCAAGGTGGCTTTGCAGCCGGATTACAGCCGGGACGGCCGTTATCCCGGCGTCGATGCGCCGGACCACTGGATCGTTTATCCCGATTGAGGAAAGACGGTGCCGTTGACATGAATCGATTCATTCGGATGATGGCGGCGCGGATGTTTTTCGCTAAAATATCCGAAGTATGGTTGAATTTTCGGCAAAGTCCTGTCCATTATAATATAGCGTTTTTTCGGGAGAGCCGCTAGGTAATTTAACCGATGAATTTTTGAGTGAAGACAGAGCAGCAGTATGTTTATTCCGGCGTGGATTCTTTTGATCGTTTGCCTGATCCTGGCAGGGATCGCGACGGCGCTCTGGCTCTCCCGGAAATCATTTGCTTCGCTGCATACCACTTACCTGGAAGTCGAGCGCCAGAAAAATCAGATCGGCGACTTTCTGACCGTTTTTGCCAACAGCCTGCGGGACAACGCCGGACCGGCGGAAGCGATGAGCAACATCGCGCACTATATCGCCGAACTGGTCAACGCCCAGGCCGTCTGTATCTACGAATATCACGACGGGCAACTGGCGGCTTCCGGCCTATCCGGCGCCTATCCGCTGTATCGCGGCCATCGGAGCAGCCGCATGCTGGAGTCGGCGCATTTGTTGGAGCGGCTGCGGCGGGAAAAAATTCCGCTCGGCGCCGGTTTCATCGGCGAAGTGGCGCTTTCGCAACTGCCGGAACTGCTGGAAGACCCCGGACATGATCCGCGTTTCGCCGATTATCCGGAAGCGAATTTGAGCTGCATCATCGCCATGCCGATGCTGCGCAACCAGCGGTTGACCGGCGTCATCTGTGCCGTCAACAGCCGGGTCGGCGTTTCTTTCAGCGAAGAGCAATACGAGCAAATGCGTTTCATCAGCACCCAGGTGGTGGTCACCCAGGAGCTGTTCCGGGTCTACGCCGAAGTCAGCCGCCAGCAGCGCATTCATCAGGAGCTGGAGTTCGCCCGGCAGCTGCAATCCAGCCTGCTGCCGGAGTCGGTGCCGGCCTGGGATCAGTTCGCCGTTCACGCTTTCACCCGTTCGGCCAAGGAGGTCAACGGGGATTTTTATGACTTCGTCGAGATCGACGACAACCGCCTGCTGATCGTCATGGGCGACGCCTGCGGCAAGGGCGTGCCGGCCTGCATGTTGACCTCGATGACCCGCAGCTTCATCCGGTCGATTGCCGATCATTTCGCCGACCTGCCCAGCTTTCTGCAGGAGGTCAACAAAAATCTCTACCGCGATTCCGACGCCGAGCGTTTCGTCACACTGGCCTGCTGCCTGCTCGACCGCCGGCATTCGATCATCGAATATGCCCGTTCCGGCCATACCGACCTGCTCAGCTTCGTCCGCGGCCACATCCGCCGGCTGTCGCCGGACGGCACCGCGCTCGGCATCCTGCCCAACGAATTTGCTACCTTCGACAGCGTCTGTTTTGAATTCCAGACCGGAATGTCGCTGCTGCTGTTTTCCGACGGCATCAGTGAAGCGTTGAATGCCGACGGCGAGGAGTACGGCACCGAACGGCTGCAGGAAGTCTTCAAGCAATCGCGGCTCGACAACGACACGCCGCAGAAGACGTTGAACCGCATTTTGAAATCGGTCGGGGATTTCTCGGTCGAGCAAATCGACGACCAGACGATGATCCTGATCCAGCATATCTGACCGTCCCGCAGCGCCTTGCAAGGCGCTCTTTTTTTGATGATCACGGCTGGTTCGGGGGCGGAATGGCGATTCGTTTGACACCACCGCTGAAGCCGGCTTGTTGTATCCCTGCCTGGGCGGCAGTTGCAAAGCGATGACCTGGGCGCCTCTTGCTCCTCCGGCGAAATCGGATTCCGCTCGATCAGCCTCTTTATCAAACCTGCGGCAATATGGCGTGCCGGTCCGGCATTTTTCCAGTTCGTAAGAAAAATCTTCCGATAAAAATTGCGCCGCCCCGGCCTTAAACCGGAGCGGCGCAGCAGCGATTGGCACGATTACTTTTGCTTCGGCGCCACTTCGACGATGACCGTCGCCTGCCCCTTCAGCTCCATCGTCCAGCCGGTTTTCGTCGCGGTCAATTTTTCCGAGGCCGGATAAATCTGCCGGATTTCGAGTTCGGCCGGGTTCAGCTTCAACGCTTCCCAATCGACATCGATGGTCGCCTCCACCGGTTCCGTGTTGAGGTTATGCACCGAAAAGAACAACGTTTGGTTTTTTCCCTGGCCGAAACGTTCGATGCGGAGAAATTCCCGCGGTTCGGCAACGGCAAGCGTCACCGCTTCCCAGCCGGCGGCATAGAGTTTGTCCAGCACTTCGATCATCGGCGCCAGTACGTCGGCCGGAATGCCGCGGCCCGGATAAATGCCCCAGAGCAGATGGTATTCGATCGATTCCATCGGCTGCATGTGGTACGGCAGATAAGTGGCCGGCCGCTGGCGGGCCATCGTCCGCAGAAATTCCGGATTCCACACGCTGCTGTTTTCGATGCCGAAGATGTCCAGTTGCGGCGTCGAGAAGGTGATCGGCCCGAAGGCGTTTGCCATGAAAACCATATCCTTCGCGTGATATTTGTCGCCCATATAGTTGAGCCATTCGACCGAACTGAAGCCGCGCGGAATCATCGGCTGCAGGGTGTCCGGGTCGAAACTGATCGGGCTGGTGCTGTAGCGGAAATTTTCACGGCGGTAATCGGCCGGCGCATCGAGGAAACAATCCAGCCCGAAGCCGTCGATCCGCGCTCCGGTGGTTTCTTCGATCTGGGCGATGGTCGGAATCAGGCAGAGGTCCTCGTTGACCAGTCCCTTGCCGCCCGGAATCGCCGGATTCAGGTTGCACGGAATCATCGCGCCGAAACCGCTGTCGCCGATCCAGCCGGGCCGGTAAGCGAGGTTCATGATCGGCTTGCCGTCCCGGTCATACATGCCGGACACCTGCGCCGCGTGCATCAGCGCCGTGACGAACGGCCGGATTTCGATGCCGTCGGCATGGGGATGGCAGTTGTACGCCTGGGTGTAATGCAGCGGCAGGAATTTTTTCCACTCCTCTTCATCGCCGTCACTCAGTTTTTTCAGCCGCTCCACCGTTCCCTCGTAGGTCGGCTCCGCATCGTCGCCCATGCTGAACTGCAGGAATTCCGGCTCGATGTAGACCAGATTCAGCACGCCGTTTTCGGAATTCCAGGCCGCATACTGGCGGGCGCCGTCGATGCCCCAGAAGAAACGGTAGCCGCCTTTGATCAGCTCCTCCGGCGTATCTTCCGTTTCCCGCCAGCCGAGTTCCCAGCCGCCGCCTTTGCCGACCCGGTCGACGAAGAACTGCGGATAGAACCGGTAATAACTTTCCGCCGCCGACCGGAAACCCCAGTTCGGATCATGCCGGTAAATCGTGACGCTGAAATCGGCTGCCGCCAGCGTCCCGCCGGCCGCCTTCGGCTCGTCCAGCAGCGCGATGTCGAAAGCGACATAGTAAAGTTTTTCCCGCGGATTGACCGCCAGCCGGTAGGCGGTCGGCTCGTCCAGCCGGATCGCCATGCTGAGCCCGCCTTCTTCGGCGCTCAGGCTGCTGAACGGATAATCGGTCAAACGCTCTTCCAGATGCGGCACCTTGCGGCTGCTGAGGAACGGCCGGCTTTTGCGGGTCAGACTTTTGCCCCACTCCCAGTCGAAATCGGCGACCGGCAGCGCGACATAAACCGTAATCGCCCGGTCTTCGCCGTTCGTCGACGCGACGGTGCCGTTGACGGTGATATGGTCGTCAAACGCCCGATATTCGGCCGTCAGTTTCAAGCCCTGGTCCGTCAATTCCGTGACCTGCTCAACCGCGTCCGGGCTGATCTGGCGCACTGTCCCGCCGGCCGCGACCGGCGCTTTGCCGTTCTTGCGGTCGAACAGCAGCACTCCGGAAATCCGGTCATTCTCTCCGCCGACGGTGAAGCCGTCCAGACCGATGTCGGCGATTTCGCCGTGTTCGCCGATCGTCAGCGACAGCCCGTCCCGGGTTTCCAGCTTCGCCGCCGCGTCAACCGCCGCCGCCGACTTCAGCGCCTCCGGCTCGAGATAACCGCCGTCGAACAGCGTCATCTCGGTATCTTCGCCGATCAGTTTCAGCTCGGCAATCTCAAACCGGTATTCATGTGGATAACTGAACGGCATCTCATAGAGGTAAACATCCAGCCCGATGGCGGCGCCGCGATCGATTTTGGCGATATTCAGCTCGATATCCTGCCAGTCGCCGACTTTGACGGTCGCATTGCCGGCCCCCTGCTGCACCGGCGGAAAGCCGGCCAGGTTTTCATGCCGGTATTCGTCGTCGTAAATCGTCACGGCGATGTTTTTGCCGACCGCGACGATATCCTTGACCTCGGTATCCAGTTTGACGCGCATTTTCAATCTGGTATAGCCGCGCCAGTCCTGCGGTTTGCCGCGGTAGCCGACCCGGGGAAAATCCTCCGCGCCGCCGTCCGGCTCCGCGACCACCGTCAACGGGTCTGCCGCCGTGATGCGAATCGGCATGGTGCCGTCGGCTTCCGCTTTCCAGTCTTTGACACCGTGCAGGAGGTCATACTGGTTGGAAGTGCCGGCGGCGACAACGGGAGTGCTCAACAACGCCACCCCCAACAGAGAAAGAAATTGTTTTTTCTTCATGCGATGGGTCTCCAAAATGGTTTCCGGGGAAAATTGTCTTCGACTGTTTTTATTTATAGTGTATTTTGACGAAAAAGTCAACCCTTTCAATGTAAATTAACGCAAAAAAATGCCACTGGTTGCATGCTAATATTAGCAACGGGTTGCATTTATTGGTTTTTCTGTAACACCTTTATTTTTAATGTAATTTAACTTTTTTTACATTTTTTTTCATCAGGGTATTGACATTGTTTTCTTTTTTTGCTATAATTTTCCTTGGAGCTTCGGCTGCAAAATAGGAACCGAAATGAAGTAGAAATCATGGACATCAGAACTTTTGCCAAAATGCTGGATGTTTCCGAGTCGACGGTTTCCCGGGCGTTCAGCGGAAAATCGCCGGTCCGGCATGAGACCAAGCGCCGCATCTTTCAGAAGGCGGCCGAGCTCGGCTACCGCCCGAACGGCCATCTGGCCAACAACAATCTGCCGTTCGCTCGGGAGCAGATCGTCTTTATCCATCCGCTGCCCAGAACCCAGCTCGGCATGGATTTTCTCTTCGCCGAAATATACGAAGGCATCAGCGCGGTATTCCAGACGGTCGGCTGGCAGGTCAGTCCCCATCTGCTGTTCAACGACATTCCGCTGCTCGGCGATTTTTATTACGATGTGTTCAAGGCGGCCAACATTCACGGCATCATCTGCGGCTGTGAGACCGATCTCTATCCGGACTTGAAGAAACGGCTCGACTGCTGGGCGAAGCCGTTCGTTCTGGTCGGCAGCAACAACCCGCATCAGGCCAACAATGTCCGGGTTGACATCCGGGCCGGCGGCCGCATGGTCGGCGAATATTTCCGGCGGATCGGCCGCAAACGTCCGGCTGTGATCCTCGGCGACTACAAGCGGGAATGTCTCGATGACATCGAGCATTCGCTGGCCCGCGGCAAGGAGCGCGGTTTCCTCGACGGCATCGGAATGGACCGCAAGGAGGTGATCTGGATCCGCGGCGGCTACTCCTACGCCGACGGTTTCGCCAGTTGCCTGAAGCTGTTGCAGACCGGGGCGCCGTTCGACTGCGTTTTCTGCGGCAACGATATTCTGGCGACCGGCTTTCTGGCCGCCGCCCATGCCAACGGCATCCGGGTTCCCGATGATGTCGCGGTATTCGGTTTCGACAACATCGAAGTGTCGCAGTTTACGATTCCGGCTTTGAGCACGGTGGATCTCCAGCGGCGGGAAATCGGCCGGGCTGCCGCCGATGGTTTGCTGGACTTGATCCGGCATCGGGACTGCCGGGTGGATTTGACGCTGAAACCACAACTGATTTTACGGGATTCCGCTTGAATAATTACATCTGTTCCAAAATAATAACCAACGGAAAGGATTCTCTTGAAATGAACAAAAAATTCACACTCATTGAACTGCTGGTTGTGATCGCGATCATCGCCATTCTCGCCAGCATGCTGCTGCCGGCGCTGGCCAAAGCGAAAGTGGCCGCCCAAAACATCAAATGCACCAGCCAGCTCAAGCAGATCGCGCTGGCGCTCGCCATATACGGCAATGACAGCGACGACTATTTCGCGCCGTATTACTATGATGGCGACACTCAGACCGATACCAACTATCCCGGTTACAAATGGTTTCTCGAAGACAACCATTTTGTCAACTGGATGGATTTGATTTTTCCGTATCTCGGTTCGATCGATTCCTTCTATTGTCCGCAGCAGAGCACCGACCGGGATTCCATCGGCAGTTACGGCTACAATTCGGAATTGAACGGCTGGACTTACAATGCGGCAGGCGGCACCAAACTGCCGGTCAAATCCACCAAAGTCAAGTCGCCGACCGATTTGATCATGAACTACGATGAGATTTCCATTTATCATGGCCAGAGCACCCCGTACTGGCAATATCTGGCCTACACGGACCCGAAATCGTGGCCCGGCAACGGCTTCTACTTCCATGGCGATACCAGCAGTGGATTCTCCTTCGTCGACGGCCATGTTGAAAACCACAAACGTGAGGGCAAGATCGGCCGGCGTGCCGGCAGCGAAGGCAGCTATTGCCGCTACACCAATTTGAAAATCAACAACGACTGATTTTTCTTCAAGCCCATATACTCCCGGGCGGCGGAACTCCCTTTCTGCCGCAGCCGGGAGTTTTTTCATCGATTGCCGCGGCCCGGTGAGCGGCGGGGCATTTTCGGGTTGCCGATACGGCGGTTGATATTTTCATAATACCTTTGTACGCAATATATTTTTGCCGATTTTTTTTGATTTTTTTTACCGTCCCGGCATTGACATTGCCCGGGCGTTTCGCTATTGTTATAGAAAGCCGCCCAACCGAACCGGCGAAACCGGAAAGAAGGGAAAAGATAAGACCCGGAAACAGGCGTTCCGGCTTCCAGGCAGAACCGGGCAAACGGGCCCACAAACGAACAATCGACGAAGAACAGCCGAAACTCCGGCCGTTTTTTGTCTTTCAGAAAGGGATTGATATGAAATTTCATTTTGCCGGCGTGATTCCGAAAATATTTTCTATTTTGCTTGCATCCGGAACAATCACCACCACGCAGGCGGAATCCCCCCGCGATATTACCGAAATCGACTCCAACTTCAAAGTAGCCACGGTCGGAAATCTCACCGTACAGTATTACAATGCCCTCGAAGCGCCGTTTGTCGTCGAAGGCTTCGCCTGGCGCACCGCTCCGACCGCACCGCTGTACCGGCTTCCGGAATCCTTCTCCGTCCAGGAAATCAACGAAGGCGCACTTTACCTGGCCCACAACACCGCCGGCGGCGCGATCCGTTTTCGCTCGGATTCGCCCTATATTGTATTGCGCAGCCGTCTTGCATACTCCGCGGACATGAATCATATGCCGCGAACCGGAAGCGCCGGATTCGATTTGTATTGCGGAGCGGGCGCGGACATCCGGTACCGGGCGACGGCGCAGCCGAATCCGGGCCAGGAAGTCATCGAGACGCCGCTGGCCTGGGTCGAGTCCGGAAAACTATACGACTGGACCTTGAACCTGCCGCTTTACGGCGGGGCGGATACCATTGAAATCGGCATCGCCCCCGGCAGTCAGATCCTGCCGCCGGCGCCGCACAAAATCACCGCCCCGATCCTGTTCTACGGCTCCAGCATTACACAGGGCGGCTGTGCGTCACGGCCCGGAAACGCTTATCCGTCGCTTTTGTGCCGGGCGCTCGACGCGCCGCAGATCAATCTCGGTTTCTCCGGTTCCGGCCGCGGCGAAATCGCCCTTGCCGAAGCCATCGGTAAACTGCAACTGGCCGCAATCGTCCTCGACTACGATCACAATGCGCCGGACGAAGCCCATTTGCGGGCGACGCATGAGCCGTTTTTTCAGGCAATCCGGCGCCAACAGCCCGAGCTGCCGGTGATTATGGTATCCAAATGCGATTTCGCACCGGGTCAGGAGGAACGGCGCGCCATCATTCGCCAGACGTACGAAAACGCCGTCAAAGCCGGCGACCGGAACGTCTGGTTTATTGACGGCGAAAGCCTTTTCGGCAACGAGGACCGCGACGCCTGTACCGTGGACGGCTGCCACCCGAACGATCTGGGGTTTTACCGGATGTACCGGACGATGCTTCCGGTGCTGCAAGAAGCATTGCCGGCCAAATGAAGCAGTTCCCGGCGCACCGAGAGAGAGAGGGCGGTCAATGGTGTTAATCATGAAAAAAACGGCAAATTGCATTCGTATTCCCAATCATTGAATGATTATTTTTCAACAAAAAATCGGAGAACCTCATGGAAATCAGCAAAATTGCATCCGCCTCCTGGTCTACGGTTTCACGGCTCAGTCTGGCTCAAACCCGTTCCATATGTTGTGAAAATCCCACCGGCGCCAAGGGGGGCGGCGCCCGCGCCGTCGACGGCATCGATACGCCGTTCGCCAAACGAGCCGGCCTCGGCGTCGGCTGGAAGGCCAATCCGCGGGTCATCATTCCGGCCGGTTCCACCTATACGCTGGCGGAGATTGCCGGCGAAGGCGTCATCCAGCAAATCTGGATTACGCCGGGCGGCCCGATGCGCCACTGGATTCTGCGGATGTATTGGGAGGAGGAGGAACAGCCGGCCGTCGAATGTCCGCTCGGCGATTTCTTCTGCAACGGCTGGGATGAGGTGAGTTACGTCAATTCGCTGCCGGTCTGCGTCAACCCGGGCAGCGGCTACAACTGTTACTGGGAAATGCCGTTCCGCCGCCGGGCGAAAATTACTTTGACCAACCTCGGCGCCGCCGACAACTGCGTCTATTACCAGGTCAATTATGCGCTCGGCGACGTTCCGCCGGACGCCGGCTATTTCCATGCGCAATTCCGCCGGGTCAATCCGCTGCCGTACAAGACCGAATACACCATCCTCGACGGCGTCCGCGGCATCGGCCACTATGTCGGCACCTATCTGGCCTGGGGCGTCAACCACAACGGCTGGTGGGGGGAAGGCGAAATCAAATTCTACCTCGACGGCGACCGGGAGTTTCCGACCATCTGCGGGACCGGCACCGAGGATTACTTCTGCGGCTCCTACAACTTCGAGGATCACCAGACGCACCAGTACCGGGAATTCTGCACGCCGTATGCCGGCATGCCGCAGGTCATCCGGCCGGACGGCGTCTACCGTTCCCAGCAGCGTTTCGGCCTGTACCGCTGGCACCTCACCGATCCGGTCCGGTTCGCCCGGGACCTCAAGGTGACGATCCAGGCGCTCGGCTGGCGGACCACCGAACCGCGCCGTTATCTGCCGCTGCAGGACGATATCGCTTCGGTTGCCTTCTGGTACCAGACGCTGCCGGCTTCGCCATTCCCGCCGCTGCCGGACCGCGATCAACTGGAAGTGATTTGAAGGTTTCCGGCGCAGAGGGTGATCCGGTCCGTTCGTTCGGCGCGCGGACCGGAATTTTTCGGTAAAAAATTCCCGGTAAAACGTTTTGAGGATTTGCTTTTGCTCCAAACGCGATTCCATTAATCCGATGATCGCCGGACACGAAGTCCGGATTTCTCCGTCAAACACTTATGCAATAACCAGAGGAATTCCATCCAAACATGAACGCATTGTGTTTCACCACCGTGCCAATACCGTCCGGCGCCATCGGACGGGAAAATCCGTTTCCACCCTTCGTCAAGATGTGGCAGACGCCCAATTATACCCAGTTCGATCCGGCGCTGCCGCAGGAGGAATACCAGTACATCAATTACGGCATCCCGCCGCACACGATGCCCTACGCCTTCCAGGATAATTACGGCAATTGCCGTCATAGGCGGGAATTCAAGGCGGCGGTATTGGAAAATAATGCGTTGCGGGCGATTTTTCTGCTGGAATTCGGCGGCCGCCTCTGGTCGCTGTACGACAAAAAACGGCAGCGGGAACTGGTTTACCGCAACAGCGTCTTCCAGCCGTGCCGGATCGGCACCCGCAACGCCTGGGTCAGCGGCGGCATCGAATGGAACTGCGGGATTCCCGGCCATACGCCGTTCACCTATTCGCCGGTGTTCGCTGCCGAAGTGCCCGGCGCCGCTTATCCGCTGCTGCGGATTTACGAGTGGGAACGAATCCGGGAAATGCCGTACCAGGTCGATTTTTTCCTGCCGGACGACGATTCGGAATTCCTCTACGCCGCCGCCCGCATCGTCAATCCGCACGACCATGAGCTGCCGATGTACTGGTGGACCAACATCGCCGTGCCGCAGGTCGAAGGGATGCGGGTATTGACGCCGAGCACTCAGGCGATCACCCATGAAAAGGGCATCAAGGTCGCCACCGTGCCGCGCTGGCGCGACGCCGACATCACCTATCCGGTCAATCTCAGACGCGCCATCGACTTCTTCTTCGTGCTGCCGAAGCAGGAACGCCGCTGGGAAGCGGCGGTGATGCCGGACGGCACCGGTTTCGTCGATGTTTCGACGCCGGCGCTGCGCGGCCGCAAACTGTTCGTCTGGGGCAACAGCGTCGGCGGCAACAACTGGCAGAAGATGCTGACCGAGGGCGATGCGCCATATTGCGAAATTCAGAGCGGACTGGCCAAAACTCAGATGGAATGCCTGCCGATGGCGCCGCATGCGACCTTCTTCCACCTGGAAGCGTTCGGCGCCTTCCAGGGCGATCCGGCCGTCATCCACGGCGACGACTGGCCGGCGGCAACCGGCGAAGTCAAACGGTACCTGGCCGGCCGGTTGCCGGAAGAAGCCTTCAACGCTGTCGCCGCCGAGGCCCGGCGCTGTGCCGAACTGCCGCCGGAATCGCCGGTTCATTACGGCTCCGGCTGGGGCGCGCTCGAACTGGAGCGCCGCCGTCGATGCGGCGAACCGTCCTTTACCGACGCGGCGCTGGTGTTCCCGGCCGACAGCATGACCGAATTGCAGCAGCCGTGGCTGGCGTTGCTGCAGGGTGCCGCCCGTTTGGATGACGCGGCGATCATGCAGCCGAGCTGGCAGATCAATCCGTTCTGGCAGCCGTATCTCGCCGGAGCGGCGCAGGAGGCCGAAGCCAATCGGACTTATTGCCACTACCAGCTCGGCCTGCTGCATTATGCCGCCGGCGACTTGCCGGCCGCCACCGCGGAAATGCTGCTGGCGCGTTGCAGCGGCCGGCCGGGACTCTTCGTCAACCGGGCGCTGGCGATGCTGGCGATGCTGCAGGGGCGCCCCGCCGAGGCGGCCGACTACTATCTGGCGGCGTTGCAGGAGGCCGACGACGATATGGCCATGCTGGAAGAAGGATTGAAAATTTTCATCGCCGCCGGTCGGTGCCGGCAGTTCAAACCTTTCCTCGATCAGTACGCCGGACCGGATGTCGATCCGGACCGGCTGCGGCTGCTGAAAATCCAGAACGCGCTGGAGCTGGATGAGCTGGAAGAAGTCGCCAGGCTGTTTGCCGACCCGCTGAAACCGGTCGAAATCCGCGAAGGCGATTTTTCGATCACCGACAGTTATCTCATCTGGCAGACCAAATTGCTGGCCCGCGCCGAAGGCCGGCAATGGGACAGGGAATTCCATGCGGCGAAAATGCCGGAGATTCCGGTTCCGGCGGATTATGAATATCGTACCCAACTCGCCGTCATCTAGGAGGGCAGAATTTCCTCCGCCGCCGGAACGGCGGAGGAAATTTTCAGTTCACATTCAGGAAAAGGAGTGGCAATTATAATGAAGCGCAGACAGTTTTGTTATTGGTTTGGAATACTCGGTTGTTTTCTCGCCTTTTTCACCTTATCCGGAGTTGAAAGTATGAAAAGTTCCATCGTCATTCCGCCGAATGCCGGGCGGACCACCCGGTTTGCCGCCCGGGAACTGGCCAGGTATCTGGCCGAAGCCACCGCGGCCGTTTGCGAAATTGCCGAACAGCCGGCCGACGACGCGCAATACCGTTTCTACCTGGGCAATACCGAAGAACCGTTTGCCGCCGCCGACCCGGATGATGCCAACCGCCGGCTTCGCCATGACGGCGTCTGGCTGCGCAAGCAGGGCAACGACTTCATCCTGTACGGCAAAAGCCGGCGCGGCGCGCTGTTCGCGGTTTATACGTTTCTGACCGATAAACTCGGCTGCCGCTGGCCGGAAGTCGACCGGGAGGTGATCCCGGAATCTTCGCTGGAAATGGCCGATTTCGAACTGCTCTCCAATCCGCGGTTTCAATACCGCGGCAGTTCCATCAATGAATGCAGCGACGCGTTCGTCCTGAAAATGGTCGACTGGATGGCCAAGAACCGGATGAATCAGGCATTGCTGAATGCCCGCGCCTGGCCGGAATCCATTCAAAACGCGCTGCTTGACCGCGGTTTCATCATCGACACCGGCTGCCATTCGATTCCGACGATGTATCCGGCCGACCGTTATTTCGAAGCCCATCCGGAACATTTCGCACTGAACGGCGGCAAACGGGTCGGCAATACTCAACTGTGCTTCTCCAACCACGGTTCCGTTCCGGAGATCGCCAAAAATTATCTGGCCTACCTGGATGAAAATCCCTGGGTGGACATCATGGGCATGTGGCCGGCCGACGGCTACGGCTTCTGCGAATGCGAAGCCTGCCAGGCGACGCCGATGACCGACCTGATGGTCAGCTACATCAACGCCGTCGCCGATGAAATCAAGAAGGTCCATCCGGAAAAACGTTGTGAATTGCTCAGCTATATCAATTACACGGTGCCGCCGGAGAATACACCGCCGGCCGACACGCTGACCGTTCTGTTCTGCGAATACTGGTCGCGCAGCCAGTGGCATCCGATCACCGCCGACGTCAATGCCAATGCCAAGACCCGCGCCGAAATGGAACGCTGGGCCAAGCTGGCCAGGGAGTTCTATCTGCTCGGTTATTATACCGATGACTGCATCAAACGTTTTCTTTACAACCCGGTGCCGGATGTCATCGTCGCCGACTTCGCTTATTATCAGCAGCACGATTTCTGCGGTCTGACGCTGTGCACCACCTATCCGGGCGACTGGTGGGCCAAGGCGCAGAATATTTATACGATCGCCCGGGCCAGCTGGGATGCCGGTCTTTCCGCCGAGGAAATTTCTCAAGGTTATTTCCAGGCGCAATACGGTCCGATCGCCGGCCTGATGGCCGAACACGCCGCCAAATGTCGGGAGCTGTTCGAGCTGCCGCTCGGCGGCAAACAGCCGCTCACTGCGCTGGATGTCTGTTTCAACTGGGGATATTACGAGAATTTCGATCCGGCGGCGATGCCGGGAAATATCGAAAAATTCGAACAGAAAATCGCTGAAATCAAGGATATTCTGAACCAGGCGCTCAAACAGTTGCCGGACGACGATGCAGTTTTGCGCGAACGTTTGCGGATCCTGAAAGACGACGCCGAATACCTGCGGTTGGCATTCCGCTTCATCAACGCGGTCAATCTCTATCAGGCTCAGCCGGGCGAAGCGGCGCTGGCCGAAGCGCGCGCCTATCAGGATGCGCTGATCCATACGCCGATTGTCGCCGACTGGGATCGCCACGGCTACTCCAGCGCCTACAATACCCTCATGAACCTGGCAACTGCGCTGGAACCGGCAGAAGCCGCAAAATAATCGCGGACGATGGAATTGGAAAATTATGGCTAACCCTGAAAAAACGATTCTGGCCATCGATGCCGGCGGGACCAAATGCGATGCCTTGCTGGTCGACGGGCAGACCGGCAACCTGCTGGCCCGCGCCAGCGGCAGCCGCCTCGACTTGCCGGAAGTCCAGTTTCCCGGCGGGACCGGGCGTTCGCCGGCAATGCTGGAGCTGGTCTTGAAGCGCCTGTTCGCCGATTGGCATTCCGATGGGGAATTGGTGGTCACGACCTCCAACCACCTCCTGCTGCCCGACAGCCTCGGCGGCAACCCGTTGCTGAAGTCTTACCGGCTGACCGAAACTTTCAAACTGACCGAAGCGGAAGCATCTCTGGCGTTGATCGACCGTTCGGACGGTATCGTCACGCTGTCGGGAACCGGCGCGACGATCACGCTGGTCCTGCCGGACGGTTCCTGCCGTTACGTCGACGGGCTCGGGCCGCTGATCGGCGACAACGGCAGCGCTTATTACATCGGACAAACGCTGTTGCGCCGCTGCGTGCCGCAGACCCAATACAGCGCGGCGCCGGAAACTTTGCCCGAATGGCGGGCCGTCATGCGTTATTTCGCCTGGGAGCATCTGCCTTATCGCGAACAATTCAACGCACTGATCAGGTTTTCGATCGAAAATCCGGACCGTTCCACCGTCGCCGGATTGTCGCGCGTCGTCGAAGAACTCGCCGCCGCCGGCAATGACGGCGCCGCGGCGATTCTGGAAGACGCCGCCCGCTGTCTGGCCGATTCGACCTGCCGGGCGATCGAACTGCTGCCGTCAACCCCGCCTTATCCGCCGGTGGTCGGCGTCGGCAGCGTTTTGACCCAGGGAAAAATCGTCTGGCCGCGCTTCGTCGCCATCATGCGCGAACGTTATCCAGAAATCACTCCGGTTCTGCCGTCGTTGCCGCAGGTGGCTGGCCAGGTGCTCTGGTATTACCGCTTGAACAACTCCGCCACCCGGGCGGCTCAAACCAACTTCCGTTTTCAGTTCGACTCAATTTCATAGGAAAAATCCATCATGGTCATCGACACTCTCATTTCCCAACTGCACGAACAGCTTGATATTTTGAAGGAAGAACGGCCGGTCATCGAGGAATTGGCCGCCGCAATCGCCGCTGCCGTCCGGCATGGCGGCGTGGTTTTTTGCGGTGATATCGGCCACGGCATGAGCGGCGATTTCCTCAACCGTGCCGGCGGTTTGGCTTTTGTCCGTCCTTTCCAGTATACCTTTACCACCAATCAGCCGGTCGCGGAGAAATTGAGCAAACGCGAACCGACGCCGGCGCTCAATTCCGCATTGGGTGCCGCCCGGCTGGCGGTGGTGAGCGGCAATTTACGGAGCGGCGATTTCATGGTGCTCGGTTCGGTGTCCGGCCGCAGTGCGGCGCCGACTGAAATTGCGCTCGCCTGCCGGGAGATCGGCGTCAAAGTGGTCGCGCTGACCTCCAGGAAATATACCGCCCAGGTCAAAGGTGACCATCCGACCGGCAAACGCCTGATCGATTGCGCCGATTACGTACTCGATTTGCACACGCCCTACGGTGACGCGGCGGTCGACATCCCGGGTTACGATCATAAATTGATTCCGTTCTCCGGCATGAGCGCCCTGGTTGTCGGCTGGATGCTTTGGGGCAGGGTGATGGAATTGATGGCCAATGACGCCGAGCAGCCGGTTACCTTCATGAGTGTCAACCGCGAAAACGGCAAAGCCATTTACGATGCAGCAATCAAACGCTTCAACGAACGGGGTTTTTAACCGCGGGCGCCGATAAACTTGACAATTTTTCCCGATCGCAATTTGCATTCAAAGGAAAAAACGGTAAGTTATGGGACGCTTGAGGGCGGTTAGCTCAGTTGGCTAGAGCACCTGGTTTACACCCAGGTGGTCGGGGGTTCGAGTCCCTCACCGCCCACCAATCTTTTTAATTTTCTCGATGATATTGAAAGAGCCCGATCGGTTTTGCCTAGCCGATCGGGCTCTTTTTTGTACGCCCGGCATGGGTGATAACTTGACGGTGAAAGTCCGTTACAGACTTGGCAGTAGGAACTGTTAGCTTAAGGCAAGGGTGTCCACCGCGAGGTGGAATCTGAAGGAAGTCGGCGGCAAATTCCCGGCCTGACGAACAGAAAGTACATATAAGGCATTTGCAAGGCGGACGAGCTTGCACAACAAAGCGAAGTCCAATACTGCCCGAACCTTGTGGTGTAGATGTACCAGGCGCCTGGGATGAAAGTTATCGCTCTTATCCGGGGAGATCTCAACGGTATGAATGAAGCCGTGAATGCATGGTAATTTCAACCCGTACAGTGATGTGCGGCTGAACGTTGAGAAGTCAGCAGAGGCCATAGTACCGTGTTTTTTTTTTTTTTTTACGGGAAGGGCCGAACAGTAGTCGATCTTTCGCAAGTGAAAGGTGCAGCATGTGTAGAGAGCAGAAAATCCGGAAACGGAACTGCCCGGGGATGGATAGGCTGGAAGCCGAAGAGAATCCGGGAGTGCGGAGCATGCTTACGCGGGAAACTGAAGCGAAAGACGGTGCTGATTTGTTTGAACGCATCCTTGAGCGTAACAACCTCAACCGTGCGTACAAGCAAGTCAAGAGAATCGGCGGAGCGCCGGGCGTGGACGGAATGACCGTTGACGACCTGTTGGCGTATCTGTGCGAACACAAGGAAAGTTTCCTTGAAAATCTCCGAACCGAAACGTATCGCCCGCAACCGGTGCGCCGGGTTGAAATCCCGAAACCGGACGGGGGGATACGGATGCTTGGTGTTCCAGCGGGCATGGATCGGATGATTCAACAGGCAATAGCGCAGGTCCTCGGCCCGATATTCGAGGAGGAATTTTCAGAAAACAGCTACGGTTTCCGACCGGGGCGTAGCGCTCATCAGGCCATCCGGCAAGCACGGAAATACTACAATCAAGGCTATCGGCGGGTTGTCGATCTTGACTTGAGCAAGTATTTCGACACCATGAACCATGAGCTGTTGATGGAAATGTTGCGGGCCAAAATCTCTGATCAACGAGTTTTGTGCCTGATTAAACGCTACTTGAAGAGCGGAGTCATGATCAATGGCGTGGTGACGCGAACGGAAGAAGGCAGTCCACAGGGCGGCAATCTTTCGCCATTGCTGAGCAACATCTACCTGACCGCTTTCGACCGGGAATTGGAACGCCGTGGACACAAGTTCGTACGATATGCGGACGATGTCAACATCTACGTCAGAAGTCAACGCGCCGCCGAACGCGTACTTGCGAGCAGCAGACGGTTTCTTGAAGCGAAATTGAAACTCAAAGTAAACGAATCCAAAAGTAAAGCGGGAAGTCCGCTGAAGCTGAAGTTTCTCGGCTTCGCACTGCGAAGTACGACGAAAGGACAGGCCGGAATTCGAATACACGAGAAGTCTATAGACCGCTTCAAAGCCAAGGTTCGCGAGCTGACCCGAAGGAATCAGGGAAATTCGGTGGAATATATGCTGTACAAACTTCGGCAATATACCGTCGGATGGCTCGGATACTATGCGATTGCGGACATGAAGATGTTTATGCAAAACATGAATGAATGGATTCAACGGAAAATTCGGACGTATGTTTGGAAACAGTGGAAACGAGTACGGACACGATTTACGCGACTGCAATCGTTGGGTATTTCCGAGGGAAAAGCGTGGGAATGGGCGAATACGAGGAAAGGCTACTGGCATATTGCCCGTAGTTGGATTTTACATCGTGTATTGCCGTCTCAACGCATTGCCGAAATAGGGTATGACGATATCCTACTTCGGTACAAAGCGTTGCACTCAAGCTGCTGAACCGCCGTATGCCGAACGGCACGTACGGTGGTGTGAGAGGACGCCCGGCCAACTAATGACCGGGCTCCTACTCGATTCTATTCCAAATTTTTTCAGTCGCGGTTGCCGCCGAATACGCCGGCCCGCAACAGATAATATAGCAGAATCAGCAGCGACGACACCGCCGAGGCCACGTAGGTCAGAAATGCCGCATTCAATACCTGACCGGCCTGCGCCGCTTCCCGCGGCGACACCGCGCCGGAAGCGACCATCAGTTTCTTGGCCCGTTTGCTGGCATCGTATTCGACCGGCAGAGTGACCAGCGCGAACAGCACCGCCGCACTGAAAAGAATCGCGCCGACCAGGACCAGCGACTGTGCCTGAAACAGAAAGCCCATCAAAATCACTATATAGGAGAGCGGCGAAGCGAAGTTCACCATCGGAACCAGTGCGCTGCGCCAGACCAGCGGGCTGTAATGTTGGGCATGCTGCAGCGCATGACCGGCTTCATGGCAGGCTACGCCGATCGCCGCCAAGCTGCTGCTGCGGTAAACATCCGGCGACAGGCGCAGCGTATGGCTGGACGGATCGTAATGATCGCTCAGGAAACCCTGGGTCATCTCGATTCGAACGTTGTCGACGCCGCCCTGATGCAGCAGGTGAGCCGCCGCCTGAGCGCCGGTCATCCCGCC
Source organism: Victivallis sp. Marseille-Q1083 (assembly GCF_903645315.1). Lineage (NCBI taxonomy): Bacteria > Pseudomonadati > Lentisphaerota > Lentisphaeria > Victivallales > Victivallaceae > Victivallis > Victivallis sp. Marseille-Q1083. The sequence continues at coordinate 1,884,207 of NZ_CAHJXL010000001.1, forward strand.
GGCGGCCGGCACGCTGGAATAACGGCTGAAGGTCGATTTGGTATAAAGCGAAGCCAGCAACGCCAGGACAAATCCCGGCAGGGCGAACAACAAGTACATCGGATCAAAATAAAGCATCGGTCACTTTCCCTGTAAAAATTTTTAAGGGTTGACACCGGAAAAGTCGGAATTGTTCCCGGCATTTCCGGAAATCCCGGTACATTTCAATTGGTATTCACTCGTCTGGGGCGGCGAACCGGCGGCGGAATTCCCGCGGCGTCATTTTTTTGCGTTTGATGAATTGGCGGTTGAAGTTGGCCAGATTGTGAAATCCCGACTCGAAACAAAACTCCGAAACCAACCGGTCGGAATGCAGCAGCAGATTGGCCGCTTTGGCGATCTTAAGGCCGATCACGTAATCGATGAAGCTCCGGCCGGTCGCCCGCCTGAAACAGCGGCTGAATGCTTCCGGACTCAAACCGGCGGCGGCGGCGACCGCGGTCAGTGCCGGCTGCCGGTTCCGTTTCAATTCCCGCTGGATGACGCCAAACGCCCGGTTGAGCCGGGCGCCGCCGTCGCTGTCCAGCTCGTTCCGGCACGGTGCGGCAATCTTCCGGTACGGTGACAGGGCCAGGCAATGAAGCAATTCCAGCAGCCGCGCCAGCCGCAACGCGCCGGAACACTCCGGCAATTCGTTCAGCCACGGCCGGACCGTTTCCACCGTCGGCCCGTCGAAAGCCAACCCGCAATCGGCGTCGCTCAGCATTCGCCGGACCGCGGCCAACTCCGGCAGTTGAAACAATGCCGGACCGGCGAAATCCTCCCGGAACTGCACGACCCGCAGCCTGGCCCAATCGGCGGAACACGATTCGGTCGGCGAATTGAAAAAGTGGTGCGGCACCATCGAACCGATCAGGTTGAGTTCGCCGGCATTGAATTCCGAAATATCGTCGTTGAGGAAACGGGTGCCGAAACTCGATTCGATGAAGGTCAGCTCATATTCCGGATGGACGTGAAATTCGCAGTCGATCACCGCCCCCTGCATCGTGAAGGCGGCGAATGACTGATCCGGCGGTGATATGATTTTCTCGTATAACAGTTTCATTTTTCTTCTTATTTTGTCAAAAAAGTATCACTTTTTGCCAAAAAAGCAATAGAAAATCCGCCGGCTTTCAGATAAATTATTTACCATTGCTGAAAAAATTCACCGAAAGGAATCAGGATGAGAGCGTTATCGAAAATTGCGCCGGGATGGTGGGATTATACCACGCTTGACCAGGCCATTCTGGATGAGGCGGCCAGGATTACCGTCGATGACTTGAAAAAGCTGGAACGTCCCGGCTTCAAAATCAATCTTTACGACACTTTGCAGGAATTTTATTGTGCCGAAGCGTTGGAATACATTACCGCCTGGCAGCAGGCGACGGCCCAACATCCCTGCGGCATTTGCGGCCCGATTGGCCCGACCGAACAACTGCCGCTGGTGGCGCAGATGGTCAACGACCTGGAACTCGATTTGAAACATGCCCATTTCTGGGGCATGGACGAGTGGCTGGTCGACGGCCGGGCGGCTGATGAACGTTTCCCGCTCAGTTTCGTCCGGGCGGATCTGGAATTGTGCTTCAACCGCATCCGGCCGGAATTGCGGATGCCGCGGGAAAATATGCATTTCCCGTCCGAACACCCGCAGGAATACATCGAATCGTACCGGACGGCCCATTGCCTGATCATGCAGGGCGGCCAGGGCGAGACCAAGCACTGGGCGTTCAACGATCCGGTCCGGCGCGAAGGCCGTTATCAGGAAGAACCGCCCACGCCGGCCGAATACCGGCAATTGTCGACCCGCATCGTCGAGCTCCATCCGATCACGCTGATCCAGAACGCCCGGACCTCCGGCGGCGGCACGGTGCAGAACGTTCCTTCGCAGGCGATTACCGTCGGTCCGGCGGAGACCTGGTTGTGCGACCGGGTTTCGATCTGGCACCCGGGACACCATGACAATCCGTTCGGCATGCGGCTGACCACGCTGATGATCTCCCGGCGCCTCGCCGACAGCGCGGTGCCGATGTCGCTGCTGGCCGACCATCCGGACGTTGTTTTCAACTTTTACCGCCCCGGCTTCGGGGTCTGCGACGTGGAGATGCACTGAGATGAAACGGGCTCTGGCCGTCGCCGCTCATCCGGACGACATCGAATTCATGATGGCCGGGACGCTGCTATTGCTGCGTGACGCCGGTTATGAAATTCACTATATGAATATCGCCGACGGTTCGCTGGGCAGCAACGTTTACGACGCCGCCGAACTGGCCGAACGGCGCCGGGCGGAAGCGATGCGATCCGCCGCGCTGATTCATGCGGTTTATCACCCGAGCATCTGCCGGGACATGGAAATCTATGTCAATCATGAGACATTGGCGCAACTGGTGCCGGTCATCCGGGAGATCGCTCCGGAAATTCTGCTGACCCACGGGCCGTACGATTACATGGAAGACCATATCAACGCCGGCCGGCTGGCGGTTTCCGCCGCTTTTGCCCGGGGAATGCGCAATTTTCGCTGTACGCCTCCCGGCGCCGTCGACAACGAAGTGGCGATTTATCATTCCCTGCCGCTGAGTTTGAAGGACCAGCTCAACCGGCCGGTGCTGCCGGAGCTGTTCGTCGATATTTCCGGGGTGATCGCCGTCAAGCGGGCGATGCTCGCCTGTCATCAGACGCAAAAGGAGTGGCTGGACGCCAGCCAGGGATTGAACGCCTATCTGGATGACATGGAGGGACGCTGCCGCCGGGTCGGCGCTCTTTCCGGCGTTTTCCCGCTGGCCGAAGGGTGGCTGCGCCACAATCCGATCGGGTTCTGTGCCGAAAATTTCGATCCGTTGCGGCAGGCGCTGGGTGAAAAAATAACATAAAATCAGGCGATGATCGACCGAACGACCGGCGCCGCGGATTGAAAGAATTCGAATTCCGGTTTACTGTAGCCGGGTTGTTGTGCCGGAAACGTCACCGGCCGACATGAAACAGGAGTATCCAAATGTCATTGATCAGTTTGAAAGAAATGCTGCAGGACGCGCGGCAGCAGGGCTATGCCGTGCCGATGTTCGATGTTTCCAATGCGACGATGATCCGGGCGGCGGTCGAGACTGCCGAAGAGGAAAATTCGCCGGTCATCCTGGCGGCGATTGAACCGGATTTGATCGGTTCGATGATCCATTACTGGAGCGAGGCGGCCCGGCTGGCGGCCTTCCGCGCCAAAGTGCCGGTCGCCATCATGCTCGATCATGCCGCCAGTGTCGAATTGACCGAGCGCTGTGCCGATGCCGGTTTCTCCGGTGTGATGATCGATGCGTCCAACCGGAGTTTTGAAGAGAATGCCGCCATCACCCGAACGGTTTCCGAACGCATGCACCGGCGCGGCGTCAGTGTCGAAGCGGAGCTCGGCCACGTCGGCGATGCCTCGGCGGCAACCGGGGAAGGCGCTTTGACCGGCAGCCGGCATGCCCAATCGGTCTATACGGATCCGGACAAAGTGGCGGAATTCATCGAGCGCAGCGGTTGCGACGCGCTGGCGGTATCGATCGGCACCGCCCACGGAGTTTATGCCAAAGCGCCGACGCTGCGAATCGACCTGTTGAAAGAGATCAATGCCGTTTCGGCGGTGCCGCTGGTACTGCACGGCGGATCCGGCACGCCGGAGGAGCAGCTCCGCGCCGCCATCGCCGCCGGGATAGCCAAGATCAACATCTGTTCGGAAGTCATGCAGGCCTGGCACCAGACGATGCTGGAGGTCCTGCAGGCGGCGCCGAGCCTGTCGTTCTGGGATGCCACCGCCTGCGTTGCGCCGGAACGGGCCATCCGCGCCGTAATGTGCGCCAAAATCCGCCTGTTCGGTTCTTCCCGAGCTTGAATCAACTGGAGAAAGTCATCATGCGCAAAGGAATTATCGCCGCCGGCAACTGGATCATCGACCAGGTCAAAACGATCGACCGCTGGCCGAAGGAGGGGGAATTGTGCAATATTCTCTCCGTCGAGCAGAGCGGCGGCGGCGGGCCGTGCAACGTATTGTTCGACCTGGCGGCGCTGACCGACCGGATTCCGCTGTACGCCGCCGGTGCGCTTGGCGACGACGACAACGGCCTCTGGCTGCAGCACGAGTGCGACCGCCGGAAAATTGACCGGCGTTATTTGCAATGCCGGCCGGGCCAGGTGACTTCGTTCACCGATGTGATGTCCGGCGACGGCCGCCGCACCTTTTTTCACTGTTGCGGCGCCAATGCCGGGCTCGGCTATCCGGAACTGGCCGCCATCGAAGTGGAAGCCGGCATTTTTTATCTCGGTTACTTGCTGCTGCTGGCCAAACTGGATGGCAGTGATCCGGATTACGGCACGCCGGCGGCGCGGCTGCTGGACGATTTCCGGCGGCGCGGCTGCCTGACGGTCGTCGACTTCGTTTCGGAGGCGCCGGAAAAATTCCGCCGGGTCGTCAACGCGGCGCTGCCCCATATCGACGTCCTGGTCGTCAATGAATTGGAAGCCGGCAATACCTTCGGCGTTGCGGTCCGCGATGCCGACAACGGGTTGATTCCCGGCGCGCTGCGCGCCGTCGCCCGGCGTTTTCTGGCCGCCGGGGTTCGGCAGGGTGTCGTGATTCATATGCCGGAGGGTGCCGTCGTCCTGACTGCCGACGGTGATTTCCTCTGCCGGCCGTCCTGTGATGTGCCGCGCCGGGAGATCGTCGGCACCAACGGCGCCGGAGACGCATTCTGTGCAGGCATCCTTTACGGGCTTCACGAGGGATTGTGCTGGGAGGAGACCTTGCGGCTCGCCTCGGCCTCCGCCGCGTTCAATTTGAAACATGCGACCGCCAACGGCGGCGCGGTTGAATTGGCCGTATTGCAGCGTTACCTGCAGGATTGCCGTTGGAGCCCGGCGTTTCCCGCCTGATATGTTTCCGCCTGGAAAAGCAGCGCGACGGTGTCGATCTGCCTGGCCGCCGGCCTTGAAATACGGAAAAAGGCGTTGCTGGATAAGACCTTGCCGGCCGTGACGACAGAAGAGGGGCTTGTCGAATTTCTGCAGCGGGGCGCTCTGTCGGACGATTGTCACCGGGGTGTAATCGGAAAAGATTGATTTCGAAGTGAATGGTGATATTGTATTTCAGTTGTTCATTTTTTCCGGAAATATTCCATTCTCGAAAAAATGCTTTCCATTGTGTGGCGAATTGTCTTGCGCAGGATTGACCTTTCGCCATGACAATCAAGAATCATCGGCATAGGAGGAAGCGGCATGAATTGCAAAGGGATACTGTTGGCCGGTCTGCTGGTTTTGGGAATGGGGTTCTGGGCCGGGCGCCTGGCGGGCCGGGAAGTGACGGCATCGGAGCGAAAGATATTGGCGGCGAAAGAGGCGTGGCGGGTGTCGAGTTATCCGATCGGCTTCTGGAACTATCTGAATCTGGCCAATCCGGTGCACGCCGCCCATCAGTTGGAAGCCGATGTCGAACAATGGCATGATGCCGGCTTTACGCTGACCTTCGGCCCGTCGTTCGATCCGGCCGATGAGGAACAGCTTGCCCGGATGCACCGGCTGCTCGACTGGGCGCAGCAGCGCGGTATCAAACTGATCCTGGTCGACCCGCGCGGCGGAGCGATTGCCGACGGCGAAACGGAAGAAGCTTATCTGGCGGGTTTCCGCAAGGCGGTCGACGAGTTCGGCCGCCATCCAGCGGCATTCGGATTTCATATCGGCGACGAGCCGGACGCGGCGGCCAACGGCCGGTTTCTGTGGACGAGCCGGAAACAGCGTGAACTGGCGCCTGACCTGGTGCCGTTCATCAATCTGCTGCCGTGGTGGGAAGGGGCCGAACAGCGGGTCGGCACCGATAGCTGGCCGGAATATCTCGATCGGGTGGTCCTCGAAGGTGATGCCAGGCTGCTCTGCTACGATCATTATGCGCAACTGGTCGATGCCGGCGGGGTGGAGGGCTATTTCCGGAATCTGAAACTCTATCGCGATGCGGCGATGCGCCATGAAATCCCGTTCTGGAACACGCTGGGCAGCGTCGGCCACTGGCTGTATCGCGAACCGGATTACAATGATATGCGCTGGCAGTTCAACACCACCGTCTGTTCCGGCGCCGGCGGCGTGTTGTGGTTTTTCTACTATATGCGGGAACCGCATGAGAATTACCGGCTGTCGCCGGTGGACGAGTTCTGGGAGCCGACCCGGGGATATTATGACATTCGCCGGGTTCACCGGATGTTCCATCAGCTCTATGGCGATTTGTTCAACCGGCTGGTTTCGACCAAAGTGATGTTCTATCCGGAAGGGCGCGGCGGCTTCGACGCCTTCCAGCCGGATCATCTGGTCAAAAGCGTCCGGTTCGGCCCGGCCGACAAAGCCGGCGATCTGCCCAATTCGCTGATGATCGGCGAATTTGTCGATGCAGCCGGTACGGAATATCTGATGCTGGTCAACAATTCGCCGTTCAACGACGTGAAGATAAGCGTCGAATTGGCCAATCCCGATGAGGTGGAATTTTTCCGCCGCGACTGGTATCATGCCGGCGGCGAAAATTTGCTCGACCGCTGGGTGAGCGACGATGGCAATCAGATGCTGGAACAGTTTCTGGCGCCGGGGCAGGAGATCGTCCTGCGGGCGGCGCCGAAGGGCGAACGCTGAAACCATACTGTCGCTGAAATCCGGAATGAAACGGCGCGGGGGACATCTGTCCCCCCGCGCCGTTTTGCTGTTCTGCCGCCGGCGAAGGACGGCGGAGGAATAATTGACGGATTGCGGAAAGCCACTCTTGAAATTGAAAGCAGAAGAACTATGTTTATTTTATTTAACCCGATTCTGTTTCAACCTATAATCACAAGAGAAAATTGGCGAGAATGAATAAAAGCAGCGATTTGAAGAATTTGTTCTGGAACAGCCCGGAGTGGCTGGGATTCCGCCGTCTGGCGCCGCGCGCGACGTTTTTCCATTTCGACAACGCCGTGGAAGCGCGGCGGTATGTCAAGGACGCTTCGCCGTGGGTGAAGGATTTGAACGGAACCTGGAAATTCCGGTATCTGGAAAATCCGGACGTCGCGCCGGAAACCTTTGCCGCCGCCGGTTTGCCGGAACAGGATTGGGCTGACATCGAAGTGCCCGGCTGCTGGGTGATGCAGGGATACGATTATCCGCACTATACCAATGTCACGATGCCGTTTCCGCAGTTGCCGCCGGAGACGCCGGACCGGAATCCGACCGGCATTTACCGCCGCACTTTTACGCTGGATCATCAGTGGAACACCCGCCAGACGCTGCTTCATTTCGACGGCGTCGAAGGGATTTTTCTGGTCTACGTCAACGGCATGGCGCTCGGCGGCTCCAAAGAGGCGCGCACCGCGGCGGAATTCGATATTTCCGAATATGTCCATGCCGGTGAAAACCAGTTGACCGTCATGGTGATCAAGTGGAGTGACTCGACCTTTCTCGAGGATCAGGACCACTGGTATTTGCCGGGGCTGTCCCGCAGCGTCTTCCTGGTCAGCCGGCCGCTGACCCATATCGCCGACGTTTTTGCCGTCGCCGAGCCGACGGCTGATTTGACCGGCGGGCGTTTGCAGTTGGAGTTGATTGCCGGTTTTCCGATCAAGCTGGCGGAGGGCTGGCATTTCCGGGTGGCGTTGTACGATGCCGCCGGCCGCCAGGTGCTGCCGGAGACGTTGAGCGAAGAACTCGGTACGCTCGATCCGGCGCGGATGCCGGAGCAGCAGTTGACCGCCGATCCCGGCCGGATGATCGCCGTGATGACGCTGACGGTGCCGAAGATTAAACTCTGGAGCGCCGAGTCGCCCGATTTGTATACGCTGACGGTGGAGTTGCTGGACGGCAAACGGCAGAGCTATGATGCGACGGCGGTCCGGGTCGGCTTCCGCAGCGTCAGGATCGCCCACCGGCAGATGTTGATCAACGGCCAGCCGGTGCGGATCAACGGCGTCAACCGCCACGATCACGACGACGGGCGCGGCAAGGCGCTGACGGTGGAACGGGTGCGGCAGGATTTGCTGCTGATGAAGCAGTTCAATATCAACGCGATCCGCACTTCCCACTATCCGAATATGCCGGAATTCTACGATCTCTGCGACGAATACGGTTTTTATGTCATCGATGAAACCAACCTGGAAACTCACGCCTTCTACGGGGATTTGTGCCGCAATCCGCAATGGACGACGGCCTTTGTCGACCGGGCGGTGCGGATGGTCGAACGCGACAAGAACCATGCCTGCATCTATGCCTGGTCGCTGGGCAACGAGTCCGGCTATGGCGCCAATCACGCGGCGATGGCCGGTTATATCCGTTTCCGCGACCCGTCGCGGGCCGTTCACTATGAAGGGGCGATCTGCCACGCGTTCTATGCCAGGCGCGCCAACTTCAACCGGCAGCTCAGCGATTTCATCTGTCCGATGTATCCGGCAATCGAATTGATTTGCGATTGGGCGGAGCGGATGGTCGAAGATGACCGGCCGGTGATCATGTGCGAATATTCGCATGCGATGGGAAACAGCAACGGCAGTTTGAAAGATTATTTCGCCGCTTTCGACCGATACCAGTCGCTGCAGGGCGGTTTCATCTGGGAATGGGTCGATCACGGCATCCTGCAGCACGATGAGAACGGCAAAGCCTATTGGGCTTACGGCGGCGATTTCGGCGACAAGCCGAACGACGCGAATTTCTGCACCGACGGGCTGATCTGGCCGGACCGGACGCCGCATCCGGCGCTGTATGAATTTAAAAAACTGGCGCAGCCGGTGGAAATCGAACTGCTGTCGGCGGCCGGCAGCCGGTTCAAGATCGTCAACCGCCAGTATTTCAACACGCTGGACGCTTATTCGCTCCATTATGAATTGATGGCCAACGGCGAAACGGTCGCCGCCGGCGAGCTTAAGATGCCGGCGGTGGCGCCACGCAGTTCGGGCACGTTCAACATTATTTTCCCGGCCGGCGCGCTCGATTACAACGGTGAATATGTCATCCGCTTCAGCGTCCGGCTCAAAAAGGAGGCCTGCTGGGCGGCAGCCGGTTACGAAGTGGCGTTCAGCGCCATCGAGCTGCCGTATTGGAACAGTGCGAAAATTTCCTCGATCGGCGACGGCTGGGAGCTCGGCGTCGGTGTTGCGCAGCACGGCAAGACCGAGGTCGGTTATGACGATGACGGCATTCAGGCGCTGGCCTTCGACGGCAGGCCGCTGCTGCTGCGCGGACCGTATCCGCACTTCTTCCGGGCCGCCACCGACAACGACGGTTTGAAATTGATGCTGGAAGGCAACCACCGCACATTGAACCGCTGGCTCGAAAAAGGATTCGACCGGTTCGCGGTATATGCCGAGTCGTTTGCCTTCGATCCGGAAGCTAGGCTGCTCGAGCACCGGCAGGTACTGCAGCCGGGCGGAGCCGACTTGGCGCCGGTCAAATTCGAACAGCGCTGCCATTTCCTGCCCGGCGGCGTGCTGGAATTCGATTGTTCTTTCACCGTTTCCAAGGATTGCGCCGACCTGCCCCGGATCGGCGTCCGGCTGGAATTGCCGCCGGAGATGACCGAAGTGGAATATTTCGGGCTCGGGCCTTATGAAAATTATATCGACCGCGACTGCGGCGCCTGGCTCGGCCGTTTCGCTTCGACGGTCGACGAAATGTTCGTGCCCTATGTGATGCCGCAGGAAAATGGCAACCGGACCCAGGTTCGCTATGCGTTCTTTCAGGCGCCGGCGCAGCCGGGGCTGCTGGTGGTGGCGCCGGAACTGATGGAATTTTCCTTTACCCGCTATACGTCGGAAGAACTCTATGCGGCGAAACATACCTGTGATTTGAAAGGCGGCGACCGGCTGTTCGTCAATCTGGATTGCCGGCAGCGCGGCATCGGAACCGGCAGTTGCGGGCCGGATACGCTGGAGGCTTACCGGATCGGGCCGGGCATCTATCGGTTCCGATTCCTGGTGACCGTCTGCCCGGCGGCCCAGGCGGCGGCGTTGGCGTTGCTGCTCAAACGTCAATATTTTTAAGCGATCAAGGCGGTTTTCGGCTGAGCTGAAAGCCGCCTGCCGCTTTTCAGCCGCCCGGAGTGTGGTTTGAAAAGAAAATATGATTCGGAAAACCGAACAATCTGGCTTGCTTAAATGTTGTTTCGGGAGTATATTATAGGAATATTTGGTTCGATTCAATCAATGATAGTCAGTGCGCTTCGCCGTTCCGGTCGGGTGGCGCGAAGAAGGAGGACATGATGGCCGAAGAATTACAGGGATTGCTGGAAAAAATTCAACAGGACGGTCTGCAGAAAGCCGATGCCGAGAAAAAGCGGATCATCGCCGAGGCGGAAAAAGCGGCGAAGGCCCTGATTGCCAAAGCGCAGAAAGAAGCCGAAGAGATCAAGCGTTCCGCCGAGGAAACCAGCGCGCAACTGGCGAAACGGGCGGAAAGCGCCGTCCGGCAGGCGGCGCGCGATGTCGTCCTGAAGCTGTCCGGCGAATTGAAGGCGCGGCTGGATGTCGTGCTGCGCGACAATGTGGCGGCGGCGATGACGCCGGAATTCATGGCCGGCATCATCGGCGATCTGGTCAAAACGTTCTGCACCGATCCGAAAAAGGCGCTGACCGACGATTTGACGGTGATGGTGCCGCCGGCGCAGTTGAAGGCGCTGGAAGGAGCGTTGAAGAGTTCGCTGGTCGATTCCTTTCACCAGACCCCGCAACTGTTCGCCGACAGCAATCTGGGCGGCGGGTTGAAGATCAGTTTCAGCGGCAAAGACTTGTATTATGATTTTTCCGATACCGCCCTGGCGGAGATCATCTGTTCGTACATCGGTCCGCGCCTGGCGGCGATCGTCAACGCCGGCAATTGAAGCGATGGAGCGTGACGGATGAGAAGTTACTATTATCTGTCGGCTTCATTGCCGATCCTGGCATTCGGCACCGCGCCGCCGCTGTCTGAAACGGAATTTCTGGCCCGTTGCCGGGAACAGTTGACGGATGACGACTTCCGGGTATTGCAGGCATGTTCGCTGCTGCCGGATGATGCCGAATTGCCGTCCGGCAGCGCCGCCGCCCGTTTCCGCAGTTGGGAAACCTGTTTGCGCAACCTGCTGGCCGGCAAACGGACCGTTCCCGGCGGCGAGGCCGGCAGTTATTGGCGCCATGAGGATGATTTTTTCAGTGAGATTGCGCCGGGCGTCCAGGAAGCGCTGGCGGTCGGCAATGTGCTGGAACGCGAGAAGGCGCTCGATCAGTTGCGGTTTCGGGCGCTGGATTGGCTGGAAGCGGGCCATCTGTTCGATCTCGACCACCTTTGTATCTATAAACTCAAACTTGCGCTGCTGGCCAAGTATCAGCCGTTCGATCCCGAACGCGGCGCCGCCAACCTGGACGCGATCATCGCCGAGGTGGCCCGGCGTTCCGGACGCGCCGAGGCGCCGGAGCAACCAATGCAGGAGAACACAATATGAGCAATACCGGCAAAATTGTCGGGGTCAACGGCAATTTGATCACCGCGGAATTCGCCGACCGTGTCCGGCAGAATGAAGTGGCTTATGCCGTCGTTGGCGACATTCGTTTGAAATGTGAAGTCATCCGCGTCCGCGGCAACCGCGCCGATTTGCAGGTGTACGAGAGCACCAACGGACTGAAAGTCGGTGACGAAGTCGAATTTACCGACGAGTTGTTGAGCGTCGAACTCGGACCGGGATTGTTGAAGCAGGTTTATGACGGCCTGCAGAATCCGTTGAATCTGCTGGCGGAGAAATCCGGTTTTTTCCTGCAGCGCGGCGTTTATCTGCCGGCGCTGGATTACGAGGCCGACTGGGATTTCACGCCGCTGGCGCTGCCGGGCGACAAGGTGAAGGCCGGCGACCGGCTCGGCGTCGTGCCGGAAGGCATTTTCAAGCACTACATCATGCTGCCGTTCGCCTGGAGCGGCGAATGGGAAGTCGTTTCAGTCCAGCCGGCCGACCTTTATCGCATCGGCGATACCATTGCGGTGGTGCGCAACGCCAAGGGCGAGGAGCGCAAGGTGACGATGGTGCAGAACTGGCCGGTCAAGGTGCCGATCAAAGCCTACGTCGAAAAAATGCTGCCGACGGACACGTTGATTACCCAGCAGCGCATCATCGACACCTTTTTCCCGGTGGCGGTCGGCGGCACCTTCTGTACGCCGGGACCGTTCGGGGCCGGCAAGACGGTGCTGCAGCATGCGTTGAGCCAGTATGCCGAAGCGGATATCGTCATCATCGCCGCCTGCGGCGAACGCGCCGGTGAAGTGGTGGAAATCCTCCGCGAATTTCCGCACCTGGAAGACCCGCGGACTGGCAAGACGCTGATCGACCGTTCGATTATCATCTGCAACACCAGCAGCATGCCGGTCGCCGCCCGCGAAGCGTCGGTTTACACGGCGGTGACGCTGGCGGAATATTACCGGCAGATGGGGTTGAACTGCCTGCTGCTGGCCGACTCGACATCGCGCTGGGCGCAGGCGTTGCGTGAAATGTCCGGCCGGCTGGAGGAAATCCCGGGCGAAGAGGCTTTTCCGGCCTATCTGGAAAGTTTGATCGCCAGTTTCTACGAGCGGGCCGGCCTGGTCAGATTGCCGGACGGCGGAACCGGTTCGGTGACGATCGGCGGCGCGGTCAGCCCGGCCGGCGGCAACTTCGAGGAACCGGTGACCCAGGCGACTTTGAAAGTGGTCGGCGCTTTCCTCGGGTTGTCGCGCGAGCGTTCCGATGCGCGCCGCTTCCCGGCGATCCATCCGCTGGACAGTTGGAGTCATTACCACAGTGTGGTCGACGCCGATGACCTGGCGCTGGCCCGGCAGGTGCTGCGGCGCGGCAACGAGGTCAACCAGATGATGAAAGTGGTCGGCGAGGAGGGAACCCATATCGACGATTTCCTGCTTTACTTGAAGAGCGAGTTTCTCGATTACGTTTATCTACAGCAGAACACCTTCGACAAGGTGGACGGCGCTTCCGACGTCGAGCGGCAGCGCTATGTGTTCGCCAAGGTGGTTGCCGTGCTGCGGAGCGGATTCGACCAGACCGACAAAGATGCGATGCGCCGCTATTTCCTGGAGTTGCGGCAGAAATTCATCGACTGGAACTATCTGGCGTTCGGCGCCGACGATTTCAAGAAGCAGGAAGCGGAGATCGACGCGAAAATCAAGGAGCACTCCAAAGATGCGTAAAATTTACCATAAGATCATTCAGATCCAGGGCAACGTCATCACCGTCGAGGCCGAAGACGTCGCCTACAACGAGCTGGCCGAAGTGTCCAGCCGGCTGGGCACTTCGCTGGCCCAGGTCATCCGGCTGCAGGACAACAAAGTGTATTTGCAGGTATTTGCCGGCAGCCGGGGCATCAGCACCGGCGACCAGGTCCGTTTCCTCGGCCGGGAAATGCAGGTGTCGAGCTCGGAAGACCTGCTCGGCCGGATTTTCGACGGCCGCGGCGAACCGCGCGACAACCGGCCGGCGATCGATGCCGACATGGTGCCGATCGGCGGGCCGTCGGTCAACCCGGCCAAGCGGATCATCCCGCGCAATATGATCCGGACCGGCATTCCGATGATCGACGTGTTCAACACGCTGGTCGAATCCCAGAAACTGCCGATTTTCTCAATCGCCGGCGAGCCGTACAACCAGTTGCTGGCCCGGATCGCGCTGCAGGCGGAGGTCGATGTCATCATCCTCGGCGGCATGGGATTGAAATATGACGATTATCTGTATCTGCGCAACACGCTGGATGAACACGGCGCGCTGTCGCGTTCGGTGCTGTTCGTCCACACCGCCAGCGATCCGACGGTGGAATGTCTGATGGTGCCGGATATGGCGCTGGCGGTGGCCGAGCGCTATGCACTGGAAGGCAAGCGGGTGCTGGTGCTGCTGACCGATATGACCAACTTCGCCGACGCGTTGAAGGAAATCGCCATCACGATGGAACAGATTCCGGCCAACCGCGGTTATCCCGGCGATTTGTACAGCCAGTTGGCGTCGCGTTATGAGAAAGCTGTCGACTTCGACGGCGCCGGTTCGATCACCATTCTGGCGGTGACGACGATGCCGGGCGACGACGTCACCCACCCGGTGCCGGACAATACCGGTTACATCACCGAGGGACAGTTTTATCTGCGGCAGGGGCGCATTGAGCCGTTCGGTTCGTTGAGCCGTCTGAAGCAGCAGGTCAACTCCAAGACGCGCGCCGACCATCGGGCGATCATGGATACGATGATCCGTTTTTATTCGGATTACCGCGAGACGATGGAGAAGCAGTCGATGGGCTTCCAGATGAGCAACTGGGATAAAAAGCTGCTGAAATACGGCAGGCTCTTCGAAAGCCGGATGATGGATCTGTCGGTCAACATTCCGCTGGAAGAGGCGCTGGATCTCGGCTGGCAGACGCTGGCGGAGTGTTTCGACCCGACCGAATGCGGCATCAAGTCCGACTTGGTCAAGGAATTCTGGCCGAAATCGCATTGAACAGGATGCGGCAAACGATAGGGCTGACGAATTATGGCTAAGATAAAGTTGACAAAAACCGAATTGAAAGCGCAGCAGGACGACCTGAAGCGTTATCAGCGGTTTCTGCCCACTTTGCAGTTGAAGAAACAGCAATTGCTGCTGGAAATGCGCTCGAGCGCGGTCCGGTTGCGCGAAAATGAGGACGAGGAAGCCGCATTGCGCAAACAGTTGGCCGGCTGGGTGGCGATATTCGGCGACGAACGGTTGCTGGAAACGGTGCCGTCGCTGCTGTCGATCGTCGAGATCGACAAGGGCACCGCCAACATCGCCGGCGTGACGGTGCCGGTGTTCCGCAAAGTGGAGTTTGAAACGAAGCCTTATGACCTCTTTGCCGCCGATTTTTATCTGGACGCAGTGCTGGAGGCGGTGCGGCAGGTGATTTCGGTGCAGGAGGCGCATCGGGTGCTCGAAGAGCAGTACCGGTTGCTGGCGGCGGAGTTGGCGACGACGACGCAGCGGGTCAATCTGTTTGAAAAAGTGAAGATTCCGGAATGTAAGGAAAATATCCGGAAAATTCGCATTTATATGGGCGATCAGGATACGGCCGCGGTGGCCCGGTCCAAGATCGCCAAACGAAAATCACAGGAGACGGCGGCATGATTGTACCGATGAAAAAAATCTCGCTGCTCTGTTTGAAAAATGAGCAAGGTGCGACGCTGGAGGCGATCAGTTCGCTCGGTGTCATGCACGTCATTGCCGAAAAAGTCGCCGATTCGACCGACCGGCAGGCGGTGGCGGCGCGCCTGGCGCAGTTGGAGCGGGTCATCGATTTCCTGAAGAATGCTCTGCCGCCGGAAGCGGCGCCGCCGGCGACGGATTCCCGCGACGGCGAGCAGATTTTTCTGGAAGCCTGGGAATTGATCGGCCGGCGCGACGGACTGGAAAAAGAGCTGGAAAATGGCCGGCGGCAGGGCGTGCAGTTGTTCCCGTGGGGTGATTTCTCGCCGGAGTTGCTGGCTGGGCTGGCGGAACGAAATATTTTTGTCCGGCTTTTCGAGTGTTCGCCTCGGGAATTCGAGACATTTACGGCACCGGAAGGCGTCGTCGTCAAGGAGATCAGCCGGACCAAATCGACCGTCCATCTGGCGCTGGTCGGCGATGCGCCGTTTGAGACGGCCCTGACGCCGGCGCAACTGCCGGACAAAGTCAGCTTGAGCAGCCTGGCCAGGCGGGAAAGTGAAATCGTCGGCGAACTGACGGAAATCAATTCCCGGCTGGAGACGCTGGGCGCCGAATTGCCGAAGCTGCGGTGTTGGCAGCAGCAGTTGACCGAACAGGCGCAGTTGTTCAAAGCGCGCGACGGAATGACCGCTTTCGACGAGATCATCATGTTGCGCGGCTTCGTCCCGGCGCCGGAGGTGCCGAACCTGCAACAGGCCGCTTTGAAAGAGGGCTGGGCGCTGTTGATCGAGGATCCGGCGGCGGATGAACAGGTGCCGACGCTGATCAAACTGCCGAAGGCGTTGAAGCTGGTGCAGCCGTTGTTCCAGTTCCTCGGCATTTCGCCGGGTTACCGGGAAGTGGACGCCAGCGCCGCGGTGCTGGTATTCTTCACGATCTACTTCGGCATCATCGTCGGCGACGCCGGTTACGGGCTGATCTTTCTGACCGCGACGCTGGCGGCGTTCTTCAAACTGCGGCACAACCCGAAGGCCAAACAGCCGTTGCGGCTCGGTTTCACCTGCAGCATTGCGACGATTGTCTGGGGGTGTCTCAGCGGCAACTTTTTCGGTACAGCGCTGATTCCGGGCATCAAATGGCTGACGGATGAAGCGGTGAAAAATGCCAATATGCAGGTATTTTGCTTCCTGCTGGCGGTCATTCAGATGTCGCTCGGCCATATCTGGCAGGCGCTGGTCTGCGGCAAATGGCGGAAGGTGATCGGCAATCTCGGCTGGATGCTGGTGCTGTGGGGCAACTGCATTCTGGCGATCCGGATGGTCGCCTATCCCGGCGATTTTCCGCATTTCATGTACTACTGTTATGGGGCGGGCGCGGCCATGGTGCTGTTCGGCGCGGTCAACTGGCGCGATATCGGCGAGGTGTTCAACATCCCGTTTTCGTTCATCAACAGTTTCGTCGACGTGCTCAGCTATATCCGGTTGTTCGCCGTCGGCATGGCCGGATATTACATCGCCTGGAGTTTCAATCTGATGGGGACTCAGGTCGGCAACCTGTTTCCGGGTGCGCTGGCGTTCGGCATCCTGATCATGCTGTTCGGGCATCTGCTGAATTTGTCGCTCTGCCTGATGAGCGTGCTGGTCCACGGCGTCCGGCTCAATACGCTGGAATTCGCCAACCACATCGGGCTGAGCTGGTCCGGATTTGAATTCAATCCATTGAAAAAAATAACCAATACTACTACTGAAGGAGAAGACAATCATGGAAATGAGTGAAGCATTGATGCAGGCGTTGTGCAATGGCGGCCGTTTCGCGGCGGTCGGCTTGGCGGCGATTGGTTCGGCGCTGGGAACCGGCACTGCCGGTCAGGCGGCGGTCGGGGCGATGAAAAAATGTTATGCCCAGAACAAGCCGGCTTCCTTTCTGTTGGTGGCCCTGGCCGGTTTCCCGTTGTCGCAGACGCTGTATGGCCTGGTGATGATGCTGCTGTTAACCAAGGATGCCGCCAGTTGGCCGCAGGCGCTGCTGATCGGTATTCTCGGCGGCGCCGGCATGGGTGTTTCGGCCTGGTACCAGGGGAAAGCGGCGGCGGCGGCCTGTGATTCGCTGGGTGAGACCGGCAAAGGATTTGCCAACTACGTCATCATCCTCGGTATCATCGAAACGGTGGCGATCTTTACGCTGGTGTTCGCGCTGCTGGTTTAAGGCCGCGTCGGATTCCCGATCCTGTTTCCCTCTGACGGTTTGACCGCCAGGGGGATTTTTTATGTTATCCCCTGTTGTTGCAACTTTCCTTTTCCGAGAATGGGTGTTGCCGCTCGTCGGAGGGCAAGGCAAAAGTTGCAGAAGACACGTCAGATGTGCTACGGTAAAGAGGTTGGATTCGGCAGCCAGCCGATGAAAATCGCAGAGTTTTTCGATCTTTGAGAGATCGTATAAAAGATGGAGAGATGCTTCCGCTACCGTGCTTTGCCTTTAGACCGTACAGCTTATCCAGGCACCAAAAACGAATAAGCAAAATGGGTCATGGCAAGCCACTCTGCTAATGTACAACAGAAACAGGAGGATGCAAGCATAGCAGGAACGAAAGCAGGTATTTGGGCTGGATTCGATGTCGGCAAGGTAAGTTTTTCTGCTGTGCTGGATATACTTACGAAAAACGAGAGAGCAAAGATTGCCACGCTTCCGTACCGTGATTTCAAACGCACACTGGAAGATGTCGAGCAATTCTTTCAGTGGGCAAAGAAAACCATTCTCGGTCACGATTTTCGAATCGTAATGGAAACCACCGGCTGTTATTCGCAGCATTTGACCGACTGGATCAATCAACTTCATCCGGAAGTCGGCGTTACGATTGAAAACGCCAGAAATATTCATACATTTATCCAAAGTTTGAATCTGCTGCACAATACCGACAAGCTTGATGCACGAGCCATAGCCCGATTCGGTACGGAACGCCGGCCCAAACCTACGAATCGTCCCTCGAAAACGATTTTGACCATCTGCGAACTTTCCCGCGAAAGAACCGCCCTGCTCAAAGCTCGGGTCGACTTGCAGAATCGCCGCGATACGCTGACTTCTCCGATCGTTCGCAAAATCAATGCTCAAACGTTGGCGACTCTGACCATTCAGATTGAAAAAATCGACAAGGCAATCAAAGCCTGCGTAGTTCAAGATGAAGAGTTGCTTGCCGAAGTCCATATCATGACGACCATGCCGGGCGTGAGTTTTATTTCCGCGTACAAGCATACTCGCTGAAATCGGCTCGCTGAAACAGTATTCGGCGAAGGAACTTTCCTCCTTATCCGGCTTGGCGCCTCGAATTGTGGAATCCGGCTCAAGCGTTCATTCCTCATTATTTGAGCCGATGATCTCAGGACTACTTCGGCAGATCCTCTACTTGGATTCGGTTCCCGGAGTTTCCAAATTCCGGTTCTTCAGGAATTTCGTCAGCACTTGATCGCCAAAGGCAAGAAAAAAATGACCGCCCGGTGTGCTTGCATGCGGAAAATGCTTTTAATGCTCCGTTTCATGGTTGTCCATAAAACACTCTTCGATGAAGATTTTTTGAAAAATTCATCGAAGGGTGCTTGACTTTAGATACACTATCTTTTATGCTAGTTTGGCTGATTGGCAAAAGAAGGATACCGCTGTTGTTACAATCCATTAAGGATAATTATGTCAATTTATATTCTTTAATTTCATATTATTACGAGAGAGTTATGAAAAATTATTTAAAGTTGGTAGTTGTCTTTTTGTATGGATATTGTAGCTTATTACTGCTTCATGCAACAGAGCAGAATGCTTTAGACTTCTGGCAGAAAAAATTGATTGATCGAGTCGATGAACAAGAGAAATACAGTATAATTGCGGATTCAAAAGAAAAAGAAAGATGTTATTATGAGTTGTTTGAAAAAATAGAAGTAGACCTGAGAAAGTATCAACCATCAGAAGGTGTTATATTATATACCAAATATTTTCAACATCTAAGCTGCTATGAAGGAATTGTCAATAAGCTTGAAGATTATATGAAGAAATTGCGTAATAAGCAGAATAAAGATGTTGTCGATTATGTCATATTGATTTATTGTTTGCAAGGTCTAGATGATGAAGCTAATCTTCCTGAGCATGCAGATGAAATTTTGACATATTATGAGTACATTGTTTCCTCTGATTCAAATTGGAAAGATTGGGCTTTTTTATATAGATTATTATATTATAAAAATTTGTTAAAAATTGATCAACATATTATTGTAAAAGGAATAGCGGAAGAAATTATTTTTACGCCCAATGCTGCTGTTTTGGAATATGAATATAATATAACGAGAGTATTTGATAGCTTTTTGAAAGATTACAAAGATAGTTATATAAAATATGATGTGGTTGCCTTGCGTTTTTCAAAAAACTTTCATGCATTATTTCATCATATTCAATTAATACAAAATAATTTGTTGTTTTTTTATAATTTGAATATCGATCAAGATGATCTTGATCTGGTCAAGCAAAAATTGGCATTGAATTTTGATTATTGGAATGAAGTGAGAAAAAAATATTCTAGCAATATGGAAAAAATATATTTATATGGGGCTTTGTATGATGCATTATCAAATGGAGGAGGAAAGCAAATTAAAGAAATCGTGGATAAATTAAAAGATTTCATCGATTAGTTCCTGTATTAGTTCAGAGGAATATAAAAACATGACAAAGATGTTATTTGCGATTTTATTTTTAGCATTTTTAATTGGAAATCTTGCAAAATGTGAAGAAATATTTAATTTAAATCACTGGGAAAATGAATTGATAAAAAATGTTAATAAACAATTTGATATCAATTGTGTTATTGATGAAAAAAAGAGAGAAGAATTTTATAGTAAATTATTTATACAGGTACGAAATGAGATTGGAAACTCAGAACCTTCAAGTGGAATTTTTCTTTATACTGTTTATTTTAAATACTTATGTCGCTGTCCAGAAATATACAATAAATTGCAAAATGAGAGAAAAAAAATTGAATTGCTTCCCAATAAAAATATTTTATTGATCTGTTATTTAGAGGGCGAGGATGAGTTATTAGGTGAGAAAAATAATAGCCAGGAAATTCTAGCTCTGTATGATGCGATTATTACATCTGGATCAAGATGGAAAGATTGGGCGGAATTTAGTCGATTGGTATATCTGAAAACCATTTTAACATCCTCCAAAGATATAAATTCAATTTTTATTGAACGCAAAGATGGTGGGTTTGCCTTTGTTCCGGAACAAGACAAAATTGAAGAATATGAATATAATATTACATTAAATTTATCTCACGAATTGATATCAAAGAAAAGTTATATGAATTATGAGATAATTACTTTTCAATTTATAGAAGCTCAAAGAGTGATCGCTTGTCATATTAAATCTTTACAAGCTGATATAGAGGATTTAGCTGATTTTGGTATTACTCAGGATGAGATTGTTTTACTAAATAATTCTTTGCTGATGGCTCCAGAATATCAGGATTTTTTGTCTGAAGGTCCTCGCTGGTTAAAAAAAATGTATTGGTATATGAATATATACCGGGCTTTTCAAGAGGATAAATGTATTGAATTAATACAGAGTATTACCAAAACTTTGGATTCGCAAAATATTATGGAATTACCTTTAGATTCGTTGAATTAGGACGGCGAAAACTAAATTAATTAAGTCATTGGAAAAGTTGTCAATATTGAGGTCAGATATTAAATGATTTTTCATTGTCGACTATTTATATTATGCGACTGGGAGTTCCTGCTATTACTTTTGAAGGATGAGTGTTTGTCATTACAGTTTTATGTTGGCAAAATGTCAAATTTTAGTGATGCAATTTTTCAAACTTCGGAACATTTTTCCACGTATTTTGGGGAAAGAAGAAATGTAGCCGATGATAATCAAACTTTATATATCTTATTATGATGTGGATGACGGCAATTATACGGCTTTTCTGTAGACGGGGCACACCGTACTATGATCCCAGTTACAGACATGACGGAGGTTTGAGTTATGGGAGTCTAGCTGGGTTGGCTGCCGCTGTCGTTGAAAAATATTATTATGATAGAAAATTTGTATTCACAGGGGCGGGGTTTGTTGAGGAGCCCCTTCCGCGAGGTACAATTCCTGGGCCATCTCCGAACCCTGTGACTGTGGCCCCATATGTCGGTCCTTATATAGAATTTCCGAATACAAACAATGGAGAACTGCAATTATGAAAAATAAAAAAATATTGCAAATATTAGCAATGGTGAATATACTGATGGTTGTATATCCTAGCTGGGGCGGAGATCGTGAGAGTATGGTTTGGGAAGATCTGATAAAGTGTCCTAGTTTGATTTTCTTAAAAGAAAATGTTGCTTTTGTATCCTTTTCTAATCTAATTGACTTTAGAGAAGCAACTCAATCATCCATTGATAAATATGTGGAATTTTCCAATCAATTGGTTGATGAGCTTAATGATTGGAATATAGATACGAGCAAGGGACGGCGAGAGCTTATAGAACAATATGAAAAACGTTGGCCCAGGAAAGCTGAGCATGGGAGTATGCAAAATTGGGAAGGCAAGGGTTGGGGAAAGAGTTTTCCCCAGTGGCTTTTAGAATTTCCAATTAGTTCCCTTTCTGTTATGTCATTGGATAACAAGACAAAAGAGGTTACGAAATACTTCTATGGCTTGACCGCCGGCCTCGAAACGTTTTTTCCTTTGGTATCACGTCAACCCACCGAAGAAGATCTGAATGTTGTAAGTAATCTTTATTTGTTTTCTCCTCAAGTGATTGCTTGTCCGGTTTCTGCGGATCAAGCAGTTGACTATGAGGATTATCTTTGGGTGATTGTCGCAGGAGACACCACGGTCAGTTATTACCGCGACTTAACGCCGGAAGGCTACAAAGCTCCGTTTCGGGTGGGCGGCAATCCTTTCTGGTTGAGTTGTCCGGATGAGGAGCCGCTTCGTTCTTCGTGTGGATTGGCGGCCAATGGACTGATTTATATCACCGATCCGACCGGCCGGTTGGGGTTCTTCGATGTCAAGGAGAAGGCTTATTCGCCGGATTTTTACGATATCGGCCGTCCTGTCCTGGCGCCGGCGGACAATCGGAACAACAGTGTCTTCATCAAAAAAACAACGGAATGGGTGGAATGTATTCCGCAGTTCGATCAGCCTTGGGATGCTTGGCCGGAAGGGCGTCATTTGCCGGGAAGTGTTACTCATATTTTGTATGCGAGCGACGATTTGCTGTTGACTTTTTCGGATGAAAGCAGTAAACTGGGTTGGTATGATCGGATTCAAGAGCGAAGTGGCGATGCAATTCAAATTCCGGATTATTTGTCCTTGTATCAAGCGGCTTATTCGGTGGCGGACCAGAGAGTTTATTTCTTGTTGGCGGATAAGCGGACGGTGGAGGGAGTTTATTACAACGGCATGGATGTGGGGAACTGTCAGTTCGACGTTTATCAACTATTGCCGGATGCGCCGCCGGACGAGAAATTCATGAAGTTCGATGAAACTATCATGATCCGCGATGCCAGGAAATTTGCTCCGCCCAATGCCCAAAATTGATTGCAAATAAAAAAGGTTGAAGGTATGAAAAGTTGGAAAATTATGGTGATGATTTTTATTACAGGCTGTTGTGGCTGGTATGCCTCCGCTTCTGACTGGGTGACCTATGGTTATTTGATAGACCGTGCAGGACTAATCAAAACAGAAACAATCAGTGCGGCTAGGGAAGATATTCCGGAAAGCGTCTGGGAATCGCTGCCGTATACACCGGAGCAGAGCGAATCAGAGTTTTCTTTGAAGAGCGTTATAAAATTGGAGACAATGAGTGCAAAAAGAATTTTTTCAAATATTGCTTATAATCAGCTTGGCGGCTGGGATTTGGCGATGGATTTATTGCCTTTGCAGGGAGAAGAAAAAAATGCCCAACGGGAAATATTCATGCCGGATCTTTCCATAATCAATGGAAGGCGAGTTATTGCGATGTGGGGGATCAAGCCCGGACGCTGGGAATGGGCACATGGCGATCCATGGCGAAGAAGTTATTTTACTTGTTGGCGGGATACTTTCTGGCTGGTTGATGAGAAATGCAATCTTTATGAGTTGCGGCAATTGCCAAAAACAGAATATTTTGGTGATCGGCAGGTCTATTTCCCGTATGCCATTCCGGATGATCCATTGTTCTGGTTGCCTGGCGCAAATTTGGGAGATATGAGGACCGGTAGTGAGATATTACTAAATCGTGAGAGGTCTGCAACTCCGGAATTTATTTGTGGAGATGCCGGTTTGTTTGGCGACCAACTGTTCATTGTGACAGAACATGGTTATTGTGTCCGCCGTAATCTGGAAGACGAGAGTTGGTCCGAGCCAGTTCGGTGGTTTGAAGGAGAAAATCGCTGTGCGCGAAAACCGGTCTTCCTGTTTGAGGTTGGCGGCGGGTTGTATTGTTATAAAGATGAAGACGGCAAACGATTTGTTCCATATGAGGTTTCCGGGGATTGGACGAAGCTGACCCCGTGCAGTGATTTGCCGGTGTTGCCTGCTTTAGCGTTGCTGACGCAAAAAAATGAGAGGATGATTTACTATTTGGAAACAGAGCAGAGTACGCAGGTCAAGCGTCTGACGTTCGGCAGTCATGAGATCGCCGATTTCGCTGATTTGGATGGCGAAGAGGTGATTGCGCTCCAACAGATTCAGCGTGATGGGCATCCGGAAGTTCATTTTCTGGTACAAACCACCAGCAAATTGGATAATCATAATAATCCGGTTATGAAATTCCATCCGGTAGTAGTGAGGGATGATTTGAAGAAGTCCGAATAAAAAAAGTAAGCCGATGCTTCTGGATAAGTTTGGGATAATTTTTTTCCGGCAATTCCAGAAGTGTCTTTCAATCAGGCCATAGAACAAAGATTGCAGATGAAAAAGCGACAGTTCAAGCATAAAATCTTCATGACAGCCTTTGGGTTGTTGTGTATCGTGACCATGCGTTGTCTTGCCGTTGAGGCAGAGGGGGAGTTATCACAGGAGGAGATGATGGCCCTCTTGCAGAAGTTACATGACAGATTGAGTCCTGAGCAGAAAAAAATGCGTGAATACCAAAATAATAGATTATGGGCCATAAGTGGAGATTCGTCCGAAGAAATTTCAGGTCAATATTGGTTTCAACGAAAATATTTTGATTTGAAATATGAAATTGACAAGCTGAATGTTGTATCGGCGCAGGTGGAGCATTTATTCGATTTACAACGGCAAACCTCGATTTTATTTACGGAAGACGCGGCGTTGCGGGCGTTTGCTGCAAAATTTGGTGTTGGAGAGGAATGTAATTTATCGTTTTTGCCTGCAGGTATATCGGTTGAATACATTGGGGAGAAAATGACGGGGACAGTCTATACGGCACCTGCTGGTAATGGTACGTCTAGTATATTGGCCAACGCAACCTATAGAGGTAAGACATATAATTTGGGTGTGGTAAAAGAATTTTCATATGTATCTCCTATATTATTTTTGCATCGTAGTGACTTGCATAAAATACATAGTCAAAATAATGCTTCTTGTGGATTTTTGGCAGATGTTTATTTGCAGCCGACTGATGTGTATTTTTATGAGGTGTGGATGAAAGAAGGAATTGTTGCTCCTGTGGTAACAGGATATTTCAACCAATCTCCATATGATACTTATAATCATGCTGATGGACTATGGATTAAAGCTAAAGACCATAGTCTGCAACTGGGGACCAGGATTGGCGTCGATAAAATTCAAGGAGGAAATTTCTTTTCTCCGTGGAGTAATGGAACATTTATTTGGAATATTCCCTTATGGTATAAAATTGGTGATAGTGCTTCGGCTACAGTTTATTCGATGGGAACTATTGAGCATGAAGTAACGATAAATGATATTGGTACTGTTACTATTGAAAAAGGAGGGATTCAAGAATCTGCTGGAATCTTTGATGAGACGGATTATCCATTTCCTTATAACAACAACAATCACTAGGAAAATTATGAAGGTAATTAAAATTTTTACTCTCTTAAGTTGTGCTTTAATATTAACTATAGATACGGCAATTAACATACGTGCAATATTTGCTTGATGGTGTATATTATCATCATGGAAACTCAAGATGCCCGAAAACTCGATAAGGTCGCTCTTGAAGAGCGGCGCAAGCAGGCCGTGAGATTGTATCAAAGCGGCAAATGTAATAATTGTACAGAAATCGGAAAAATCGTCGGAGCGCACCGCAATACGGTGGGCAAGTGGATAAGCAGGTGGAAAAAAAGCGGCTTGCCTGCTTTGAAAGTAAAGAAATGCGGTCGTCCATTCGGCTTTGGACGCCGTCTACTTCCGCATGAGGAGACCAAGATACGGAAAGATTTGGTCGATCATTGTCCGGATCAGTTAAGATTGCCATTTGCGCTCTGGACTCGTCAGGCGGTACGGTTGCACATCAAGATTTCCTTTGGAATCGAAATACCAGTCCGAACCATGGGGGAGTACTTGAAACGCTGGGGATTTACGCCGCAAAAACCAGTTAAGAAAGCTTATCAGCGCAATGAGGCGCACGTTCAAAAATGGCTGATTGAGGAGTATCCCCGAATCAAAAAGCTGGCAAAATCAGAAGACGCGGATGTCTTTTGGGGGGATGAAACAGGAATTCGCAATGACGAGGCCAAGGGCCGCAGTTATGCGCCGAAAGGCAACACCCCGGTGCAAGCAGTCAATCCGGTACGCGAAAAAGTTAATATGATCAGCGCGATTACCAACCAGGGGAAAACTCATTTCATGTTTTTCAGCGAAACGATGACGGCTCAACTCCTGATCCAATTCATGGAACGTCTGATTCGTCAAAATGATCGGAAAGTGTATTTGATTCTGGATAACCTGCGGGTTCACCACTGCAAAACGTTGACTGGTTTTCTGCAGGAAAATGCGGCTTTCATCAAGTTATTTTTCTTGCCAAGCTACAGTCCCGACCTGAACCCGGATGAATATCTCAACCGCGACTTAAAATCAAATCTGAGCAACAAGCCCTTGGGGCGCGCCAAAGGAAAAATAACCGAACATGCCAAGCAACATATGGAAATGATAGCTGAACAACCGGAACGAATCAAGAAATTATTCCATTCCAAGACTGTTTTGTATGCAAGTTAGTTAGTTGCCGGTACAATAATCGCAGAATAAGGAAAGTTGCATCGGATTTTGTCCTTTCTCTTGTTGTTAAATTGTTTTCCGTTAGATAGATGCAATATAGCACCAAAAGGAGGACTTTTAAAGAAAATCAGTTGTATAAACTGTTAAAAATAAATAAGATAAATGGATTCGAAGAATCCACCAAAAAGCTTTACGGAAAGGAGGTTTTGGACAAGCTGGGCATTGAACACATCTGTGAAAAGGCGATTCATTTATTGCCCGACTTGATCGCTAAATAGTCCTTTCCTGCTTAAGGAAGGTTTGTCAAATTCATGATGTGTGTTTACAATGTCCGAAAAATAGCCTGAACGTAACACCTTTGGCTAACTGAATGCACAAATTTTTGAGGGTGGGGGCTGTTAATTTGACAAACGTGCGTTTACTTTTTCAAGTGACCAAGATTTTCGGTGCGGCGAATTGCGGGGGGGGCAGCTATTTCCGCCGGACCCGGCGGAAAAAATTCTGCAGCAGCAGCCGGGCGTCTCCGGCGAGCACCTCCGGCGTCACCTGGACTTTCCAGAGCATGCCGGCAAAACCGGTGACGTTCAATGCCGAACCGCAGGCGCCGGAGCGGGGATCGGCGACGCCGTAGATGACCCGGCGCAGCCGGGCGTTGACCAGAGCGCCGGCGCACATCGCGCAGGGCTCCTTGGTGACATAAAGGTCGACATCCTCCAGCCGCCAGTCGCCGCGGGCGGCCATCGCCTGGGAGAGCGCCAGCATTTCGGCATGGGCGGTGGCGTCCTTGAGCATTTCCACCTGATTGGCGGCGCGGGCGATGATCATATTGTCGCAGACCGCCACCGCGCCGATTGGCACTTCGCCGTTTTCGGCGGCGAGTTCCGCCTGCTGCAGCGCTTTGCGCATGAAATATTCGTCGTCGAAAAGCAGCACGGTTACTGGAGTTTCAAATCGTATTTCATGATGTACGTATGGCTTCGGGTGAAGACAAAACGAACCGAATGGTTGCCGTACTGATAGTAGAAGATATAATCCTGGGTGTCATTCAGCGAAACTTCGCTGCGGATGACATCGCGGGGATCGAAAATCTTTTCCAGCGTCGAAACGTTGCGGATATAGCTGAAATCGACTCCGTCGGCCAGGGCTTTGGCCGCTTCATATTTCTCCTTGGAGTTGCGGGGCAGCGAACGATCCTGCAGCACGGCGATTTCCGCGGCGAACTTCGTCAGAACATCGATGTCCTCCACCGGAATCTTTTGCGGCGCAATTACCGACGGACACCCGGCGGCGAATATCGCCAGCATCGTCATGGCAAATGCCATCCGGAAGAAGTTTCCTGTCGTTTTCATCATTTGCGGTCCACTCCTATATTGCTACAATGGTTTGGTCAAAAGTTCGGCCAGCGCCGGATTGATCGCCAGTTGCCCGTGGCAGAGCGCCAGCGCCAGCGCATCGGTGGAGTCCAGTGGAATCTGCTCCGGTTCGATCTGCAATTCCGCCGCCATCATCAGTGCCACCTGCTCTTTGCTGGCGCTGCCGCTGCCGACCGCCGCTTTTTTGGCCCGCCGCGGCGAATAGGCGTAAACCGGGATTTCCCGTTCCGCCAGGACTGCCAGAATCGCACCGCGGGCCATGCCGAGGATGATTGCCGTCCCGGCATTGCGGCCGACGAACGGCTCTTCGATCGAAGCGGCGTCCGGCTGAAAGGCCGCCGTCAGTTCACGGATGCCGCCGGCCAGCCGCCGGAGGCATTCCGTATGCGGCAGGCCGGGCCGGTTGGCGATCACTCCGCAGTCGATGACGCGGAAACGGCTGCTGTCGCCGAATTCGACGACGCCGTAACCGGTGGTCCGGATGGCCGGGTCTATGCCGAGAATGATCACGGCGCCGGCTTACTCTTCTTCGAGCTGGTCGGCGATTTCGTCGGCAATCTCGAAGTTGGCGGTTACCATCTGGACGTCGTCGAGCTCTTCGAGCCGGTCGACCAGCTTCAGGATCTGCTGGGCGGTGTGAATATCTTTGATTTCGACGGTGGTGTCGGCTTTGCGGGTGATTTCCGCTTCATCGGTGGCGACCTTGGCGTCGGCGAGCGCCTGAGCGATCGCTTCGAAGGCCTCGGGGGCCGCCCAGATTTCCGCCACGCCGTCTTCGACGTCGATATCGTCGGCACCGGCGTCCAGCACGATATCCATCAATTTATCCTCGTCGGCGTTGTCGCCGGAAATGACGAAATGGCTCAGCCGCTTGAACATCCAGCCGACGGCGCCGGCCGCCGCCAGATTGCCGTTGCTGCGATCCAGCGTTGTGCGCACTTCGCTGATCGAACGGTTGCGGTTGTCGGTCAGGCATTCGATCAGCAGCGCCACGCCGCCGGGCGCATAGCCTTCATAGAGAATTTCTTCGAAAGTGACGTCGCCGAGTTCGCCGAGTCCTTTTTTGATCGCGCGGTCGATGTTGGTATTCGGCATGTTGGCGGCACGGGCCGCCGTCAGGGCCGAGCGCAGCCGGGGGTTGGCGTTGGCATCGCCGCCGCCCATTTTGGCCGCGACCATAATTTCCTTGGCGAGGCGGGAAAAGATTTTACCCCGTTTCTTGTCGGTGGCGTCTTTCTTATGTTTAATGTTCGCCCATTTACTGTGTCCGGACATGACAAACCTCTTTTTTGTTTATTTTTTTTACGTATATTCCATTAAATTACAGCCACATGCCGTTTTCTGCAAGTATGGAACAATAATTTTTGTTTCCGCTCTTGCAACTTCCGGGCGATGCGTCTATTTTTCTGATACGAGAGCTTGGAATGAGCAGTAATCAGACAGGAGGTGAAAATATGCCGCTGGATACTTTGAAAAAACTGGAAGAATCGGTGACCGCCCTGGCCGATGTGCCGGGCGAAAAAAAGGCGCAGTTGTTGACGCTGCTGGCCGAATTGCGCCGGGAGGCGGTCGAACAGGACGGACGGATGCCGGAGACCTCGGATGAATTGCGTTCGACGGTCCGGGAATTCGAGGTGACCCATCCGGAACTGGTGGCGTTGACCAACCGGGTGTGCATGATGCTGGCCAATATCGGCATTTGAAACGGGCAAACCTGCTTGAAATTTGACGTATTCGGTTCTACATTTTCCGTGGAAAACAAAATGTCAAAGGAAACATCAGGAAACAACGGTTTAAAACCCCGGAGGAAAACATCATGAGCGAAAGCAACATTTCGGAATTGCTCCCCCAGTTGAAAGCACATATGGCCAAAGCCGAAGAGGCGATGCGGCACGATTTTGCCGCAGTCCGGACCGGCAAGGCCTCTCCGGCGCTGGTCGAAGGCATTCTGGTCGATTATTACGGCGCGCCGACCCGGCTGCGCGATCTGGCCAATATCAGCGCACCGGAAGCGCGGCTGCTGACAATCCAGCCGTACGATATTTCGGCGGTGCATGCCATTGAAAAAGCCATCATCGCCTCCAACCTGGGCATCATGCCGAACAGTGACGGCAAAATTCTGCGGCTGCCGATTCCGGAATTGAGCGAAGAGCGCCGCATCGCTCTGGTCAAACAGGTCAAACAGCGGGCCGAAGAGGGCAAAGTGGCGATCCGCAATCTGCGCCGCGACGCCAACGACAGCGCCAAGAAAGCCCAGAAGGGCGGTGAATTGACCGAAGATGAACTCAAAAAACTACTCGACGACATCCAGAAGCTGACCGACCGCAGCATTGAAGATATCGACAAGTCGGTCGCTTCGAAGGAAAAGGAATTGATGAGCATTTGATTGCCCGGAAATTCATTCGTTCCTTGAGCGGTAAAAATCATGAAGAAAATCAAGCTCCGGACTCCGACGGCCGGGGCTTTGCTTTTTCGAAACTGAAAACGATGTCGTTCCGCCCCGCCGGATCGTCTCCGGTATGGCTCGGGGCGAACTGTACTATCGGGCGGCTCTGTTGTCCGGTGAGGTGAATTTCCGGTTTGTCGCGCTGTACGCCGCCGGCAATCTGTTGAAATTGATCGATCCGGAGGCCGCCGATATCTATTACCGGCAAATCTGCGATCTGCGTCCCTGTCCGCCGACGGGGCAGGCCGACGGACATCACTGGTTCCTGAAGGACTCCGGGGCGCTGGCGCAAATTTTTCAACGTCGCGAATATCCGTCCGCCGCTGCGGTGACGGCAATTGCCGAAGCGGTCGAAGAGGAATTGAAAACCGCCGGGCCGGAGCCGGCGGCGGCGCGATAAAATGCGGCGATTCACCGTTGGAAAGGTTGCTTTTATTTCCCGGCTGCGGTATTGTTATGGATTGGACACGAACTGATAGCTCCGGAGAAAAATGTCATCGATTGCCAACGATATTCTGATGGTGGTTCTGGCCGGCCTGGCTGGCGGACTGCTCGCCCGCGTTTTCCGGCAGCCGCTGATTCTCGGCTATATCCTGGCCGGCGTGCTGGTCGGACCGTACACCACCGGCTTCAACGTCGATGTCGCCAACATTGAAAAATTGGCCGATATCGGGGCGGCGCTGCTGTTGTTTTCGCTTGGGCTGGAGTTTCCGCTGCGCAGTTTGAAGCCGATCAGAAACATCGCTTTTACCGGGACGTTGATTCAGGTTGGATTGACCTTCCTGTACGGCGCCGTCCTCGCCAGATTGTTCGGATTTGCCTGGATGCCGGCTTTCTGGTTTGCGACCGCCATCATCTCCAGCAGTACGGCGGTCATTCTGAAAACCCTGAACAACCAGGGGCACGCCGAATCGCTGTCCGGCCGGATCATGCTCGGCATGTCCATCGTTCAGGATTTGTCGGTCATTCCGGTGATGATTCTTCTGAGCAACATCAGCCAGGTGCATGAATTCAGCGCCAACCTGCTGCTGGCGGTCGGCCGGCCGGTCTGGTATTCGGTGATCTTCGTGCTGACGATGGCGATCGTCGGTTCGCGGCTGACCACCTATCTGCTCGGCTGGGTCGCCCGGCTGAACTCCCGGGAGCTGTTTCTGCTGACGATTACCGTGCTCGGACTGGGGGTCGGCTATCTCACCCAACTGTTCGGGTTGTCGTTCGCCTTCGGCGCGTTCATCAGCGGCATGGTACTCAGCGAGTCGGATTACAGCCAGCGGGCGTTGAGTGAGCTGGTGCCGGTCCGCGATTTGTTCGCCTTGCTGTTTTTCGTTTCGGTCGGCATGCTGTTCGATCCGTTTTACCTGTTCGGCCATTTCCGGCTGGTCATCGGCATCATGCTGCTGGCGGTTTTCGGCCGCGGACTCATCCTGGCGGCCATCAGTTACGTGCTGGGCTATCGTCGGGTGGTGCCGCTGGCGCTCTTTTTCGGCATGCTGCCGATTTCGGAGATCGCGTTCGTGCTGATCCAGACCGGCGCTTCGATCGGCGCATTCGACAAGGAACTCTATTCCCTGATCCTCTGCGCCGTCGTCACCTCGATGCTGATCGGTCCGCTGCTGGCCAATCTGACCGCGCCGGTTTACCGGCGGTTTCAGAAGCATGGCAAAGAGCCGCCGCCCGCCGTCGTCAATCAGGAAGAGGGCGAATTGACCGGCCATGTGGTGGTTACCGGGACGAACGATTATATTCCACTGCTGGCCGAAGCGCTGTGCGTCATCAAGCTGAAGCACGTCTTCATCGTGCCGGAATATGCACTGTTCTGTCAATTGAAAAGTCTCGGCGCGGCGGTGATTTTCGGCGATCCGCTGCTGGAATCGGTGCAGCGGGCGGCCCGGGTTTCCTATGCCCGGCTGATGCTGGTGACCAACACCAGTTTTCCGGAAGTGCGGCGGATCATAGAAATCGGCCGGGAACAGAATATCGCGCTGCCGATCGTCGCCCAGGCCAATGAGACCGAGATGGAGGTTAAAATCAGCCGGTTGCCGGTCAAGGAGGTCGTGCAGCCCCACCGGGAGGCGATGGTCGAAATGCTCCGCCAGATTCTGCTGCATTTGAATATCGATGCCTTGGAAATCCAGCATTATCTGGATTTGCTGCGCCATACGTTTCAAAGCGGCGGCACGCAGCGCGGCGACGGCATTCCCTATTCCGAACTGGCCGGTTTGTTCAATACCGCCTTTCTGCCGGTGGCTCCGGACAGTGAATTGAACGGCTGTTCCCTGCGCAACTCCCGGATTCGCGAGAATTATTCCGTTTCAGTTATCGGCGTGGTGCGCGGCGGCGAACTCGATTCCGCGGTCTCTGCCGACTATGTTTTTGAGCCCGGCGACAAGATCGTCGTCATGGGCAGATTGAAGGATTGTGAAGCATTCATTACCGCCAATTCCGGCGAACCATTGAACCCGGCGGACGCTCTGCCCGCATGAACCATTGAAAGGATTTGAGGATGACCGACCACACCAGGAGTGACCAAGCGCCGCTCGACTATCATGAGAAACCCGTGCCGGGCAAAATTGCCGTGGTGCCGACCAAACCCTGCCGAACCCAGCAGGAACTGGCGATGGCCTACACGCCCGGCGTCGCCAAGCCCTGCCTGGCGATCAGGGAACAACCGGAAGCGGTCTGGAATTACACCAGCCGCGGCAACCTGGTCGCGGTGGTCAGCGACGGCACCGCGGTATTGGGCCTCGGCAACATCGGCCCGGAGGCCGGTTTGCCGGTGATGGAAGGCAAAGCGGTATTGTTCAAGCGGTTTGCCGACATCGACGCGGTGCCGTTGTGTCTCGGCAAGGTGTTCAACGACCGCAATCGCACCGATGCGCAGAAAGTGATCGAAACGGTCGAACGTTTGGAGCCGACATTCGGCGGCATCAACCTCGAGGATATCGGTGCGCCGGCCTGTTTCGAAGTGGAAACCGTCCTGAAGTGGCGGATGAATATCCCGGTGTTCCATGACGACCAGCACGGCACGGCGATCATTTCGCTGGCGGCGATCCTGAATGCGCTGGAATTGACCGGCAAGCGGCTGGAGGAGTGCCGTTTCGTCATCAACGGCGCCGGTGCCGCCGGCATCAGTTGCAGCGAATTCTACATTACCGCCGGTGCCCGGCGGGAAAATTTCCTGATGTGCGATTCGAAAGGGGTCATTCACGACGAACGGACTGACCTGACGCCGGAGAAACGCAAATTCGCGGTTCATACGGCGGCGCGCACTTTGGCCGATGCGTTGGTCGGCGCCGATATTTTTCTCGGTTTCTCGGTCGGCAACTGCGTGACCAAAGCGATGGTCGGCACGATGGCCAGGGGGCCGATCATCTTCGCGATGGCCAATCCGGTGCCGGAAATTTTCCCGGCCGATGCGCTGGAGGCCGGCGCCGCCGTTGTCGGCACCGGGCGGACCGATTTTCCGAACCAGATCAACAATGTCCTCGGTTTTCCGGGTATTTTCCGTGGCGCGCTCGATGTGCGCTCGACCGACATTACCGAGGGCATGAAGCTGGCCGCTTCGCGGGCGCTGGCGGCGCTGGCCTGCGAACCGGTGCCGGCGGATGTTTTCGCCGAACTGCGGATCGCTTATGAAGAGGATGCCGCCAACGGCGTGTTCGACGGCGAGATGCCGTTGAAGCGGAGCTATGTCATTCCGAAGCCGTTCGATTCCCGGGTGGTGCCGCGGGTGGCCCGCATGGTCGCCGAAGCGGCCATGGTCGAAGGCGTCGCCCGGATTGCCATTCCGGACCTCGACGCATATGAGCAGGCGGTCGCCGAACGGGTCAGACGCGCCAACCGTTGAGCAACGGAAGGCTGCCGGCGGAACCGGCATAAAAAAAAAGCGGAACTTTGACCGGTTCCGCTTTTTTTATCGAGAAGACAGGGTGACACTCAGTGACGACGCTGTTTTTCTTTGCGCTTGATTTCGCTGGGCTTCTCATAATGACGACGATTGCGCAGTTCTTTGAGCGTGCCTTCTTTGTCAAGCTTCTTTTTCAGCCGCCGCAGTGCGCGGTCGATCGCTTCACCTTTTTTGACGCGAACTTCCGTTTGCATGTGTATTCACCCCCTTTGCTTGCAGTTATGGATTGACGGTTTATTCACTGGCAAAGCCGGCTTCATCGGCCAGCAATGTCTTCAATTTGCTCAATGCCTGATTCTGGATCTGCCGGACCCGTTCACGGGTGCGGCCGATCGCCTGACTGACCTCCTCAAGCGTTCTGGCCCGGTAGCCGTCCAGGCCGAAACGCATTTTCAGGATCAGTTTTTCGCGGTCTTCGAGGTCCTCCAGCAAGTCGACCAGCCGGTCGACCGATTCGACATCGCCGAGCACCTGGTCCGGCGTCATCGTCCGGCGGTCCGGAATGATGTCCTGGAATTCGCCTTCCTCGCCCTGCTGGATCGGGTCCTGCAGCGAAAACGTCCGCAAATCCGCCAGCCGTAGGCCGGCTACCGTCCGTTCGCTGAAATCCAGCCGTTCGGCAATTTCGGCATCGGTCGGCTCCCGGCCGAGTTCTTCGGCCAGTTTCATCCGGACGGATTTGATTTTGTTGATCTTGCCGGCGGATTGCACCGGGATCCGGATCGTCCGGCTCTGGTTGGCCAGTGCCCGGCGCATCGACTGTTTGATCCACCAGGCGGCATAGGAACTGAATTTGGCTCCTTTGGCCGGATCGAATTTTTCGACGGCCCGCATCAGGCCGATGTTTCCTTCGGAAATCAAATCGAGCAGCGGCAAGCCGAGGCCTTTGAAATCGTGGGCAATTTTGACCACCAGCCGCAGGTTCGCCTTGATCAACGTGGCCCGCGCTTCGTCATGCGCGTAATCGTCCACGCCGTGAATGGCTTCGGCCAGTTCGGCCTCTTCTTTTTTGCTTACCAGGGAAATCTGACCGATTTCGCCCATGTAGACTTTCATCGTATCGTTTTTGGAGCCGGCGCCGACTTTGGATTCCAGCGCGTTTTTGCGGGCAGTTTCTTTTTCCTGTTTGGTTTTGGGTTTGGCCTGCGCCGCAGCCGCGTCTTTCCGGCGGATTTTCAGCGTACGTTCCTTCTTGGTCGAGCTGATCAGTATCCCGGAAGGAGTCATCGATAAGCTCATTTCTTCTGATTCAGATACAAATTCTTCTTCAGTCATAACGTCTCCCGGACCATTAAAAAATAAATCGCGACCGCCTTGCCAGGCTTTTCGCGGATAAAAAACACATTTTTTCCCAAACCGGACTGTTAAAACCGCCACGGGCTCCTATATTAACCCAGGTTTTGAGACAATAAGATACCCATATTGATTTGTCAAAATATAAAGATAGTTCATGATTGAAAAAAAGTCAAGTCCGAAGACATGAATTGGCAGGAAAAAGTTCAATTTTTTTTGAATCGTGGTCCTTATGATGGGATTCCGGGCGGAGTTGATCCCAATACCTTATCGCTGATCGTCTTGCGGACTGTTTTGAACGCCGGGCCGCGGGCGCTGGTGGTCACGCCGGATGCCGAACTGGCCGGCCGCCTGAGCGGCGAGTTGGCGCTGTTGGTCGAGCAGTTGAAATTGCCCTTTCAGGCCGGCCTGCTGCCGGAGCAGCTGGCCGGCCGGCTCTATTCGCCGGCGGTGGATCTGGAACGTTCCGCCATCCTGCATCAGGTTTTGCACGGCGACTTCCGGCTGCTGGTTGCTTCGGTCCAGGCGGTGCTGGCGCCGGTGGTCAAGCCGGCGGTGCTGCAGGAGAGTGAATTCGTGCTGCATCCGGGGATGTACATCAAGTTCAACGATCTGCTGGAGCGATTGCTCAAACTGGACTATGACGACGAATACGAAGTGAACACCACCGCCGAATTCGCCCGGCGCGGCGGCATCATCGACGTCTATTCGCCGGCGCACGAATTCCCGGTGCGGCTGGAATTCTGGGGCGATCAACTGGAGTCGATCCGGCAGTTTTCGCCGAAGACCCAGCGGACGACCGGGCTGGTGTCGGAGTATCAGATCATCGGCCGCGGCCAAATGGACAACCGTTTCGGCGAGCCGGGAACTTTTTTCGATTACCTGCGCTGCGCCGAAGCGGATTTGCTGCTTGCCTTCCCGGAGGAGTGCCGCCGTCACCTGGCGCAGTTCGGCAGTGCGGACGCCGCCGAATTGCTGGAACGGGAACTTGCCGGACTGCCGGCGGAGAAAAAATTTCTGCTGTCGGATGCGGCGGAGAGCGCGGAATTGCCGACTGTTTCCGCCGAATGTTATCCGGCGGTCGCCCACCTGACCAAACTTTTGCCGGAGGAGACGCTGCCGGGCGGCATGGAACTGCTCCGGCAGCAGATTGCCGGTCAGATCAGGCAATATCTCGACTGCAATTACCAGGTGGCGCTGCTGGCGCCGGACGACAGCGGCCTGCAGCATATCCGGAACTGGTGCGAAGTCTACGGAATTCCGGTTGCGGCGGTTGAAATCGCCGTCGGCCGCCTGCCGGGCGGCTGGCTGTTGCCGGCGGACGAGCTGGTGCTGCTGACCGAACGGGAACTGTTCGCCAGCAATTTTCTCAATCACAAGGGCGGCGTTCCCGTCCCGTTGCGGCCGCTGCAGAATAACGATGCTGAAGATGCGGTGATCGCCGAGCTGGACGAGGGGGATTACGCCGTGCATCTTTCGCATGGCATCGGCATCTTTCGCGGCATCCGGGAAATCGATACCCGCGGGGTGGTCCGGGAAGTGATGGTGCTGGAATATGCCGACAACGCGATTCTCTATGTGCCGTTGTATCAGGCCGGCCAGGTGAGCCGTTACGTCGGCGCGGCCGGCAAAGTGGCGCTGCACCGGCTGGGCGGCCGGAAATGGACGCAGGATAAGCAGGGGACGCTGCGGGCGGTGCGGGATTACGCCGCGGATCTGTTGCGGCTGCAGGCGGTGCGCAGCGCCTCGGAAGGCCTGCCGCTGCCGCCGGAAGGGCTGGAACAGCAGATTTTTGAAAACAGTTTCTCGTTTCAGGAGACGCCGGACCAGTTGCGGGCGATCAGTGAAATCAAGCACGACCTGGCCGGTGATCACCCGATGGACCGGCTGCTGTGCGGCGATGTCGGCTACGGCAAGACGGAAGTGGCGATGCGGGCGGCGTTCCGGATGGTGCAGGCCGGCTATCAGGTGGCGATCCTGGCGCCGACGACGGTGCTGGCCCAGCAGCATTATTACAGTTTCACGGCGCGATTTGCCGAATATCCGTTCAACATCGACATGCTGTCGCGTTTCCGCTCCAGCCGGGAACAGCTCGAAATCGTCCGGAAGCTGGCCGACGGCCGGATCGATATCGTCATCGGCACCCACCGGCTTTGCCAGAACGACGTCAAATTCAAAAATCTCGGCTTGATCATCGTCGATGAAGAGCAGCGCTTCGGTGTGGCGCACAAGGAACACATCCGGCAGCAGCGGGCGGCGCTGCACGTATTGACGATGTCGGCGACGCCGATTCCGCGGACGCTGTACCTGGCGATGGCCGGAGCCCGCGATTTGAGCACGATCATGACCGCGCCGGTGGCCCGGCTGCCGATCAAGACGATCATCAGCCAGCATGACGAAGCGGTGATCGTCGAGGCCATCCGCAATGAACTGGCCCGCAAGGGACAGGTGTATTATCTGCACAACCGGGTCTATTCGATCAGCAATGTAGCCGAAAAGCTGCGCCGGCTGATGCCGGAGGTGCGGTTTGCGGTGGCGCACGGCCAGATGGAGGAAGGGGAACTGGAACTGATCATGGCCGATTTCCTGGCCGGCGTCATCGATGTGCTGATTTCGACGACGATCATCGAGTCCGGCTTGGATGTGCCCAATGCCAATACGATCATCATCGAACGGGCTGACCGTTTCGGCCTGGCGGAGCTTTATCAACTGCGCGGCCGGGTGGGGCGCTGGAGCAACCAGGCGTATGCCTATCTGCTGTTGCCGCCGCAGGAGGCGATTACCTCCGACGGCCGGAAACGGATTGCCGCCATCCGGCGTTACACGCATCTGGGCGCCGGGTTCCAACTGGCGTTGCGGGATCTGGAGATCCGCGGAGCCGGCAATATCCTGGGCGCGGAGCAGAGCGGCCATATCAACGCGGTCGGCTTCGAGTTGTACTGTCAGTTGCTGCGCAACGAAGTGGCGGCGCTGAAAGGGGAGAAGGTGGAATTCCTGCCGGATGTCGAGCTGGCGATCGATTTCATCCGCTTTGCCCACCGGGCGCCGGAACGTTATCTGGCGGTCGGCATCTCGCCGGAGTTTATCCCGAGCGAGCGGCTGCGGGTCGACGTTTACCGCAAGTTGAGCGTACTGTCCGGCGAGGAACAATTGGAGGCGTTCAGCGAAGAGCTGTCCGACCGGTTCGGCCGGCTGCCGCGCGAAGTGAAGGATTTGCTGACGGTGACCAGAATCCGGATTCTGGCGGCGCGGGCCGGGTTCGTATTGGTCAATGTCGTGGATGGCAAAGTGACTTTGCAGAACGCCCAGGGCAGTGTTTACCGCCATAACAATTTGCTGCCGGTGATCAATCCGGCGCTGCCGCCGGCGGCCCAACTGCTCAAATTGCTGGATATTCTGCAGCGGATTGTCTGGCACGGCTGAAAAGCCGGGGACGGGTGGCGGCCGATGATGAGCGGGATTTTTTTTCAAAAAAATTTCCGGCCGCGGCGGATTGAAAGTGGCGGCGCATTCTGGTATAGTTTGTAACTGCCGGAAAATTCCGGCAGGAAAGTCGATACCGGAAGAAGACAAATAAGGATTTTCTATCATGAGTCAAACCGCCCGCGAGATGGCCGAACAGTTCCTGAACGGGGAGAAACAGTTCCATCTCGGTATGCTGCCGACGGAGCAATCCAATCCGAAAACCCGTAATCTGGACCGCATTTTCGCTGCCGATCCGGCCCGGGGAATTCAAACCTTGCTCGCTGTCGATTTCGATATCGTGCCGATGGCGAAACGCGTGTTCCGGAGCCGGGAATACCGGCAGTTGGTCGATGATGGTTTGCGGACGTTGCGGAATGGCGGCCGGCTGGGATTTTCCGGCTGCGGCGCCACCGGCCGGCTCAGCATCCTGCTGGAATCGATGTGGCGGCAATTCTTCATCGGCCTGCGCCGGGAGCATCCGGAATTGGCCGCGAAGTGCGGCGCCTGGGAGGATCAGGTATTCAGCATCATGACCGGCGGCGATTTCGCGTTGGTCAAATCGGTTGAAAGTTTCGAGGATTACAGCATATTCGGCCGCCGGCAGGCGGCTGACCTGGCGATTTCCGGCCGGGATATGCTGGTCGCCATCACCGAGGGCGGCGAAACCAGTTCGGTGCTCGGCACTGCGGCGGAAGCCGCCGACCGGGGAGCCAAAGTCTATCTGCTGTTCAACAACCCGGCCGAGGTATTGTGCCGTTATATCGAACGCTCCCGGCAGGCGATCGAGGACGAGCGGATCACCGTGCTGGATTTGTTCTGCGGTCCGATGGGCATTGCCGGTTCGACCCGGATGCAGGCGACCACGTCCGAGCAGCTGATTGCCGGCTTTGCGCTGGAGGAGATCATCCTGGCGCTGCTGGGGGAAAAATTGTCCGCCGCGGAATTGGCCGCGCTCGGTTTCGACGCCTATGAGCCGGCGGCAGCCTTCGAAGCGATGGTGCGGCAGATTTCCGGCGACGGCAATGCTGCCGAGCTGGCCGGATATCTGAAATTCGAAGCGGATATTTATGCGAAACACGGTCTGGTCACTTATTATGCCGCCGGCCATCTGCTGGACATCTTCACCGATACGACGGAACGCTCGCCGACCTTCATGCTGCCGCCGTTCCGGAAATACGATGAAACGCGGCAGGTTCCCTCCTGGGCGTTCGTCAAGGACCCGCGCTTTTCGACCCGGGAAGCCTGGTTGCGGGTATTGGGCCGTCCGCCGCGCTGCCTGGAGTGGCGCGCCGACGATTACCGGGCGATGCAGGCGCCCGAAGCTCTGGCGGCCAACCCGCCGGCGATCGGCCGGGCGGAATTGTACAAATTTCTGATCGGCAATGAACCGGATGACTGCCGTTACGAACGGACGCCGAATGTCGCGGTCCGCTTCAATGCCGGCAGTGAATGCGGGCAATTGCAGGAGTTCTTGACCGCTTTCGAGCGGGAAGCGGCGCATTATCAGCAGACGAAGGCGCTCTGGGTCGGGGAACCGCCCGATGCCGCCGGCGCCGACTTTCGAATCGCCTGCCGTTCTCCGCGTTCTCCGCTTCATTTGATTGAGCGGCTGGCGGTAAAACTGGTGTTGAACACGATGTCGACCGGCACGATGGTCATGCTCGGCCGGGTCAGCGGCAACTGGATGAGCTATGTTCAGGTTTCGAACAAGAAACTGCGCGACCGCGGCATCCGGCTGGTGGCGGAACTCTGCGGCGTCGATTATCCGACTGCCTGTTATGCACTGCACGAGACGATCGAGGAATTCGGCCGGACCGATTTCAGCAACCGGGAAATGCCGTCGCCGGTCCAGTACACCATTGAGAAGTTGGGCCGCCGGAGCTGAGCATAAATCCCCTGAAAAGTATTCGCCCCGCGGCGGACAGGCCGCGGGGCGACGGTTGCTCCGGTTCGGCGGCCGGAAAATCGTTCGATTTTCCGTCGGCTTCGCTTAAACCGGTTCTGTCGGTGAAAGTTTTTTTATTCCGTCATTTTCTGGTGGTTGTCGCGCAGGAAATCGAGCATTTCCCGGATTGCCTCATCGGCGGCCGCCCGCCATTCGTGCGCCATGTCCGGCACGTCGATCATCTGTTTGTGCCGGGACGGAATGTTGTTATAGGCGGCGTAAACCGAACTCGGCGGGCAGACCGGATCGATCCAGCCGACCAGTACGACCACCGGATTTTGAATCCGTCTGGCGAAATTGGCCGCATCGACGTAACTGACGGCCTGCAGCACCGCCTGTTTCTCCTCTTCCGGCGCGCCCTGCGCCACCCGCGGCCAGCCGGAGGCACGTCCGGCCAGATAGCCGCCGTGGTCGCAGAGGGCGGGGACGTTGGCGACCGTGTACTTGGTGTCCGGATTCATGCCGCTTAAGATCAACGCCGAAGCGCCGCCCTGGCTGCTGCCGAAGATCCCGAGGTTTTCACCGTCATATTGCGGCAGGTGGCGGACATAATCGATCGCCCGGTTGATGCCGAGATAAGCGTCGCGGAAAAAGAATTTTTTCCGGTCGGTTTGGCCGATCGCCGGATAATTCCGGTGCTCATAAGTCGCGTCATGGCGCTGCTGGTTGGCGTCGCGGTCCGGCAATGCCTCGTATTCGTGGACGTTCATGAACAGGGTGATGATGCCGGGATAACGGAACGTCGGGCTGAAATTGGCCGGGCCGGCCCCCGGCACGGACACCACCGCCGGGAAGGTGCCTTCCGCTTTGGGGATGTTCAGGAACCCATAGATGCGCTTGCCGCCGACATTGGCAAAGCTGACTTGATAGGCGTTGAATTCCCCGTCGGAGAATTCCGGCAGCGGTTCAATCCGGGCATCGACCGGTATTTGCTGCAGTTCGGCCAGGCTCTCCTGCCAGAACTGATTGAAATCGGGCGGCATCGGATAACCCTGCTTGATTTTTTCCGGTTCGACGGCGGCTGCGGCTGCCGCCCGGGCGACTTCCTTGCCGTCCACGGTCAAAACCGCATCGCAGCGCAGAAAACCCGGCTGGGTCAACCTGGCGCTGAGGGTTGCCGGTTCGACTGCCAGCTCGTAGTTGCCGGTTTCCAGCCGGTCCAGATCGTCGTTGGTGACGGTCAGGGCAATGCTGCCGGCGCGCAGCGGCGCGCCGTCCGCGGTGGCTTGCGCCTGGAAGGTGGTCAGTTGGCCGCAGCGCAATCTGGGCTGGTCCGGTTCGACCGTCAATTGGTATTGGACATCGGCCGTCAGCACGATGCCGCAACAAAGAAGGAAAACAATCAGAAAACTACGCAACATTTTTTCATCCTCAATTGCTTGTTGGGAAAAACGATCGGATAATCCTTCGGGTCAATCGAACACCACCGGCGCGAATGACTCCGGCGCGTGAAAGTTGAGCTCTTCGACCAATTGCCAACTCGCCCAGTGCGGATGGCTGGTCTGGTCGCCGCATTTGAAGAGGTTGGCCCGCCAGGTCTGGTTGTGGACCGGCCGGGTGATGCCGACCCGGCCGGCAATCAGCGAGAAGGGAATGAAGAAGCCGAGACGCCAGGTAACCGGTTCGGCGAGTTCCGGCTCGACGCGGTCGGGCAGGGTATGGAATACCTTGACTTTCGCTCCCTCTTCGGCGGTCAGAGCGGAATAGTCGGCAAAGCCGGAACTGGTGCGTCTGGCATCGCGGACGTGGTAGATCAGGTATTGGCCGTTGCCGCTGAATTCAAAGTTGAAATATCCCTGGCTGCCGGGCGGTTCGATGAAAAGTTCGACGCAACTGTCCTGGCAGACGCTGTCCTGGAAATGGTCGGCCACACAGCGGACAAAACGGTCCTGCACCTGAAACAAGCCGTAGAGGCCGAAATCGTCGTGCTGCAGCTTGCAGCGGACGACCGGCCGGTGATCGCTGCTTTCGGGACGGAAATATTCGATTTTAATCGGTTCGACATCGGCCCAGCACGGACTGTCCCAGCCGGCGGAGAGTTCAACGATGTTGCGGGCGTTGCGAATGTGGTA
Organism: Victivallis sp. Marseille-Q1083; assembly: GCF_903645315.1. Taxonomy (NCBI): domain Bacteria; kingdom Pseudomonadati; phylum Lentisphaerota; class Lentisphaeria; order Victivallales; family Victivallaceae; genus Victivallis; species Victivallis sp. Marseille-Q1083. The sequence goes on from NZ_CAHJXL010000001.1 coordinate 1,927,008, forward strand.
GCTCATGGCGGTACAAGACTCCTTTATCTTTGGCGCTGAAAGACACGTTGCTTCAGCGGTTATTCATTGAGGTGCGGGACGGTGACCAGCTCATCCAGAACTGCTTCCGGTTTGCCGTCGGCGTCGACGATTTTTTTGATGATGACGCCGGCGGCGGCGTTGCCGTCCGGCAGCATCGAAATCCGGCCGGTCAACGCGTCGAAGTTGCGGATGCCCAGAAACGCTTCCAGCAGGCTTTCCCGGTCGGCCTTGCCGTCCAGCACACTGCCGACCAGACTCATCACGTCGAATCCCAGCGCCTCGCAGTTGCTCGGGACCCGCCCGGTCCGGTCGAACATGGCGGCATTGAAAAAGTTCAGCTGCGGACTGAATTTGAGCTGGGAACTGAACATGGCGGCATGGTAGAGCGGGCCGTCGGCCGCATGGGTCAGATTGTTCAGAAATTCCGGCTCATCCCAGCCGTCGGCGCCGAAGATGGTGCCGGTAAAGCCCTGTTCACGGGCCTGGTTGACGATTTGCGCCGCATCCTCCGGATAAACCGGGGCGAAAATGGCTTCCGGCTTGGCGGCGATCGCTTCCCGCATGACGTTGCTGTAGCCTTCGCCGTCGCGAAAACCGACCGTTTTGACCACGGTGCCGCCCTTGAGGGTGAAGAAACGACTGAACAGCCGGGCGAGCATCCGGCTGTAAGTGCCGTCGTCGTCCAGATCGAGCAAGACGGCGACGGTCCGGATGTTGCGTTTGTGCAGCGTATAGTCGGCCAGCGCTTCCGCCTGGTCGCGGTCGGAGAAGCAACTGCGCATCATGTAGCGGCTCCGCTCGGTCAAATCCTCGCCGGAAGCGCTCGGCGTCACCACCGGCAGTTTCAGCGCGTTGGCCTGGCTTCTCATGCTCAATGCCGTATCGGTCGTGTAACCGCCGATGACCAGCAGGACGCCTTCCCGGTCCAGAGCCTGCATTCCGCTGATCGCCTGGACGGACCGGCTGCCGTCGTCCTCGACGAACAGCCGGATCGGCTTGGCCAGAAACGGCTCCTGGCCGTTGAGCTGGTCTTTGGCCAGTTCGATTCCCTGCAGGATCCGCTGCCCGTAGGCGGCATTTTCCCCGGACAACGGCAGCAGTACGCCGATTTTGTAAACATCGGTTTGCTCGTCCTGCGGTTCGGAGCTCAGACAGCCGCCAAGCCCGGCGGCGCAACAAATTCCGAGCGCAGCGGCCCAGTGGCGGCAGCGCCGGCGGAAAGAATGCAATCGTTTCATATTTCGGTAATCCCCCTGTTTTCAGTTCCGGTTTCGATAAAATAATGCCGGAAACGGGACAATGCCAGACTGCCAACGCTTTTATATTAAAAAAAACGGCGGAAGACGTTAATATGCGTCCCCGGCCGATTGCAAAGCGCCGACTGGGGTGCTAAATTACTGAAATTTTGCAGTTTCCGTAGAAATCGGGCGGGGCTTTCGTTTTGTAACTGCCCGGCGGACGGTGCAGAAAATCTGGAACAGTTGAGAAAAAAATGGCTGAATATCGAAGCAACACATGTGCTGAACTGCGGAAAGCCGATGTCGGCAAGACCGTAAAACTGGCCGGCTGGATTCACAGCGTGCGTGACCACGGCGGCGTTATTTTTATCGACCTGCGCGACCATTACGGCCTGACCCAGGTGGTGATCGATCCGGAGCGGGAGTTTTATCAGGAGCTGGAGCGCTGGCGGGTGGAGACGGTCGTCTCCTTTACCGGCAAGGTGGTCGCCCGCGCCGAAGGAACGGTCAATCCGAAGCTGGTTACCGGTGAAATTGAAGTGGTGGCCGAGGCGATGGAAGTGCTCGGCGAGGCGGAGGTGCTGCCGTTCCTGATCGCCAAGGACGACCATGCGCCGGAGGCGCTGCGGCTGAAATACCGTTTCCTCGACCTGCGGCGGGAGCGTCTGCACCAGAATATTCTGCTGCGTTCCCGGGTGATTGCCGAGATGCGCCGCTATATGACCGGCATCGGCTTCAATGAGTTTCAAACGCCGATTCTGACCGCCAGTTCGCCGGAAGGGGCGCGGGACTACCTGGTGCCGAGCCGCCTGCATCCGGGCAAGTTCTATGCCCTGCCGCAGGCGCCGCAGCAGTTCAAGCAGTTGCTGATGGTGGCCGGTTTCGACCGTTATTTCCAGATCGCCCCCTGTTTCCGGGACGAGGACGCCCGTGCCGACCGCTCGCCCGGCGAATTCTACCAGTTGGACATGGAGATGAGTTTCGCGACGCAGGATGAGATCTTTGCGGTGGTCGAAGGATTGTTCGTCGATGTTTTCAGCAAGTTTTCCTCGAAGAAATTCGACGGCGCGCCGTTCGTCCGGATTCCGTACCGCGAGGCGATGCGCCGTTTCGGCTCGGACAAGCCGGATTTGCGCAACCCGCTGGAGATGATCGACGTCACCGAACTTTTCCGCCATTGCGACTTCAAGGCTTTCGCTTCGACGGTGGCGGCCGGCGGCGTAGTGCGGGCGATCAAAGCGCCGCAGGTGGCCGGCAAGCCGCGCAAATTTTTCGACGACATGATCAAATTTGCCCAGGAAAATGGCGCCCGGGGCATGGCTTACATCATCTGGACCGGCAGTGAAGAGAAGAGCCCGATCGTCAAATTCCTGAGCCGTGAAGTGCTCGACGGTTTGAAGGCGGCCGGCGGAATCGCCGACGGCGATGCGCTGTTTTTCCTGGCCGATCAGGAAAAGGTGGTTCAGAAACTCGGCGGCGCGGTGATTCCGGAATTGGGTCGCCAGTTGGGATTGATCGATCCGGAGGTGTTCAAATTCTGCTGGATCGTCGATTTCCCGATGTTCGAGACCGACGAGGAAACCGGCGAAATCTGTTTCAGCCACAATCCCTTTTCGATGCCGCAGGGCGGCATGGCGGCGTTGGAAAAGCAGGACCCGCTGGAAGTGCTCGCTTATCAATATGACATCGTCTGCAACGGCATCGAACTCTCTTCCGGCGCGATCCGGAACCATCGGCCGGAGATCATGTACCGGGCGTTTGAAATCGCCGGTTACGACCGTTCGGTGGTCGACGAGAAGTTCGGCGGCATGATCAACGCCTTCAAACTGGGAGCGCCGCCGCATGGTGGCATCGCGCCGGGGGTGGATCGCATGGTGATGCTGCTGGCGGATGAGCCGAATATCCGGGAAGTGATCGCCTTCCCGTTCAACCAGCAGGCGCAGGATTTGATGATGAACGCGCCGGCGGAAGTGACGGTCAAGCAGTTGCGGGAACTGCATCTGCAGGTGGTATTGCCGAAAAAAGAGAAAGAAAAGCTGGAAAAAGGCGGCGAATGACCGTATTGTTTCCAGTCGTTTAAATGAGAGGGGTGAAGCGGTTGATTGGAAGGAACAACTTATTGTTTTGAGTTGTCTATTTCCAAGTTAGCTGTTTTACCCCTGATAAATTTATTAGGAGATAGATGATGAAGAAAGTTTTGCTGGGTGCCATGGTTGTCGCTCTGGTGGTGATCGGTGCGTTCGAAGGACGTGGCAGCAATTCCGAATTGCTTGATTTCGTGCCTCGTAATTCGTCGGTGTTGTTTTTTATCAATCTGGAAGATTTCTTTCAGTCCCAGGCGGTTCAGGGCGTGCGCGATGAAAATATCGAGGTGGAGGCGGCGATGCAGGACCTCGAGAAAAAACTGGCACCCTTCCAGGTGACGCCGGATCAGCTCTGCCGGCAGGTGCTGATCGGCGCCAATGTGGCGAACATGAACGTTGCCGCACTGTTCCTGACCGATTTGCCGGAGGACAAGTGCAAGGATGTGCTCAACGCCATGCAGGCCGACGAGTCCGGACGGACGGTGTCGGAGATGGAGACCAATGGCCGCAAAGTTTTTGTTTCGACCGTCAATCCCAACGATCCGGCCGAGCTGGCGAATGCCCCGGCTTTGACTTACGTCACGCCGAATATCGTTCTGGCGACGCAGTACAGCCAGGTTGGCGCCGTGCTTTCCGGGCTTGGCAAGGTTCTGCCGCGCGACCGCGAGGTGCTGGAAGTGGCGGAGGATATGCCGCAGGAGGCGTTGTTCTTTTTCGTCCTGAAAACCCCGAGCGGCGCCCAGCGGGAAGCGATGCCGCCGAATCCGCTGTTCAACATGGTCGATTTGTTGCAGCTGTACGGCAAACTGACCGGTGACAACGGCCGGGATGTCGAGTTGGATTCCACCATTTATTGCCGTGATTTGCGCGGTTCCTCGACGCTCGCCACCCAGTTGCAGGCGTCGGCGGCGATGATTACGACGATGGTTTTCAGCGATGAGCCGGACTTGGGCAGGCAGTTGTTGGAGTGCATCAAGATCTCCCGCGACCGGGAGGATGTCACGGTAAAAGTCAAAGTGCCGGAGGCGCTGGGCAGCGAAGTGGCGGATTATATCGCCTACAAGGGCACCCAGATGCAGAAAAATGGGGAAAATCCGCTCCAGATGATGCCACTGCCCGGGTTGGCGCCGGCGGAAAATGCCGGAGAGGCGACGGTTACAGTCGAAGGCGACGGCACGGGCGAGATGAAGCTGGAAGATTTGCTGAATGAAATTCCGGTTCAGGATGCGCAATGAGTTTATCGAATCCTGCCGGTAGAAGATGAGGATCGGCGTCCGTCAGCGCCGCCGGTCCGGCAAACGGCGGTTCGGCTGCCTTTTTTATCTGCTTATGCTGACGTTGCTGGGCGGAATGGGCGTGGCCGGCTGGCTGGTCGCTCGTGATCTGCTGGATTATTGGGTGGATGACGACCGTTTCGATTCTTATATTCAGGCCGCCGCCGCCAAATACGCGGTGGACAGCCGGTTGATCAAAGCGGTGATCTTCGAAGAGAGCCGTTTCGATCCGGCGGCGGTCGGCAGTTCTGGGGAAATCGGTTTGATGCAGGTGTTGCCGTCCGGCGCCGTGGCGGACTGGGCGGAGGAGCAGCGCCAGGCGCCGCCTTCGACGGTGATGCTGTTTTCGCCGGAGTTGAATATCGAGATCGGCAGTTGGTATTTGGGAAAAGCGTTGCGGCGCTGGCAGCAGTATGAACACGGCACCGAACTGGCGCTTTGTCAGTACAATGCCGGCGGCTCGCGGGCCGAGAACTGGAAGCCGCCGACGCCGGATGGCGAGGTGTTGGACCGGATTGATTTTAAAAGTACGCGGCGATATGTGGAAAACATCATGGCGCGTTATCGGGATTATTGTGAAGAAGCCGAGCAATGAGGAGTAGATGGCGATGAAAGGCGGAAAGATTTGGCCGGGGCTGCTGACGGCGGCGTTGGCGTTTACCGGTGTTCTGGCGGCGGAAAGCGCCGCCTGGCGGGAGAATTTTGCCGATACCGAGAAAAAAGACGGCCGGCTCGAAGCGGTAGGCTGGAAACTGGATGCGACGAAGTTCGGCGTGCCGAAGACCAAATTTTACGTCGAGCCGGAGGAGAGCGCCGAGGACAAGCAGGTTCTGGTCATCGACAGTGAAAAGGCGACCGGCTGCATTTTGTATGATTTGTCCGACAAGGTCGATTTGCAGAAGACGCCGATCATGCGCTGGCGCTGGCGGGTCAAGACGCTGCCGGACGGCGCGGACGGCCGGGACGAGGACAAGGATGACCAGGCGGTGGCGATCTATATCGGAACCAATGCCCTGCTCGGCAAACGCAGCATCGCTTACCGCTGGGAAACCGATACGCCGAAGGATTATGCCGGGGAAGTCAAATATGCCGGCGGTTTGATGCGGGTCAAATATTTCGTCGTGGAAAATAAGGAGACGCCGGCGGGGGAATGGGTGACTGAAGAGCGCAACGTGGCGGAGGATTTCAAGGCTGCTTACGGGTCGGTGCCGAAGAAGTTTGCGATCAGCGTTTGCGGCAACAGCCAGTATACGAAGACGGATACCAGAGCCGAGATTGATTATATCGAATTTGTGGCGAAATCGGACCAGAAATGACGGGGCGTTGTTCCACGGCCGGGCGATCGGCCGTTTTTTGTATCGCAACAATCGTTCCCGAAGGAAGTTGAGGGCATGGACGACGGTGAAATGACGGAAGGGGCGGCGTCCGGCGCGGCTCCGGCGGCGGAATTGAGCCGGTTGGGCAAGCTGTGGACGCTGTTTTTCGTTTTTGCGAAGATCGCCACCTTCGTCATCGGCGGCGGCTATGCGATTCTGCCGGTGGCCGAGCGGGAGTTTGCCGAGAAGCGCGGCTGGATCAAGGATGAAGAGCTGTTGGATATGCTGGCGATCGTCCAGACGGTGCCGGGGATCATCGCCGGCAATACGGCGATTTACATCGGGTACCGGGTGGCCGGTTTCTGGGGCGCGCTCTGTTCGCTCATCGGTATTGCGCTGCCTTCGGTGGTGATCATCACCTTGATTGCGGCGTTTTTCTCGCGCACCCCGATGGATAACGTCTGGCTGCAGGGGGCTTTCATCGGCGTGCGTGCGGCGATTTGCGGCCTGATGCTTGCGACCGCCTGGAAGATGTGGGGCAAGGTCATGGACGGAGTCGTACCCTATCTGCTCGGATTGGGCGGGGCCGCCGGGATTGTCATGTTCTCGTGGAATCCGGCGCTGGTGATCGTGGCCGCCGCGCTGGTCGGTGCGGCGTATTATCCGGCCTGCTGGTATTGGACCGCCCGCCGGCGGGCGGCAGGGAACGGCGGCGAATGAGCTATCTGGAGATTTATCTTTGTTTTGTCAAGCTGGGCTGTCTGTGTGTCGGCGGCGGCAATGCGATGCTGCCGTTGTTCATCGAGGAGATGGTCAACAAGCGCGGCTTGCTCACCATCGAACAATTCGGCAACCTGGTGTCGATCGCCCAGATGACGCCCGGCCCGATCGGTGTGAATACCGCAACTTACGTCGGTTATCTGCAGGGCGGTATTCCCGGCGCGGTGATCGGAACTTTCGGACTTTTGACGCCGGGAGTGCTGCTGGTGATCGCGGCGGTCTATTACATCCGCCGCTGGGAGCACAATGCGCTGGTGCAGGGAGTGCTGACCGGCATTCGGCCGGCCTCGCTGGGGCTGCTGGTGGCGGCGATCGTCATTTTTTCGGAAATGTCGGTGTTCAGCGCCCGGCTGCCGTGGTCGTGGGTGTGCGATTGTTTCACCGGCACGATTCGCGCTTTTCCGGCCGTGAAAGTTCGTTTCCCGGCGCTGCTGATCTGCGTCGGCGCGGCGGTCGGTCTGTTGAAAACGAAAATCAATGTGGTGTATTTTATCATCGGCGGCGCGGTGCTGGGGGCGCTGATCTGCCGGTGAGCGATCAGGAACAAAGGAAGCAGTTATGAAGATCACGTATGGGATTTCCCTCTATGACTACATCGAAATTCCGGCGGGAGAGCTGGTGGCGATCTTGCGGGAAAACCGGGTGGAAGCGCTGGAATTCTTTCACGGGATGTTTGCACAGGGCGACATCCTGGAGACGCTGGAGTTGTTCCGGCAACTGGTCTTTTCCGGATCGGTCGTCAGAACCAGTTGGCATATGCCGTTCTGCTGCGGGTATGATTTGTCGACGGTGCCGGAGAATTACTGGAACCAGGAACGGCTCAACTTCGCCAGCCAGCTCGGGCTGGCCCGGCTGCTGAATGCCGGAATCGCGGTATTTCATTCCAGTTTGGAGCCGATTCTCAATTACGAACGAACCCGGAAGATCGGCAATGTGATCGCCAATTGCGAAGCGCTGGCGCCGGTGTTGAAGGCGAACCGGGTCAAGGGTGCCTTGGAGCTGCTGCCGCGCAGTTGCATCGGCAACACGGTCGAGGAACTGCAGTATATCATCGAGCGGCTCGACCCGGAGGTCTATGGAGTTTGTTTGGATTTGAATCATTGCATGGATCGTTACCGGGAACTGCCGGATGCCATTCGCGCGTTGGGCGGCCGGCTGCTGGAGCTGCACGTTTCGGATTACGACGGCGTCGATGAAAAGCACTGGGTGCCGGGGGAAGGCGTCAACGACTGGCCGGCGATCATGGCGGCGTTGAAGGAGATCGATTATGACGGCCAGTTTGTTTACGAAACCCGCTCGAAAGGCGGTACGGTACGGGACCGCATTGGAAAATTAACCGAAAATTATCGTTGGCTCAGTACATTATCGAAGTGAGTGACAGGAAGAAAAGATGCAGGAACGCGAAGTGACCGGTTCCACCCGGTTTCAGGGGTTGTCCGCCGCTCAGGTCGCGGACAGCCGTCGGGAACATGGCAGCAATGTTTTGAATCCGCCCGCCCGCCAGGTGTGGTGGAAGCAATTTCTGGGAAAATTCGACGATCCGGTCATCCGGATTTTAATCATCGCCGCCGTCGTGGCGATGGGCACCGGCGAGCTTATCGAAGGCGCCGGAATTCTGGTCGCGATTTTTCTGGCCACCGGACTGGCTTTCCTCAATGAATTCAAGGCGGAAAAAGAGTTTGACATCCTGAACAAAGTCAATGATGACGTGCCGGTCAAAGTGATCCGCGACGGCCGCTTCCAGGTGATTCCGAAAAAAGAAGTGGTCGTCGGCGATGTGGCGTTCATCGAATTGGGCGAGGAGTGCCCGGCCGACGGCAGGGTGCTGGACGCGGTCAATCTGCAACTCGATCAATCCCGGTTGACCGGGGAATCCGATCCGGTCGCCAAGCTGCCGTTCGACAGTCCGGAAATCGCGGCTGACGACGGCGATACTTATCCGGCTTATCTGGTGTTGCGCGGCACCCCGGTGGTCGACGGTTACGGTTATATCGAAGTGACCGCCGTCGGGGCCGGCACCGAAATCGGCCGCACGGCGCTGGCGGCCTCCGAAGAGACCGACGGCGATACGCCGTTGAGCCGACAGTTGAAAAAATTGGGCAAATTGATCGGGGTGATCGGCTTCGGGGTCGCGACGGTGACTTTTGCCGCCTTGGTCGTTCGCGGCGTGGCGTTGAAAACGTTGACGCAGAGCGCCGCCCAGTGGAGCGTTTCCGCCATTCTGCTGGCGGCGATCGTCGTCGCGCTGGCGCGGGTTTGGCTGCCGGTCTGTTTTGACGGCTGGGAGTTGTGGAAAGGCCGCGACGCGGCGCCGGGCTGGTTGAAGAAAGGAGCGGCGCGCGGCTGGGGACTGATGGTGGCGTTGGGCGCCGGCATTGCCGCGCTCGGTCTGGCAATCCTCTGGATTGGCGGCGTTCTGCCGGCGTCCCCGGCCGGCTGGATCAACGCGGCGGCGCTGCCGCACTTCATCAATTTCTTCATGATTGCGGTGACGCTGATCGTCGTCGCCGTGCCGGAAGGGCTGGCGATGAGCGTGACGCTCAGCCTGGCTTACAGCATGCGCAAGATGACCGCCGCCAACAATCTGGTCCGCAAAATGCACGCGTGCGAGACGATCGGTGCGGCGACGGTGATCTGTACGGACAAAACCGGCACTTTGACGATGAACCGGATGACGGTGATGACGGCGGAATTCGCGGCTCTGCAGGGGAAAACGCCGGAGAACGCGTTGAACTTTGTCGCCGTTGCGATGGCGGCCAACTCCAGCGCCAATCTGTCGCGCGCCGGGGATGGCCGGGCGACGGCGGTCGGCAACCCGACCGAAGGCGCGTTGCTGTTGTGGCTGGAAAAGCAGGACATTGATTATGAACCGGTGCGGGAGTCGTTCCGGATTCTGCACCAATGGACTTTTTCGACCGAGCGGAAATTCATGGCGACCAAGGGAATTCGTCATGGGGAGCAAACGGAACTGCTGCTGGTCAAAGGAGCGCCGGAAATCATCCTGAACCGTTGCGTGGCGATCGAACACGCCGATGCTGTGGCGGAGTTGACGGACGCCGAGCGGCAGGATATCCTTCGCCGGCTGCTGGAATTCCAGCAGCGCGGCATGCGGACCCTGGGATTTGCCTGGAAGGAGAATCCGGCGGCCGGCGATGAACTTGCCGACGTGGCGGTTGGCTTGACCTGGCAGGGGTTTGTCGCCATTGCCGACCCGGTCCGGCCGGATGTGCCGGCGGCAGTCCAGGCCTGTTACGACGCCGGCATCAAGGTGAAGATGGTTACCGGCGACAATCCGGAAACCGCCCGGGAAATCGGCCGCCAGATTCACCTGTGGGATGACCGGGAAGCCGGCGAGGGCGAAATCATCACCGGAGCCGAATTCGCCGCGCTGCCCGACGGGGAGGCGGTGGCCGCCGCGGTGAAATTGAAGATCATGGCCCGGGCCCGGCCGAACGACAAGTTGAAACTGGTCAAAGCGTTGAAGAGCGCCGGCGAGATCGTCGCCGTCACCGGCGACGGCACCAACGACGCTCCGGCGATGAATTATGCCGACGTCGGCATCGCGATGGGCAAAACCGGTACGGCGATCGCCAAGGAGGCGGCCGACATCATTTTGCTGGACGACTCGTTCGGCAGTATTGTCAATGCGGTGATGTGGGGGCGTTCGCTCTACCGCAACATCCAGCGCTTCATTCTCTTTCAATTGACCGTCAACGTCGTGGCGTTGTCGATTGCCATGCTGGGGCCGTTCATCGGCATCGAATTTCCGTTGACGGTCATCCAGATGCTGTGGGTCAATCTGATCATGGATACCTTTGCCGCGCTGGCGCTGGCGACGGAGCCGCCGAGCCGCGAGGTGATGAATCTGCCGCCGCGGCGGAACGACGCTTTTATCGTCACGCCGGGCATGTGGCGGGGTATTTTTGGGGTGTCGGCGATTTTTCTGCTGATGCTAGTCGGTCTGTTGAGCTGGATGGATTGCCGGGATTATGAAAATGACCGGTACTGGCAATCGATTTTCTTCAGCTTGTTCGTCTTTCTGCAATTCTGGAATATGTTCAATGCCAAATGTTACGGCAGCTGCCGGTCGATTTTCAGCCGTTTGTTCGACAACCGGGCCTTTCTGCTGATCGCCGGCGGTATTCTGGTCGGCCAGGTCATTCTGGTGGAAATCGGCGGCGAGGTGTTCCGGACGACGCCGCTGGGCTGGAAAGAGTGGCTGGCGGTGATCGGCGCTTCTTCGGTGATCCTGTGGTGCGGCGAAGCGGTGCGGTTCGGCGGCCGGCTGAAACGGCGAAAGACGGGACGGAGCGCATGAGCGGTCGACTGCAAACAATCAATTTTTTTTCGGAGAGAAACTGGTAACGATGGATATTACCGATTATTCGTTTACCCGGCCGCCGCAGGCCAGGGCATTGATCCCTTTCGGGGTTTTTCTGTTGTTTTATTTCGGTGTGTCGCTGGCGACCGGCGACTTTTACAAAGTGCCGATGCCGGTCGCCTTCCTGGTGGCTTCCGCGACGGCGCTGGTGATGAATCACAAGGCATCGTTGCGCAGCAAAGTCGAACTGTTCGCCCACGGCATGGGCAATGTCGACATCATGTCGATGTGCTTGATCTTTATTCTGGCCGGCGCATTTGCCAACACCGCCAGAATGATGGGCGCGGTGGACGGCACCGTCCACCTGGCCATCGCGATGATTCCGGGCAAATGGCTGCTGCCGGGGCTGTTCCTGGTCGGCTGCTTCATTTCGCTGGCGATCGGTACATCGGTCGGTACCGTGGTGGCGTTGGCGCCGATCGCGATGGGCTTGACCCAGAGTCTCGATGTTTCTCCCGGCCTTTGCCTCGGCGTGGTGGTCGGCGGGGCGATGTTCGGCGACAATCTGTCGATGATTTCCGATACGACGATTGCGGCGACCCGGACGCAGGGGGTGGAAATGCGGGAAAAATTCCGGGCCAATTTGAAAATCGCCCTGGCGGCCGCTGTGCTGACTCTGGTCATCTATCTGTTCCTGTCGCCGAAGGTGACGCAGCCGCTGCCGTCGGACCAGGCCGGTTCGGTTTGGGCGTTGCTGCCGTATCTGTCGGTGCTGGTGCTGGCGCTCTTCGGCGTCAACGTCATGGCGGTATTGCTGGTGGGGACGGCACTGGCCGGCGCCATCGGCATCGGCAACGGCAGTTTTTCGGCATGGGGGTTCCTGGACGCGATGGGGAAGGGCGTGCTCGGCATGTCGGAAACTTTGATCGTCGCGTTGCTGGCCGGCGGGCTGTTGAAGGTCATCCGCTACAACGGCGGCATCAGTTATCTCCTGAATGCCATCGAACGCCGGATTCACAACCGGCAGGGCTGTGAACTGGGCATTGCCGGCCTGGTTGCTGTCGTCAACGTTTTTACCGCCAACAACACGGTGGCGATCGTCGTCGCCGGACCGATTGCCAGGGACCTTTCCGATCGTTTCGGCGTCGAACCGAAGCGTTCGGCCAGCATTCTGGATGCGACCAGTTGCGTCGTTCAGGGAATTCTGCCGTATGGCGCGCAGATCCTGGCCGCCGCCGGCATCGCCGGCAGCACCCTGGTCAGCCCGCTGGATATCATGCGGTATATGTTCTATCCGTATCTGCTGGCGGTTTGTCTGCTGGCGGCGATTCTGTTCGATTTCAAATTGCTGTTCAAACGAGTGAAGGATGAAGGAAAATGAAAAAAATCTGGCAGGCTCTGTTGCTGTTGGCGCTGGGAATCGGCGGCGTGACCGCCGCCGAAGTGACCGATTTGATTCCGCAGGGCGCCGACGGCGCGATCTGGCTGCGCAACGAACGGCTATACGGCCACCCGGCGCTGCAGAGTTTGATGGCGTCCGGCGATATCAGCGGTTTTCGCGACGAGCTGCAGTTGTTCCGGTTCAATGCCGCCGGCACTTTGCCGGATGTCGTCGTCGCGTTGTTCGGCGCCCAGCGGACCGGCGTCGTTCTGGCGGCGATGGAGTACTCGCCGGAACAGTTGGCCGCCTGGCTGAAGCAACGCTATGCGGCGGCGAAAAATGTTCAGGTCAAACAATATCGGCAAGCGGACAAGCCGGTGGTGGAACTGGTGTTTCAGCGGCCGCAGAAAGCGGACAAAAGCTATTACGTCGTCTATCTGGCCGGGGACGTCGTTTTGCTGGCCGGCAATAAAAATCCGGTGCCGTGGACGGTGTTGAACGGTCAATATGACGAGGCTCTGGGCAGGCAGTTGGCCGCGATCGGCCGGGATGATCTGATTTTTGGCGTTTCCAACCGGCCGTCCGGTATGAACTTCGACCCGTTGGGCCTGACCCGGCAGATGGATCGATTGACGTTCCGGGTCGGCAGCGCCGAAAACGGCCAGGGGTTGAATGCCGAGGCGCTGGCGGCGTTTCAGGATGAGAAAGCGGCGCTGAATGCTGAAAAACAGGCGCAGATGCTGACTACGATTTTATTGGTGGCGCTGTTGGGACAGCAGCCGGAATTGTTTCGGGCGGTCAATGGCAGTTTGCAGTTTCAGCAGGAGGACGCCGGTCTGAAGGTGACTGGAAAATTGTCGGCGGAAGACCTTCGGCGGCTGCGGAATTTGTATGAGCGCGATCCGGAGCTGGGGGACAAACTGAAAACATTGCCGGGGAATCCGGTTCGGCAATGAAACCGGAAGCGTTCAGGAAGCGCCGGCGGAAATGGCGGTGGATTCCGGCCGGCGGCGGTCTGCTGCTGCTGTTGCTGCTGTTTCTGGGGCTGGGATTGCCGCGCGACTATCGGCTGCCGCCGGCGGACGAGGCGGAGATTGCCGCCGCCCAGTCGGTGGTGGAAAAATTGCATGGCGCGATGACCGACCGTGACGGCTATGTCGCCGAAGCGGGGCGTATCGTCCTGACCGGCGAAGAAATCAACGCGCTGCTGCGTGGGGCGGTGCGGGCTTACCAGTGGCGGAACCGGCCCAGTTTCGGGGTGGAATTTGAGGCCGGGATTTTTTATTGCCGTTTCAGTCAGCCGCTGGCGATTGGCTTGGCTGCCAATGGCGAATTGCGATTTACGCCGTGCCTGGAAAATCGGCAATTGCGCGTCGACTGGTTGGGCGGCCGAATCGGCTGGCTGCCGGTCCCGGCCGGTTTGATTCAGTCTTCGGCGGACCGGGCGATCGCGGAATTGACTGCTTCGGAAGAGTTCGCATTGGCCTTGCAAGTGGTCCGCACCATCCGGCTGAACGACCGGCGGGAGCTCGAAATGGAATTCAATCCGCGGGAAATCGGCCCGTTGCTTCAGTTGCTGAGCCGCCGGTGAGTTGCGGATTTGCCAGTTTTCGGGCGGAGTTTGCATGCTGGATTGCGTCCGGGTACGAGCAGCCGGAGCGGTTTTTATTTTTGGGTATTCAACTGCGATAACGACGGCGTACTGCAGTCGGCGTTTTACCGCAATGCTGGCGGATCAGCGCATTCAGATGGGTGACATTGCGCATGCCGGCGGCGAAGGCGATCTCCTTCAAGCTCAAATCACTGTAAGCGAAAAGGTGAAGGATTTTTTTCAGCCGCTTCTGAATCCGGTATTCGCCGGGGGTGATCCGGTAACGTTCGAAAAAGAGGCGGCGCAGATGGTCGCGGCTGCCGCCCGCCTGCCTGCTCAATTCTTCCAGTGAATGGTGCCACTGTTCGTCGGCGTCGATCAGCCGCCGCAGCCGGGCGGCCGGCGTATCCACCTCCGGTTCTTCCAGGAAGCGGGCCAGCAAACCGGCCAGCAGCAGATCGGCTGCCGCCAGATGACGCGGCAGCGAACTGTGAATGTAGTCGGTCAGCCGCTTAAAGGCCATGCGCAGCGTTGGAATTTCATCCGGTGCGATGGCGAGTTCGGCGGGAACCGGCAGCGGCCCGCTCGGCGTATCGATTCGGAAACAGTGCGACGCCGCGTCGAAGCCCAGCGCCTCCCAATCCAGCATCACGACCCAATTTTCCCGTTCCGGACCGTATTCGAAGTCGGTTTTCATGCCGGGGAAAGCCAGCGAGAGCCGGGCGCCGGCATCGGCGGAAAAAATATTTTTCAATTTGCCGTCCGGCCCGTAGACATAATCGCGAACCACCCCCCTGACATAAAAAACCAGCCAGCGGCAGGGGATGGTCTGGCAGGCTTTCTCCGGCTGCCGGTAGACGCCGGCGGCGATAATATGAGGCTGGAGCAACATGTCGCAATTTTATAATATTTGGTTTTATTCTGTAAATATAAATCGCTTCCGGCGGATTACAAATCTTTTTTCCGGAACTATAATGAATGACAAGCGGGAAGAAACGACGATTTCCCGTCTGCAATGCGGAACCATAAAAACGGAGTGTGAAATCATGGCAGGAAAAATCAGGGTTGGCGTTTTCGGCGCCGGTCGCGGGGCATATCTGGGTACCACCGTTGAACCGGCCGGCATGGAGCTGGTGGCGATTTGCGATCTCTTCGAACCGTTGCTGGCGCAGGCGAAGCGGACGTTGAAAAACAGTGCTGTAACTTTCTACACCGACTACGGTAAATTTCTCGAGCATGACCTCGATGCGGTGATCGTCGCCAATTATGCCACCGAACACGCGCCGGCGGCGATTCGGGCCTTGCAGGCCGGCAAGCATGTCTTGAGCGAATGCATGGCGGTTTTCACGCCGGCGGAAGCCGTCGCGCTGGTCGAAGCGGTAGAGACTTCCGGCAAGGTTTACATGTTTGCCGAAAATTATCCGTTTGCCGCGGCCAACCTGGAAATGCGACGGCTTTACCAGTCCGGCGAACTGGGTGAATTCCAATATGGCGAAGGAGAATACATTCACCCGATCCCGTTGTCGGAATCCGTCGGCCTGTGCTCCGGGCCGTCGCATTGGCGCGCCTGGCTGCCGATCACTTATTATTGCACCCATTCGATGGGACCGGTGATGTTGATTACCGGCACCCGGCCGACCCAGGTCGGCGGTTTCGTCGTTCCCTATGATGAGCACGATCCCCGCCGGACCGAACAGATCAACAAAATGGATACGGCGAGCATCCTGATGTGCCGGATGGACAACGGCGGCTGGGCCAAGATCATCCCGTGGGCCTTTCTGCGCGATCACGGCAACCGGGTGCGCATCTGCTGCAGCCGGGGTTCGATGGAGTGCAACCAGGCCGAGGACGGTTTGCTCCGGGTCCGGCGCGAACCGTTTGATTTTCCGGACGCGAAAGCGAGCACCGAATTTTACCGGCCGCGGTTTCCGGCCGAATTCGCTTCGGCGGCCGGGTTTTCGCACGGCGGCGGGGATTTTTTCACCGGTTACTATTTCGCCAAGGCGATTCGGGAGAACAGCCGGCCGATCATCGACGTCTATATGGCGCTCGATATGACTCTGATCGGCATCCAGGGGTACCGTTCGGCGCTGGCCGGCGGCATGCCGATGCCGATTCCGGATTTCCGCGACCAGGCGGTACGGGACGCCTACCGGCATGACGACTGGAATCCGGACCCGGCCCGGCCGTGCCGCGACAAGCCGTCGGCAAGCATCCGGGGCGACATCGCCGTTTCGCCGGAAACGGAACGGCATTTCATGGACTTGCGCCGCGACTATGAAAAGTCATTGGCGGAATGAACGGCCGATGCTTTTCCGGCCCGGCGGCGGTTGGAATGGGAAAAATGCTGGTGCCGCTGTGAAATCCAGGCTGGTTCAGAAATAAAACTGCTGCCATGTCAGGGCATGACTTGAGAAAATGCCTGGCCGGGGGGCGATGGGGCGGACGGAACATTGTTTCCGTCTGCCTTTTCAATTTTCCGCGCCGGGGAAAGTGAATAACAGGTGAAAACGGCTTTACGGTTTCGACGGCTTGAATATCGACTGGGAATATCCGGAAAGCCGGGAAGAGTGGGATAAGTATGCCGTCTATCTGGCGGAATTAAAAGATGAACTGCGCAAACACGGCAAACGGCTGGGCATTGCGGCGTCGAGCTGGGGAGTGAAGCAGCCTCATTCCAGCTTCCTGTACCACCGGCGGCGGCGCGGCGGAAAAGCGGCAGGCCGGAAATTTTGTTTTCCGGTCCGCTCTGATTTTTTGCCGGAAGAAGACTGGAATGCCGAAAGGGAAAATGATTGGAAAATGTGGAAAGTGGTTGTAGAGTAGAAGAGAAGAGATTTCTTTTTCGGAAATGGTGGGGGAAATAAGCGGATGCTCCAAGTATAAGGGGCCTGCCGGGAAGGAGCAGTGGGTGGTGGAGACGGCGACGACACGGGGTTTCTGGCGTCGAATCATGGTGGTCGGTCTCATCTGGTTGGCGATGGGAGCGATGACATCGTTGCGGGGAGAAGCGGCGGCCGGGGAGCCGGAGCCCAAACGAATCTTGTATCTCTGCTCGTACAATGCCTTTTTCCGGTGGACCCGTGACATGGTGGAAAGTTTCCAGCAGTTTTGGCGCGGGGAGGACATTCCGGTCGAAATCGATGTTGTCGAATTGAACGTCGCGCGCAATCCGGACTGGAAACCGCTGGCGCGTGATGTGGAATGGAGCCGGGAGCGGATTTTATCCGGCAATTACGATTTGGTGGTGGCCAGTGGCAATGCGGCCGTCGAAATGTGCCT
Organism: Victivallis sp. Marseille-Q1083; assembly: GCF_903645315.1. Classification (NCBI taxonomy): domain Bacteria; kingdom Pseudomonadati; phylum Lentisphaerota; class Lentisphaeria; order Victivallales; family Victivallaceae; genus Victivallis; species Victivallis sp. Marseille-Q1083. The sequence continues at coordinate 1,944,296 of NZ_CAHJXL010000001.1, forward strand.
CGAACATTACGAGGAGCTGCCGGAAACGACCTCGCTGTTGGTTGCCGCCTGCATCGGCGACGTCGGGAATTTGCCCCGGCTGCCGCGTATGACCGGGCTGTTGTTGGATTTTTCCTCGGTGGAGCGCAATATCGAGCTGGGAATGCGGTTGCTGCCGGAAACCGGGCGGGTGGTGGTCGTCACCGACGGCGGTCCGGACGGCCTGGCGGTTGCCGGGCATGTCGAATCACTGCGCGGCCGCTGGGGGGATGCCATTGAGCTGGAACAGATTAACGGCGCCGATTGCACGACCGGGGAAATGCTTGAAGCGTTGGAATCGTTACCGTCGAATGCCCTGATTGTGTTCGACAACTGGTGGGAAGAGCGGACGAAATCATTTCAACCTTTTTCCGCCGTCGGCGGCCGGGAACGGCCGGCAATAACCTCTCCGGTACTGGTGTCCCGGGATACGGCTTTTGACGAAGGAGTGCTCGGCGGCATCATGACCACCGGCCGCAATTACGGCCGGGAAACCGCCGCGCTGGCAAAACGCATTCTGGCCGGCGGGCGTGCCGATGATATTCCTTTTGAAGTCGGTTCATCGCAGGCGGTGTTCCAGTGGCCGCAGGTGGAGCGCTGGCGGCCGGATCCCGCCGCGCTGCCGTCCGAAGCAATATTTCTGAATCGTCCGCCGTCGTTTTTGACGCTCTATTTCTGGCCGGCGGTCGCCGGAGCGGCGACGATCGGCGGTCTGGTTTTGGCCGTGGTTTTCCTGGCCGTACATTACCGGAACAACCGCAAATTGCAGGCTGTTTTCGACTTGCTGCCGGTCTGCGTGACGGCGGTGGACGCCATGGGACGGGTGCGTCTTTTGCAGGGCCGGGATAGGCCCGTCCGGAATGAACCGGGGCGAATCGGCCATTTGACGGATCTGCCGGCCGGCGGCGAAATTTTTCAGGCGCCGGTCCGGCAGGTATTGGAGACGATGCAGCCGGTCTCGAAGGAATACCGGCGCGATGGTCGGTACCGCTATGCCGAATTCCGCCACTTGCCGAAAAAAATTTTCGGTGTGGAAACGGTTCTGTGGGTGTCGACCGACATCACGGAACTGCACCTGGCCCGGGAGGAGATCGTACGCACCGCGGAGCGTTTCCGGTTGACGCTGAATTCGATCGGCGACGGCGTGCTGGCCACCGATGCCGAGGAAACGGTGACGATCTGCAATCCGGTTGCCGCCCGGCTGACTGGGTATCCGGTCGAAAAGATCGTTGGCCGGAAACTCGATGAAATTTTCCGTATCGTCCATTATCCGGACGACGGGCCGGTCGAATCGCCGGTGGCCCGGGCGCTGAGGACCGGCCGGACCGTTGAATTGGCCAACCATACCGATCTGCTTGCCGGCGACGGCCGGCGGTATCATATCGCCGACAGCGCCGCGCCGATCGTCGACCGGGCGGGACGGATCGACGGGGCGGTGCTGGTATTCCGCGATGTGACGCAGGAATACGAAGGGCGGGACCGGATGCAGATGAACAATATTTTCCTGAACAGCGCCGCCGACATTGCCGCTTTGACTTATTTTCGCTGCGATGCCGACGGCCGGGTGCTTTCCGCCCGGGAAGGGTATGAGGCGCTCTGGCGGAAATGCGGCGACCGGCCGGCGGCGGTCGAGGACTGGGTGCTGCCGGAGGATTTGCCGGAATTTCTGGACGGCTGGCGCCGGCTGCTGGCTGGCGAGAAACATGAATTGCGGATGGTCTACCGTTCCGCCGCCGAGGGGAAAATGCGTTATTTTGAAATGCGGGCGGTGGAGGACGAAACGCCGGTTGCCGGCCGGAAAGTCTATTTCGGCATCATTCAGGATATTACCGCCGACAAGGAGAATGAACTGAAATACCGCGATACGCTGACGTTGCTGCAGAATATCATGGCCAATCTGCCCTGTTACATTTTTGTCAAAGATGTGGATGCCGGATTGCGTTACCTGATGTGCAACCGGGCGTTTGCCGAGATCGTCTCCCATCCGGAGGAGGAGATCATCGGCCGGACCGACGCGGAAATCTTCGGCCAGCCTGAAAATGCGGAAAAATTCCGGGAGGACGACCTGAAACTGGTGCAATCCGGCCGGTTGCTCGATGAACGGGAACAGTTCATCGCCGGTGACGGCAGTCCGCATACCGTGCGGATCCTGAAATGCACCTGGCGCCAGGCCAGCGGCCGGCGTTTGCTGCTCGGCATGGGGTTGGATATTTCCACGCAAGTCAGGATGGAAGAGGAGCTGAAGGAGAACAACGCGCTGCTGTTGGGAATACTGGATCATCTGCCGGCGCTGATTGCCACGAAGGATATGCGGGATTTCCGCTACGCGCTCTGGAATAAAAAGGCCGAGGAGATCACTGGAATTCCGGCTGCCGAGGTGATTGGCCGGACTGATTTCGAGATCGACCATTTCGTCGGCGATCCCGGACGGTTCCGGGAGGAGGATCTCGAAGTGCGTGCCAGCGGGCAACTGAAAAATATCGTCGGGGCGCTTCAGACGGTGCGGGACGGCAGGAAGTATGTTATGCAGACGATGAAAACGCCGCTGGCGCTCGGCGACGGCCGGTCGCTGCTGTTGACGATGTCGGTGGACATTACCGAACGGCAGCGCCTGGAGGAGGAGCAGCGGCGCCTGACCGAAACGCTGCAGTTGTATGCGGAGCAGCAGCGGCTGGTCAACAGTTGTCTGGAGCGGATTCTGCTGCGGGAGGATGCCGAAGAGGCCGTCTCCGATATCCTGAGCATCATCGGCAGCCAGATCGGTGCCGACCGCTGTTATATTTGCCGATACGATTACCGGCGTGCCGTTTGCGACAACACTCACGAATGGACGGCCGCTGGCATTCTGTCGGAACAAAACGAATTGCAGGGGGTCCCGATTGAGATGACCGAAGACTGGAACCGGCTGCTGCGTTGCCGGCAACTGGTCTGCTGTGGCAATCTGGCCGGAGAAGGAGTGCCGCTGAAAAGCGCGACGCTCGAATTGCTGCGCCGGCAGGGCATTCAGTCGATCATCGCCGCCGGCATCTGGCTGGATGAGGAGCTGTGGGGCTTTCTGGGCGTGGACTTTGTCCGGAGTCGCCGGGCGTTTTCAGAGGGCGACAGGAACATCATCGCCGCCGCGGCGCATATCATTGAAATTTATCTGGAGCGGCGGCACGGCTTGGAGGAACTGCTGCAGAGCGAAAACGAGAAACGGCAGATTTTCGACAACATCGATACGCCGATTCTGCTGTTCGACGCCGATTTCAATTTCATCCGGGCCAACCGGGCCGCCTATCGCGCCTACCGGGCGGAGGAGCGAGCGGGTGAACAACGGCCGTGCTATGAGATTTTCTGCAAGCAGTCGGCGGTGCCGGACTATTGCCCGGTCAGAAAGACGATCGAAACCGGAACGGTGCACCGGCGGTCGCTTCATGTCGACAATTCCGATTATATCATTGTCACCAAACCGATTTTCGATGCCGACGGCAAACTCGCTTATGTGCTGGAGAGTGCCATGGACGTTTCCGAACTGAACGCCCAGCAGCGGCGGCTGCAGGCGGCGATGGAGGCGGCGCAGGCGGCCGACCGCACCAAGAGTTCTTTCCTGGCGACGATGAGCCATGAATTGCGGACGCCGCTGAATGCGGTGATCGGTTTCAGCGAATTGATGCAGGCTGGCGGGATGACGCCGGAGGAACAGCAGGACAGCCTGAAAGCGATCAATTTCGCCGGCAATACATTGCTCAAGCTGATCAACGACATCCTTGATTTGTCGAAACTGGAAGCCGACCAGTTGGAAATTTCGCTGCAGCCGGTCGATCTGCGTAAATTGGTTCAGGAGACGGTGCAGTTGTTCAAACCGGGCTGCCGGGAGCACCGCAGCCGAATCGAGCTGGAAGTGCCGGAGCGGTTGCCAATGCTGCTGCTCGACCAGATCCGTTTGCGCCAGGTGCTGCTCAATCTGATCGGCAATGCGGTGAAGTTTACCGATGACGGCGTCATCCGCATCGGCGTAACGCTGGCAGGTCCGGCCGACGGCTCCGGCGGCGTGCTGACGCTATGGGTCAGCGATACCGGGTCCGGTATTGCCAAAGCCTACCAGGAGAGCATCTTCGAGCCGTTCAAGCAGCAGCATATTCCCGGCAACCGGATTTATCAGGGTACCGGGCTGGGTTTGCCGATCACCAAACGGATGGTTGCCAAAATGGGCGGTGAAATTTCGTTGCGGAGCGAGTTGGGCGAAGGCAGCACCTTTACCGTCGTGCTGCGGGGCGTACAGTGTGCCGAGCCGGCGCCGGTGGCGGACGCGCGGCCGGAAAAAGCCGCCCCGGCCGGCCTGCCGGGCGGGAAAATCCTCATCGTCGACGATGTGCCGATGAATTTGAAGGTATTGGCGGCAATGTTGAAAAAACTGGGTTGGGAAGCGGTCGCCTGCCAGTCGGCGGAGGAGGCGCTGACCCGGGCGGCCCGGGAAACTCCGGCAATGGTGCTGACCGATCTGTGGATGCCGGGAATGAACGGCGGCACGCTGGCGGCCCGGCTGGCGGCCCATCCGGCGACGGCGGGAATTCCGGTCGTCGTCATCACGGCGGACACCCAGATGGATTTTGTGCCGGCGGAGCGTTTTGCCGGCGTTCTGTTCAAGCCGCTGACGCTGGAAAAACTCCGGGCCGCCATCGGCAATGCCGCCGGCGGTATCGCTTTTGCCGAGCGTGCCGACCGGTAATGCCATTTCGTTTTCGCGATCATGACGGCTCAAAAGCGAAAGTCCGCCAGGAGGCGGACTTTCACAATACGCTTGAATGCCGGCTGGATCAGTAGCGGTAGGATTCCGGCTTGTACGGCCCTTCGGGCGGCACGTTGATGTAGGCTGCCTGTTCCGGAGTCAGAACCGTCAATTTCGCCCCCAGTTTATCGAGATGCAGCCGGGCGACTTCCTCGTCCAGTTTTTTGTCCAGCAGGAAAACGCCTTTGCGGTCCGGATGCCGCGCGATGTCGAGCTGCGCCAGCGTCTGGTTCGTGAAGCTGTTGGACATCACGAAGCTGGGATGGCCGGTGGCGCAGCCCAGATTCACCAGCCGGCCTTCCGCCAGCAGGTAGATCGAATGGCCGTCGGCAAAACGGAAGCGATGCACCGGGCAGCTGCTGCCTTTGATCTCCTCCTTGACGACGCCGGGTTCGCGTTCCAGCTTGGACACTTCGATCTCGTTGTCGAAGTGACCGATATTGCAGACGATCGCCTGGTCTTTCATATGGCGCATATGCTCGATGGTGATGACATTGCAGTTGCCGGTGGTCGTCACATAAATGTCCGCTTCCGGCAGCGCGTCCTCGACCGGACAGACCCGGTAACCGGCCATGCAGGCCTGCAGCGCGCAGATCGGATCGATTTCGCTGACCAGCACCCGGGCCCGTTCATTGCGCATCGCTTCGGCACAGCCTTTGCCGACGTCGCCGAAACCGCAGATCATCACCGTCTTGCCGGAAAGCATCACATCCATCGCCCGCTTGATGCCGTCGGTCAGCGAATGGCGGCAGCCGTAAATGTTGTCGAATTTGCTCTTGGTGACCGAATCATTGACATTGATCGCCTGAAACAGCAGCTCGCCGCGTTCGGCCATCTGCAGCAGCCGGTGCACGCCGGTGGTGGTTTCTTCGGAGACGCCTTTGACCTTGGCCGCTACTTTGTGCCAATGGCGCGGATCTTCGGCCAGCACCCGTTTCAGCAGCCGGTCGATCACCTGCAGCTCATAACTGTCGGACGCCTCGTCGAGGATATCCGGATTGTTTTCCGCCGCGACGCCGCGATGAATCAACAGAGTCGCGTCGCCGCCGTCATCGACGATCTGGTCCGGACCGCTGCCGTCCGGAAAGGTCAGCGCCCGGTAGGTGCATTCCCAATACTCTTCCAGCGTTTCCCCCTTCCAGGCGAACACCGGCACGCCGTCGGCGGCAATCGCCGCCGCCGCATGATCCTGCGTCGAAAAAATGTTGCAGGAGGCCCAGCGCACCTCGGCTCCCAGCGCCACCAGCGTTTCGATCAGAACGGCGGTCTGGATGGTCATATGCAGACTGCCGGAAATTTTGATTCCCTTCAACGGCTGCTGCGGACCGTATTTGGCCCGGGTCGCCATCAATCCGGGCATTTCCTGTTCGGCGATACTGATCTCCTTGCGACCGAAATCGGCGAGATTGATGTCTTTGATCTGATATTCCATAAAAATGTTTCCGTTGGTTCGAATTTTCAATTATTGTAAGGCTGGAAGCTCCGGCACAACGCTTCCCAGCGCTGTTCCGGGATCTTCGAGCCGACTACCTGCACCACTTCCCTGGCCGTCATCGACGCATAGCGGCCGCACTCACTCAGCGGCCGGCCGTGAAGGTAGCCGAAAAGAAAACCGCTGGCCCACAAATCTCCGGCCGCGGTGGTATCGACCGCCTTGACCACATCGGCCGGGACATGGCACAACATGTCGCCGGAGGCGATCAACGAGCCGCGCGGCCCCAGTTTTACCGCCGCGATTTCACAGAACCGCGCCAGTTCCCGCGCCTGCTGCTCTGCCGGTTTGTCTCCGAGCAGCGCCGTCGCTTCGTCCTCGTTGGCGAATACCAGATCGACGTATTCCTTCAACAGCTCCAGCAGCCGTTCCCGGAACAGGCCGACGACTTCGAACGACGCCAGATCCAGGCCGATCCGGCAGCCGGCCGCTTTGGCTTGCCGGAAAACCGCTTCGATCATCGCCTGATGAAACAACTGGTAACCTTCGATATAAACCAGGTCGTAAGCGGAGAAGTCCACCGTTTCGACCTCCTCGGCGGTCAAATCCGACGAGGCGCCGAAAAATGTCCGCATCGTCCGTTCGCCGTCCGGTGTAATCAAAGCCAGACAACGGCCGGTCGGCAGTTGGTCCGTCTCGAAGAACGCAGATTCGGAGCCGCCCAGCCGGACCAGGCTGCTGCGATAAATTTCGCCGTAAGCATCTTTGCCGGTTTTGCCCAGCATGCCGACCGGCACGCCGAGCCGGGCCAGGCCGAAAACCGTATTGCCGGCGGCGCCGCCCGGCACGACGGCGTATTCATCCGCCAACTGTTCGAGCAGCCGGTCCATCACTTCCGGCGCCAGCAGCTCCATGCCGCCTTTGGCACCGGGCACTTTCTCCAGAAACGGCTCTTCCACCCGCGCCAGCAAGTCCAGCAGCGGCGAGCCGACTCCCAACACCCGCATCGCCGTCGTTTTCACAGATATTTGGCCGCCGCGGCTTTGACGGCTTCGACCTTGTCGGTCTTTTCCCACGGAAACTGCGGCCGGCCGAAATGGCCGTAAGCGGCGGCATCCTCGTAGGACCAATGGTTGGCCGCCGGATATTTGAGCTGCAGCGCTTCCAGGATGGCGGTCGGGCGCAGACTGAACACTTCGCGAATGACTTTTTCCAAACAGGTGTCGTTCGACAGCTTGCCGGTGCCGTAGGTGTCGACATTGATGCTCAACGGTTCGGCGACTCCGATCGCGTACGCGACCTGTACTTCGCACTTGTCGGCCAAGCCGGCCGCCACGATGTTTTTGGCGATGTAGCGGCACATATAAGCGGCCGAGCGGTCGACCTTCGACGGATCTTTGCCGGAGAAAGCGCCGCCGCCGTGCGAACCGACGCCGCCATAGGTGTCGACGATGATCTTGCGGCCGGTCAGGCCGGTGTCGCCGTGCGGCCCGCCGATTTCAAACCGGCCGGTCGGGTTGATGTAATATTTGATGTGATCGTTCAGCAATTCGGCCGGAATGACTTTACGGACGACTTCGCGCACCAACTGTTCCAGCGCCTCCAGTTTCATCTCCGGGGTATGCTGGTGGGAAACGACGACGGTTTCCACCGCCACCGGCTTGCCGTTGCGGTAACGGATCGACACCTGGCTCTTGGAATCCGGACGCAGGAAATTGTACTTTTCCGGTTCGCTCTTGCGCAGCCGCGCCAGTTCTTCAACGATTTTATGCGCATAGAGGATCGTCGCCGGCATCAGCTCCGCAGTTTCGTTGCTGGCATAGCCGAACATCATGCCCTGGTCGCCGGCGCCCTGTTCCCGGCTCCGGCTGGTTTCCGCCGTAACGCCCATCGAAATATCCGGCGACTGCCGGTGGATGCAGACCATCACCTTGCAGTTGTCGGCGCAGAAACCGACATTGTGGTCGACATAGCCGATTTTGCGGATGACCCGCAGCGCCACGTCCTGCCAGTTGACGACGGCGTTGGTGGTGATTTCACCGGAGATGACGACCAGGTCGGTCGTCGCCAGCGTTTCGCAGGCGACCCGGCTTTCCGGGTCCTGCGCCAGGCAGGCGTCGAGGATCGCGTCGGAGATCTGATCGCAGACTTTATCGGGATGTCCTTCCGAGACGGATTCGGAGGTGAAAACGTGTTCAACGTTGATTTTGCTCATGAACCTTTCCTTTCAAGAAACTAAAATAACTGCCATGTCGTAGAGATTCGGCGCCGCAACGCCGAAGAAAAAACGAAAGCTTCGGGGAAGTATCGCCATACGGCGCCCCCGAAGCCAGAAAAAATCCTCATTCAATCCATGCGTCGGCGAACTGTTTATTTGATCTTTTTGGCGGCCAGCAGTTCGCCCCGGCGATTCTTCGCATAAGCGGCTTCATCGTGGCCGCTCACCGCCGGCTTGTCCTCGCCGTAGCTGATCGTCCGGACATGGTCCGCCGCCATGCCGCGGCCGGTCAGGTAATTCTTGACCGCAATCGCCCGGCGTTCGCCCAGCGCCCGGTTGTATTCGTTGGTGCCGCGCTCGTCGCAATGCCCCTCGACGATCAAATAAAGCTCCGGCGCCTGATTCATATATTCGGCCACCGCATCCAGTTTGGCCTGTTCGGACGGGTTCAGGCTGTCGGCGTCGAAATTGAAGTAGATGACCGGGAAATTGATGTCGGTCAGCACCGACAGATCCTCCATGCCGATGTAAGCCATGCCTTCCTCAGTCGGCTCGCCCCAGTCCGGACTGGGCGTTTCCGGATTGCCGGCGCCGCCCGGGCCGAAGGTGCCATTGCCGAAATCGTCGGGATTGAAGCCGGGATCCATCTCGGCCTGGGGCACCGGATAGAGGTCTTCCGTCGGCGTTGAATTATCGAACAGACCGCAACCGGCCGCAAATAACAGGGCACCACTCAACGTGATTCCGCGGAAAACTTTCGAAAAGAGCATTTGCCTTCCCCCCTAATAAAGTTTGGCTGAAAAGTTTTATTTTTAGTTAATTCATGTCAAATGCTATAAGATAAATGCCTTCAACACATTTTTCAATCAAATATTCTGCAATTGAAATATTTTTTTGAACTCTTTCTGTTGCGAAATCGCTTTCGGGCAATTATAGTACATTTCTGGTAAGTCAACCGGCGGCGAATAAGCCATCCGTTGACGGTTTTAATTTCAGTCAGGAAAGCAAGCAATGAACATTGAATGGGAAAAACTCGGATTTGAGTTTCGGCCGACCAAATCCAACATTCGCTATGTCTACGACGACGGCAAATGGGACGACGGCAAATTGTACACCACCTACGACATCACGCTTTCGGTAGCCTCCAACTGTCTGCATTACGGTCAGGCTGCCTTTGAAGGACTGAAAGCCTTTCGTTGCAAAGACGGCAAAGTACGAGTTTTCCGGCCGGAGGAAAACGCCAAGCGCTTGAATTCCACCTGTCGCCATATCCTGATGCCGGAAGTGCCGGAAGCACTGTTTCTCGATGCGGTCAAACGGGTCGTCCGCGACAACATTGATTATGTGCCGCCGTATGGTACCGGCGGTTCGCTGTACATCCGCCCGGTGATGATCGGGACGACGCCGCAGATCGGCATTTCGTCGAGCCGGCGTTATGAATTGATCCTTCTGGTCGTGCCGGTCGGGCCGTATTACAAAGGCGGCATCAAGCCGGTCAACGCGATGATTTCCGACGATATGGACCGGGCGGCGCCGCACGGTACCGGCCACATCAAAATCGCCGGCAATTACGCGGCCAGTCTCTATCCGAGCAAAGTCGCCAAGGAGCACGGCTGCCAGGTGGCGCTGTTCCTCGATCCGAAGACCCATGAATTCATCGACGAATTCGGCACCAGCAATTTCCTGGCGATTACCAAGGACGGCAAATACGTGACGCCGAAATCGGCGTCGGTGCTGCCCAGCGTCACCAACAAGTCGCTGATGCAGTTGGCCGCCGACCTCGGTATGCCGGTCGAGCAGCGCCGTATCAACAAGGCGGAACTGGCCGACTTCACCGAAGTCGGTGCCTGCGGGACGGCGGTCGTCATCACTCCGATCGGCAAAATTTTCTATCGCGACCAGGTTTTCGACTACGGCGACACCATCGGACCGGTGTTGAAAAAGTTGTACGAAGTGATGACCGGCACTCAATATGGAGAACTGCCGGACCGATACGGTTGGCTTATGGAGTTGTGAATCGGGAGCCATCCTTTCGAGCTATTTTTCTACCCGGCTTCCGCCGGGTTTTTGTTTTAAATTCAACCTTAATTTACCGGGTAAATTGAAATGGAAATTTTCAAAACCGTTTCGGAAATGCAGCAGTTCGCGCTGGCCGCCCGCCGGGCCGGCAGGACGATCGCCGTCGTGCCGACGATGGGGTATCTGCACGCCGGGCATTTTTCGCTGATCGACCGGGCGGTGGCGGAGGCCGACTTGGTCATCGTCACCATTTTCGTCAATCCGACCCAGTTCGGACCGAATGAAGACCTTGACAAATATCCGCGTGATTTCGAGCGCGATGTCGTCAATTGCGAAGCGCACGGCGCAACCGCCGTTTTCGCGCCGTCGCCGGAGGCGATGTATTGTCCCGACCACAGCGTCTGGGTTGCCGAGGAAACGCTCTCCAGGGAGCTGTGCGGTCGGACCCGGCCGGTTCATTTCCGCGGCGTCACCACGGTGGTGACGAAATTGTTCAACATCACGCAGGCGGAAATCGCCGTATTCGGCCGGAAAGATGCCCAGCAGGCGTTGATCATCCAGCGGATGGTCCGCGATTTGAATATGCCGGTCCGGATTATCGTCGCGCCGCTGGTCCGCGATGCCGACCAACTGGCGCTGAGCTCCCGCAACCGTTATCTGTCGCCGGAAGAGCGGAGCCGGGCCCTGAGTATTTCCCGGTCGCTTTTGGCCGCCGAAGCGAAATTGAAGGGGGCTGGGCCGGCGCTTGCCGAGGCCGCCGCGGCCGAAGTCGCCGCGGAGATCGCCGCCAACGGCGGCAGAATCGATTATGTCAGCGCGTTGGATGCCGACACATTGCAGCCGGTGACGCCGGCGACCCGCCGGCTGCTGCTGGCGGTGGCCGCTTATTTCGGCGCCACCCGTTTGATCGATAACATTTATCTGGAATTTTGAGGAGGAAAAGCATGCAGAAACTGGATTGTCGCGACCGGAATTTTGCCGACCGTTTGCAACAGCTTTACAACCGGCCGAGTTATCCGCCTGAAATTGAGGAGAGCGTTCGCAAAATCATTCTCGACGTCAGGGCCGACGGCGATGCCGCATTGTGCAAATATGCCAAAATGTTCGATCATGTCGATCTCGAACCGGCGCAGATTCCGGTCGGCGAGGAGGAAATCCGCAAGGCCGCGTCCAAAGTCGATTCCGAAGCCAAGCGGGCGATCAAGGCGGCGTTGACCAACATTACCGACTTTTCCCGGCAGCGGATTCCGCAGCCGTGGAGTCATTCGCCGCGTCCCGGCGTCGTGGTCGGCGAGCGGTTCGAGCCGATGGAACGCATCGGCGTCTACATTCCCGGCGGCACTGCGCCGCTGGTCTCCACCGTGCTCCACACTGCCGGTATCGCCAAGGCGGCCGGGGTCCGGGAGATCGTCGCGGTGACGCCGCCGAATGCCGCCGGCGAAATTCATCCGGCGGTGCTTTATGCGATGAGCAAAGCCGGCGTTTCCGAAATTTACCGGCTCGGCGGCGTCTACGGCATTGCGGCGATGGCTTACGGCACTGAAACGGTCCGCAAGGTCGACAAAATCGTCGGCCCCGGCAATGCGTACGTTACCGCCGCCAAGAAACTGGTGTACGGCGCGGTGGCGATCGATATGGTCGCCGGACCGTCGGAAATCATGATCATCGCCGACGCCAATTGCAATCCGGAATTCATCGCTGCCGACATGTTGTCGCAGGCGGAGCACGGCAGCGGGCTGGAACAGGCGGTGCTGTTGTGCGACAGCGAAGCGTTGATCGAAGAAGTCGAAGCGGCGATTCTGCGGCAGAAAGCGCAGTTGTCCCGCCTGGAGACCGTCGACAAGGTGTTGAATCACGGTACATTCCTGATCCGGGTGGAGGATTTCGATCAGGCGGCGGAAATTGCCGGGGCCTACGCGCCGGAGCATCTGGAGATTTCCTGCAAGGGCGCCGGCATGGTCGCCAAGAAGGTCAAGGCCGCCGGCGCGATTTTCATCGGCCAATGGACGCCGGAACCGATCGGCGATTTCTGCGCCGGTCCCAGCCATGTGCTGCCGACCGCCGGCAGTGCTCGCTTTTTCAGCGGCCTGACCGTCGAAGGTTTCTTTCGCCGGATGAGCATCATCAATTATCAGCGCGGCGCGATGCGCAAAGAAGTGCCGGTCGTCGAGAAATTCGCCGAAATGGAAGGCCTGGCGGCGCATGGCCGCAGTGCGGCAATACGGATTGAGGAATAGCGGCTGTCCGGCGGAAAATAGATTATTTTTGTTTTTTTCTCCGGCCAGGAACCAATCCATTGCTTGCAATGTCCAAAAGTGGTAGTATTTATTTTTTAACCGTCTTGGTCACAAGCGAAGCAATTTCGGAAAAATTTTTCGGGACGGTGAAAAAAGTGATGGTAGAAAACAGTATGGAAACAACAGCAATTTAGATTGCAGAAAAGGAAGTTCTTATGAAAAAATTCTCTTATGTTATGCTGACTGCCGGTTTTCTCAGCGCGGGCGGTTCGCTGGTGGCTGCCGAAGAAGCGGCGCAGACCGCCGTACCGGAACAACCGGTCGCCGCTCCGGCCGCTCCGGCCGCTCCGGCCGACCCGGAGGCGATTTGGAACGTGTTGCCGGAAGTGGTTGCGGAATACAACGGGCAGAAAGTTACCCGTGAAGATATCAAAAATATGATTTTGGGCGGTTCTCCGGACGGCAAGCTGCCGCCGGAATTGACGGCGGAAATGTTGGAACAGGCGGCATACCAGCTCGTCCACCAGTATGTCCAGACGCACTTGCTGCTGGAGGAAGCGGCCAAAGCCGGCATCAAGCCGTCCAAGGAAGCGGCGCTGAAAGTATTTTCCGAGCAGCTCGAATCGCTGTCGCCGGAGCAGTTGGAGCCGTTGAAGGCCTATCTCCAGCAGCAGGAGAAACCGCAGACGATCGATGAATATGTCGAAACGATTGCCGGCACGAAAGAAGCGCAGGAGCAGATTGCCATCAACGAATTCCTCCAGAAGGAAATCATCGACAAACTGCCCGATAGCGATACAGCCCTCAAGGAATTTTATGAAGCGAACAAGGACAAACTGGTTGAACCGGGAGATCCGGAAGGCTCGTTGCGCGCTTCCCATATTCTGGTGAAAGTGGACAAGGACGCTTCCGCCGAGGACAAGGCGGCGGCCAAGGCCAAAGCTGAAGATTTGCTCGGCAAAGTCAAAGGCGGCGAATCCTTCGAGGCGGTGGCCAAGGCGAACAGCGATTGCCCGAGCAAGGTGAAGGGCGGTTCGCTCGGCATGTTCAAGGAAGGCGATATGGTCAAAGAGTTCGAAGATGCCGTGAAAGAAGCCAAGGATGGTGAAATCGTCGGACCGGTGGAGACGCAGTTCGGTTACCACATCATCCGTCGCGATGCGTCGGTTGCCGGCGGAAAAACCATTCCGTTCGAAGAATTCAAGCAGAAGGCGGCCGATACTTTCCGGCAGCAGGAGCAGCAGAAAGCGGTCGGGGAATATCTCGAAAAGCTCGACCAGGCTGCCAAGGTCCAGTATTTCGTCGAAAAACCGCAGATGCCGATGTTCAACATGCCGCCGGCGGAGATGCAGTAAGCGAAACGCCTGTAGGACCGAAGCTGTAACAAGCGTTGCGGCTTCGGACTGTTGACAGAGTCCCTGATTTCTTCATGAAGTCGGGGATTTTTCTTTTGTGAAATTGTTCGATTGGCCGTTGAGCCAAAGCCCGGCGCGCAACCGGGGAGTCTCCCCCCTCGGAGGTTGGCATAGGCGATTGTTCTCAATATGATATTGCGAAAAATGCGACGATAAGTTCTGCGCATTTCCGGCGGCTTCAGCCGGAAAACGTTTCCTGCCGGTTTTCGGTGACGACGATCTTGAAGTCACGATTGGCCAGGGTCAACTGTTCCAGCAGCGTCGATTTGCCGAGCAGGCGGTCGAGCCACGAGAGTTTCCGGGCGGAAGGGCCGATCACGATATGGCCGACCCGGTGTTCACGCGCAAATTGCAGGATGGTTTCGACGATGTTGTCGCTTTTGAAGGTGAAAACCGTCGCTCCCACCTGACGCGCCAGTTCCAGGGTATTGGCTAACCGGCGCTGGGTTTCGGCGTTGATCCGGATGGCGCTCTCCTTTGATGTCTGTACGTACAGCGCGTACCAGTTGCGGTTCAGCCGTCCGGCCAGCCGCGAACCGTAACGCAGCAGCGCGTCGGCGTTCGGACTGTGCGAAGAGAGGCAGATCAGCACCTGATCGGGATTGGCGCTGTCTTCCCGTTCGACGCTGCCGGTTTTCTCGCGGAATTTCAAATCAAGCTGGGCGGCAAGCTCCCGCAGCGTCAGTTCCCGAAGCTGCTGGAGATTGCTGTCCTGAAAGAAATTCGCGAGAGCCGCATCGATCCGGTCTGCCGCATAGACGCGGCCGGAACGGATGCGTTCCCGCAGATCAGCCGTCGAAACATCTACATTGACCACTTCGTCGGCGCGGGTTACTACCCAGTCGGGAATCCGCTCCTTGACTTTGACGCCGGTGTTTTTCTCGACGATCTCATAGAGGCTTTCGAGATGCTGTACGTTCAGGGTTGAAATCACATGGATTCCGGCGTCCAGCAGCTCCTCCACATCCTGATAGCGCTTGAGATGTTTCGAGCCGGGCACATTGGTGTGCGCCAGTTCGTCGACCAGCACCACCTGCGGCCGGCGCGCCAGAATTGCCGGGACGTCCATCTCGGTGATCTCGATCTTGCGGTAGAGAATCTTCCGGCGCGGCACCGCTTCCAGATCGCCCCGGCAGGCGGCGGTTTCGGACCGCCCGTGGGTTTCCAGAATGCCGATCACCACGTCGAGCTTTTCCACGTCCCGGAGCCGCAGCGCTTCCTTGAGCATCTGACAGGTCTTTCCCACCCCGGCGCAATAGCCGAGGTAGATTTTGTGCCGTCCGCGCCGGGCGTTGCGGATCATGGTGAGAAATTTGTCCGGAACGTTATTCAATTCAGTTGATCCAGTTTGAGGTTGAGTTCAAGCACGTTGACGAACGGTTCCGACCGGATGAAACCGCCCGGATAAGATACACTTTCGCGCACGATTTTGCCAACCGCTTCTTCCGGAACCGAACGGGCTTCGGCAATGCGCGGAATCTGGCAGCGGGCGGCGGCAAGCGAGATGTGCGGGTCGAGGCCGCTTCCCGATGCGGTGACCAGGTCGGCCGGCAACGGATTCGCGGCCGTCGCTCCGTATTCGGCGATCAGTTTTTCGGCTCGTTCGCGCAGTGCCGGCGAAGTCGAGGCCAGATTGCTGCCGCCGGCTCCGGCACCGTTGTAATCCACCGCCGACGGACGGTTGTGGAAGTAACGGTCCGCGGTGAACTTCTGGGCGATCCGTGAGCTGCCGATCACCTCTCCGGCGGAATTGCGAATCAGCCGGCCGTTGGCGCTTTCCGGTACGAAGAGCTGAGCGGCGCCCCAGATGAACAGCGTATAGACCACACAGCAGACGAAGATTGAAAACAGTGCGAGCCGCAAGGCCCCGAAGATTGAAGAAATCATGACAGCTTCTCCTTAAGCCAGACCGGCGGCAGTCAGCGCCAGGTCGATGAGTTTGATGCCGATGAAGGGGGCGATCACGCCGCCCAGTCCGTAGATGAAGATATTGCGCGCCAGCAGCGCGTCCGCTCCGAGCGGACGGTATTTCACTCCTTTGAGCGCGATCGGAATCAGCAGCGGAATGATGATCGCGTTGAAGATCAGCGCCGAAAGAATCGCGCTCGCCGGGGTGGCGAGTTTCATCACGTTCAGCACCGCCAGTTCCGGAATCGCCAGCAGGAAGATTGCCGGGATGATCGCGAAATATTTCGCCAGATCGTTGGCGATCGAAAAAGTGGTGAGCGCGCCGCGGGTCATCAGCAGTTGTTTGCCGATCTCGATGACTTCGATCAGTTTGGTCGGATCGCTGTCGAGATCGACCATGTTGCCCGCTTCCTTCGCCGCCTGGGTGCCGGAGTTCATCGCGATGCCGATGTCGGCCTGGGCCAGTGCCGGAGCGTCATTGGTGCCGTCGCCCATCATGGCGACCAGGCGCCCCTGCGCCTGTTCCTTGCGGATATAGGCAAGCTTGTCCTCCGGTTTCGCTTCGGCGATGAAGTCGTCGACACCCGCCTCCGCCGCGATGGCCTGGGCGGTCAGCGGATTGTCGCCGGTGACCATCACCACCCGCAGGCCCATGGCGCGCAGCCGGGCGAAACGGTCCCGGATGCCGGTCTTCAGCACGTCGGAGAGCGCTACCACGCCGAGGATTTCCCGGTTTTCCATCACGACGATCGGCGTGCTGCCCTTGCGAGCGACTTCCTCCACGAGTTCCCGCAAATCTGCCGGTACCGCACGGGCCTGCGCGACAATCGCATCGGAAGCGCCTTTGCGGTATTCGCGGCCGTCGTCGGTTCCGGAGAGCCGGGTTTGGGCGGAGAACTCGATCACCTTGCCGGAGTGCCGGTCGAAGGGGGCGCGGGTTCCCAGCTCTTTTTCTCCGAGCCTGACGATGGATTTCCCTTCCGGGGTGGCATCGCCGAAGCTCGCCCGCATCGCGCTTTCAATCAGCCGTTCGCGGGAAACCTTCGCTACCGGGAAAAAGTCGCTGGCAAGGCGGTTGCCGACGGTAATCGTGCCGGTCTTATCCAGCAGCAGCGTGTCGATGTCGCCGGCGAGCTCGACTGCTTTGCCGCTTTTGGCGAGCACATTGGCGGAGAGCGCGCGGTCCATGCCGGCGAGGCCGACCGCCGCCAGCAGGGCGCCGATGGTGGTCGGAATCAGGCAGACCAGGAGCGCGATCAGCGTCGGCAGCGGAATCGTCACCTCGAAATAACGCGCAATCGGATACAGCGTCACCGTCACCAGCAGGAAGCCGAGCGTCAACCCGGCCAGCGTCACGGCCAGTGCCAGTTCGTTCGGCGTCTTCTGCCGGACCGCGCCTTCCACCAGCGAGATCATCCGGTCGAGGAACGATTCGCCCGCCCCGGCGGTGATCCGTACTTTGATTTCGTCGGACAGCACCCGGGTGCCGCCGGTGACGCCGGAACGGTCGCTCCCCGCTTCCCTGACGACGGCGGCGGATTCGCCGGTGATGGCGGATTCGTCGATGCTCGCGACCCCTTCGATCACTTCGCCGTCGCCGGGAATCGCTTCTCCGGCAGCGACCAGCACCACGTCGCCGGCCTTCAACTGATCCGAGTCGATCCGGCGGATTTCGCCGGATGGCGTCACCAGCCGGGCCGGGGTTGTCCGGCGGCTGTCCTTCAAGCTGTCGGCCTGCGCTTTGCCGCGCGCTTCGGCCAGTGCCTCGGCAAAGTTGGCGAAAAGCACGGTGAGCCACAGAATGAAGCTCACTGCACCGGTGTAAAGGCTGGATGGCTCCAGAACCCAGACCAGCGAGGTCAGAACCGCGCCGATTTCGGTGACGAACATCACCGGGTTGCGGGCCATTTGGGCCGGATTGAGCATTCGGAACGATTGTTTGAATGCCACACGCATCAGGGCGGGATCGAAAATCGTTGCCCGGCGGCTGTTTTTACGAGTGAGTTTGCTCATTTTCGTTACCATCCCATGTTAGTCAGATATTCCGCGACCGGTCCCAGCACGGCGACCGGCAGGAACAGCAGCGCTCCGATGAACAGGACCGTTCCGGCCAGAACGCCGCCGAAGAGCCCGGTATCGGTTTTCAGGGTGCCGACGGTTTCCGGCACGAATTGCTTGGCGGCGAGGCTTCCGGCGAGCGCCAGCGAGAGCACGATCGGAATGAAGCGTCCGAGCAGCATCACGACGCCGGTGGCGATGTTCCATGGCGCCGTGTTGTCCCCCAGTCCTTCGAAGCCGGAACCGTTGTTGGCCGAGGCGCTGGTGAACTCATAAAGCATTTCGGTGAAACCGTGGAAACCCGGATTCAGCACGGTGTCGCGGCCCCAGGCCGGAATCACGCAGAAGAGCGCTACGCCGCCAAGGATGCACAGCGGATGCAGCAGCAGGATCGGCAGCGCGAATTTCATCTCCCGCGTTTCGACTTTCTTGCCGAGGTACTCCGGCGTGCGTCCGACCATCATGCCGGAGATGAACACCGCGACGATAATGTAACTGAACATGCCGAGAAATCCCACGCCGATGCCGCCGAAAGTCGTATTGAACCACATGCCCGCCAGCGGTACCAGGCCGGTCAGCGGATTCAGGCTCGAATGCATGCTGTTCACCGATCCGTTGCTGGTACAGGTGGTAAACGTCGCCCAGATCGGGCTTTGCGTCACGCCGAGCCGCAGTTCCTTGCCTTCGAGGTTGCCGCACTCCGCGACCGCGAGGCCGCGCAGGGCCGGCGCGGGAGATTGTTCCAGCGAAATTGCCAGACTGATTTTGACCAGCAGAAACGCCAGCATCACCAGAAAAATCACCAGCGCATGGCGTTTGTGTCTCGTGATATGGCCGTACAGCCAGACGCAGGCCATCGGGATTACCACCAGTGAGACGCATTCGACCAGGTTGCTGTAGAAGTTCACGTTTTCCAAAGGATGCGTGGCGTTCGGGCCGAAGAAGCTGCCGCCGTTGGTGCCGAGCTGTTTGATCGAAACGAAAGCCGCCACCGGGCCGCGGGCGATCGTCTGCACTGCTCCTTCCAGCGTCCGTGCGATTGCCGCGCCTTCAAAGGTCATCGGAACGCCGCAGAAGACCAGCAGCAGCGCGGCGACCGCCGCCACCGGGAGCAGCACGCCGCAGGTCGAACGCCCGAGGTCCAGGTAAAAGTTGTTCGGTTGCCGCGAGCCGCCGAGCCAGCGCGCCAGCGCCGTCAGCGCCGCCATGCCGGTTGCCGCGCTGACGAACTGCAGCCACATCAGTCCGAAGAGTTGCGAACCGTAACTCAGCGCGGACTCCCCGGAATAGTGCTGCAG
The DNA here is from genome assembly GCF_903645315.1 of Victivallis sp. Marseille-Q1083. NCBI lineage: Bacteria > Pseudomonadati > Lentisphaerota > Lentisphaeria > Victivallales > Victivallaceae > Victivallis > Victivallis sp. Marseille-Q1083. Next base: position 1,963,670 of record NZ_CAHJXL010000001.1, read on the forward strand.
GTTGGTGTTGGTCACGAATGACGAAACCGTGTTGAACACCAGATCCTGATTCAGCGCGCCCATCCGGTCGGGATTCAGCGGCAGAAGCTGCTGGAATGACAGCACCAGCCAGACGAAGACGAACATTACCAGGTTGAACAGCAGCAGCGCGGCGCTGTACTGTTTCCAATTCTGATCGCTTTGCGCCGCCCGGCCGATGACGCCGTGCAGCAGTTTTTCGAATTTCGTATCCGTTTCGGGACACAGAACGCGGTACATCCATTTCCCGAGCGGGATGGAGAGCGCCACCGCGATGCCGATGGTCCCGATCATCAGAATGACATTCATCGGAACACCTCAAAACCTTTCCGGTTTGTAAATGACATAGCATAAATACCCGAAGCAGCCCAATGCGGCCGCCGATGCGATTAAGAGCATGATTGATCTCCTCCGGTTGGCAGGGTAAAGGTGAATACGGTACCGGTATTCTCTTTGCTCCGCACGTTGATGTTGCCGCCGTGGGCGGTGATGATTTCCTTGACGATCGCCAGTCCGAGGCCGACGCCGCTGACGGCATCCTGCCCGGGGCCGCGGTAAAACGGCTCGAAAACGTGGGTTGCCACCTCTTCGGACATGCCGCACCCGGTGTCAGAAACGGCGAATTCGACGGCATTGTCCCGCGCTTTGGCCGAAAGCCGGATTTTCCCGCCCGGGGGAGTGAACCGGACCGCGTTGCCGATCAGGTTGTCAAACGCGTAATTGATCCGGTTCAACGCCACCGGCACGGCCGGCGCCAGCGGATCGCAATCGGTTTCCAGCGTGATGGAATGCGATTGGCATTCCGCCAGGAAACGGTCCTTCGCATTCAGCAGCAATTCATTCGGCGCATGCGGTTCGGTGACGAGTTTGCCGGGTTTGGAGGCTTTGTTGAGGTCCAGGAGGTCGCCGATGATCTCGGTCAGCCGCTGGCTGTCGTCACGCATGGTCATGATCAGGTCGAGTTGGTCGGGATTGAGCGCGCCGCACTTTTCTTCCAGCAACAGGTAAATCGACATCTGCAGGCTGGTCAGCGGCGTTCTGAGCTGGTGCGACACGGTGGAAATCACGCTGCGCTTGAGTTCCTGCTGTTCGTGGGCCAGCGTGACATCTTTCAGGATCACCACGACGCCGGTGAGCTGTTCGACCTGGGCGTCGGCCGGAAGCGGCACGGCCATGGGCTGAAAGAAGAATTCCTTGCCGTCGATGAAATGCTGGATGATGCCGTCGTTTTTGCCGGAAATGCTGACGACGCCGTTCTGGCGGACCTGCCGGAATATGTCCGGCAGCCATTCGAAGGAAAATTCGCCGAGCTTCCGCCCCTCTTCCAAACCGAAATATTGGCGCGCGCTCCGGGTCGCCAGCTCGATCCGTTCGCTGCGGATATCGAAAACCGCGATCGGAGTCGGCAGCTCGCTGAACACATCCTTGTTCATCTGCTCGGAACGGTGGAGTCGCCCGACCAGCTGGCTGCGGGCGTTGCGCAGCGCGATCGCCATCGCGTTGAACGAACGCGCCAGCTGGCCGATCTCGTCGTTGGATTTTGAATCCGGCGCCAGTGCGAGATTGCCGTTGGCGATCTCGTTGGTCATATCGATCAGTTTCTGCAGCGGCCGCTGAATCCAGCGCGTCAGAAGCAATGAGAAGACGATGATGAACGCGAAACAGCCGATCAGCAGCCCGATCCCGCGCCGGAACAGGTGGTCCGCTTCCGTACGGGCGAGGTTGTTGGCTTCGGTCATATTGTTCTGGTTCACGGTCAGAATACCGCCGATTTCCTGTTTCAGTTCCTGAAAGAGCGGAAAGGCCTTTTCACGATAGAAGCTCATCCGCTCCGTCGAAGGGCGTTCCGGTTTCCGGAGCTCCGGCAGCAGTGCGATGTATTCGGCCAGCATCCTGGCGACTTTTTCCGCCCGCGCGCCCTCGGTCGGAACGGTGATGTTGTCCAGTTCCGCTTTCCACTCCCGTTCGATCTTGTCGACCTGCTCGGAGAAAAAGCCGGGGGCGGCGGTCTGGCCTGCGAAAGAGAACAGAAGACCGCTGTCAATGCGTTCCAGCGCCTCGTTGACATTCTGACAGATGATGACACTCTGGTAATTTTCGCGAAGAATGACATCCACGGCGCGGCCAAGCTTATCCACCTGGCGGAGCATCAAAATCCCCGGGACCGCGAACGCCAGCAGCAGGATTCCGAACGAGATTAGAAATTTCTGTTTGATATTCATATTCGAACCTTTGTTGAATCACCGGCAATAATTAGCAAAATTCATGCCATGTCTATTTTCCGGGGCAAGACGGACCGGAAACCGGCCGATCTATTGCAAAATGCAATATTCCCGGCTTGCAACCTGCAATTCACAACCCGTATTGTTTGCGTTTGCGCCACAGGGTCGTTTGGTCGATGCCGAGCTTTTCCGCCGCTTCCTGAAGCGAAGCGGTCGCTTCGATCATACGGCCGATATGTTGCTTTTCCAGCTCTTCGAGGGTGCAGGCTCCGCAATTTTTCGGCGGATTCCCGGCGGTCCGGAGCGTATCCGGCAACGCGCCGGGAAGAATTTCCGGGCCGTTGGAAAGAATCACGGCGCGTTCCACCGCATTGCGCAGTTCACGCAGGTTTCCCGGCCACGCATAATTCAGCAGCGCCTCCCGCGCCGCTTCGGAAAACCCGGCGACTTTCTTGTGATTGGTCCGGGCGAAAAATGCCAGCATGCTGTCCGCCAGCGTCCCGATGTCCTCAGGTCGTTCCCGGAGCGGGGGAAGCGTCAGTTGGAAGACGTTTAGCCTGAATGTTGCATGAAACTTTCGAATCGTCGAGAAATGTTCAGAAGATTCGGAAGTTTTTATTTTCAGAGTCGGATATTGTCGTTTTTTTGCAAATTGAGCATATTCCCCCTTTCCCCCGTTGTTGTTCGGCGAGCCGGGGACAGCTCTCCAAGGTTTTATTCCCAAGCGATGATTTTCGCAGCGATCAAGCGGAGGAGTTCCTGATTTGGACAAGCACTTGAAAGAGCAACATAAATTTTTCTGGTATTCCGCCGAATAATGGCACCGATTTTCACCAGGTATAAGCGAATGCTGCCGCAGGTAGCCTCGGCAAATTGAGTTCCTGTCAACAACAATGCCCGAAACCGTTCCATGAGAATATAAGCCAAACTTGAAAGCAGAAGCCGGAATTGATTTGCCGCAAAGTCATGGCAGCTCGTCCGATCAGCGAAAAGATCCAGCTGCTGTTCCTTGATCCTGTTTTCCATCTCACCTCGGGCGCAATAGACTTTTTCATAAAGATATTGTCCATCATCATCAAGATTGGTGACGATAAAACGATTATTCGGTCCGGGGGAGTTGAATTCCGCTTTGGCAATCACCCGGCGCGGGTATTTCCAAGTTCCTGCCGCATATTCGAACTGAGTAAACAGTTTTGCTTTTTCATGTGTTTCGTTGTAAAGTGCTTCCGCTTTCACTTGAAGATCTTTTGATAATTCCAGCAAACGTGGATTTTTCGCCAATCCGACAATATATTTGACCTCATTTTTATCACACCAGTTCAGCATTTTCTGCCGACAAAAGCCACTGTCTCCCCGGAAAATAATCTTAACCTTCGGCCATTTCTGCCGAAAGCGCTTTACCAGTAGCGAGAGAATCGCCCAAGCATGCTTGGCCGCATCAATTTTTGATGGACGCAAATAAGCCACAAGCAATTGATCCCCGCAGAAAACATACAACGGCAAAAAGCAATAGTGGTCATAATAGCCATGAAAAAAGCGATTTTCCTGCATCCCGTAAGTGAGGTCATCGGTAGCATCGAAATCAAGAATCAATTCTCGAGGCGGCGTGGAGAAACTTTCGATAAAGAATTCGACAAACAATCGGCTCAAATCTACGCAAGCACGACGATCGATTCCATTTTCGAATCGACATAAAGTGCTTGGAGTGGCGAGTTGACGATCACGACCGACAACAGTTTGAATCAGCGGATCAGTTCGCAATTCATGATGGTCATTGAGATCTTCATGGCCGGCAACCAAACCAAAAACTCGTTGACGAAGCATGCTCAGATAGGAATGCTCAACTTTTCCGGGCTGTCGAATATCAAAAGAATCCAGCAGGTTACCGGCGCGCCGGGTCAAACCGAGTTTGCGGTCGAATTCTTTCACAAAAAGCAACCCGCCGTCACTGCTGATATCTCCACCGGCGAAATTGAATTCAATTTTTCTGCTTTTCGGACCTTGAAAGACCGGAATCGAAACATTACATTTTGTCATTGGCAGACCTCGGCGTTATATTGTGATGTAAGATATTACAATATAATACGTTAGTCGAGAATCTGCCTCTTTGTTTTTGAAAATTTACGCAATATTCAGGTTAGCCGGAAAAACAGGTCTTCGCGGAACCGTTTTTCCCGCACCGCCTCCTCCAGCTCAAGGTTGGTCGCGGCGATGATCCGTACGTCGGCCCGGCGGGTCTCCGCCGCTCCCACCGGCTCGTATTCCCGGTCTTGAAGGAAACGCAGCAGTTTGGGCTGGACCGCCGCCGGCAGGTCGCCGATTTCATCGAGGAACAGCGTCCCGTGATCGCATGCCGCAATCCGTCCCGGGTTGTCCTTGACGGCTCCGGTAAACGCCCCCCGGATATGGCCGAACAGTTCGCTGGACAGCAGTTCCGGCGACAGCGACGGGCAGGAGATTACCCCGAACGGCGCATCGGCGCGCCGGCTCCAATGGTGAATGGCTTTGGCCAGTACGGTTTTGCCGGTGCCGCTTTCGCCGCGCAAAAGAATGATGGCATCGGAATCCGCCACCTGGTGCGCCATTTCAAGCGTGCGGCGCATGGCCGGATTGGCGGAGTCGAAGATGCCGTCCGGATACAGGGATTTCAAATCGGCGGCGAGGGATGATATCCGATTTTCCATCGAACGGAGTTTTTCGGCTTTACCGAGAATCACATCGATCTGCGCCGGATTGAACGGTTTGCCGATATAATCGAACGCTCCGAGTTTCATTGCCGAGACGGCGGTGTCCACCGAAGAAAAGGCGGTCATCACGACAATTTTGAGGTCGGGATTGTCGGCGAGCAGCACCGGGATCAGGTCTAGGCCGTTTTCCGCGCCGAGCCGCAGGTCGAGAAATACCGCGTCAAAGCGTTCCTTGCGGTTCAGACGCGCCGCCTCGTTCGCGCCGGAGGCCGCCGCCGAGGTGTGTCCGTTTGTTTTCAAGTACATTCCAAGCGTTTTGCGGATGTTCGCTTCGTCATCGATAACCAGAATATTCATGGCAGTTGCTCCTTAATTCGGATCATGAAATTAGCAAAATCCGTGCCAATCCTTTGGGGGAGGTCGCGGCAACCGGAACCGGCGCTTGTTGCATTGCATTTTGCAATACAATATAAAGCAGATCAATTCATTTTGCAATGTCATTCAAGACCGTATCGCCGGATTGCTTCTTCCGCCAGGCGGTTGATTCCCTGTCCCGGTTCGATCCCGATGATTTTGCCGTCGAATTCAGCGCGGAATTTTCCCAGCTCCCTGATCGACCGGACCGGAATATCCTCCGGGACTGCGATGCCGAGCCGGGCGCCATGCAGATTCGGACCGATTATTTCAACCCGGTCGGCGATGGCGGCGAATTCCTGTTGATAATAACGCGGCAGCCAGACCGACAAGTGGACATCCTGCGTTCCGCCGGCGAGTGCTTCGAAACCGATCGGCAGTGTGGTCGTGGTCAGCACGACTTCGCATTTGAGCCGTTCCTCCAGCAGCACTTTGATCAGATTTCCGGCGGTCAGTTCATTCAGAAAACCGTTGTTGACGATCCGGATTTCCGCCCCCGGCTCCGGCTGTACGCCGTCGAGGAAGCGTCCGATCAATTCGGGATGTTCGGCGATCCATTCCCGGGCATTGGCTTCGTACTCGCCTTTGCGCACGGTGCTCTTCCAGGTCAGCGACTCCAGGTCGGCCGGTTCCCAGCGGAATTGACGCAGGAATTTCATCACCTGCGGGTGGTCTTCGCCAAATCCCCGACGCACCACCGTGCAGATATCTTCCTCCTGTCCGAAGACGTTCAATGGATCGTCGAGGTAGCGTATTTTGAGTTTGCTGTTCATCCAGTGCGGCCGCCAGGCGGTTGCCGCCAGGTATTTCCGGTTTTTTATGGCATATTCCATCTCCTGGATCATGGCCGGAGTCGTGGAAGCGACCACCCGGAATCCTTTGGCCGCGGGAACGTTCCGGCCGTTCCGGAGGTTAAAATACAGCAGCGTGCCGAAACAGAGGATGACGAGAATCAAATCTGTTTTGTGACGTTTCAGAATGTTCATTTTTGCTCTCCTTTTTTTGATTGCCCGGCTTGATTTTCTGTCAATATCACGATATTTTATTTACGTTGCGAGTGGAATCGCGACTGCCGAAAAGTTTTCAGGTTTAGCAAACCAAAGCGGCATAAAACAGAAAACATTTTTTTTGTCCGGAAATTTTGGGCTTTTGTGTGAACCGGGTAACGGGTGCTGCCGACTCGGAAGGTGTTCCACCACCGACCACAAAAGCCCTCTTTGTTTCCGGACGGAGGAAATCACCATGAAAAACCATTTCCCCCACTGGCAGCCCTCGTTCCGGGAGCTGGTCGCGCTGAAAGCCGAACTGTCCAAACTCCGGAAGCAGACCGCGCGGCTCCGCGAACAGCTTGCGGCGCTCGGCCTGGCGGACGCGGAACTGCCGGAACTCTCCGACGTGCAGCCCGCATACGCGGCGATCGGCCGCGAAATCGTTTCCCGGAGGCTCTGCCCGTGTTTCAGCGTTTGCGCGAAAGCGCAGGGAAAGGCGGTGGCGAAATGAGCGGAAACAAACTCATGGAAGCGGCGCGGCTGCTGGACGACATCACGCCGGAAGAAAAGGCAAAACTGGAGGCGTTCGGCGACCGCCTGTCGCCGATATTGGAGCCAACCGGCCGATCCACTATCAAAATCACTTACCATTTCGCGCCGAAGTTGTCCGGTCATGGCAAGGCTTTGAAGCGGTTCCGCCGCAAAATCGCCGCCGCCTATCCCGGTTTGCGCGAGCTGCGCCACGATCAGTTGGCTGAACTGGCCGATCTGGTACTGCGCTCCTGTGCCGTCAACCGGAAAAATTTGGCCGACGCGGTTTGGAAATGCGACGAGTTGCCGGACAAAATTCGCGCTTATCTGTACGCGTTTCTGACCGATATCCGGGAGGCAAGGCATGAATGACCCGCTGGTGAAAGGCGGCTGCGGCCATTCGGACGCGGAAGCCGAGTTTTCCGGGCTGGCCGGCGGCTGGTGCCTGATCGCGGCGGCCGTGTTCGTCATCGTCGCGGCGTTTTTCTCCTGAAATTTTTCAATCAACCCCGGGCGGCCGTGAATGGCCGCCCTTTTTTTATGCGAACTCGAGCCCCAATCTCAATGTTTCGGCCGTCATGTTGACGGTGGTGATTTCCTGCGCGGCCGAATCGCCGATCCGGATGATCATGCCGGGCCGCAGCGCCGGCATGAACGCGCAGTCGGCCCCGGTCGCGGACAAATTTGTAAACACTTTTGGATCGAACCGCAGCACCTGCCGCCGCCGTTTGACCTCCGCGGCGCTGCCGAGATAGAGCGCTTTGTCCGGCTGCTCCAGCGCGATCCAGTCCGGCACTCCGGACAACTGCCCGATCAACTGCAAAGCCTCCCAGCCGGGGCCGAGGTTGACGAAATGCGGTACCGGCCGCTGCGGCCAGTCGCCGGCGGTGCGGAACGCGACGCCGGAAAGCCGCTGCAATTCGCCGATAATTTCGGCCAGCTTGGAATTGCGCCTGGCGATCGGCGCGCGGCCGGCCAGCTTTCCGGCCGCCGCCCGGATCACCAGCCGCTGCTGTCTGGCGTCGATCCGGACGCACTGTTCGACGTAGCCGGCGAAATAAAGCGCCGCTTTGCCGTTGATCCCGGCGTAAATCTGCACGTCGCCGGCCAACGGTTCCGGCGACTGCACCGCGACAATGCCGCGCCCCGGCGCGTCGCGGTCGAGCACCAGCGCGATCGAGACGATCGGCAATTCCCGCCCGTTTGCCTTGAAAATCTGGTGAATCTTCATTGCACCGCCTCTTCTATTGCGGCGTTAAGTTCGGCCGGATCGGTTCCGGGTAATACCGTTTCGCCGTCGGCGTCGGGTTCGACGGTTTCCGGCGCGGCGTTTTCCTCAAGCCGTTCCGATACCGACCGTACCTCCTGCAGCTTGAATGAAACGGAAAAGGCGCGCAAGCCGTCATGTTCCTGGACGTCGAGCGAGCCGGAAAAAATCACCTGGTGAATTTTCAGCAGCCCGGCCAATTCGTCGACGATATCGTAAACGACCGGATCGCCGGCGTCGTCGATCGCGGTCGCGAAGTCGAGCAGCTCGGACAGTCCGGTTTTGTCGGCGATCGGCAGCACCAGCGACACGGAAAGCTCCTGCGGCTTGTTGCCGGCGGCGGCCGTCGCGGAGCCGCTGCCCTGTCCGGACAGGTCTTTGCGCTCCAGCGGCAGCGACGAATTTATTTTGATGTTTTTACCGGGAACGGTCAGTTCCCGGCCGTTGGCCGACAACAGCATAAAAACCTCCGATTTTTGCCGATACGGCAGTTGCAATATATCAAATATGATATATATTGATTGTTGAAAGGAGTGCGGGAATGGCTTGGGAAGTCAAATACTACAATAATTCGGTGGCGGAGGAAATTTATAACCTGCCTGACCGTACGGTTGCGAAATATCAGCAGATTGTCGAGCGCCTGAGCCGTTTCGGCCCTTCGGAACAGCGCCTGCCGCACTTCAGGCATTTGACCGGAAAATTGTGGGAAATCCGGGCGATTGCCCATGATGGTTCGGCGCGGATTTTTTACTGCCTGGCGGATCAAAATTGTTTTATCATATTGCATTCTTTTTTGAAAAAATCGAATGCAACCCCCAAAAAAGAGCTTGAAAAGGCGCTGAAGCGTCTGAAGGAGGTGCAGAATGACTGAAGACAAGTACAATCCGGTGCCGCATGACCATGAAAAATTCATGAAAAAGGTGATGTCAACCGAAGAGGGACGGCAGGCATATGCCGAAGCGCAACGGGAATTTGCGATACTCGACGCCCTGCGTGAGGCCATCGCCGAATCCGGCTTGACCCAGGTGGAACTGGCGCGGCGCATGGGCACCAGACAATCCAACATTTCCCGTCTCCTTAACGGCAGCGTCATTCCCGGCTGGAAGACGGTTAACAAGGTATTCCGGGCGACCGGGCGCGCCATTGTGAAAATTGAAACCAAACCCATTGCGGATACTCCCGTCACTTCCCGATGACCGACACGCCGAGGCTTTTCCCCTCCGACCAGTCCGGCAACCCGTCATGGGAGGTTTCTTCCTGGACCGCGCCGTAAGCGCGGCCGTCGATCCGGGTCATGGTGACGTCGTTCGGCTCGTAATAGGTGCGGTGCGAAAACGACTGGCAGCCGGCCAGGAGCAGCACGGCGCAGAAAACGGCCGGCAAGAGCCAGAACTTGAATTTTTTCAGATGGTCGAGAAACAGCCCGTGCAGCAGCGCCAGCACGCCGCGCGCCGAGTATCCGGCCAGCGCGATCGCGGCGGTGCGGAGGTTCTCGCCGACGTCGTATTCAAGCAAAACGTAATGGATCAGCAGTCCGGAAAAAATCGCGATCACAATTTCGGAAATGGCCTTTTTCATATTGTACGGTTCTCCTTCCTTACGGTTGACCAGCGTCCCTGCAAAGCCGCCGAATGCGGCCAGCGCGATCACCGGCAGCAGCTCCAGAATTTTTCTCATTTTTCCCCTTTCAAAACTTTTTCAGCGTATTGCCGGGCGTGTTCGATCAGGCCGTTCTGATCGCTCCAGGCGAACAATGACGACGGGAACGGCGGCACGTGGATCATCGTCACATTGTCGAGTTCAGGCCAGCCTGCTTCGTAAATTTGCGTGGTTTCGCGTTCCATCGTCGCCAGCATTGCGGCGGCAGCCCGTCCGATTTTGTTGTCCGGCATGGCCGCGGCGACGGCGTCGTCACAGCACAGGATCATGTAAATCCGTTCATAGCCGCCGATTTCGGAAATCTTCGGCGTCGGGATCATATTCTTGACGCCGCCGTCGATAAAATAATCGTCGCCGATTTTGACCGGCGAGAAGATTTCCGGGAACGCGGCCGACGCCATGACGGTCGCCGGCGTCGCGTCGCACATCATTGCCGCGTAGTCCGGCAGCCGCGTCACCGCGACCCGGACATGCCGCAGCGGCCCGGCCGGCAGCCGGCTTTGCAATAATTCAAACATGCCGTCGGCGTCATAAATGTAATCGCGACGGCCGACCGGCAGCAGCGCCGAAACCGCCGGGCGGAACAGCTCTCCGACCGGCGTCGATCTGATCAATTTGGCCATCGCTTCGGCGGTCAGGCCGGAGCCGTGCAGCGCGGCGACGATCGCGCCGGCGGAGCTGCCGCGATACTCGTCAAATTTGACGCCGGAAGCGTCGAGCGCCAGCAATACGCCGGTTGCGCATTCGATCTGCCGGCAGCCGCCGCCGTTGATGATACATAATGTTTTCAAAACAACCTCCTTATGGTAAGAAAACGTAGCCTTCCAGCTCTTTGGGATCCGTCACCGGCGTCCTGGCGCTCCAGCTTGCCTCCGGCGTCCAGTTGTCGGCCAGCAGCGGCGCCAGCAGCAGCGTATTGATCGATACCGTTTCCCAGACGGTGAACTCGTTTTGATCCACCGCATAATCCTGGATCGGCACATGGCTGCGCCAGAGCGGCAGATTGTTTTGCAGGTAAACGGCGATGGCGCCGGCGTTGGGGCTGACCGTGGAGCGCAGCCGGCCGGGCATCAGGCTCTTGTTGACTGCGGAGAAATTGGCGTCGCCGCGGGCGCTTTTGTTGAGCATCCAGACGTATCCGACCGCGGAAGAGGCCAGGCCGTTGTTGCCAAAGGTGTATGCCGTAATGCCCGGCACCGGGTCGAAGGTGCCGTTGGCCCGGTTGAGTTCGTCGATTTTGGACAAAAACCGGCACGGCGAGACTTTGCCGACGCCGGTGGTCATGGCGCGGCCGAGCGCGTTGGCGCCGGTCAGGTTGTTGACGCTGTGCTGGATCGCCGTTTTGTATTTTTCCTCGCCGGTCAGGTAATAGGCGGCCGCCCAGAGCTGGCCTCTACAGCCCGGATGGCAATTGCCCCAGGCGACGGCGGCGGTGTAGTAGTTGCCGGGCGGAAAGGTGACGTCACGGTAGGCAAATTGCGCCTGGGCGGAAATCCAGTAGTCGGCTTTGGCGATGATCCAATTGCGCATATAGTCGCGGTACGCCGGCAGGGCGTCCAGCTCGGCCAGCTCCCAGAAAACGTTGCGGAAAAAAGCGTCGTCGATATCGAACAGCCGCTGGTATTCCGCCCATGCTTCCCCGGTCATATAGGTCAAATACTTGGCATCGCCGGTCAGCAGATAGAGCTGTCCCGCTGCCCAGAATTGATATTGCATCCGGTAGGTCAGCCAACCGCGATCCGGGTTGTAATTTTCCGGCTCGTCAAAAGTGTACGTCTGACCGCCGAGCGATACCTCGAAGTGGGCCAGGTTGTCAATTCCCCAGTCAAAGGCCCGGATGGCGCTGTCGGCGTACAGATCGGCCTGTTTGACCGCGCCGGCCAGCTTGAGCGCCCGCGACAACTGCGCGGCGGTCAGCGCATAGTGCAGCGAGCTGCAGGCGGTCGGCTCGGACATGCAGAACGGCTCCATTTCGGCGGCCGCGTCGGCCTGGGTCGGATGGCGCGAACACTCGATCCAGCCGGATATCCCGCCGTGCGCGCGCTGGGTGCGCCGCCAGACATCGCACCCCCACATCGCCTCGCTTAAAATATCCGGGATCCCGTTGCCGCTCTCCGGCAGATTGAGCTGGTTGTCGGTAAACTTATCCGGATACATCAGATAGGCGCCGGCGAGCGAGCGGACGCCGCCCATGTGCATATCGCGGCGGTCCCAGTCGGCCGCGTCCCACCAGCCGCCGTAAACATCGCGGTGCGGCACATTGCGCCACTGATAGCGGATGATGTTAAAGGCGCTCAAGCTCGCCCAGTTGCCGGCCGAATCCTTGAACGCCTCCAGGTTTTTGTAGTCGCCCGGAAACGGCGCCTCATAGGTGATATCGTGACTTTTCGCCATCGGCCAGCCGGTGTGCGGCGCGGCTTTGGCGATGCCGGACCGCTGGTGATACAGTCCCCGCGCGTGGATAAAAAACAACTTTTCAGCGACTTTCCGGCCGATCGAAAACGGCCAGGACCAGCCGACGCCCGGCACGTGGATGCGATAAGTTCCCTCCGTCGTCAGTGCCGAAAAATCCATCTCATAGACAATTTCGCCGCTGATTTTACGGGTGGCGCCGAGCGTATAGCCGCTGTCTTCGACGTCGCGCAGCACCGGCGTCCCGGTGTGGACGGTCTCGCCGGCGGCGTTGACGACGGCAAAGCCGGCCGCGCCGACCTGATAAGTCCCATACGATCCGAGCCAGGCGCCGAGGTAAGCGACTTTGGCGGCCGAATCGGCCGGATACCCCTCCTGGTTGACCTTGATTGCCCGGCTTGGCGTCGCCTGGCCGGCAACAAACGTCACCGTGTTGCCGTCGCCGTCGGAGATTGTGTAACCGGTTCCGTCGACCATGTCGAACGGCAACCGCAGATAGGCGAAATGGGTGATGTTGGCCGCCTCGATCCGGTAGCGCCGGGTCTGATCGTAAACATCGGGCACTTCCCAGGCGCCGGAGGCGCTGGACCAGCTGCCCAGCCAGGTTGTCGCCTGGTTGTCAATCTGAAAATAGTCGTCGGCGTCATAGTTGTCCAGGATACGCGGTTCGTAATCGGCCTGCAATTCGATCATCGAGTAGCGATAGTAAAAATCATGCAGGTATTCGGCTTTGTAGCCATTCCGGAAATTCTGCTCCATAGCCGGCAGCGTGCCGGTATACTCGGCCCGCAGCCTGGCGTTGTAAAAATCCTCATAATTGCCGCCGACGGCGACAGTGTTTTTGTCGATCACAAACACTTTCAGATCGGCGGTCAGCGGGACGGCGGCGATATCGGCCGGCTTGCCCTCGCGGGCGCGCGGCGAATCATTGAGCTGCGGCGGCTTGGGCGTCGTTTCGCCGCCGCCCGGATCGTCCTCGAAGACGTAGCCGGCCAGCGACGCCTCCGATTGCACCTCGGCCAGCGTCAGCGGCCGGTCAAAGATTTTCACTTCATCGATCAACACATTGTCCTGGGTTTTGTTGTCGTGCATGCCGATGCCGAACGAGTGATCGGCGCCGCCGATGTTGGTTAACCGCGAGGCATGGCTTTTATAAACCAGCACCCGGCTGGTCTGTTTGGCGACGCCGTTGATGTACAATTGCGTGTCGAAATACCAGGCGTTGTTGAGTTCTGCGGCGGTCAGGCCGTCCGCCTCGGTCAGCGGCGGAGTGACGGTCAGGCAAAGATGGCTCCAGGCGTTTTGCGTCGCCCAGTCGCCGGTATAGGTCGGCGAGGTGTTCATCCAATACAGGCAAACCGCCTGATAGCTGAGGCTCAGCCCCAGGCAGGTTGTCGCGGTCGTCCCGTCGTACCAGCGTACTTTGGTGCTGTTGTTGCGTCCCGCGGATGCGGTTTTGACGAAAAACGACAGGCTGAAACCGCCGGCCGAGGGATCGATTTCGACGCCGTCGGTCCAGATGCCTTTTTTGCCCGGATCGGTCGTGTAAAGTTTGGTCTGATAAGAGGCGCCGCGAACGCCGTCGAGCGAGTAGTCGATCGCTTCACCCTCGACGGCGTTGGCGCCGGCCAGATGGTGGACGATTTCCTCGGCGGAGTTGTTCAGCGGCCAGTGATAGGCCGGCTGCAAAGCGCTGGCGGCCCGGACCACCCGGTAAAAAGTCAGTTTGGCCGCTGCGTCGCCGTAGCCCCAGACGGTCGATTGGTCCGGCGTGACCGGCCTGGCGTAAAGATGCCCGAGATGGGCGCCGACGCCGAGATCGGCCGGCAGGTTGATTGTGACGGTCTGTGTCCCGGTATAGACCGTGGCCGGCAGATCAAAAAGATCGCATTCCAGCGTCCAGCACCCGGCCGGCGGGTACGGCGTCACGGTGACGGTAAAACTGTTTTCATCGACCGGAACGATTTTGGCCGGGTACTGCTCGCCCTCGACGGCCCGTTCGCCGGATACGCCGTCCAGCGACGACGACATCGACAACCGGTCATAGGCGGCCGGCGGGTACACCTGGGTATCGTCGTCGGCCTGTACCCGGACAACATCGCTGCGGATGCCGTCCCGGTAGATAAAAACATCGACAATCGGCCGGGCAATGCCGCCGGTAAACGCCAACAGCGCGTTTTCATCGGTGACGCCGGCGACCGAATAGCCTTTGCCCTTGCGGACGGTGCCCAGCGTCGCCCAGTCGCCGGCGAACCAATAGACGGCGCGGCCGCCGGCGCCGTTGACCAGCGCCGGCGCGGCGTCAAGATCGACGGTGATATCCAGCGGCGCGGCCAGGGTGATCGCCTGTCCGTCAACCGCCAGGTTCAGCCCGGAGCCGGCCAGGGTGATTTGTCCGGTCAGGTCGCTGCCGCCGCACCGGATCGCCGACATCGCCACATGGGTATGACCGGCCGCCGCTTTGCCGTCCAGCAACGTTTGCAGATTGGTCACATCGGCAATCGGATGATCATGGACGGCGTTCGCCAGGCCGAGCATTTCGGCCGTCAGCGTAAAATTGCCGTACTGATCGGGATAGTACCCTTTAATCGTATAAATACGCATCGGTCAACTCTCCACGATAAAAACTTGATACTTGACGCCGGCAACTTTGGCAAACGCCTCCCATTGCGCCGCGGTGCCGACAAAGACCTTGAGCGTCGTGCCGTCAGCCGTCGCCAGGTTCTGTACCGCCGCCGCCGCGCCGGCTGCCGCCGCGTTGACATTGATCGTGATGGTGTTGCCGACGACGTCAAAGGCGACATTATCGCCGGGCGCCACCTGCACCGCGCCGGATATCACGCTGTTGCCGATCTGAATGCCGGAGACCAGCTCGTGCGTATGTCCGGAGTCCGCCTTGCCGGACAGCGCCGCGGAGAGGCCGGTAATCGAGGTGACGGCGTGTTGATGTGCGGCCGGCGCCGCATTGAGCAGTTCGGCGGTCAGGTTGAAATTGCCGTTTTCATCCGGAGAAGTGTGATTGACCGTGTAGTCAAGTGTCCCGCCGCCGGTGGCGCTGATGATTTTGGCGCCGGTTTCGGCATTGTCGGAGATTGAGATGTTGGCGCCGGCTTCCAGTTTCGGCGCGGCCGTCAACGCCTGCTGCGCTTTGTTCAATGCGTCGCCCGATTCGGTTTTGGCCGCCTGGGCCACCTGGGCCGCGCCGGTCGCCGCCGTCACCGCCGCCGTCGCCTCCTGCCGGGCGGCGCGGATATCCGCTGCCGACTGTTCGACCGCCGCCGTCGCTGCCGCCGCTGATTGTTCGATTGCCGACAGATCCTCCGCCAGCCCGGATACCTCGCTGATAGCATGCCGGTGCTCCGCCGCCGCTTTGCCGGCCAACGCCCCCTCCAGGTTGACGATATCGCTTTGCGCGTGACGGTGGGCCGGGATCGTGCCATCGCCGGCAGTCGGGCCGCCGCTCGGCACTTCAAATTTTACATCACTGGCCATAAACAATCTTCTCCAAAGTAATTTTTTTTACGCCGGCCAGGCTGTCTTTTCTGGCCCAACCATCCTCGATAACACCCCGGATGAATTTAACCGCGGCGGCATAGAGCGCCAGGTAATCTGCCGGACAGTCGATCGTCAGATAGCCGTCCTGGGTCTTGATTTTGACCGGGTATATCAATGCATGGCGCAAATCGCATTCGGCCTTGAGATTGCATTGATTCTCAAGGCTCAGCCAAAAACGATGATCTCGATAAACAAAGCCGGATAGTATCTTGGCATCGGTTTCGGCGTCAATCCGGCCGGAGGCGCGGCGCAGCAGCTCCGCCCGGTCGGAGGTCCAGCGGCCGTTGGTCAGGCGGTGACAGTCCGACGGCGGCGGTTCGGCCGAGCAGTCAGCCGGAAGCGGCCCGGGCGCATCGATGACGATGCCCTCCCGGTGTTCCTCGGAATAGACGGTTTTACCGCGGTGGTCCTCCTCCTGCAGCCATTCCCGGCCATTCCACCGCGCGACGTGTCCCACCTTGCGGCGCGGACGGACGGTGACGGCGTCAGGCGGAATCAGGTAACATTCCCGTTTCTCAACCCGGCTCAGCTCCGGATCGGTCGCGGCGTCACCGGAGCCGGAATAATACCCGTTTTTGTCAAAATAATAGAGCTTCATATTAAAAAAGCCTCCTTCAGTAGCGGATTATGAATTTAACAGCGGCGTAGGGCGGCAGCACTTCGGCGGAATTTTCTTGGAGTGCGACATCGAAAGCGTACGCGTTCCCCTCGCGCCCGGTTGGGATGTGCGCGGAGCGGCCGCCGCCGGACGGGACCGTGACGACGCGCCCCGGGGAATACCCGTATTCGGCGTCCAGCTCGCGGAAGGTCAGATCCAGCCCGGCTCGCGGCGACTGTCCGCCGCCGGTTTCGCCGGAAGCGGCGCCGCCGCGCAGAAACCGGGTTCGCAGATTCGGCAGATTGAAGGTTGTGGCCCCGTCTCCCGCACCCCATGCCGTACCGATTGCGGTGAAAAGCGCCGCGTAAAGTGTCCGCGACACCGCCGCGCCGGCACACTCGAGGAAACCGGCCGGGATAACGTTCCCGGCGTAAGGCATGATCGCGCCTGGCGGCATGGCCGAGAGCGGAGCGTAGAGGTCGCCGTGGGTATGCCCGATTGGCGAATAGCGGCTATCATGGCCGTGCCCGATTGGCGAATAGCGGTCGTCGTGGTTATGATTGAGCGGCGCGTACAGTCCGGACAAATCCTGCTGCCAGGTTTCAGCGTTTACGGTGATTCCGGTCAAGTCTGCGACGTTGACGATCTGCAGCCCGAAATTTTTGATGATTACATTGCCGGTTGAAAAGCCGGAAGTCTTGACTTTGTGCTGCGCCGGCTGCACCGCCACCGCCACCAGCGTCGAACCGGAAGCCAGGCCGACGATATTAAACGAGAAATCGCCGACCGCGGCGTCCAGCACCGCCGACCAGACCGCGCAATCCGCCGCCAGCAGCCCGGAAGTAAGCGCCGTGGCGGTGTGTCGGGTCTCCGCCGCGGTCAGCGTGAAATCGGCCGGCGGCGCCGCCGAGACGTCGAGGCCGTCGCGATAGCCGAACAGCATTTTGTCGATGGCCAGCGCCTGGCGGTTCGCCTGGCACGCGGCGATCAGCGCCCGCCCGGCGGTGGTGATAATACAGTTACTCATATTGGCTCCCCCAAAAGTTGCCGCCCATCGGCCCGGTGCCCCGGGTCTTTTTTTCGCTTCGCGTCAAAAAGCCGCGGGTACTTTTCGCGGCCCCTGCGAGTATGGTTTCATTCATATTCTTTCACCTCGAAATTAAACTTGAATTGCAGATTTTTCGGCAAACGGCTGTTCAGATCCAGATAATTCTGGGCCAGCGCCACCACTTCGGTCGAGACGTACACTTTCGCCACCTTGACCGGGTCGCCGAGGCTGCCGGCTCCCTCCGGAGCCAGCCCCATCAGCACCGGCGGCACCCGGTGCGCGGCCCGCACGTCGTCGGCCGAAATGTTTTTCACATTCGCAAATTCGTCTTTCTGCGAAATGTCGCCGATGTTCATCAACTGAAAAGCGTTTTCGCCGCCGTTCGGAATATGCAGAAAAACCGATTTGAAGTTGCCGACGCCTTTGCCGTCGCGAAATTTTTCCAGCAAAGCATCGCGCAGCGCCGGCTGCAGCTTCGGATCGCGTGAGTAGAGGATATACCCCAAATGAGCGCCGTTGACGAAATAGCGACGCCGGAACAATGTGGCGTCTTGATTCAGCAGCGCCGACTGCAATCCGCCTATCCAGTCCGGAATCCCGTAAATCTGCTGGCAGGGATCGTACTCTTTCAGGTGCAGCACCTGGTCGGGCGTATAGTCCTGATACCGGCCGCCGTTCAGCAGCCGGCGCAGCTTCACTCCGTCGGCCTTGACCCGCATGTTCAGTCCCGGCAGATGGCGCAATCCGGCAATGCCGCCCAGCCGGTTGCGTTCCACCAGCAAGTATGAATTGCCGAACGTCAATAAATCAATCAAGTTCGCGCGCAAATCCGCCACCGGCAACGGCCCGGAAATATAGGTTTTTGCCGTTTGATTGCGCCGGAACACAATGCAACTGCCGTGCTGGCCGTTGGCGCTGCGCATTTTCGCCAGGCCCCACAGGTCGATCGGCGGCACGTAGTATTCGCCGCACGGCGTCGGGAATACCCCCAGATAGTCCAGGATCCGTTCGCCGTGCACCGGCTCCGGCTCCCCGAATGTGAAACACGCCTTGTCAATGTCAATATCCATCAATCAAATTCCTTTCCCGCAGTTGCGGGTACGGCGCAAGCCGCACGCAATGACGGAGGGTGTGGCCTCCGAAAAGTACCCGGAGCTTTGCGGAGCAAAGACCCGAGCCTCAAATGGCGAGGGCAACTTTTTGGGAGAATCAATATGAACATCCATTCTCGAAGTTGTGAGTACGGCGCGAGCCGCACGGAACAACGAAGAGCGAGGCTCCGAAAAGTACCCGGAGCTTTGCGGAGCAAAGACCCGAGCCTCAAATGGCGAGGGTGGCAACTTTTTGGGAGAATCAATATGAACATCCATTCTCGAAGTTGTGAGTACGGCGCGAGCCGCACGGAACAACGAAGAGCGAGGCTCCGAAAAGTACCCGGAGCTTTGCGGAGCAAAGACCCGAGCCTCAAATGGCGAGGGTGGCAACTTTTTGGAGAACATCAATAAACCGCCTTGAAATTATTGGTTGTGCAATCAATAACGAACGGCCGGACGCCGAGCTGCCCCGGCGTCGCCGGCTGTTCAAGGATATAACGGCGGCAGGTGCGGCCGTAAAGCGCCACCAGCTGTTCAAACAACCCACGGTACGGCGCGAATTTCGCGTCGTCAAGCTGTACGACGATCACGTCCCAGTCCCGGCCGTCGGTGCGCTCATGCTGCACCAGGCTGCCGAGCTCCAGCCGTTCCCAGATCCGCATGAAGCCGACGACGCTTCCGGCGTCCAGCGAATTGGCGAACGCGTGTTTGACCCGGCGCCGGAAAAGCGCGTCGCCTTCACCGGACAGCCTGGTGACGCCGCGGTGCCAGGCGAGCAGCGCCAGCACCGGCTGTGGACAACTCTCCGCATCGGCCAGCGCCGACAGCCGATCGAGCGCCGCCCGCAACCGGTCGAACATCGCGCCGGCGACCGCCGCCACGTTCCGGAGCACCGGCCCGTTCTGCCAGAATTTCAGTTTGATATCCACTATTCAGCCTCCGTCACCGTTACGCTGGACAGCTTCGGCAACTCCAGAGCGGACGCAATGTCGCCGCGGTTGAATTGGATGCTCAACAGCCCCGGTACCGCCGCATGCAATTCGCTGGCCAGCCGGGAAAAACTGAACGTCGAGAACGGCCAGCAATGAGTCATTGTAAAATTTGAATTATCCCAGAACGCGCATTTTATCCGCTGTTGAATTTCGGTCTTTGCCGCAGCAGCGGCGGCGGCGTCCAGCGCGGTGTCGAGCCGGACGGTCGCGGTCAACTCGTAGTACGTAACCGGGATGGTCTTGCATTGCAAATCGTCGCCGTGGCCGTGGTTGCCCCGGGCCGCGATGTAATCGTTGAGATCGGCCAGATAATCGGTAGGCACGGTGCCGGCGTCGAAAATGATAAAACAATCCGCCGAGCCCGGCCCGCGCGGCGCCGAATGGTCGAAGTACACCCGATCCGGCCGGACGCCGGCGCGTTCGGAGATCATCGCGCGATACTTCGCGTCGGTGTGCCAGTCGCCGACGCTCAAAAACCGGTCGCGGATCCGGAGCCGCAGCTCCCCGTCGGTCTCCTCGTCCGCCCCCGGCTGCGCCAGATAGTCGGCCGCGTTGGTCACGGCGCCGAGCCGCGGCACGTCCGAATCCAAAATTGAATAATAACCGGCGCCGAGGTTGTAGCCGCTGCCGGCCGCTTCGGCTTCGACCGGCACGACGGCCGTTTCGGCGTCTTCGGCGATCACCGCCGCCGCGGTGGTGGCGACGCGGTAAATTGTGCCGTTTACGGCAATCGTCCGGACACGGGTTCCGGCCGGGATTTCGACGGGGCCGACCGCGCCGGCCGCGCGTGAAAAGGTAATTTTGCCGGTCATCTTGACCGCCGGCTTGCGGGTCAGCCCATGCAGCCAGGCGTGCAGGTCAAGCGCCGCGCCGGTCGCGGTCTTGACATAAAAGCCCGGAACCGCCGCCGTCACCAGATAGCGCGCCAGTTCGCGCGCCGGCGCCGCGACCGCCGACCGGACGAAACACCAGAACGCCGAATATTTCGACGGGTTGGCGATCGGCAGATGCGCGGCGTCGGCCAACTGCCGCATGTCGGATTCAAACGCCGCGTCGTCGGCCGGAAAGCCCGCCGCGATCACGCCGTCGAAAAAGATTTTCTGCTCCGGCGTCAATTTGCTTCGATCAATCATGAAAAAAACTCTCCTTTCCGCACCGTTGCGGCTTGACAAATCGCCGATTCAGCGTTAATTTGCTGTATAAACCTAAACGCTTGGGTTTTAATTATTATGTTTTGCAGGAAAGGTTTTGAGAACAATGCCGACGATACTGCGGATCGGGCCTTATCGGTTCTTCTTCTACAGCAATGAGGATGGCGAACCGATCCATGTTCACGTGATACGCGATCAGGTCGAGGCGAAATTCTGGATAAAACCGGCGCGTCTTGCCACAAATAAAGGCTTTCCCGAGCATGAATTGCAGAAAATCGCCCAACTGGTTGCAGAAAATGAGGAGACCATAGAAAATGAGTGGAATTGTCGAAAAAGCCGCTGAAGTGCGGTTCATCAGCCCCGAAGGGCTGTATCTCATCGTGGAGGGGCGCGGTTATTTCGCGGCTTTCCGCGACTTTCCATATTTGGCCGACTTGCGCGGGCGTGAAGTGTTCGACCTCGAATATTGCGGAAACGGCCATATCCGCTGGGATGCCGCCGATATCGACTTGAGCACCGAAATTTTGTCCGCGCCGGAGAAATTCCCGCTGGTGATGCACCCGGCGGCGAATCCCGCCGCGCAACTTGGGAAACGCGGCGGCGCCGTCCGTTCCGGACGCAAAGCTGCCGCCAGCCGTTCCAACGGGGCCAAAGGGGGCCGTCCGGCTAAAAAGAAAATTCTCGCGTAACGCCGCATAAAAAGCCAGTCCCAACCCGACGGCCAGCAAAACGGCCGCCGCTTTTCTTTTATTCATATTGTAAAGCCTCCGAAAAAGTTCCAAATTCATACGTGCGCCCGGCCAGCAGATAGCCGCCGGCTTCGGCCGTCAATATCACTGAACCGGGAACAATCCGCTTGTCATCTTCGGCCAGCGCGACAATCTTCTGCTCCGCCAGCTTGCGCCGCGCCGGCGACCGTTCGCCGATCAGCGCCGTCAGCAGCCCGCTTTCCCGCAGCGCATGTTGCAGATCCTGCAAAATCACGTCGCGGTCGTAGATGATCCGCGCCTGCACATCGTCCAGCGCCAGGTCGTCATCCAGAATTTCAATATCCGAATAAATCATTTCAGTTAAGAGTTGAAAGTTTGAAAGTTGAAAGTTATGGGAATCCGGACTACAGTATCCATATGAGCAGTCCGATTCAGGAAAAATCTTATCAGTTTGCGCTTCGCGTGGTTAAAATGTATCAACATCTGACCGTGGAGAAGCGGGAATTTGTGTTGTCCAAACAGGTGTTGCGCTCCGGTACCGGAATCGGCGCCAACGTCCGGGAAGCCAATGGAGCGCAATCCGATCGGGATTTTCTTGCCAAGCTGACGATCTCGTATAAGGAAGCGTTGGAAACCGAATACTGGCTGATGCTTCTCCGTGACACGGATTACCTCTCTGGAGAAGCCGCTGAAAGTATTCTCAGAGACTGCCGCGAACTCATGCGCATGCTCGGCAGCGCCAAAATCACACTTCAAAATAAACTTCACAATACCACCTCCTGACATTTTCTCAACTTTCAACTTTCAAACTTTCAACTCTCAACTCTACCCTCTCTCCGCCTTTTCTCCCCCAACTTTCAACTTTCAAACTTTCAACTCTTAACTCTACCCTCTCTCCGCCTTTTCTCCCCCAACTTTCAACTTTCAAACTTTCAACTCTTAACTCTACCCTCTCTCCGCCTTTTCTCCCCCAACTTTCAACTTTCAAACTTTCAACTCTTAACTCTACCCTCTCCTCTTAGCTTTGCAGCATCATATAGTCTTCAAGTTCGCCCGGCCCCGGAAACGCGGTCGTGTTGATTGTAACGCCTCCATAGTTGGTGGTTCGATTGTTGACGCTGCTCCGGATGCCGCCGGCTGCCACGTCGGGATTGCGGCGCTGCGCGGTCGCCTGGGCCATCACCGGCTCGTTTTCGCGCATGTCCCGGACTTCGACGCTGCCGCCGCCGGTGATCCAGCTCCAGAATTTGCCGATCGCGCCGGTAACGGCGTCGATCACGCCGAGCACCGTATCCAGCGCCGCCCGGACGCCGCCGGCGACACCGTCCCAGATCCAGCCGAAAAAGTCGCCGATCGCCGTTCCTATCGCCCGGATTTTCTCCCACAGCCAGGCGAAGCCGGCCGCGACAAAGTTCCAGACGCCGGAAGCGATATCTTTTATGACGTCCCATTTCCGGAACGCCAGGACAATCCAGCCGACCGGCCCCAGCAATGCCAACAGCCATTCACCGAAGCCGGCAAAGAAAGCCTTGAGCTTCTCCCAGCACCACGCCGCCGCGCCGACGACCGCATTCCAGCAATCGACGGCGGCCGCCGCAAGGTCATCCCACCAGTAAACCAGCGCCGCAATCGCCGCAATCAACGCGACAATGCCGACGACCAGCCAAGTGACCGGGTTGGCCAGGAGAGCCGCCGTGAACGCCCAGACCGCCGCAATCGCCGGCAGCAGCGCCGCGTTCAGCAGCCAGACTGCGCCGGCGTAAACCAGCATGCCGACTTTCTGGGCGATCATCACGGTATTCTGCCACACCAGCGCACCGGCCAGCTTGATGTTCGTCCAAGTGAACATACGGCATAATTTCACCGCCGGCCCCATTGTTTTGGCCCACAACATTTGCGTAACCGCGTTCAGGCGCTGGGCGAAAGTCATCGAATGCGTCGCCGCCGAATTTTTCAGGCACCAGGCCCAGACAATCCGAAGTTCCATTCCCAAAGCACGGATAAATTTAATTACGCCCATAACAGTCATTGCCGCGCCCCATGCCGTGGAAAAACCGGTAATGGCGATTGCCGTCAACGCGAAAGCCCAGCGCAGCGGCGGCAGATTGTCCAGCAGCCAGGCAATCATCGACATGAATCCGGACGCCGCCCATAGCGCGGCATTGACCGCCGGCAGCAAAGTACGCCCCAACGTGACCCGGATTGAATTCAGCATTCCCTTGAAAGAATCCAGTTGATCGGTCAGATCCTTTGCCATCTTCTGCGCCGGGCCGGTGTCGGACACTTTTTGCAATGTGGCGATATTGTCGCGCAACGCGGAGGTTTTGCCGAGCATGGAGGTGATCGCCGCCACCGCCTCGTCGGAGCCGAACGCTTTTTTCAGCTGCTGCGCCTCCATGATATCGATCGTGTCGCCATAGCGCGCCTGAATTTTGTCGAGAATATCGGCCATCGGCAGCATGTTGCCGGAGGCGTCGGCAAAATTCATGCCGAGCTTTTGACCGGCTTCGCCGGCCTTGCCGAGAAACGCCCGGTACTGCGTCGCGGCGACGCTGCCGGAGCCGGTCACGGTCTGCAGCATGCCGAGCACGCTCATCTGTTCGTCCATGCCGACGCCCTTGCTGGCGCCGGCCGCGCCCAGTTGCGCGAAAGCCGCCTGCATGTTCATGCCGTCGGTGCGGAACATCTTGACCGCCTCGGCGGTCTTGCCGGTCAACCGGTCAATCCACTCGGCCCGGCCGATTTTCGCCGCGTCTTTCTCGAATACGCCGAGCATCGTCGACATGTAGCCGGTGATCGTCCCGGCGTCGGCTTTGGTCGCCCTGGCCAGCAGCGCGCTGTTGACGGTGAACTTGGCCAGTTCGCCGTTCTCCAGTCCCTGAAACGCGCTTTGAATCGCATAACCGGATTCGACGATATCGGCCGCGCTGCCGCCGAACTCGCGGGAGAATTTCAATGCCTCTTTGCCGAGTTTCTGAATCTCATCTTCCGCCGCCCCCAAGGAACGGATGCCGCCGAGCGCTTTCTCAAATTCCCGCGCCGGGCCGGTCAGGCCGTTCAATGACAGGACTGCTCCGGTTAACGCCGCACTGCCTTTGCCAAACATTACAAATGCTTCGCGGCTTTTTTCCTGTACCTTTTCCAGCGATTTGCACAACCCTTTCGACGGGCCGCTCAATTTATCCAGCAGCAATACGCTGAACGTTAATTTTTCCAATGCCGAGTTCATATTTGACTTTTTCGGAATAGCGTTATATAGTAATGTCAGTTAAGTATTTGGCGCTTGTTAAACAACGGTGGTGAAACATGGGCATTTTAATAGTTTTTATAGGACTTGTTTGTCCGATTTTGTTCATCATCCTTGCTCCTATTATGAAAAAGTCAAGAGACTGACTCTTTCTTTGTTTGTATTTTTCCTGTTATTTGTTGTTATTTGCGAAACTCCGCCTCAAAGGGCAGAGGACTTCCATCTGTAAATATTTTTACAGTCTTCCAATTAAAGATTATCTTCTGGTTGCGGTTCGGGCAAAAATCGGACACTATTATTGACGACAACTCTTGAATGAATTCAAGGTTTCGCATTTTGCTGTTCCACTCTGAAATAGCACTCGCAAACTGTTTTACATGATCCCCTCGGATCAAGGAGCAAACGAACGACGTGCTAAAAAGAACCGAATTTCACAGTCACAGCAAACAGAATCTCCGAAACTACTTAAATCTTATTCACTTGCGGATACCATGTAATCACGTTCCTGGAGCCACACGGCCCGAAGCGCATAGAGCAATTTCTTGCCGATGATCGAAATAGCCCGTTGTGGACTGGCCCCCTTATGAAGCAAGGCTCCATATCTGGCCCGAATCTCCAGATTGTACGACACCGACCTCCACGCCGACTGGATCAGGATGGCATGCAGTTGCTTTTTCTTGCGATTCCCGGCGGATTTGACGGCCTCGTGTTCGCCGCTGCCGACCAACCTCGGTGCGAATCCCACATACGAGCTCAGCGAATCCTTGTCTTCAAAGCGCAGCAAGTCCCACAATTCGGCCTGCAGCATCACCGCCGTATGAAACCCGACGCCAGGTATACTCTGTAGATGCTTCTGTACTTTGTCGCGCTTCAAACGCTTCAGACACCGCCGTTCATCGCGGATCACATGCAGTTTCTCTTCTCTGAGAAAACGCAGTTCCCGCAACATGCTCTGCAAGGCATAATCGTAACGCTTTGCCGCGTCCGCATACATCATTTTCAAAGAACTTCCAGACCAACTTCCAAACTTCAACCCCATGAAATTCAGGTGTCCTTTGATCCGGTTTTTGACCCTGGTTATATTGCCGGTCAGTTTCGTTTCACGTCTGACCAGGTTTCTCAATTCCAAATTATCTTCAGGCGGAATATAGATCCCTTCCAATGTCCGGTTCTCCAGCTTCCGCGCCAATTGTCGGCTGTCCACGGCATCGTTCTTGCGGTCGCGCTCCTTGCCGCTGGTCGGCACGTCCGCCGGGTTGATTACGATATTCTCAATCCCGAGCTCACACAATCGCCGGTGCGCCCAGAATCCGCTGAATCCTGCCTCGTAAACGCTCCGGTACTCGGCGCCCGGATAGTTCATCTTCAGATACTTCGCCAACATCTCAGGGCTCGGATTCATGCTGAACTTGTCCAGTTCACGGTGGCAATGCCGCAAATTCACCACCCAACTTTCCTTGTGCACATCAATTCCGACAAATATCACTTGACCTTCGAACGATACCGTGCTACATTTTCTCATGGCTGATGTCTCCTTTTGTGATGTTTTAACTGTCTGCATGACTCTGTCCGTCAGAGCCGATGTCTTATTTTACAGTATCACATCTTTGAGAATCAGCCTCTTTCATTTCATAACCGCTACCTCATTCCTTTTTACCATAGCAACTGTTTTTTTCATTGCCGGAATCCGCATGGTTTATCATACCGTTTTCTGTCCGCCTAACCACCCGGCCAATATCGCATTCCGCCGCCGCCGGTGGCTGGATGATCACCCGAACGCGTCTAAAACTCCGTTTGACGAAACACTGGCGAAAATCAAATCCGGCAAATAATCACCCGCCGAACATCGTTTTCAACCGTTCCCAATAATCCCATTCCAGGAATTGCGCTTCGGCCAGGCAGTCCGCGTCGATCGGCCGGCCCGGGAACCATTTCCGGGCGTAGACGCAGAGCAACGCGTAACTGCCTTTGTCATTTTTCAATTGCTCGAAGCGCCGTCCGACTTTTTTAATTCAATCTCGACTTTCGGCCGGAACTCCTCGATCAGTTTGCCGGCGATATCCACCGCCAGCCCCTGGCCGATCAATTCGTTCAGCGCCGCGAGCTGCGCCTTGTCGGCCAATGCCCGGCGGACAAAATTCGTCGCCGGCACCGTCTTGCTGGTCGCCTGGATCGCGTCGACAAATTCGTTATAAAGAGCCAGCGAAACATTAAACGCAAAATCAATCTTCCCGATAATCAGAACAATACTTTTTTCTTTCATGGTCTTCACTTTCAACTTTCAAACTTTCAACTCTCAACTCTCAACTCTTCCCCAACTTTCAACTTTCAAACTTTCAACTCTTAACTCTTCTTACTCTTCCTCGGCCGGAACGTAGGGTACGCCGTCGATCTTCACGAAATCCGGGCTGGTCACGTCGAACGGCAGTTCGAAAGCGGCTTCGTCCGAACTCGACTTGTCGATATCCAGGAGCTTGTTGACTTTTACCAGGCAGCCGAACACCTCGATCTTCAATTCGTCGTTGTCGCCGGCGGTGGCGAACGCCACAATGTCGAACGTGTCCATCTCCTGCCAGCTTCCGGCCGCTTTTGCCAGTTCGGTAAACGCCCGGAGGCCGTCGCGGTCGACGGTGATGGTTCCGGAGGCTTCCACGTCGCCGCGCAGCCGCCCGTTCGGCCGGCCGTTCCGCTTGGCGGTGGTCGAGTTGTCGGTAATGTCGAGGGTGAATTTCTGCACTTTCAGCGCCGCGACGCCGAGGTCGAGCGTGAAGCTCATGCCGTTGAATCTTTTTACAGTCATAATATCGGGTTCTCCTTATTAGTCGTTGGACAAATCCAATCCCAGATACACAGTAATCTTCTTCGGGCAGTTGTAGGGTTGCGCGGTGATGGCGATCGCCACCTCGGTCTTGCCCGTCCAGGTGATGGCGATCGCGTCGTCGCCGGGCGGATAGATCATCGCCGGAAATTCAATCCCGCCCATCACGAAAGATTTTGCCGCGTCGCGCAGCGGCCCGGCGAAATAAGTCTTATTCTGGGCAATCGACGCGGCGGTGCTGTTCAGCCGCCGGTCGCCGATCCGCCGGATCGCCCGGATTCGGACGCGGCGCGCCAGGTAGTCGATAATCCGCCGGTACTCCACCACCTGGAAGTCGCCGCCCTCGGCGTCGAGCATCGGATGGTCAGCCCAGTAAATGCCGTCGTAGCCCGGATACCACTGGGGGACGCTGAACCGCGCCTCGGCCAGCGCCTTGATCGTCGGCATATCCAGCGGCGCTCCCGGCCCGTCGACCGGAGCCGCGCCGAGGCCGGTCACCGCGCCGGTCATCGTCCGCATCGGCGTGTCGGCGATCGAGGCGGACGGATTGCACAAGCGGCCGCACACCGCGCCCAGGTTGTTGCCGTGCAGCAGCGGCACGATCGCCACCCGGTCGGCGGCGACGCCGGTATTCAGTTCTTTGAGCTTGGCCAGGTAGGCCGACCAGCTTTCGGCCGAACCGATCGAGGCGCAACAAAGGTTCACAAAAACGAATTTCGCATAGCGCGAAACGATGCTTTCGGCGCAGCTCTGCGCCGCCAGGACTTCCGCCTGGCTGCTTACCGGGTCACAGACTGCGATCGCTTCGACGTTCAAATCGTGCGGTTTTTCCAGCGCGGCCAAAACCGCGGTTTTCCAGTCCTCGTCCGCCTCCAGCGCGATCGCGTAGGCGAAAAATTCCGTGTCTTGCGCGTTGGCGACCGCCGCGGCGAGTTGCGTTTTAAGGTTGCTCGCCCCGGCGCCGAACAAACTGTCCAGGTCGCTGCCGGCGCCGACGGTCAGAATGCCCGCCTGTGCGCCGTCCGCCGCCGTCCCCACGTACAGAAAAGTTTTCTCGCACTGCTTGAACGCGCCCTGCGAATCGTTGACCTGTGTTACCGTAACGCTGCCGATTGCCATAATTTTTTCCTTTTTTTTTAAGATTTTTCCTTGAAAAACCTAACGTTTGCTTATATATTTTATGAACTGAGCTTAAGGATTGCATCATGCCGATAATATTTTATTTTAAAGGATTCGCCATCAAGTTTTGGTTGAACGAGGAATCGCGCTGTCATGTCCATGCCGTAAGTCCCGAGGCCAAAATAAAAATCTGGCTGGAGCCGAAGATTGAAGTGGCGCAGATTGCCGGCAACATAAATCCATCGTTGTTGAATGAACTACTGAAAGAGGTGAAAAAGCATGAACGGGAATGTCGAAAAAAGTGGAATGAACGTTTTCCAGGCTGAGTTTCTCAGTCTCGACCAGGAAGGAATTCATGTTGTGATTCACGGGCGGAACTACCACCTGAAGCACGCGGATTATCCTTGGTTCCGTTATTGCACTCTGGAAGAACTGTGCCATGTCACCGCCGACCGTTGGGGCGTTTACTGGCCTCAGGCCGAAATCGACTTGGAAATCGAATCCCTGGAACATCCGGAAAATTATCCGCTCAAGGTCAGCGTCGACAAGTGGATGGAAATCCGCCGCCGCAAGGCTGCCGCCGTCATGGGCCGGATGACTTCCGCCCGCAAGGCTTCCGCCAGCCGCGCCAACGGCGCCAAAGGCGGCCGCCCGAAGAAGACCGCCGCTCCCGCTCCGGAATTGGCCGGTCATTAATTCTTCCGCGTTTCCGCATACCGCGGCTTGACAAACGTCAAATGCCGCGGTATTTTTATTTCCAGTTGCGATTAACGTCGCAACTCGCCAAGTCAACCGCGGAGCTACCAACTCCGGAAAATGGCGTGAGGTTGATTTTTTTATGTATGTTGCAAAACAGCATAAAAAGGGTACAATTTTAGGCTTTTGGAGGAAACCGTTACGGGTGGTGCCGGCGGGATGGTGCGTTAACACCGAATCCAAAAGCCTTTTTTGCGCCCGCGGAGGTTTTCTCATGAGAAACCGTTTCACCAGTTGGCAGCCCTCGTTCCGGGAGCTGGTCGCGCTGAAAGTCGAACTGTCCAAACTCCGGAAGCAGACCGCGCGGCTCCGCGAACGGCTTGCGGCGCTCGGCCTGGCGGACGCGGAACTGCCGGAACTCTCCGACGTGCAGCCCGCATACGCGGCGATCGGCCGCGAAATCGTTTCCCGGAGGCTCTGCCCGTGTTTCAGCGTTTGCGCGAAAGCGCAGGGAAAGGCGGTGTCGAAATGAGCGGCGGAATCATCGACTCGTGCAAACCGGGCATTTTCGCCGGGCCGAACGAACTGGAACGCCTCGCCGGCATCCAGCGGAAATTGACGCTGGTCGGAGTTGCGGAACGGCGGCACGCCTCGCTCTATTTTGAATCCCGGATGGTGCCGGCCCATACGCTGGTCGACGTCCCGATGGACAAGCTGCGCCGGCTGCTCGGCAGCGATTATCCGGAGCTGGACAAGCTCAACGACCGGCAAATCGCCTCGGTCTGCGCGCTCCTGGCCAACTCCTGCAACGACCTCAAATACCGCCTCGGCGAAGCGGTGCTGGAATGTCCCGGGCTTGCCGACGCCGAACGGTCGGTGGTTTACCTGGCGATCATCAACGCCTGAACGGAGATAAAAGCGATGAAAAATCAGACCGAAAACTTGTTGGCCGCCGACTTCAGCGGCGAAAACCGTCAGGAAATCATGCACCGCTTCATCACCGCGCACCCGATGCTTGCCGGGCTGCGGCCGGAGCAGACCGTTGAAATCGTCCGGCTGGTCGATTACGCGAACGGCGTTTTGAAAGAGCAGCTCCGCGGCGAATTGCGGAAATCCGGGTTGAACACCCGTCAAATCCGGCTGCTGCTGCCGATGCTGTTCAGTTAGGAGCCCGGCCATGAATGACCCGCCGGTCAAAGGCGGCTGCGGCCATTCGGACGCGGAAGCCGAGTTCTCCGGGCTGGCCGGCGGCTGGTGCCTGATCGCGGCGGCCCTGTTCGCCGTCGTCGCGGCATTCGCGGCATAAGCCAACCATTCCAACCCGGCGGCCAATAAAACGGCCGCCGTTTTTCTTTTCGCATCGCCCACTTCAGTTCACCAGATGTTGATAATTTTTCTTTTTGAACTTCACCTCAAGGTCGCGCAGCATGGCGTCGCCCCACAGCTTGCGCTGCTTCGGGTTCGCGCCCAGGAACGGCCGCGCCGGCGTTTTAATGTTCCAGGACGCTTTCACTTTCTTCAGATAACCGGCGGCCAGCGACACCGGAACATTCTCCATAATCCATTTCAGCGGCCGACGAAATCCGCACCGGATCAATTCGGCGGCCAGCTTTCTATCGCACTTTTCCAGCCATTGTTTGCCAGGATCCGCGACGAGGTTCTCCAGCTTTGCCCGCTGGTATTCTTCAATTCCGCCATACTGCTGCCGATAAGCGACTTCGCCGACCGAGATTTTGCGCCGGCCGCCGTCTTTCATTTTGGTCGGCTTGTACGGGAAATACACTTCGGCGGCATTGTCGCCGACCATCCGGACGCCCATCCAGCGCCCTTTGGCGATTTTTTTCAGCATCGGCCCGGTCTTGCCGGAACGCGGACTGCGCGGCGCGAACGGCGCGCCGTCCACCGTCTTCTGCCGCTCGGTATTCTTGCGGGCCTGCATTTTCGCCAGGTAGCCGACCCGCTTCAGGTACCGCCGCTTTTCCGCCGGCGACAGCTGCAGCAGTTTCACCGCCTCCAGCGCCTCCTTCATGCCGATCATTTTCATTTGTACGGCGTCAGCCATCGTGTTATTCCTCCGACTCGGTCGGCGCCTGATTGACGGTGCCGCGCTCGGCGTAATCGACCAGGTATTCGGCGACGCTCCATTTGCGGCCGCACCAGTCCAGCGCCTCCGGATCGTCGTCACCGGCCGGCGCCAGGTAGACCGGGTCGACAAACTCGACCGGCAACAGCACATCGATCAGCGTGTCGTCGTCCAGCGGGATGATTTCAGCCTCCGGATCCGGCAGCTTGTATGCGCCGCGGGTGTCGTCGTTGTCGTCGAGCCACGACCGCACGTACAGCGCCAGCAGCGACAACTGCGCTTCGGGCAGGCGCTCAATATAAATCCGGCCCGTGTAACGGAAATTGCAGAGGTGGTAGCCGTCTTCCGTTTCGTTGTGCCCGCCCTCCGGCAGCGCCAGCTTGTCGATCCAGGCGTCGAACTGCTCCGGCCGAATGCCGAGCAGAGTTAATTTTGTTTTGAGATACTTCCGCAATTCGTCAAATCGGTTTCTGATCATGATTCCCCCAAAAGTTGCCACCCGTCGGCCACGGGCCTCGGGTCTTTTTTTCGCTTCGCTTCAAAAAGCTGCGGGTACTTTTCGTAGCCCCTTGTGGGGTGCTGGCAACCCTTCGGGTTCCCATCCCCGCTCTCCGGTGTTCCGTGCGGCTTGCGCCGGACTCGCGCCCGCGAGATTTGAACTTTTAACTTTCAAACTTTCAACTTTGAACTCCTTTCCCAAGCCGGAGGAGGCAACTTCATTTTTTTTTTCATTCCTTTCCCGCCGTTCCGAGTACGGCGCAAGCCGCACGGAGGAACAGAGGGCGTGGCCTCCAAAAAGTACCCGAAGCTTTCGGCTTTGCTGAAAGTCCCGAGGCTCAAACGCCGAGGGAGGCAACTTTTTGGAGATTCATATTAGCTCCACATAAATCCGGTTGTTGCCGATGATCGCGGCGATCGCGTCGGCGGCAAATTCCCGGTATTTTTCTTCGGTGGCGTCGCCGCTTTTCACTGCGTTTTCGGCTTCCTTGCGCCGGTCGGCCTCATCGTTTCGCGCAGCAGTTCCGCTTTCGCCTCGCAATAAACCGCCCGCTCGAAATAGAGCGTCAACGCGCCGACGCCATCCACCGCATCCTGCGCGATCTCCGCCATCGTCGCGGCCGTCTGCCGTTCGCGCCACCGGCGCAACTGCCGGCAGACGGTCAACCCGGCCAGCCGCAGCTGCTCGATTACAATCTCATTCGGCAATTCGGCCGGGATCCGGTACAGCCGGCGAAACTTCCCGCCGCTGATGGTCGGCCAGAACCCGCCGAAATCCACATCCGGCAACGCGTCCGGCGCGCTTTTTTCGCCCCATTGCACCATTTTAACCTTTCCCGTCAGCCATCTTCCCGGCTTTCAATTTTCAAACTTTCAACTCTTAACTATCTTCCCTCTTCCCTCTCCCCCAACTTTCAACTTTCAAACTTTCAACTTTGAACTCGATAAGGGCGGCCGGCGGTGACGGCGCGGCAGGATCAGTTCTTAAAAGGCCGATCAAGCCATCCGTCAACCGCCGCCCGCGGGGTGAGTTATTCTTCCCCGAAAAGTTGCCACCCTCGCCGTTTAAGGCTCGGGTCTTTTCGCTCCGCGAAAAGCTGCGGGTACTTGTCGGGGGCCCCGCTCTCCGCCATTCCGTGCGGCTTCGCCGTACTCATGGCTTCGAGCAAGGTACTTTTTCATTATTCTTCCGTTTCCGTACCGCCGCCGCCGGCGTCCGGTTCTTTCGGCGCGCGCCGTCCGGCCTCGGCTTTTGCCGCCGCCGCCTTTTCCAGCCGGGCGATCAGGGTTTTCACCTTGACCGCTCCGGCGCCGACGTCCCGCGCCGCGACCGCATAGGCCAGCGCCTCGTCGATCGCTTCATTTTTTTCAGCGATCAGCGCCGCCAGCTTGTAGTATTTGGCCTTTATCACATCGTGCACCGGCCATTCCATCACCCGGCCGAACATGTCCGGGAAATACGGGTTCACGCTGCGGCCCGCGGCAAACTCCAGCGTCGCCCAGGTCAATACCGAATCCGCCCAGAACAGTTTCACGGTGTAGTCCTTGCCGAACGGCGGATGCGGCATCGCCTGATTGCGTTCGATCGCGGCGTCGGCCAGCCGCTGCGCGCCGGCCAGGTCGCCGATATCACAGCTCCAGATCAGACACCACATCAACACCGGGTTCTGATAATTTTCCGGCCCGGCCAGAAACGCTTCGACCATCGGCAGATATTGCGCGAGCAGCCGCTTTTTCCGTTCGCGCCTGGCTTCGCCCTGCGGCAGCTCGTGCAGCGCTTTCCGCGCGTTTTCGAGTTCCACGGTCAACAGCTCGAACGCGGCGTTTCCTTTGGCGGCGTCGGCCAGCGCCGCGGCGTCCTGCCGGCGCAGGATTTCAAGTTGCCGCCGGGCCGCTTCCTCGGCCCGCACCCGTTTCTGGTGTCGCATTCCGATGCTCATGATTACACCGCCGGGTCTTCGACTTTGGCGTGATCGAGCGCGGCGATCGCGTCGAGGTCGCCGATCTGGTAATCCATATTCTGGCTCTGATAGGTCTCGATCTGGTCTTTGGCCGGTTCGTCCTTGATCTGCTTGCGGATCGTGCCGTCCTGTACATAATACTGCAAATTGACCGGGTCGGTCACCATCATCCCCAGGTCGGGGAAGCCGGCCGGCGTCACCGCCTCCATGCCGGCAATGCCTTTTTTCAGCACCTGCATCGCCTGTTTTTCGGTCGGCTTCTGGCCGTACAGCTCAAACAGGATATCGACCTCCCAGGCCAGCAGGCCGCGGCCGATCAGCACGATTTCGCGGCCGGTGCGGTGTTCGATCGGGATCATCGACAAGAGGTCGTTGCCGGCCTGGTCGAGATTCTTGTAATCGCCGGACGCGCCGAAAGTGATCTTCGGCGACGGCACGCTCTCGGTCGCCGCCGGAGAAACGAAATTCGCCGGCTTCTGGGTTTTCAGCCGCTCGAACCAACCGGTCAAAACATCTTCCAGCAACGGATTACTGGTGATGTCGGTGTCGGCCGCCGCGCTTTTGCCGTACCAGCCCATGCACAAAAGATCAAGCGCCATCTGCCGGTTGACCATCGCGGCGATCCGGGCCGCGTAATCGGAATACCGCCGCCAGACGTCGATTTCGTTGTAACGCAACGCATAGTCGAAGTTGGTCTGCGTGACCAGGTATTTGCGCCCGTCTTTTTTGGAGATCGGCAGCGCCTGCCGTTTGCCGGAGCCCGAGGTGTCGGTGCGGCCGGCCAGCCGGCGCGATAATCCGAGCGTCACCACTTCGCCGGTCGTGTCGGTGGTCGAAATCAGCGCGCAGCGGCTCAAAAACGCGTCGGACTCCTGAACGGCGTTCAGCAGCCGCTGCGCCATCGGCGTGGTCACCTCAAAACTTTCACGGACGTCGGCGACGCCGTAAGTAACGGCGAGCTGTTTCTGCATCGCCTCGAATTGCAGTCTGGATTCAAAACGCATGATAAATTGCTCCTTACATGATGAACGGCGCCGCGCCGTCGGCCGCGCCGGTCGAGTTTTTTTCCGTTTCGCCGGGAACGTCTTTCAACGCCGCTTCAACCTTGCCGGCCAGTTCGGCATACTTGCCTACCAGTTCGGCGTATTTGCCCTCCAGCGCGGCGTACTTCGCCTTGTAATCATCGTCGGGCGCAACCGGGGATTTTCCGGCTCCGGCGGCGGCGTCGCCGTTGTCCGGCGCCGAAAATTTTTCTTCGAGCTTCTCCAGCCGTCCGGCCAGCGGGTTCACCGCCTCGGCCACGGCCGCCGTCAATTCTTCTTTCGTCATGTCGTCTTCCTTTGGTTCATGGTTGAAAAAATCCTTCAACGCGCCGAGCAGCGCGCTTTTCAGGGATTCGCGGGCCGGAAGGCCGGCGTCGGCCAGCCGGACGGATTCTCCGCGCATATAATTGTCGCGGTCGGCGTCGGCACTGAAATGCAGTTCGGTGGTGCCCAGGCTCGCCGGGTTGTCCGTCGCCGCCAGGCCGATCAAGTAGGGTTTTTTGGTTTCGGCAAAATTTTTGACCAGCTCCATCGAGAAGAACAGCCCCATTTCGTTGCTGTTGAACATGTAGTAATACAGGTTCGGCCGAAGCCGGGCCTGCAGCTCGACATAGTCGCCTTTGTCCGCCGCCCGCAATTCGCGGACACTGCCCAGATTGCCGTAAAGATGGTTGTAATTGATAATCGCGGTATAGGTTTCCGGATTGTAATTTTTCGCCGCGGCCTTCAGCGCTTCAGGATCAATTTTCCGGCCGTCCACCGTCGGGCCGCTGCGGCCGATCGTCACCCAGTTGGTCAAACACATTCCAGGCATTGCTGCACCTCGCAAAAAAGTTGATTTTTCATGTATCGCAATGAAAGATCGCCCGATGGAACCAAGTTTGCAATTCATTGATTTTGTGCGTTTTTGTGATAATCGGAAAATCACAGGAAATCACAAAAAATCTTGCTTTTCTTCCAATTTATCGGCGGTAATTTTGCGATATGAAATATTCCGAAACACAAAAGGCGGCGGCGCGAAGCCGGTATTTCGACGGCGAAACGGTCGAGGTGATCGCCGACGCGCTGGCGATTGAGCGCCGCACGCTTTACAACTGGATCAGAACCGGCGGCTGGCGGCCGGCGGCCGGCCGGGAGAACGTCGACGGCCTGATCGAATGCCGGATATCGCAGCTCCTGCGGCAGGAAGAAAAGAGCCTGCCGCAATTGCTGGAGCTTGAACGGCTGCTGGAGCATGTTGAGCGCCGCAAACTCAATGCCGCGCGCCTGGCCGACAAACGGCGGTCGGCCGCCGCCGCCGAAAGCGACGCCGAACCGGCGGCCGCCGCGCCCCCGGAAACGGCGCCGCGGAAAAAACGCGGCCGCAAACCGGGCAAAAACGACTTCACCGCTATCGACGAAATCGACCTGATGGACAAGTTCCGCGACGGGCTGTTCGCCTATCAGCTCCAGCTCTGGGAAAAGCGGCGGGAGCGGACGCGGAATATTCTGAAATCGCGCCAGATCGGCTTGACCTGGTATTTTGCGCGCGAGGCGTTCACCGACGCATTGTTGACCGGCCGCAATAAAATCTTCATTTCGGCCAGCCGGGCGCAGTCGGAGATTTTCAAGGACTATATCCGGGAGCTGGCGCTCGAATGGTTTGAAATCGACCTCAAGGGCAGCGACAAAATCGTCATTCACACGCCGCACGGCGTCGCCACCTTGTATTTCCTCTCCACCAACAGCGCCACCGGCCAGGGCCGCCACGGCGACGTCTACATCGACGAATATTTCTGGATCCCGAATTTCAGCAAGGTCAAAAAACTGGTCGGCGCTTCCTCCGCCCAGGCGCAATGGTCGCGCACCTTTTTCTCGACGCCAAGCGCCACCACCCATGAGGCGTACCCGTTCTGGACTGGCGACGAATACAACGAACGGAACCGGAAAACCAATAAAAAACTGGCGGAATTTCCGGGCCGGAAAGAATTGCGCGACGGGTTCCGGCTCTGTCCGGACGGCCAGTGGCGGACGATTATCACGCTGGACGACGCCGAGCGGATGGGCTGCACGCTGTTCAACCGCGCCGACCTCGAGCTGGAATACTCCCCGGAAGAGTTCCGGCAGTTGTTCGGCTGCGAGTTCATCGACGACGCCGGCAGCGTTTTCTCGTTCAGCCAGTTGTGCGCCTGCCTCGGCGACAAAAACCTGTTCCCGCCCGGCCTCGACAAGCAACCGGTCTGGATCGGTTACGACCCGTCGCGCAACCGCGACGGCGCCTGCATCGTCGTCGTCGCGCCGCCGGGCACTTATCGCGGCACGTTCCATGTGATCGAAAAAATCACGCTGCACGATGTGAGCTGGCCCGCGCAGGCGGACTTCATGAAGGGGTTGACCAAAAAGTATCATGTCCAACGGATCACGATGGACGCGACCGGCCCAGGCTCCGGCGTCTCCGAATACGTGCAATTGTTTTTCCCGCGCGCCGACGGTATCGTCTACACGCCGGAGCAGAAAAATCAGCTGGTATTGAAGGCGCAGCAGGTGATCGGCGACGGCCGGATCAAATGGGACGCGTCATGGTCGGATATCGCCGCCGGCTTTTTGCAGGTCAAGCGCGCCGTCGGCGCGAAAAGCGACAAAATCCTGTACTACGCCAACCGCAGCGAAAAGACCGGCCACGCCGACGCCGCCTGGGCGATCATGCAGGCGATTTCCAACGAAGGTTTGATCCTGCCGGACCAGGAGCGCAAAAGCCGCTGGTCGATCGGCGCTTGACATAAGCTGTTATACAATATATTGTATAGCAATCCCCAAAAACAGGAGATCAATACAAAATAATGCGCATCACTTGCCCGCATTGCCAATCCCGGGCCCTGATTACCCACAGCTCCCGTCTCTCCCGGACGGTGGCCGAAATTTACTGCGTCTGCAAATCGGACGATTGCGCCGCGCGCTTTGTGATGCGGATCGCTTTTTCGCACGACGTCACCCCGCCGGCTTCGACGCTCACCAACTCGCTTTATGAGCAGATTGCCAATTTACCCGAACGCGACAAGGCCGAGCTGCTGCGCACATTCGCGCCGCATCAGCCCAAATTGCTTTAAAATAAAAAAGGCGGCCCCGGTCAAAGGCCGCCCGAATTGCTTATTTTCAAGCTGTTTCGCGGCGCAGAAACTTCCGCCAACGCCCGGCCACGATGCCGGCCGCGCCGCTGCAGTGCTGCAGCACCCGGTAGACCAATGCGCGCGGCAGCTCCCTGCAGCGGCCGGTTCGCCAAG
The DNA here is from genome assembly GCF_903645315.1 of Victivallis sp. Marseille-Q1083. Taxonomy (NCBI): domain Bacteria; kingdom Pseudomonadati; phylum Lentisphaerota; class Lentisphaeria; order Victivallales; family Victivallaceae; genus Victivallis; species Victivallis sp. Marseille-Q1083. Next base: position 2,001,742 of record NZ_CAHJXL010000001.1, read on the forward strand.
CCAGTTGCAGGTCATGGCAGCAGCCGCCCGGAAGCCGCCAGAACAGATGCCGGCAAATCGACGTGTGCCGGCCGATTTCCACATGGGCCAGTTCTTCCCGAAAACAACGGCGGCAAAAGGCCCGGAACGGGTAATTGTGAGAATGTTCAACCACCGCGCCCGGCACGTAAACGACGCGCCGCCCGGCGGCCCGCAGCCGCAGCGCCCATTCGGTATCTTCCGCATAGCGCAGATCCTCGCGAAACGGACACGCGAGTAAAGTTTCGCGCCGCGCCGCCGCCGATACGATTGAAAAAAAGTCATCGGCGCCCGGCCCGTCGCCGAACACGCCGCGGTAATCGACCACCACCGGCAGCCAGGCGTCCGCGCGCGGCGTCTGCCGGGCATAGACCGCGCCGACGCCCGGAGCCGCCAGCGGCGCGATCAGCGCCCCCAGCCAGCCGGGAGCCGCCACCGCGTCGTCGTTCTGGAACACCAGTATTTCCCCGGCCGCGGCGGCCGCCGCGCGGTTCATCACCCGGCCCGGCACGTATTCGGACTGTTTGACCGGCAAATGATGTATATCCGGATAATCGGCCAGAATCGCTAAATTGCGGCTGCCCGGCTCGCAGTCTACGGTCATCACCTCGCAGCCGGCCGGCAGTTCGGCATACAGCGCCGCCAGCACCCGATCCAGCAGCCGGGTTTCGCCGCCGACGCGCAAAATCACCGTAATTTTGATTAACTCTTTCATTGTTCGATAATTAAATATATGTTTGACAAAATGAACTTGCAATTGTAGAAAACAATGGTTTTCAAGAAAAATTAAGTTTTTTTGACAAAAAAAGCGGCCCCGTTAAGAGCCGCCCGGTTAAGAGTTTATTTACTTATACGATCAGCGCCGCCGGCAGCGCCAGAACCGGCGCCGCGATCAGGCAGGCCGCGCCGGCCAGTCCGGAAAACCCGGCTTCCGCGTCCGAATGGCCGCAGCCGCCTTTCACCAGTGGTTCGTTCATGGCCGGGCTCCTAACTGAACAGCATCGGCAGAAGCAGCCGGATTTGACGGGTGTTCAACCCGGATTTCCGTAATTCGCCACGGAGCTGCTCTTTCAAAACGCCGTTCGCGTAATCGACCAGCCGGACGATTTCAACGGTCTGCTCCGGCCGCAGCCCGGCAAGCACCGGGTGCGCGGTGATGAAGCGGTGCATGACCTCCAGCCGGCCGGCGCCGCTGAAGTCGGCGGCCAGCAATTTTTCGGTTTCGCCGCCCGAACGGATCGCGGTTTCTCCACTCATTTCGCCACCGCCTTTCGCTGCGCTTTCGCGCAAACGCTGGAACACGGGCAGAGCCGGCGCAAAACGATTTCGCGGCCGATCGCCGCATAAGCGGGCTGCACGTCGGAGAGTTCCGGCAGTTCCGCATCCGCCAGGCCGAGCGCTGAAAGCTGTTCGCGGATCAGCGCGGTCTTCTTCCGGAGCTTGGACAATTCGACTTTCAACGCGACCAGCTCCCGGAACGAGGGCTGCCAATGGGGGTAACGGTTTTTCATGGTGATTTCCTCCGTCCGGAAACAAAGAGGGCTTTTGTGGTCGGTGGTGACACACCTTCCGGCGGGTAATGAATCCGCCGGTTCACACAAAAGCCCAAAATTTCCGGACAAAAAAAATGTTTTCTGTTTTATGCCGTTTCGCTGGTCATTACTCCAGCTGAAAACTTTTCGGCAGTCGCGATGTCACTCGCAACGTGAATAAAATAGCACCCGGTTCAACGTTTGTCAAACCGGGCGCCGGAAATAGCCGGGAGCGCTGGTGTATTGTCAATACACCACAAAATAAATTGTGTATAGTAAAAAGTATTTCGCCATACACAAAGTTTCTTATCCGAGCGCGTCCATAAACTTTTCCGGATAGGTGTTCAACGCTTCCGCCAGCTTTTCGGCCGTCTTGCGGGTGATTTTGCGCTTGCCGTTCTCGTACTCGCTAAGCATGGATTTCCGAATGCCGGTGCGCTCGGCGAGCGCCTTTTGCGTCAATCCAGCCCGAAACCTTGCCCCGGCCAGAACCCGGTGCTTGTTCTCTTTCCAGAACTGAGTGTCTTCAAAATCAATTGCTTTATCGTCGCTCTCCGGAGAGGTGACAACATTCACCTGGCAGTGCTGCTCCAGCAATTTCATCAATTCGTCGGCTCCGACTCCGGAGCAGCAGATTTCCAGATCAATATGGGGCGCTTTCACGACTGCCAACATAGTACACCTCAATGGTTATGGTTTCTTCCGTCGCCGTCCAGCAGGCGACGTAATGGTGGTTTAAATGACAATGATATTTTGTTTTATTCAATTTCGAGTAATTCGGCCATTCCGGCTGTTCAGCCCCTTTGTATTTCAGATCAAGCAGAAGTTCGGCAAACAGCGCCCGGACTTTTGGCGGCATGAGACGACTATTTTTATCCGCCTTACGTTTTACTGTCACTTGCCATGTCATTGGCCGTTCCTTTCCTGTATGACATATTATATCGCAAAGTGTTCACTTTTTCAAGATAAAAAGTGAACTAAAATCACTTTTTATTATTTATTCGCCCAGCTTCGACGATCACTTTATAAGTTTTCCGGTCGGCAAATTCCGCCTGCTTGCCTTTGTTCCAATTGGACACCGGCCGAAAGTAACCGCAAACCCGGCTGTAAATCTCACACTTTTCGTTGCATTTCGTCATTTTCCGCTGTTCCTTGCATTTATATTTCATTTATGATATTGTATTCACCGGCGGAGTCATCCATGCCTGGGCCCGGCTCCGCCATGCGCAGCGGCGGAGTGTAGCCCGCCGCCGCGCTCCTTTTTACTCGCCCTCGTCGTCCGCGCGTTCCAGCACAACGTCGGTGCCGCCGCAGGTCAGCCGGATCACGCCCTGCTCCGAATCGTCGAGGTGCGGGCAGCACAATCCGCATAACCTGTTTGGCACGCTGCTGCAATATGATTCATACTCAACACCATTGCGGATAATACTCATTCCCCCGAATCTATTAAATTTCACTTTCATCTTTTCTCCCTTTCTGGTTATTCCGCGTCCGGTATTTCGGCCGCCGCTTCGTCGTTGGCCAGTCGCCCGATTTCGTCGCGCGACAACTCGCGGTTGTCGACGCATCGTATCTCGTTCAAGTTAATCATCGCCCGGTCCCTTCGGTTATTTGTTCCAGAAGCGTTTCTCCGGCCTCCGTTAAGGCCAGCGACCGTTTCCGTTTGTCCGCAAAATTTTTGTCCTCGGTGATAAAGCCGTAACGGCTCGAGCCCGGCCGGGTCTTGCGGCCGCCGGACAAGAGCGCGATCCGCAGCTGCGCGGTCTTGCGCGATATCCCGGCGATTTCCGCCGCGCTGGCGACCGTCAGCCCCGGCAGTTCGGCGATTATCTGCAACAGCTTGATATCCAACAGATCAAGCCGCGGATATACCGACGCGAGTTTGCATATGTTGTTCACGAATACCCCTGTAATTTCCGTAATTTCTGTCATAACCTTTGCAATCAATGGTTTATGATTACAAAACAATGTAATTCGGCGTAATTTTTTGTAATTTTCCCCGAAAAATAAATGTAATTTAATTACGGGTAAATTACGGAATAATTACAATTTAAATTATTTGTAATATATTGATTATAAACATATAACATTCATTATAAAATTGAGATTACAAAAATTACACGTTTTTTTGCATACCATCTTTTTTTATTTCATCCCGTTTCAAAAACAAAAAATTATTCGCTATCACCTTTGGCGGAAAATACATAGCATCGAACCGACTGGCCAGGGCGAATCGCCGAATTTACCGGCTTGTTGGCGATCAGCCGATAACGCTTGCCGATCGGAAACAGCCGTTTCAATTCATTCAAGGGCAGCATTTCCAAACGATAATTCAAAGCGAGGTTTTGAAAGTGCTGCAGATTGATCGCGATTTCACCCGGCGTTTTGGAATGGTTGAGCTGGTTTTTCGTCGAACCGGCCTCCAGTTGCGCCGTCTGGATAAACTCGTACTGTTCCCAGAATTGCGCCAGCAGCGGGTGGTCGGCCGCGCAGCGCGCCTGGCGATCCTGCGCCCGGCTCCATAGATAGGAAGTCAGATAGTCGAGCCAGTCGCCCCGCATGCGATTGCCGAACAGTTCCGGCAAGGTGTGCAGCCAGGCCGCCACCATCGCGTGATTGTGGACGATGCGGTTCTGAATATCGTGGTTGGCCAGCCATTCGCCGTCGAGCTTTTCAAAGTTGGCCCGGAAAGACCGTAAAAGCCGTCTTTCATTGGTTACGGCTGCGCCGATGAACCCGCACAAGTCGGCGGTCGGCATTCGATTCAGCCGCAGCGCCATCTGTTCGCCCTCCGGCGTGAAGTGTTCCTTGGTGCAATGGACATGCACGATGCGGGCCAGCACCGCGTCCGACTCCGTGGCCACTGTCGCGTTCTGGGCGATCATCACGCCGCCGCGGAACACGCCCTCGATCGTTTCGTTGCCGCTGGTCTTGACGCCGATCGCCCGGCCGTAGCGGCCGTTATACAACATTTTAATTTCGTTGTAATCCCAGGTCTTGCCGCTTTCCCGGTCGCCCTCCAGCAGCACCACCGGCAAATTGGCCACCTGCTGGAACGTCCGGCTTCGGCCGACCAGCGTCGACTTTGACGGGTCGAACCCTTCGTATTCGCTCCGGCCGCAGCAGCGCCACAGAAATTCGATCATCTGGGTTTTTCCGGTGCCCTGTTCGCCGGTTACTTCCATCACCGGCCAATAGCCGAATTCGGCGCGGATCTGCTCGGCGAACAAGGTGCCGAGCCACCAGGCCAATACCACCATGCCGTTCCACGAAAATGCGCCCTGGTAATCGGTCAGCCAATCCGGCGTGAAAGCGCCGGGCTTCATGTATGAGTTCATTTCATTACGCTCCTGTCCTTTGGGGGTTTTCACTTTCAAACTATGTTTGCCTGCTTCAAAAAAATCGTTTTCGTTCTTGGCCAGGATCCGGCCGTTATGGCACGCCCAGTCATGAAACACATAGACGCCGGTCGATTTATCGTATCCGACGAACGGCAGGCTCCGGACGTATGTAGTCCCATAATTAAACCAACGGTCTTTCAGAATGGCGAGGTCGACTTTTTTTCCATCGAAATACCGGCCGGAGGTCAGCGACATCAACGTCTTGCTGAAGGTATCAGGCGACGCCAGAACGCTGCCGTCCAGCGCAATCGTTTCATTCTCAATACGGCCGTAGCGGCGGAGCGGCGCCCGGAAGAAATATTCCTGCGCGCCGGTCACCGAATCGCGCTCAAAATACAGAAATTCCGGCGTTGTGTTGGCGATTTCGTCGATATCGTCGACAACTTCCCGGAATGCGCCGATCTCAAGCGGTATATCGAACCGGCCATCGAGGCCGTTAGTAAATCCGCTGGTGTCGCTGTTCATCTTGCAGGAAAACAGCCGGCAGTCAAAATCAAACAGAAAATAGCCGGAGCGTTCACGGGCGAAAATCCAGGCCGCTTTTTCAACCCGGCTTTTGGCCATGTCGACCCGGCCGCGCCAGACGCTTTCCTGGTACATTTTCGGACCGAGCGCCCCCTTGCGGAAAAGGTCGTCCCAATCCTCCCCCTTGCGCCGCGGAAAGGCGACCAGATATCGCTGTTTCAAGTCGGTCATGATCTGGACGAATTTTTCGGCGTTTTCATGACCGGCCGTGTCATTGTCCAGCGCCAATACCCAAAGGATATTTTTGTCGGCGTGCTCCTTGATCGTTTTGACCGGGATATTGCCGGCGCTCATGCCGGTAATGGATTTATACGGCTTGCCGGTCTCGTCCTTGACATGCAGCCAGGCCATCGACTTGAAAATTCCTTCGGTGATAATAATCCGGTCGTCCCGGCAAATCTCCATGCCCGGCGGGATCCAGGCTCTTCCCTTGATCGCGCCGGCGCTGCCGTTGCTGAACATCGCCTTGCGGCCCTCGTTGGCGTCCACCGCGTCGGCGTCGATCAGGCGTTCCCAATAGTGCCCGTCCCACAACTGGACGCGGACGGTTTCGTACCATTTACCGCGGATATGCCGCGCGCCCTGCTGATACATACCTTTTATAATGTCGGAAGAAAACCCGCGGTCGAAACACATATATCCATCGGCGACGGCGTCGCGGTTGTCGCCGCCATAGAGGCGGGAAAAAATCAGAAAAAAATCCGGGGAAAGTTTTCCGGCGGGTTTACTCCCACCCCAAATCCCGGATCCGCATTTGACGAAAAAAAATTTTTCCGGCGTGATAAAGCATTTTTTCTTGCCGCATTCCCGGCACATTCCATTGCGGAGCGGTTGCCCGCTTTTTAAGTTGAAACGCTGATCGTCCAACAACCGCTGCCGCACCAGCCGAACCAATTCCGGTGGATAATCAGGCATTTTGACCGCCTTTCCGCTGCAATTTTTCCGCGATTTCGCGAATATTGTTTTCTTCGGAATACTTCAGGCATGCGGCCCAGGCGTCTTCGCGTTCTCCCGGCGTCAGACGCGGGACATAGCCCGTCACTTTGGCGTCGGGTTTGTTGATGTCGGATTTCTTCCCGGTACGGGATGCGGACGGTTTGGGGACACAATTGTCCTTCATGGTCGACCTCCTTCTTGTTAGGCCGTTAATTTTGCGCCCCTTTCCGGTTTCGACGCCGGAAATAAGAAGGGCCTGCAGGGTTCGAAACACGCAAGAAGTCGTGCCCGGCTTGCGCCGGCCCTGCAGGCCCACAATGCAATGGGACTGTAAATTACGGGAGTCCGCCGTATTGACGGTACGACTGCCGCTTCTTGCATGGGTTTCGAAGCCCATGCCTTTACAATAGGCGGCTTTCATTGTTGATTCAAGCGGAATATCAAAAAAAGTCGGATAATCAGGCATTTTTCACCCCCTGAACCGCTGGCAGCTCCGGATGATCGAGCGGGTAAATACAACACCAGCGTTCCGGGCGGTCTTCCCGCCAGAACGTGATCGCGCCGTCGCGGTCAATTTTATTTCGGATAATGTGACGCGCTTCTTCGGCGTCCAGATATTTTCTTACACGGCTCAATATTCCGTCTTCCGAAACGGAGAACGCCTTGCCGTCAGACATTTCAAATATATTAACCTTCATTTTTCCCGCCTGTTTCGTTGCGCTTCGAGCGCGAAATGATAAAGACGTTTCCGCGCCTGGAGCATCCGCTGCTGTGTGGCTGCCGGAATTTTGTCCATACCGGCAATTACGACCCTGATGTGCAGGGTAGCTGTTATTGTCTTCATTTTTTAAATGAATTGGTCTTTGGCTTCCTCTATAGATTCGGCAATTAACATACGTGCAATATTTGCTTGATGGTGTATATTATCATCATGGAAACTCAAGATGCCCGAAAACTCGATAAGGTCGCTCTTGAAGAGCGGCGCAAGCAGGCCGTGAGATTGTATCAAAGCGGCAAATGTAATAATTGTACAGAAATCGGAAAAATCGTCGGAGCGCACCGCAACACGGTGGGCAAGTGGATCAGCAGGTGGAAAAAAAGCGGCTTGCCTGCTTTGAAAGTAAAGAAATGCGGTCGTCCATTCGGCTTTGGACGCCGTCTGCTTCCGCATGAGGAGACCAAGATACGGAAAGATTTGGTCGATCATTGTCCGGATCAGTTAAGATTGCCATTTGCGCTTTGGACTCGTCAGGCGGTACGGTTGCACATCAAGATTTCGTTTGGAATCGAAATACCAGTCTGAACCATGGGGGAGTACTTGAAACGCTGGGGATTTACGCCGCAAAAACCAGTTAAGAAAGCTTATCAGCGCAATGAGGCGCACGTTCAAAAATGGCTGATTGAGGAGTATCCCCGAATCAAAAAGCTGGCAAAATCAGAAGATGCGGATATCTTTTGGGGGGATGAAACAGGAATTCGCAATGACGAGGCTAAGGGCCGCAGTTATGCGCCGAAAGGCAACCCCCCGGTGCAAGCAGTCAATCCGGTACGCGAAAAAGTTAATATGATCAGCGCGATTACCAACCAGGGGAAAACTCATTTCATGTTTTACAGCGAAACGATGACAGCTCAACTCCTGATCCAATTCATGGAACGTCTGATTCGTCAAAATGAGCGGAAAGTGTATTTGATTCTGGATAACCTGCGGGTTCACCACAGCAAAACGTTGACTGGTTTTCTGCAGGAAAACGCGGCTTTCATCAGGCTATTTTACTTGCCGAGCTACAGTCCCGACCTGAACCCGGATGAATATCTCAACCGCGACTTGAAATCAAATCTGAGCAACAAGCCCTTGGGGCGCGCCAAAGGAAAAATAACCGAACATGCCAAGCTACATATGGAAATGATAGCTGAACAACCGGAACGAATCAAGAAATTATTCCATTCCAAGACTGTTTTATATGCAAGTTAGTTAGTTGCCGGTACAATAAAGACGTTTCCGTGCCTGGAGCATCCGCTGCTGTGTGGCTGCCGGAATTTTGTCCATACCGACAATTACGACCCTGATGTGCAATGATGCATCAATTATCTTCTTTGTCATAAAAATACTACTGTAATATTTTATGGCAAAAAAAGATTATCTTGACTATTTATGGCGCGCTCTAAACCACGATTGATCATTTCCATCATTTTTAAGCCGTTTTCCTTTGCAAATTTTTTCAACTTATCCCTTACATTTCCATTAATTCGAATAAGTGCGTATTCTGGGTTTTCAACTTTTTTGGTCATTCTTACATACCTCCTTTCAGGCTATCTCTCATATAACGATAACATGTCAATAGTATATTACAAGTATAAATGTAGCATAAAAATTGATTTTTTGATGTTTTTCTGTATTCTAATCATAGAAAGGAGTCACCATATGTCTGTAAATGCCATAAGAAAACCGCAGGACATGGAAACAATCAGACAAGCCTGGAAAAAATACGAAGATATCGAAGGGCGTGGCGCACAAGCTAAAATAGTAGAGCGGACAAGATTAAAGCAGCCGTCATTAACTCGGTATTTTACCGGCAAGACAAAGTCGCTTCCATGGGATACATTTTTAAAGTTGGAGCCTTTTCTAAGAAAATATCTGCCAGCCGGATATCTTGAGAAACTTGCCAAAGATTTGCACATTCCATTGATCTCTCAACAGACCAATGCCAGCCAGAATTCTGGAATTATCCAAAACAATATATCAGGCATAAATCATGTGGATTATAATCCTGCTTGTGCCGAAGCGATAGACAAGGCTATCAAAAAATACCGAAATGATATTATCGATAGACTTATCAAATCGAAATTGACCCCAGAACAGAAAGGCATATTTATTGAATTTTTAGGGGATGATTCCAAATGAAATATAAATTTAATACTATACCCGGCAGATATAATTCTTATGTCTTTGATAGATTCTATGATGAACGTATTAAAAATGGCGGTCTAACTGTCGTTATTTTCAAAACCGCTAAAAAAGCGGAAATAAAGTTTGATTGGGATGATGATTCATCGGATGAAATGCGTTATCTTCAGAAAAAACACCACAAATTCGTTTATGACATTGAAAAAGAAATAATTTTAACTGCACAAGAATTTGTCCCTGAAAAAAATATCATCAGCTATGGCTCGGTAGGACGTATTAAGAATATTCCATTAGATCGAGTGGAAGCCTTAGCATCCAGAATATGTTATATTTACGAAAAATATCTTGATTGGATGCCGTTTGAAAATTCCGTGGCGCAATAGACTATGAATAATCAAGCTAAAACATATTTATTGTATGCGCGAGTATCACCTAAAGGATCAAGCTGGCATGGTGGCGAAACATCCGTGCCGCTCCAATTGGCAGAATGCCGCGATTATGTTCTGCGCCGCGATCCGGCTGCACGCTTTATTGAAGTAACCGATGAACTGAGATCCGGCAAAAGTTTGGATCGCCCAGGTATACAGCAAATCATTGCTGAACTGGATTCCGGAACTTGCGAGTGGGATTGTATCGTAGTCTGGCACCTCGACCGCTTAACACGGTCGCTTGCCGATTCTATCCCGCTTTTTCAACATCTCTATGATGCCGGCAAAGGCTTAATGTCAGTCCGGCAGAATATCGACATGTTCAGCGCCGGCGGCCGCTTTATGCTAAACATTTTTGTCGCAGCAGCCCAATACGAGCGAGAAATGATATCGGAGAGAACCGCCATGAAAATGACCAGTATCGCCCAAAAAGGCAAAATCCCATACGGCCGTATTCCCATTGGCTATAAGCGGACAGCCGGTAATCGTATTGTCGTTGATCCGGACGGCGCCGCCGTAGTCCGCGACATTTTCGATTCTTATGTTTCAGGAACGGCAACCAACGACGAGCTGTTCCAGCGTTACCATGACCGGATAAAATCCAAAAATACCTTTTATAAAATTCTGCGCAACCGGCTCTACATCGGAGAAGTCGAATACGACGGTAAAATTTTCAAAGGTGAACATGAGGCCATTATTGATCATGTTGTATTTGACCAGGTACAAAATATGCTCCCTGGGCACAAGTACAAGGCGCCTCGGCCAGGCGCCCAAAAGTATAAATATTTATTGGCAGGTTTGGTAAAGTGTTCTTGCGGTCGGCAAATGACCAATATATCCGTCCTTAAAAAAGGCCGGCGCTACGCTTATTATAAATGTACGGAACCAAGCTGTAAAAATGCCATCAATGCGGAAAAATTGGACACGGCGATTCTGGAAAAAATTAAATCCATTGCTCAAGATACCGATTTTTTACTACAGTTGTCAAAAGAATGCGAGCAAGAGCAAAAAGACAAAAAGGTATCACTTTTACCGGAAATGCGGCAAATTGAGCAACAGCTTGCCAGCGCTCACGCAAGCGAAGTCAATATCGCTAATATGTTTAAAAGTGGGCTGGTCACGCGGGAAAATATGGTATATTGGAATGCTGAATTGTCTGCGGTCGTCCAACAGCAGACCGAGCTCCGCGAAAGGCAATCCCAAATTCAGCGCAATATCGACTATCAGGAAAATGACCTGTCAAAACAAATCCTGCAGACGGCTTCCGGATGGGCGCAGCTCCTCGATAATTTAAGCGATGAAGAAGAATCTTATTCAATCAAACGAAACTTAATTCTGGCCATCGTTCAAAATGTCGTCTGCACTGCAAAAGGCAGCTTTGATTTGAATTTGGTTATGTCTAAGAGTATAGAGTGGTACCCGGGAGAGGAATCGAACCTCCGACGCAGGGTTTAGGAAACCCACGCTCTATCCACTGAGCTACCCGGGCCGATGGCAAAAACAATATTTTATATTATATCACCGGAATACCGACATTGCAACCCGGCAGCCGCGTTTCAGGCAATTGATCCGATCGAAACACTCCGCGACAGCCGATAAATTCAAGACGTTTTACCGGTGTTCAACGGTTCCGGATGAATCGTGGCGGCAATGCCGAGTTGCCGCTGCAGGGCTTCTTCGAGCCGCTGCGTACAGTCATGCACTTCGCGCAGCGGCCGCTCACCCGGCAGCCGGATGTGAAAGGTCAATTCGCGGTGCTGGCCGTATTCATGCAGATGAAAGTGGTGCGTTTCCAGGTTTCCGCCGCAACATTCCCGGCAGATGTCCCGAACCTGGGCAATCAATTCCGGCGATGGCTGTTTGCCCAACAGATGACTGACTGCCGCTTTCAAAATTCCCCAGGCCGCCCAACCGATCAGCAATGCCACCAGCATACTCAAAACACCGTCCACCCACCAATGGCCGCGCCCCAGCCCAATGCCGATCAGCACAATCAGGGAACTGACCGCGTCGCTGCGGTGATGATGGCCGTCCGCCACCAGGGAACTCAGCTTTGTCCGCCGGCCGGCCCAATAGGCATATTGCGCCATCGCCTCCTTGACGACGACACTGATCACCATCGCCCAGACGGCTGCCGGTCCGTAGTCGGCCCCGGCATGCGCCCGCAATTGCGCGATGCCGCGCCCGAAGAATTCGACCGCCACCGCCGCCAGCATCACGCCGATCAGCAGAGCGGCGATCAATTCCGCCCGGCCATGGCCGAAAGGATGCTGTTTATCGGCCGGCCGCTCGGAAATTTTCAGACCGATCAGCAATACCACCGAAGAAAGAATATCGCTCAACGTATGCCAGGCGTCGGCGATGATTGCCACCGAACCGCTCAGCCAGCCGACATAAAACTTGAAGCCGAACAGGACGAAATTGCCGAATACCGAAAGATAACCCTCCAGCTTCGCCAGCATCAAATTCTGCTTATTCCATTCCGGCATGGACAGCCCCTCCTTTTTCAAAGAAAAAAACAGCCGGAAACCGCCAAGCGCCTCCGGCCGAACCGATCATTTTTTTCAGAATGCGAAATTAGTGAGCCGTATAATTCGGCGCATCTTTCAGCATCGTCACGTCGTGCGGATGCGCTTCCCGCAAACCGGCTGCCGAAACCCGGATGATTTTGGCCTTGGCGTGAAACTCCTTCAACGTTTTGGCGCCGCAGTAACCGAACGCATAACGCAGCCCGCCGACAAACTGATGGATGACATTGCAGACCGGGCCGCGGAACGGCACCAATCCCTCAATGCCCTGCGGCACCAGTTTGGTATCGTCATCGACATCGCTCTGCCCGTAACGTTCGCGGCTGGCCTTGCCGTGTTTCATCGCTTCCAGGCTGCCCATGCCGCGGTAGATGACATAGCTGCGGCCTTGATGCAGCGTCACTTCGCCGGTGCTCTCCGCCGTCCCGGCCAGCGCCGAACCCATCATCACCGAAGAAGCGCCGATCGCCAGCGCCTTGGCCACATCGCCGGACTGCTTGATGCCGCCGTCGGCGATCACCGGCAAATCCGCCGGCACCGATTTGACCACCTCGTAGACTGCCGTCACCTGCGGAATCCCGACACCGGCGACTACCCGGGTCGTGCAGATCGATCCCGGTCCGATGCCGACTTTGATACCGTCCGCGCCGGCGTCCGCCAACGCTCTGGCCGCCTCCGCCGTCGCGATGTTGCCGGCTACCACATCCACCCGGTCGCCGTAGGTTTTTTTCAGCATCGTCAGCGTCTCGATGACGCCTTTGCTGTGGCCGTGCGCCGTATCGAGCACCAGCACATCGACGCCGGCGTCAATCAACGCTGCCGAACGTTCCTCGTCATACGGTCCGATGCCGGCCGCGACGCACAGCTGATGCTGGGCATCGCGGTTATAATCGGGTTCTTCGTTGTCGATCAGCGACTTGACATCCTGGAAGCTGTACAAGCCGGTCAACACGCCGGCGGCATTGACCAGCGGCAATTTGCCGACCTTGCGCTCCAGCATGATCCGATAGGCCTCAGTCATCGAAATGCCGTCCTGGGCCATCACCGGCGATTTGGTCATCACTTCGCGGATTTTCAATTTATAATCGGTCAGAAATTTGATGTCGCGGGCAGTGATGATGCCAATCAGTTTACCGCCGTCATCGACGATCGGGAAGCCGGAAAATGAGAATTTCTTTACCCATTTTTCATTGAGCATCTCTTCGATCGTCTGGTCCGGATGAAAACAGACCGGCGATTTGATGATGCCGTTCAAATACAATTTGACCTTGCGGACCTCTTCCACCTGGCGTTCCAGCGACAAATTTTTGTGAATGACGCCCAGCCCGCCGAGCCGCGCCATCGCGATGGCCATCCTGCTCTCGGTCACCGTGTCCATCGCCGCGCTGACGAATGGAATGTTCAATTTCACATGACGGGAGAACCGGCTCTGGATATTGGCAGCATCCGGCAGGAAATCCGCATATTGCGTCACCAGCGAAACATCATCAAACGTCAAGCCTTCGTAGGGGAAAGCCGCCATAAATTTATCAATATACTCGTTCATTTGCCGGACCCTTCGTCGTTCTCTTGGGATAAATCTTGGATAAGTAATTAAACTTTTAATATAGACAAATTTCCGGCTTTGTCAAATTTTATTCGCCAATAATTTTAATTAAAATTCGTTTCGGCCGTTTCCCGTCGAATTCTCCGTAGAAAATCTGTTCCCAGGTACCGAAATCCAACTTGCCGCCGGTTACCGCGACGACGACTTCCCGCCCCATCAACTGCCGTTTCATATGGGCATCGGCATTGTCCTCGAAACCGTTGTGCGCGTACTGCTCGTGCGGCTTTTCCGGCGCCAGCCGTTCAAGCCAGCGTTCGAAATCGCCGTGCAAGCCGTCTTCGTCATCGTTGATGAACACCGACGCGGTAATGTGCATGGCGTTGCACAGCAGCAACCCTTCCCGGATGCCGGACGCGCGCAACGCCTCCTCCACCTGCGGGGTAATGTTCAGGAAAGCCCGCCGCGTCGGCGTATTGACCGTCAATTCCTGCCGATAACTTTTCATCGTCGTCTCCTCCAGCTTCAGTATTGTTGAATCATTATTACCATTCATTGCGGTCGGCGCTGCGATAGCTGACCGCTTCCAGCAAATGCCGCTCCTGAATCGCCGTTTCGCCGGCCAGGTCGGCAATCGTCCTGGCCACCTTCAAAATCCGGTCATAGGCGCGCGGGCTGAGTTTGAAACTGCTGATCGCCTGCCGCAGCAGCAGTTGCGCCGCCGCCGTCACCCGGCAAGACGCCTGCAATTCCCGGCTGCCCATCATCGCATTGCAGTGACACGACCGGCCGTGGAAACGGTCCTGCTGCACAAGCCGCGCCGCCGTCACCCGATTCAGGATCGTTTCGCTATTTTCCCCGGATGGCGCCGCCAGCAGCTCCTCCTGCGTCAATTGCAAAACTTCCACATGCAGATCGATACGGTCCAGCAACGGCCCGGAAATTTTCCGACGGTAACGTTTCTTTTCGTCCGGCTTGCAGCGGCATCCCAGTTCGGCATCTCCCATACCGCACGGACACGGATTCATCGCCGCCACCAGCATGAAACGGGCCGGAAACGTACAACTGCCGTTGGCGCGCGACACGGTGATCCGGCCATTTTCCAACGGCTGCCGCAGCACTTCCAGCACATTGCGCTTGAATTCCGGCAGCTCATCCAGAAACAGCACGCCGTTATGCGCCATGCTGATCTCCCCCGGCATCGGATTCCTACCGCCGCCAACCAGGCCGACATCGCTGATTGTGTGATGCGGCGCCCGGAACGGCCGCCGGTTCAACAACGGCTGCCCGTCCGACAGCAAGCCCAGCACGCTGTGAATTCGGCTGGTCTCCAGCGTTTCCGCCCATGTCATCGGCGGCAGGATTCCAGGCAACCGGCTGGCCAGCATCGACTTGCCGGTGCCGGGCGGACCGATCATCAGCACATTGTGCCCGCCGGCCGCGGCAATCTCCAACGCCCGCCGCGCCAGGTTCTGACCTTTGACTTCGTCGAAATCGCCGCCGGTTTCCCGATGGACCGCCAAATAATTTTTCACATCCGCCCGGTACGGCAATGGCGGCGTCCCTTGAAAAAACCGCACCGCCTCCGGCAGCGTATCGATCGGAAAGACCTGCAGACGGTCGCCGGCCGCCAGCGCCGCTTCTTCAACGTTGGCCCGCGGCACCAGCAGGAAATGCAAGTCCCGGCAGCTGCCGGCCGCCACCGCCACCGGCAGTACGCCGCGCACCGGCCGGACTGCGCCGTTCAAGGCCAATTCACCGACCGCCAGCGTCCCGTTCAGGCGTTCCCGGTCGAGCAGGCCGACGGCGGCCAGCATGCCCAGCGCAATCGGCAGATCGAACGCCGCTCCTTCCTTGCGTAAATCGGCCGGCGCCAGGTTGACCAGCGTCGCCCCCTCCGGATGCGGGAAGCCGCAGCTCTGCAGCGCCGAACGCACCCGGTCGCGGCTCTCCTTGACCGCCGTGTCCGGCAGCCCGACAATCGACACAAAACTCTGTTCGCCGCGGCCGGTCGCATTGACCTCCACTTCCACCGGATAAGCGTCGATGCCGATGACCGCCGCCGAAAATGTTCTGGCCAACATGGTAGTTGCAACCACTCCTGAATGAAATGCTGATAAATCACCGATAATATTAGCTCGGGAGAACATTAACCGCCTCAACGGCATTTTACAAATTGCCAATTGAATTTTTTTCGGAATGATTGCCTTCAATTCCCATTTTTCATTAAATTTAATTTATCAAAGAATAAAAATTTTTTTAAAATAACATTGATTTTATTGGTTACTGCATTACTCTAATCGATAGCAGGCAAAAATATGGAGGCCCGACCAAATGACCGACGAACTTTACTTTTATCACGGAATTCTGCAATTTATTGCCTGTCAATTGCCGCTGGGGGCATTGTTCGTCGTCGCGACAGTGACGTTGTATCTGGTATTGAAACCCCGTTGCCGGCGGCAGTTGCACTTCGAAACACCGCCGGAACCAAAAGAACTGGACAGACTTGCCGTTTCCGGCAGGATCGAGGCCGAAGCTCCCCGACGGCTGGCGGAGCAGTGCAATGCGCTGCCGGAATCACCGGAATCCTCGCCGGTCCCAGACCTGCCGCTGAAGCTGGCATCGGCGCTGACGCGGATTTACAGCCTGATGAAGCTATTGCTCTTTGCCGCCCGCGGCAGCGCTTTTCTGCTGGCCTGGCTCTTTTATCGGCAGGCCGCCGCCACCGACGGGTTCTCCTATCAGTTCAACAGCCGGAACGCCGGTTTGCTGCTGATGTTTTCGCTATTGGTCGTCCTCCTCTCGATCCTGGAATTCTTTGCCGCCAGAAACATCTGCCGCGGCAGCAAGTGGAGCCGCAATTACCTGATTTTCAATTGGCTGTTCGATTTCGCCTTTCTGCGTCTGGCGCTGGTCGGCTGCAATTCGCCGATCTATCTGCTGCTGGCGGTCGGCTGCGGCGTCTATACGCTGTATGTGCTGCTGTTCCGCCGCCGGGCGGTCGGGCAATTGGTGACGGACGGGCGGGAAACCTCACCGGCAGGCAAAGGAGTCCTTGCCGCGGCCGCACTGCTGGCGCTCTGCTGCGGATTCGGCGTCACCGGCTCAGAATACAAATATTGCTTCAACCGGGTCTCGACGATCGTCCTTTCACAATCCTCCTCCAGCAGTTCGGGTCCGACCGCGCCGAAGCTTGAAACCCTCCTGCTGATCGAAGGCGCCCCGGATGCGACGACCCGGCAACTGACCCGGCAACTGGCTGCCCTTCTGGAACAACAAACCGGTCTTTCCTGCCAGATTCAAACCTTCGAGACGACGCCGGAGTTGCGGCAAACCAATGATTTGCTGCCGCTGCTAATCCGGCAGGTCAGCTTGATCAAGCCGGAACCGCCGAGTTTCCACCTGCCGGGCAACTTGCCGGATAAAGCGGATATTGAAAAACAGATCCTGAACCATCTGCGGCTCACTCTGCCGCCGGAAACATTGAGTTTCCAGGATGCCCTGGATTCCCTCGCCGGAGATGCCGGCCATGAGCTGGCGTTCGAAGTGATCACTCTGACCGGCTTCGGTTCGCGCAGCGGTTCATTTCACCATCTGCGCCTGCCTTCCCCGGGGATCACGTTCCGGGCCAAAGCCGTCACCGGCTGCGATTCCGGTTCCGAGTCGGCGGCCATCGAACGGCTGGTGCAGCAATTTGCCGACGATTTCAGCCGGGCATACCGCCGCCAGCAGGAAATGCCGACCGTCCGGATTCCCGCCATCGATACTCCCTTTCAGCCGTTTCCGGCTCTCGATCTGAGCAAGCTGGCCAATTGTCAGTTGATTTATCAGAGCCACAATCTCGAATATCAGACTTTTGCCGTTTACCGCTTCGACAAGCAGAATTATCGGCAGGACCTCGATTGCATCATCACTGCCATGCAGCAGATCGGCTTAACGCCCGGAAAAAACAAGATTGCCAACGATCGGCTCCTGTTCGAATCCCCGGAGCTCTTCGACCTCACGGCGGAGCTGCAGATGGGGCCGCCGCCCGGAGCCAACCGGATTATGGGCGACCTTGCGACTGCATCACCATATGGTTTATTGCTTTGCAAATCATTTCAAGGGTACGACAATACGCCGGACCCGGAACTGGTGCAGCGCTTCCGCCAGGATGATTTACGTTCTTTTGCGCTTGCCCGCGGCCTGGAGCTGCTGGAAAGCCCGGAATTTTCCGTCACTTTCGATGAATTTTTCGCGCTGCCGGATTTGACGTTCGAGGAGAAGGCCTTCGTCTGGTCCAATTTAAGCGAAGCGCATCGCCGGGAACTGGGCGAACGGGAATTTCAATTATTCCGGCAGTTGGTCGACGAAGCCATGGCAAGGAAATACGAAACCAATTTTCCGGAATATATGAGAACGCTGTTTCGCCAGTTGCCGGCCGAAGAACGCGCTTACCTGATCGAACAGCTCGGCCCACTGTATCACCGGGTGAAATTTCCGGCCGAACCGGACGGGGAGGGAATCTATCAGCTTCACTGTCAATTCGCTCTGCCGGGCCAGCCGGCCGCGCCGCTGGTGCTGGAGGTTGAATTGCCGGACCGCGATTATTGCAACTACACCGCTTTTTTCACGCTGGTCCCGGAAGCGGACGACCTTTATTATGTCGGACTGCCCCACAGCAGCCGCAGCGGGATTTCCGCTGAAGCGCTGGCCGGAGAAAAATATTATTACACTCGCCGTGCATCCGATTTCCGCGGCAAACCTTACAACTGGGATTTCGGCGGTTCAACTTCCGGAATTTATTCCGAGCTATTGCAGCGATCATTGCGGGACGGCGAGTTATCGACCGTCGTCCAAGTCGATCCGGCCGTCAATGGTTACGATTTCGACATCCGTTTCCGGCCGCTGGCCGTAACAGAACCGGATTGTACGATTTCTTCGCCTGGTCCTCAATAAGCAAGCGGCCGGACTGCTGCGAACCCGGCTGTGGCGCGTACGTTTGCGACCGGGTTTCCCGGAATCGGCTCGCAATCCTGCCAATTCCGGGAAACCTCCTCATGAGCGTTCCGCTTGCTTCGGGAGAGGCCGCTTCGCCGGCGGTGCAAGCAAGCCATTGATACAAAAAACGGTACATGGCGTTATTCTTTATAGAGGCGTTGCTTCCGTCAGCCGGACCGGTGCGCCGGTCGCGGCACACTGGTAAATTGCATCCAACAGCCGGCTGATCAGGATTCCCTGTTCCGGGGAGCAGGGCACCGGCGTATCCTGCAGAATCACCTCCAGAAATGCCTGCCGAATCGTCGGAACCGGCGGCAACGTTTCCACCGCCGGTATCATATCGCACAATACGCCGTCCTGTTCCAGAAATAATTTTACCCGGATTTCAGAATTCGTTCCGACCTCAGTCTGAATCAGCGCGCCGCCTCTTTCTCCGTACAGCCGGACGGAAATCTCCTCATTTTCACGGTTGGACGCCCAGGAAGCCTCCAGCATCAGCAGCATACCGTTCCGCATCCGGATTGCCGCCGCGCCGAAATCTTCAAGTTCGAACGGAGCCAGCTTCCGCCGTTCCGCTTCCCGGGCGGCAATGCCGCAATAGGTGTTGCCGAGCACCCATTCCGGCTCCGGAAAACCGCACCACCACATCGCCCGGTCGAGAACATGGACGCCCAGATCCACCAGCGCGCCGCCGCCGCACATCTCGCGTGACAGCGGATACCACCAGGGTACCCCCCGCCGGCGTGACCAGCGACTTTTGACATAATAGAGTTTCCCGAAACGGCCGGCATCAAGCCACTCCTTGAGCAGTGAATAAACCGGCGACTCGAACCGCTGATTGAAGTTGATCATCAGCTTCCGTTCACAGCGCTCCGCCGTCCGGGCCATCGCCAACGCCTCTGCCGCATTGCGCGCCATCGGCTTTTCACAGAGGACATGACACCCCGCCTCCAACGCCTGTATGGAGAAAGAACGATGCAGTTTGTTCGGCAGGGCGATGCTGACCGCATCGGGGCGTTCCTGCCGCAGCATTTCGGTAAAATCGGCATAACCGCGCGCGCCGGGGTATTGATCAACCGCTTCCGCCAGCAAGGCGGTGTTGCAATCACAGAGCAGCAGTTCTCCGACGGCATCGCTGGCCGCGTAATCGGCCGCGTGCGCCCGGCCGACCCGCAGACCGACCACCGCAACTTTCAATTGTTTTTTCGACATAGCCGCTTTCCTTTCACGCTTCCTGGCCCGCCGTCCGGCATGGAGAAGCACAGATGACGATGATGCGCATCGCTTCGCTGCCGGTGTTGCGCAAACCGTGGCAACCGCCGGCATAGCAGACGGCGAGGTCGCCGGCCGTCATTTCATGTTCCCGGCCGTCAAGCATCATGACGCCTCTGCCGGACAGACAGTAATACCACTCCTCTTCCGGGCCGCCGGCATCGCCGCCATGACAATGAGCGCCGAACGTCGAACCCGGCGGAATGATATCGTCGTGAATGAATTTAATGAACAAAACTTCCGAAGCCGCCAGCGGAGCAAGCAAATCCCTGAAATACCACTCACCTTCACCGCCATGGCACGGCGTTGTCATTTTCCGATGGGTTTGGCCGTCACCGGACAGAAATAGCGTTGTCGTCATCGTTTTTGACCTTTCTGATTACAGGTTCTGAAAATGATTTTTTCGGCGCCGGTTGTTACTATACGCTTGACCTGCGAACGGAAAAAGGCTATATTGGGCCACTTTTTAGGCAATCACCGACTGGAATTGGGCAAAAATCGACTTATGGACCCATCAAAAATTTTTTACGGCGGTCATTGTGTGCCACACTGGACATGGCATGTGCCGCCCGGCCGGCATCCCGGCCAAACCCTCTGGGGCGTTTTTGCCGGTGCCGGCCGACTGCGCGTCGGCGATGAAGAATTTTCGCTGAGCGCTGGCGATGTTTTCCGGCTGGATTACCAGCAGGAGGTGCACGGCATTCAAGATCGGGATGATTGGCTGAGAATTCGTTATGTCGATTTTGAGCCAGATGATGCGCTGCCGGTTCAGGCCATGCCGACATCCCGGCATTTCGACCATCTGCAGTTTCTCGGTGAATTGTTCGACCGGCTTGAGCGGGCCTGCCGCCCGGAACAATCGGCGGAAAAAATAGTCTGGCTGGAGGCGCTGATGACGGAATACCAAATGGAAGCATCGCCACACCGTATGACGCTTTATTCGGCAAAAATCGACGCGCTGTGCCGCTTATTTCAGAGCCATGCCGGACCGGCCAGGCTCCGGGCCGGTTCGCCCGGACCGGTCGGCAGACATAAAAAATCCCGGACGGGAACTGATTCCCGTCCGGGTGCCTGCATATTCAAGCGGCAGCGGCCTGTCCTACTGTTCGGCGCTGATTGCGAAGAGATAGAACGGATAGCGATCCTCGCCGCCGCGCACGTCCAGTGTCCGGATTTCTTTATCCGGATAGGGGTTGTCGAAGGTCATATACCACATCCGGCAGGTATCGCCGTATTTCGACTGCCATTCCAGGGCTTCCCCCGGCTTCATGTATTTTGAATAGTCCGATTCCGGCATGTCGATATCGCGGCGGAACCGGACCGGAACCTCCACGCTGCTGCCGTCGGCATAATGAATTTTGTAATAGGCGATATGCTTGTTTCCCGAACTCCACTCGCCGTCCTGGCCGTGCAGCTCCTGGCTGCGCAGGAAATGCAGGAAATAGAGCTTTTTGGCCTTGACGTTCAGTTGAATGCCTTCCACTGCGGCCGGGAAATCCGGGTTGCTCTTCGACTGCAGCGCCACTGCCGCCAACTGGCCGTCGCGTTTGGCCAGCTCGAACTTCACCGTGCCGGTGTCGCCGGAGTGGTCAACCAGCCGGTCGATGTCCAGCGGATCTTCGAGCAGGAACGGCAGGCTGTTCGGCCGCAGCTCCAGGTTGGCGACATTGGAAAGATCGAATTTGATGCCCGAAGCGTGTTTGTTTTCCGGTTCGGCGAACATCTGGTCGTACAGCGCCTTGCCGGCCGAAGTTCCGGCCGGGAGACCCTTTTCGGCGTTCCACATCCAGCAGGCGGCGTCGATGTACTGGGCGATCTGTTTGAAGTTTTTCTCCTCCATCACATAGCTGTTGGTATAACCGGCCCAGGTCGTCGCCATCATGCCGAGCGCCTTCTTTTCCGCCGCCAGTCTGGTGAAGTTGGCGATATTCTGCGGTTCGTACCAGGTGCAGCCGAGCAGCTTGAAGCCTTCATCCGCCATCCGGACGAAATCGCCCGACCAGCCGAGCGCCTTGCTGTAATCCCAATAGCACATGATGATGTCCTTCGGCAGTTGATCGCGCACCCCGGCCAGTCCGAAAATGCTGTCGCCGTCAGCCGAACCCTTCATGAACATGTCCTGCCACATCATCGTGCCGATGCCGCGTTCCTTCAGATAGTTGTAATAGAACATGATGTCGTCCATGACCAGCTTCTGGCCGCCGATCGCCTTATTCTCCTCGCGGTACGGGAACGGCGCGCCCAGCGTCACTTCGTCGTGGCCGATGTGCACGTAGGCCGGATGGTTGAACACATCGATAACCTCTTCGAGCACCGCCGTCATTAGCTCATAGGTGCGCGGGTTGGAAACGTTGTAGGCATACGGCTGCTCCGGGCATTCCGCCAGGTCGAGATTCTGGCCGTAAGCGAACAGCCATTCGCAGTGGCCGAGCGTCTGGAACAGCGGGTAAACGTCGATGAAGTTGTCGTTGGCCAGCGCGATCAATTTGCGCAGGTCGTCCTTGCTGATCGCCCACGGCTGATGAATGTTCTTCGTCGCATCCCAGGCGGCATACTCCGTTTCGATGATGATCGTGTTGTAACGCAGCGGCGCCAGCAGTTCGGTGATCTGCCTGCCGTGGTAATCCAGCGAACCGTTGTCCACCATCATCAGCATGCTGCGGAAGTCGAAATCCGGCCAGTCGGTCACTTCGACGCCGTCGAAACCCTGGCTGTTGCGGTAGCTGCGCAGGCTCTGCAGCCCGTAGAACGCTCCCCGCGCCGTCCGCGACACAATGGTGATGCCGTCCGCGCCGATTTTCAGACTGTAACCTTCCGGCTGTTCCGGTGCGGTAACGCCGTTGACTTCCCGGTCGGTGACTTCAATCGTGATGTTTTTACCGAATTCGGCAGCGTCCTCCGCCATCGTCACCGGCAGCACAAAATCGTTCAGCAGCAACTTTTCGGCGGCGCGTTTCAAGCGGCCGGCGTCCTGCTCCGAGGCCGCGCCGGGGCGCACCACCACTTTATCCATGCCGCCGATGATATACGGCGTTTCGGTCCGCTCCAACCGCTGCGGCGTCGGCAGCACCGGCAACGCCGGCTGGTAACCGCTCACCAGGTTGGCTTCCGGCACTTTTCGGACCTCCTTGGACAATTCCGGCAGCGGTTCCACCGCCTTGAAGCTGTCGGCATAATCGAATTTCAGCTCAAGCTGGTGATCGATATGCCGCTGCGCTTCATTGAACTCCGAGAACAGGCCGACCCACAACCCCGGATAACTTTCGCTGGTCGGCCCGAAACCGGTTCCACGATAGTCGACCACGCTGAACGACGGACCTTTTTTCAGGGTCAGGGTCAGTTTGCCGACTTTGCTGTCGATGACGAATTCGGTCAAGTTTTCGCCGACTGGTTCGGTGCCGGTCCCTTCGAACTGAGCGCTGATCTGGCCGGAACCGCTCCGGCCGTCGGCTGATTTCCAATGGTATTGGCTGCCGTTGATCAGCACCTGCGGCAAAAACAACATCGAATATTCGATCTTGCCCGGTTCGTCGCCGAGCGCTTCGCCGTCCAGCGTGATCGTCACCGTGTCGTCATGCACCACCGCCGAATAATCGTTCAATTTGAAATTCGGCATCTCCTGCGTCTGAATCATCCGCGCGTAGGCGTCGCCTTCCGGCGATACGCCGTTTTCAAAACGCGCCGGCGCCGTCACCGTGTAAAACCAGTGTTTCGTCCATCCCTTGTCCACGGCAACGAACCGCGAGAACGGTGAAATTTCGCCGAAATTGCCGATCTGCAGTCCGCGGTTGCTCATTGAAACGCCGATTTCCCCGGCACTCAGCCAGGAGGTCAGCCCCAACAGAGCCAACCAGGAAAGCTGTTTGAACATGATTCTTGTTTCCTTTTTGTTGTTCTTGCGGTTGTGTCGTTTTATCAATATCCGATAAATCATACACAAGAAATAAACATTTGTCAAGCGCTTTACTTTTGTTTACTTAAAGTTTACCAATATTTTTATTTATTTTCCGATAAATGCTTTCGTCGCAATGCGCTTCAATTGCGTTCCGATTCTCCCGGCGGCTTTCCGACCGACCAGCCGCCGTTTTGATTGCGTTCCGGCATTTTCCGGCAATTTTGTTTGGACGGCGGAGTTGTTTTCCGCCAAAACGCTCTTATACTATTTTGAAGGAAAAACGAAAAGGAAACAATGCGAATGAAAAATTATATTCTGGCCGGATTTTTTCTGGCGCTCGGCCTGTTCTTCGGCAACCGGGCCGTGGCGGACAACGCCGCCCGGCTGCTGCAATCGCTGGCGCCGCAATACGTCGGCAAACTTGAACTCGAACTGGTGGAAAGCCCGGAAGAATATTTCGAAATTTCCGGCCGCAGAATTTCCGGCAGTACGCCGGTTGCGCTGGCGGCCGGTTTGAATCACTACTTCAAATACGCCTGCCAGGCGCATCTTTCCTGGTGCGGCGACCAGTGGGCGCTGCCGCCGGAACCGCCGGCGATGGCGGATTACAAACAAGTTTTTCCGTTGCCGCTGCGGCCATACCTGAACTTCTGCACCTTCGGCTATTCGATGCCGTGGTGGGACTGGCCGCGCTGGAAGCGGGAAGTCGATTTCATGGCCTTGAACGGCATCAACATGCCGCTGGCGGTCACCGGCATTGAAAAAGTCTGGTTCAATACCTTCGTCCGCCTGGGCGTCCCGGAGGAGGAGATGCTGAAGTTTCTCTCCGGCCCGGCTTTCCTGCCGTGGCAATGGATGATCAATCTGGACAGCCATGCCGGACCGATGCCGCGTCACTGGCTGGAAACCCACGCCGAGTTGGGCAAACAAATTGTCGAATACCAATTGAGCTGGGGCATGCAGCCGATCCTGCCGGCGTTCAACGGGCAGGTGCCGGCCTACTGGGCCAGGCAGCATCCGGAAGCGGCGGTGCGTTCCAGCATGACCTGGTGTAATTTTCCCGCCTTGCAACTGCTCGATCCGACCGATCCGCAGTTCGCCGAAATCACCGCAATCTTTCTCGAAGAACTGCATAAGCTCTACGGCGATTCGATCCACCATTACGCGCTCGACCTCTTTCACGAACAGGCGGCGCCGGACGAATCGCCGGAATATCTCGCCAACTGCGGGCGCCTGACCTTCGAGAGTCTGCGGCGGGCCGATCCCGAAGCGGTCTGGGTCATGCAGGCCTGGACGGAACGGCGCCCGATCATTGAAGCGATCCCGAAGGAGGGTTTGCTGCTGCTGGATATCGGCAAAGAGCGGCTGAAAACGACCGGCGGCCTCTACGGTTATCCGACCGTCTGGGGAACGATCAACAGCTTCGGCGGCCATACCTTCGTCGGCGGTGATCTCGGCGCCATCGTTGCCGGCATCAACGAGCAGCGCCGGACTTTTCCGAACCTGGTCGGCGCCGGTGCCTTTCCGGAAAGCATTTTCAACAATCCGGTGCTGTTCGAACTGGTGTTCGAAACGGCGCTGCGCAGCGAACCGTTCGAGGTCGCCGACTGGGTCGCCGACTATCAGGCGCGCCGCTATGGCCGGGATACGCCGGAGGGACGCGCCGCCTGGCAATTGCTGTTGCGTGATGTCTACTCCAGTTGGCGCGGCGACACCATCTTCGGCGCCCGCCCCTGGACGCACATCGACCGGGCCAACGCCTGGTCGGAACTGGCGCCGGGCGACACGCCGGAACGCTTCTTTCCGGCCTGGGGCCAGTTGCTTGCCGCCGGGGACCGGCTGGCCGACCGCGACGGTTATCAGTTCGATGTCATCGACCTCGGCCAGCAGGCTCTCGCCGCCCTGGCGGTCCCGGTCTACCGCGCCGCGATGGAGGCATTCCGGCGCGGCGATGCCGTACAATTCCGTCTGCACCGTGACCGTTTCCTGCAGCTTTTGAAGGATACCGACCAATTGACCGGCACCCGGCCGGAATTCCGGCTCGACTGCTGGGTCGGCGACGCCCGCCGCTGGGGCATCGACGAGAAAGAACGCGACTTTTACGAATACAATGCCAAATTGCAGTTGACGCACTGGGGGCCGATTCCCGGACCGCAGCCGCTGTTCGACTACTGCGCCCGCAATTGGAACGGGTTGTTGCGGGAATATTACCTGCCGCGCTGGGAGATGTTCTTTCAATTGCTGGACGACAAACTGGCGGCCGGCGAATCCTATGACGACAGCCGTCTGCCGCTGTCCGGCAACCGGCCGGCTTTGGAAGCCGACGACTTCTACCGGCGGATGTACCGGATGGAGTGCGACTGGCTCCGCCAAAAGACCGCTCCGACACCGGAAGTTTTAGAGCCGGGCGTCCCGCTGGCCGCCCGGCTGTATGAACACTACGACCGTTTGCGCCGCGAATACCGAAGCGAAAGCGCTTCGCCGACGCCGTCGCAGCGGGGCCTGCTCGGCGGCGGGGCGACCGAGGACATCGGCGACTTTTTCCATGAATGACATTCCGTGTCCCGAACACAGCTCAGCCGCCGTCCGGCATTTTCTTCCGGAACCGGAAAAATTGGTGGTTCCGCCGTCCCAACTGGCGCCGGTCTCAATGGCCGGCCGCCGTTTTTATGCATTGTCTGGCCGTACTCGCAATGCTTTGTCTTTTTGATGAATGGATTTTTCAATGGAATTTCCCTATAATTAATGATAGAATTTTTGTTTTATGATCGTGAACTGATTCCAAAAAGGTTGGTGACAAGTCAATTCCCAATGAAAAGGAGATTCCGAAATTGAAAAAATTCACTCTTATCGAACTGTTGGTCGTGATTGCGATCATCGCCATTCTGGCCAGTATGCTGCTGCCGGCGCTCGCCAAGGCGAAGGCGAAAGCGGTTGAAATCAAATGCGTCGGCAACCTCAAGCAGATCGGCCTGGCGGCATTTCTGTATTCCGACGATTCCGATGACTGGTGCGTCGCCGCCCATGAACGGGCCGACGGGATGTCGCCCTGGCCGGTTACCTTGCTGGACAACCAGTATCTGGCTCCGCTCGAAGTAATGCAGTGTCCGAGCTCCGAGACGACGGTTTCGGGTAAAGATGACAGCAACTGGGGCGATTTCCTGTGGGGCTTGAAGACGAGTTACGGTTTGAACTGGCGTTCGTTCGGATACAATCATGGCTATCCGGAAAAATTGCAGTGGCAGGGATGCAAGCGCAGCCAGATCGGCAGCTTCGGCAGTGAAAGCAATCTGATCATGTTCGGCGATGCCACCAATGTTTCCATACCGCCGGGCAAAAACGACAACGGCCATGTCATCGCCTGGGGCGGCGTTTATCCTTATGAGGACAACGGCCAGTGGTACATGCCTTATACCCGCCATGGCCGCCGGGCGAATTTCGCCTTCGCCGACGGGCATGTGAGCGCATTGTATACTGACGAAATCATGCAGGCGGCGGACCACTGGAATCCCTGCCGGAACAACGAAGGGGTGTTCTGCAACTTTTATTGAATTTTCGGCCTGGAATCCATTGCCGCTCCCGGCCGGTCGTCAAACTTTTCCCGGCCGGGAGGGATTCTTTTATTTTCATTCGGGATTTTCAGTGATACATTGTCCCGGTTCAACGAGAGGATCAATGATGAACTATGTGCCGTACTGTGTCGGACTGTTGAGTCTGATGTTGTCGATGTCCGCCGCCGAACCGTGCTGGCAGGAAACGTTTGAAAACGGCCTTTCCGGCTGGCAACTGCCGCCGGAGGCGCAAATCAGCAGCGAAGCGGCCTGTTCCGGCACTCACAGCCTGCGCCTGAGCGGTACGGGCCCGTTGGAAACTTTCGTCAATCTGCCGCTCGAGAGCGGCAGGCGCTACTGGGTTTCGATGCGGGTCAAAGTTGCCGACTGGGTGCCGGCCGGCCGTAATTTTTCGTTTGCCGTCGAATGGAATGACGCCGTTCAGGGCTTTTCCGACGACGGCGATTGGCGGACGCTGCGCTATCTGACCGGAGCCATGCCGCGCGATGACTCGCAACTGGGTCTGCAGAATTTCATGGGGCTGAAGCTGTATTTCGACCAGGGCGCTTCCGGTACGGTCTGGGTCGACGACATCACTTTGACGCCGCTGGAGGAAGAACCGCTGGCATTGCAGGTCGAACCGGAAATTGTCGTCGGCAGCGATGACACCGGACCGGTTCGCGTTTCGGTAACGGAAGCGCCGGCCGGAATGGCCGGTGAAGCGTGGACTGTCAAAGCCAGATTGACTTCGCCGCCGTGGCAGCGGATTTTGCAGGAGCAAGTCCTGACCGCGGCGGAACCGGCCGCCTCCTTCGACACCGCTTCGCTGCCGGCCGGCAAATACAACATCCTCTACACCTTCTGTTCGCCGGACGGCCGGGAACAGGCGCAGTATTTTTCACACAGCATCTGGAAGAAGGAGCCGCTTGAATGCCGGCCGATCCCGCACAGCGGCATCGTCGCCGAACGGGATCTGCCGCTGAACGTTCAATTGCGGGCCAACCGGGCCGGCCGGGCCGCCGCATCACTCTTCGACGCCGCCGGCAAGCTGGTCGCCCGCACCACTGCCGACCCGGCGGCCGGCGACAGCCTGACCTTGCCGCTGGCCGAAACGCTGACGCCCGGGCAATACCGGCTGGAAGCCACCCTTGATGACCGGTTTCTCTCCGAGCAGGTCATCAACGTTCTGGCCGACGAGACCTTGCCGGACTGCATGTATCTGGCGCCGGACGGTTTTTTCCACCGCCGCGGCAAACGCTATTTCCCGCTGATCGTCTACGTGCATACCTGCGGAGAAACAATCGCCTGGGAGGGCGAGTTCGACCACCGCAACTGGCCGCTGGCGGAGCGGGTTCTCGATGACCTGGAAGGGACGCCGTTCGGTTTGCTCGATTACGGCACCCCGACCGGCGGTCTCGACGATACGCTGCGGTTCCTCCAGGAGTGTTCCCGGCGGAACATCCCGGTTGTTTTCGCCCTGAAGGATCTCTATGAGCGCCAGGGCTTTTTCCGCTTGAAACAAAAAGCCTACGGCGACGCCTCTCCGCAGCGGATCGTCGAAACTGTGCTCGCCGCAGTCAAAGACGACCCGAACGTGCTCGCCTATTATATCAACGACGAGTTGAGCAGTGAATTTTTCAACGAACTGCGTTCGATGCGGGAGCTCTGCCACCGGCTCGACCCCGGCAAACCGGTGCTGCAGGTCCATTTCGAGCACGACTGCGTTGACGAACTGGCCCAAAGTTATGACATCTGGGGCACCGAACAATATCCCTGGGCTTACCAGACGATCACCGCGGTATCCAACTGGGCCAAAGATACCATCGCCCAGCTGCCGCCGACCGCCCAATACTGGGGCTGTCTGAAAATT
Organism: Victivallis sp. Marseille-Q1083; assembly: GCF_903645315.1. NCBI lineage: Bacteria > Pseudomonadati > Lentisphaerota > Lentisphaeria > Victivallales > Victivallaceae > Victivallis > Victivallis sp. Marseille-Q1083. Next base: position 2,031,126 of record NZ_CAHJXL010000001.1, read on the forward strand.
CAGGTGGATCACCGCGCCTCCGAACGGGACCGGGCGCTGGCCTACAGTTCGATCGCCGACGGAGCCAGGGGCCTGCTGTTCTACTCCTGGTTCGATGTCCAGGGGCTCGACCCGAATCCCCGGGAACGCTGGCGGGAATTTATCGAGATCGGCCGCGAACTCGAACGGGACCGGCCGATTTTTCTGCTCGACGCATCGGGCCGGCCGGTCACTTCCGATACGCCGGAACTGGCGCTGCGCACCTTCGAAAATGAAGCCGGCCGGTTCCTGCTGCTGGTCAACACCGCCGACCGCGACAACGAAGTACAACTGACCGTTCCCGCCTGCCGGACGCTGACCGACCGGGCCGGGTCCACGCTTGCCGTCCCGGATGGAGGCAATTTGTCATTGCTGCTGAAACCGCTGGAAGTCAAGATTTTCAGCTTGGATGGCGCGCCATTTCCAACCCCGTGAAGTTTCCGATGCGCGTCCCGGCCGGCCGTTTTCACCGCCGGCTGGGAATTCCGCTTCCGTCGTCCGATTCCTACCGGTTTGACCATATTCGCAACGGTTTGGCTTTTTGCTGAATTGACTTTCCGGCGACATTCCACTATAATTAATCCTGTAATCAGTATGGTTGGTATGACCATAACAAAATGCCGGCCGGCAAATCAACTTCATAACGGGAAGGAATTCTTGCATTGAAAAAATTTACATTGATAGAATTGTTGGTTGTGATTGCGATCATCGCCATCCTCGCCAGTATGCTGCTGCCGGCGCTCGGCAAAGCCAAGGCGGCAGCCCAGGGCATTCGCTGCCTCAACAACCTCAAACAGATCGGTTTGGCCAACGCCTTTTATCAGAACGATTATGAAGACTGGGTACTCAGTCCGATCGTCATCGAAGGCAACAATGCCCAGCGGCTGTTCTATGACGTACTGATGAAAGATTACGGTTTCGGGCTGGATTCGCTGATCTGTCCCGTCGCCAGCGGCGACACCTCCAACGGCAATCTGTACGAGACCAGTTACGGCATCAATTACACCAGCTTCGGCATCGTCTGGACTTACCAGAACGGCCAGTCGCCGTACAATAAGCCGCACAAAGTGTCCGAGTTCGACCGCTTCGGCAACAACTCCGGGGTGATGTTCGCCGCCGACAGCTATCCGACCAGCGAAGGCAAGGCCGCCGGCATGCAGTCCTGGCATGAAAACAGCCTGCTGAGCGCCGACGGCGGCTGCTGGCCGAACAACAAAGGCTCCAGCAACTGCTATGCGGTCGTCGCCCGCCATAACAACCGGGCCAACATGACCGCTCTCGACGGCCACGCCGAATCCATTCCCTCCGCCGCCTGGGTACCGTGGAATCCGCACTGGACGCCGCTGAACGGCGCCAATGGATTGTATATGGTGGATTGAGATCTTCCGGCCGTCATCCGACGGCCTTTTCAATCGATTTTATTCGACTTTCAGCCTGAATTGTGGAAAAGTTTCATCCATGAAATATATCTTCTTGTCTTTTGCTCTTTTGCTTGCCGTTGCCGGCTTCGCCGCCGACCGCGGCACCAACGAATTGTCCGATGCCGGTTTTGAGAACCTCGACTCCGGCGTCTGGGAGGGGTTCCAGGCCGGGTTCACGGTGGACCGGACCGACCGCCACAGCGGTGAAATCGCGCTGCGGCTTGACCGCGGTACCGCCGGCGAACAGGATACCGGTGTCTGGCAGACCATCCGCTATGAACAGCCGGACACCCGGCCGATTTTCGCCGCCGGCTGGAGCCGGACCGACGGCCTGGCCGGTTCGGAGGGCTGTCTCTATCTGGACATTTTTTATGAAGACGGCTCCGCCACTTACGGCGTTTCGGCCGCCTGGAGCGGCATGACGCCGGACTGGGAATACACGGCGCTCTATTTCGAACCGCCGCAGCCGGTCAGGGAAATCCATTACTACATCCTGCTCCGGCGCGGCGCCGGGCGGATTCAGGTAGACGATTTCGAATTGTCGCGTGACGTGCCGGTGGAACAGGGCGGCATCATTCCGACCCGGCTGCAGGTGGTTTCCGACCGTCCCCGTTCTGGCGGCTGGCTTGTTCAGGCCGAATTGACCGGTTACTGCGGCGACTGGGATGGCGAACTGCTGCGGCAGGGCAGCCCTCTCGCCGTCTACCGCGGTTCGGGCCGGGAAATCCGTTTCCTTCACCGGCCCGCGCCGGCGGAACCGCGGCCGGATGAACTCCGCATCACCACGGCACGGGACGGCCGTACCGAACGGTTCCGCTACCGTTTTCCGGAGCGCATTCCCGGTGAAGAAACGGTTCCGGACCTGCCGGAAGCGAGCTGGTGGATTCAACCGGCGACGGAAAAGGTGTATCCGGGCGCGCTGCCGCCGGCCGAGCCATGCCATAAAATCGATGTGGCGCTGGCCGGCAATGAACGGGAAAATGTCCAGATCGCCTTGCGGCTGCCGAACGCCGAATCCAGGGAAATCGCCGTAAAAGTCAATCCTTTGCAGCATGATTCCGGGACGGCGGTCATTCCGGCCGACAACCTCAGAATAGCGTTGGCCGCCAACGTCTGGAATGCGCTGCCGACCAAAAATCCGCTGGTCGAAGAAGCGCAATATCCGGCCTGGACGCCGGAAATCCTGATTCCGCAGCGTTCGTTCCGACTGCCCGGCGGCCTGACCCAAACCGTCTGGCTGGAAATCGCCGTTCCGGCCGGCCAGGCGCCGGGCTGCTACCGGGGGGTGCTCGAACTGGAATCTGCCCGGCCCGATGCGGCAATCGTCATTCCAATCGAAGTCGAAGTGTTCGATTTCGCCTTGCCGGTCCGGCCGTCGCTCCGGACCGCTTTTGCCCAGATGGATTCGTTCACTCGTTGCGTTTATCCGGAGATCACGCCGGAACTGCGCCGGAAAATGCTCGATATCATGCTCGATTACCGGCTCAATCCCACCGACATCTCCCGCATCAATCCGCCGGAACCGGCCGACCTGCAATATGCCGACAAGCGGGGCATGAACGCCTTCTGCGTCGCCAACCTGGTCACACCGATCCGTGCCGGGGAAAATCAGTTGTGGAAATGTTTCAGCCCGCTGTCCGATTACGACGACGCCTTTTTCGAGGAGTTGCCCCGCCGGCTCGACGATTTCGTCGCCTGGCTCGACCACTCCGGACTGGAAGCGCAGGGTTATGTTTACGGGTTCGACGAACGGCCGCTTTCCTACGAAAGCGCGCTGAAACGGACGTTCGGCTTCATCAAACAGCGCTATCCGAATTTGAAAACCTTCACCACCGCGATCGGTTTTTACCGCCAGATGGCCGACAAGCCCGACGATTATCAGGATTACATCGACTGGTACTGTCCGCTGACTTCCGGTTACGACCTCGAACTGTCCCGGCGGCTGCGGCGGCTCGGCAAGGAAGTCTGGTGGTACGTCATGCTCGGGCCCTACTACCCGTACGCCAACTTTGCGATGCTTGACCATCCGTCGATCGAAGGCCGTCTGCTGCCGTGGCAAACCTGGCAGTTCGAGAGCGACGGGTTGCTGTTCTGGCACGTCAATCTCGGCTGGCATCTGGCGGAAAATCGGCCGATCTCCGCCTGGCAGCCGTTCTGCGACTGGAATACCGGCTTCAGCGGCGACGGCAACCTGATTTATCCGGCGCCCGACGGGCCGCTTCCCGGTATCCGGCTGGTCAATCTGCGCGACGGCAGCGAGGATTACGAATATCTGACCATCTATGCCGCATTGAAAGGCCGCGAGGCGGCGTTGGCGTTCGCTGAACGGCTGTCCCGCTCGCTGACCGACTTTTCGCGCGACCCGGCGCTGCTCGAATCGGTCCGGCGGGAACTGGGGCATGCCATCGAACAAGCCAATCGGGAAAAAGCTTTTTCCGGAAAATAGATTGCATAACATCTGAAAAAATGCTATTATACGACGGCGCGGACGAATACCGTCCGCGCCGCCGCGATCGCGGCAAAAAATTTGCTGAAAGTATTTTTTCAACGATGACACGCAAACGAATTTTACTCTATCTGGACCGCTCTTTTCAGGAACTGAAGTCCGCCATTTTCAACTATGCGGAACAGACGGATTGGCAATTGGAGGTGGCGACGATCCATTTTCCGTCCCGCTGGCACGGCGACGGCATCCTGACCGACTACCTCGAACCGGAGCAATTCGAATCGCTGTCGAAAGATATTCCCATCGTCGCCCGTTCCGCTTTTTTCGCGCCGAACGTCTACAATGTCATCGGCAATATGCGTTATTCCGCCCAACTGGCGGTGGAATATTTCTACAATCGCGGTTTTCGCCATTTCGCCACCGTCGAAGAAAACCGGCAGTACTATCCGGGTTTCCAGATGATCGAGGAGGAGATGGAGCGCCTGCTGCAGCGCTACCACCTGCCGCTGCATCTGCTCTACTGGAGCGGCGAGAATCGCGAATACGGCAAACTCTCTTACGAGCAGATTTATGAACGGGTCTGCAGTTTCCTGCGCGGCCTGCCGCTGCCCTGCGCGCTTTTTTCGCCGAACATCTCCTACGTGCCGATGCTGTCGCGGGCGATCAAGGATTGCGGCCTGAAAATTCCGAACGACATCGCGCTGCTCAGCAACGGCGACGAACCGGATATTACGCTGCATACCGAGCCGCCGACTTCGGCGATCGCCGGCGAGCTGTATGAAATCGGCGTTCTGATGGCCAAAGCGCTCGACGACCTCATCGCCGGCCGCCCCGTTCCCAATCCGTTGCCGCAGCCGACCAACATGACCATCATCACCCGGCAGAGCACCGACATCCTTTCGATAGCCGATCCCCGTCTTTACCGGGCGATCAACTACCTGCGCCAGAATCATGCCAGTTCGATCAGCATCGTCGACGCCGCCGACGCCGCCGGTATTTCGCTGTCCCAGTTGAAGCTGCTGATGCGGCGGGAACTGCAGCTTTCGCCCGGTAAATTCCTCAAGGACCTGCGCTTGAGCCATGCCCGGGAATTGCTGTTGAAAACCGATCAGCCGCTCGAGCCGATCGCCCGGCAATGCGGCTACAGCAGCGCCGCCGCGTTGATCCAGGCGTTCAAGCAAGCTTACGGCCATTCCCCCGGCAGCGAACGCTTCCGGCAGGGTAACCGGCCATAATTGCCCGCCGGGCTTGACGTAAGCGCCGGAAATACCGGCGCCGGTTCAGATACAGCTTCGCTCCGGTGGAGCCGGAGCGACCGGCAGTGTCCGCCCGCCGGGTACGCTCCGGGACGTTAAGTTTTTTATTTGCTCAACCATTCCAGCAGCCGGCGATGTTGTTCAAGCAGCGCCCGGTCGCCGGTCTCATTGTACCGGTCGGGTTCATAAATAATTTCCTCCGCTTCCAGCAAATTCCGAATTTCCGGTTCCCGGCTGTCGGCATACCGCTTCGCCAGCAGTGAAAGCAGTTCGTAATCCTCGAAGCCGTCCCGCACCAGTTCCGCCCGCAATGACGGGTAGGGCAGCGATTTGCCGTCCGGCGCCGGATAGAACATCGAACCGTCGCCGTTGCCGTTCGGAAATGTTTCGGTGTCTTCCCACGGATTGACCCGCCAGTAATCCAGCCCCCAGTACAAATAACCCTGCGAACCGTATTTGAACAGCCACCAGCCGAGCGCCCGGTGCCCGGTGCCGTAGAAATCAATCTTCCAACTGTCCGGATAACGGGTTCCGACAGTACCGATACAGGTATATTGCCAATACTGTTTGCCGTTCCGCCGGCACTCTTCCCCGAATTCGGCGTCGAAAATATTGGCGTGCGGCACGAAAATATCGATGTCGTCGCGATAGGCTTGTTCATTGTCGTGGCACGAGGTCAGCAGGATGTTCAGATTGGTGCCCTGGCGGTGAATCCAGCGGCAGACCTCCTTGATCCTGTCGGCATCGGCCGGCGCCGGCTCGTCGAAGATATACATGTAGAAATCATTCTCCCAGCCTTTTTCGGCCAGATGCCGGCTGGTCAACTGTAATTTCTGCGCTTCGATTTCCGGCTCTTTCAATTCCGGCATCGCCGTAATCCAGCCCGGATAATAACCGAGGAAGGTGTTCTTGCCGGCGGCGCGCCAGGTTTCGACCGCCCGGTCCCAGCCGCTCCAGTCGGCGCTGACTTTGCCGTTTTCATCGACCGTGAACACCGAATCCCACGGCAGCACGATGCTGGAGCCGAACTCTTCGGCATCGAAACGGTATTCCAGGTTCTGCCGCAGAAAAGCCAACTCCATCTCCTTCGTCCAATTCGCGCCGTAATAACGCGGATCGCGTCCCTCGTTGCGATAGATCCAGCAGGTTTTCAAGCGGCCATTTTTCGGCACCGTCACCGGATAGACCTTCAACGCCACCGGCAGCGTTTCAGTGCGGCCGCCGCATTCGACGCTCACCGTGCCGCGATAATCGCCCGGCTCGGCCGTTTCCGGCACCCGGACGGTCAGCAACAGCGCCTGATTGGCAAAAGCCGCCAGTCGGAACGGCTCGTTCGGGCATAACGGGTCCGGGTAACGTCCTTTTTCGCCGAAACCGTTCGGCGCCGGCGTCGGCTTGCTCACCGGCACATAGCCGAGCAAGTAGAGTTTCGGTTCGATCTCGTTGCCGGTTTCGTCTCGCAACGCCGAAACGGCAACCTTGATTCCGTCAAGGGCCTCGCCGCCGGCGGCGACCAGCAACTGCAGCGATTCGCCTTCGCCACGCGCCGCATCCAGTTGCAGCGCCGGCAGAATCATCGTTTCGGCCGGAAATTGATCCTGGCGCAGTTTCAACGTCGACGGCAGCGCGCTGACGCTGCACTCCTGCGGACGGGCGGCAAAAAACTGCGCGGCCGCCGCCAGCGAAGCGAGATTGATCGGCGCGACGGTATCGAACCACTCCTGCTGGGCAGAACGACGGTCCGGCGCTTCGAGCAGTTGGCGCCAGTCGGCCAATTGCGCCAGTCTGGCCTTGCGAAAGGCCGAATCCGGCTGTTTTTTCAATTCCGTCTCCGCCGCCGCCACCTGTTCAGCCGCCGCGTCGCATTTCCGGCGCCAGTCGGCTGCCGTATAGGGATCGTCGGTCAACACCAAATTGCTCAAAACCACCCGCCGCTCCTCCGGCGGCCGGGTCAGCCAGAGATTCCAACTGGCCATCCGTTCGACCGCCAGGCCGCTCTTCTTCAGGTCGGCAATCTTGACCAGACAGAGCGTCTCCTCTCCGGCCGGCAGCGGGAATTGGGCGATGTATTGCCGTTGTTCGGCATCATCCAGCCGCAGCGAAATTGTGAATGCCGCCGATTCATTGAACAACCGGAACGCCAGGTATTGCTCCTTGCTCCAGTCGGTCGTTGCCAGGCCGTCGCCGGCATTGAGGACGGCCGCCGGCCACTCTTCCTGCCCCTGCCGCCACTTGGGATAGGTCAACCGCCAGCCATTTTCGGTTTTTTCCGGTTTTACCTCCCGGAAAGTCCAGCCGGTCGTTTCCGGTTCCACCTGGAAATCACTCAAAGCAACCGGTTCCGCCGCCATCAGCAAACAAGGCGAAATCACGCCCAGCGCCAATCCCAACAATCGTTTCTTCATCCGTTTTCTCCCAGCTTGAAAACCTTTTGTTCAAAAAACCAGCGCGCCGCCCGGACTGCCGCTGCGCGGCAGCCAGGCGCGTTCCTCATCCGCCTGGCCGCTGTTCAACTGTTCGGCATGGCCGTCCGCTTTCAAAACGTTCAGCCGGCTGCCGTGCCGCAAATACAGCGGATACCAGCCGCCGTCGGCAATCGTTGGCATAATACCACCATTTGCAGTACACATCAACCCCTGATCGGAATGAAATCCGTCAATTATTTCCGCAACGGCCGGCGTATCGCCGATCATATTCAGGCCGGAAGCGCCGCCGTTGGCGAATTCGGCGAATTTATGGGTTTTTTGAAACCACGGATTGTCGTCCCCCATCCGGTAGCCGAATGAATCGATATTCAAACCGTAAGTGGCATTCTGGGCCAGATAATGCTGACCGTTGGCAATTTCACCGGTTTCCTTCTCTTTTTCGAAGCAATCTTTCGGCGCCAGCGGACACTGCAAGGCTTCCGGCGAGGTGACGTAATCGTCCCGCAGCGTCTTCAACCACGGTATCCAGGCGTTGCCGGTGATCGGGTAGACCGCCAGCGCCCAATCCTGATGGTCGTCGGCATACATGAAACAGCCCAGGCCGATCTGCTTCAAATTGGCAACGCACTTGATGCTCTGGGCCGCCGCTTTCGCTTTGCTCAGCGCCGGCAGCAGCATGCTGGCGAGAATGGCGATGATCGCGATTACGACCAGCAATTCAATCAATGTAAAATTTCTGCGGCGTTTCATGGTTCCCTCCTGTGGTTAGAAATGAAAATGGATCACCAAAAGATATCTAACCTATATTTAGCAAATTTTTGCTTTTTTGTCAATAGGGAACCGCTGAAAAACACTTTTTTTTTGCGAAAAAAAACCGGCAGTCGCATCACTGCCGGTCGTCGCGGTAAAGAATGAAATGGACGATCCGGATGCCGGCGGAATGCGGATTGATTGCACCGGCATTGCCGCCTGGCCGCCGACCGTCTCGGATAGCCAGCCAATTCAATTGCTCTTTTTTGCATCGCGTTCTTCTTCTCTGACCAGAACGATTTGATCGACCAGAATCGACTCCAATTGCGGGTTGACCGCCGCCGCAAAATAAAAGTATTCGCCGCCTTGAAACACAAACTCGCCGATCTCCCGATAAACGTAGTCGTCCCCGGCCAGCTCGGCGACAGTACAGGTGATCGCCTTTCCCTGTCGGCCGGCCGGATCATACAGGCCGAATGTCACCGCCTCCGCCGTTTCATCCGCACCCGGGCGGGCGACAACGCGCAGGCCGGCATACGCCCGGCAGCGGTAAGGTACCGGAGAACGGATCGGCTGCTGCAGAAACCAGCCGTTGTTTCGCGCCAGCATCCGGACCACGCGGCCGGTCACACTCTCCGGATCGTTGATGACGAACAACTCCAGGTCCTTCGCGCCGAGCGTCCCCTCGGCCGACGGTAAGAAAAACAGCGATTCCGGAGGACATTGCCGAAAGGCGGCCGGAATGCGTTCCGGCAGAACTTCGTCCTCCGGGGCATAAGAGAGCTTGAGGTTTCGTTCCAATTGACTGAATGGTTCATGTTCACTGAAATTGTAAGTTCCGAATTGATGGGCAGAATGCAGCGTTTCTTTCAATAATACGGCCGGATCAATCTCCGGAGAGTCCGCCGTCCGCATCGCCGGATCGTTTATCTCCGGTCGCAGCAGCAATGCGAACTGGACGGGAAGAGCCGCCAATTCCACCCGTTTTTCATAAGGCGCCATCCCGGCCACCTGTTTCCGTGCCTGCCGCATCAGCAGATACGCCTTGAATAAAGTCGGAAAACTAAGCCATTTGTCAGTATTGTCCATCGTAAACGTCAAAGGCGGCGGCGGTTCCGAAGCCAGCTCCGTTTCCAGCAAGGACCAGTATTCCAATAAATTCGGCGCGGCCGGACCATAATACCCTTCGATGAATTCCCGGCGCAAAGTTTCGACCGACAGATCCGGATTCCACAGTAATTTACTGCAGATCCAGATACGCATTTCGACAAAATCGCCGAGTCGCAGAGAACCGTTATCCGCATTTAAGAAAATCAGTTTCGCCTGATGATCCCGTAGAAAACGCAGATCTTCATCAATATAACGCAAATTCGGATAAGGCAGCAAGAAATTATAAAAATTGGCGACATAAAGCCAGCCGGCCAATTGTGCGGCATTTGCCGACCAGGCTTTCACGTCGGCCCGGAACGAAGCGTTATAAGGAGATGACGAATTGATTGGACGGGCCGCACTGGTATCCGGCGTCGAAGAGGCGCAAAGTCGGATAACCACATTATCGGCCGGTCTGACCTGTTCCGGTGCCGCGCGTGTCCAGTCGTAAGCCAGCGTTTCGATCAAAATATCCGGATAAACAGCCTTGATTTTTGCTGCAATTTCATTGACAAAATCTAACAATACCTCCGAACCTCGGCCGGCGGCGGCCGAAAGCGCTTTCTCACAGGTTGCGCAGCAGCACTGGCCGCCGCCGTCATCCTGGCTGATCGCCACAATTTTGGCATTTGGATTGTCGCCAATCCAGGCAATTGCCTTTTGGGCGAATTCTCGCCGCATTTCCGGATTGGTTAAACAAAGCTGGGAATTGTCTTTGCGGCGGCGGCCGTCGATTTCAGCAAACCACTCCGGATGACTGTCGAAATATTCTTCCGGCGGCAAAATGACATCGAAGGTATGGCAGAATCCGAGAATTGTCTCATGCCCGCCGTATTCCTCCGGAATTTCCAGCCAGTGCCCGTTCAACTTCCGCCGGGCAGCAAATACTGGATCGTTCAGACAATAACTTCCTTCTCGAACGATGAAAGGCGGTGCATAGCGGATCGCCAACCGCTCCGGCATTTCCAGGATGGAATGGGATGGACAATCCGTCACCGTTTCAGTCCAGAAGCGGACTCCGAAGACATCTTCCAACAATGTATAAACGGCATAAAGCGTACCACGGGGCCGAGCCCCGGACAGGAATAAATCATCGCCCTGCCGCCTCAATATCATTTCATCCGGCTTCAATTCCCGGAAATCGATATTGAGCGCATGCCCGATCCAAACGGATTGTCCGACATAAATGGCATGGCCGTCAAACCGTTCCTGCCGGATGATCGGCAACTCCGCACCGGACAACCGCCGGATGAAAGTCTGTAATTCGACCGCCGCCGTCATTTCAGCCGCAATGGCGTCCGGCGCCACGACAATCATGTAGTCACTGAACCCATTCTGGGCCAGAACGGAAGCTGGCCCGGCCCCGGCGGCAAGCGTCACGCTAATCAACACCCAGCTCATCCATAATTTTTGAATGATTCGCTTCATGGTCCCACCGTCTTACCAGAGTGGATTCGGCCAATCGAAAAATCCATAGTCCCGATTCAGCACGGTATCGTCCAATGGCCGCAAATCGACCGTGGCGGCATGGCCGTCGACAAAAGAGTTATTGGTTTTCCGGGAATGCCATAATTTCGTTGTGGTGTCGATTGCCGCATCGCGTAATGATGTATTGGCGACATCAAACAGGAAACGATTGGCCCAGCCTCCTTTGCCATCCATCAGCGTCACCATCGTGGCCGGAGAAGGACAGGCCGACAGTTTGCGCGGCCGGACATTCTGGTCGCCGCTGGTCTGATAGACGTACATATTGCCGAGTCGGTAATTGTACATGTAGCTGATTCCCCCTTTGCGTTCGGCGTCGGCTCCGGCATCTTCCCCGCAGATGAACATCCGCCCATTTTTCGTCCAGTCGATATTCCACGGCGTTCCTGTCACATACTCGAAAAATTGAACCACATAGAGATCGTTGACGCCGTCATTCACCCCCAGGGCCAACGGCATATAATCATCGCTGTCTTCCGAATACAGAAACATGCCCAGTGAAATTTGCTTGTGGTTGCTGATGCAGTGTACCTGCTTGGCCATTTTTTTCGCCCGTGCCAATGCCGGCAGCAACATACTGGCGAGAATAGCTATGATTGCAATTACGACCAGCAATTCAATCAATGTAAATTTTTTTCTCATTTTTAAATTTTCCTTTCACTGTAAGTAATTAACGGGAACCGAATTTTTTCTCTTAAGTTTTCACAAAAACAATTCTTTGTTATGTCGGCAGCCAGATGCTCTTCATCTTCTCGTCCATGCACTGGGCGATGTCGTCGAGCGCTTCACCGTAAAATTTATAACGTTCGAACAACGTCGACAGCGCCGAAGTCAATTCCGGCGACAACAGCTTGATTGAAATGGTCCGGTCGCCTTTTTCCGGGAAAAATTCGAGATAATCCTCCCGGGTCACCCACGGATGGTCGGCCGGCTTCATATCGCGCCGCACCGACACGCAGCCGGTGCAATCGGCCAGGCATTTCTGCAGCGGCTTGGAAACCAGAACCTTGATAAATTCCCAAATCCGCCGCTGTTCATCCTCGGTCACCCCGGGATACATGAAGGTCCGCAGCGAAAACAACCGGTGCTGGCAGATTTTCCGGCCGTCGAGCCGGTTGGCGACGATCCGCAACTCCTCCGGTTTCAGTTTGAATTTGCCCCCCATCTGTCGGCTGATCCAGGTTCCCATCATCAGGCAGACACCTTCTTCGCCGCGGAAAAAACCGCAACTGGTATCCGGCAGCAGCGTGTGGCTGCCCATGATGTGCAATCCCCGCCTGCCTGCGTCGGTATTGAAAAATGGCAGCCGCAGCAGCTCCTCCCGGCTGCGCCGCTCATTGATCACCAGCGGCAGAATCCGGGAAAAAGCGAACTGAAAATTCCACAACGCATGGATTTGCCAATGCTCGCTGGCCGGGCAGCAGCCGAATTTCCGGCACTGTTCGAGGTATTGGTCCCACCAGCGCAAATCAGTGAATTCCAGCTCCCGGTCGAAATCGATCCGCTTCATGAATTGCGGATTGATTGCCGGCTGGTAGAGAAAGGTGTAATAGGGAATCCGGACGGAACGAAACCCGAGGTCATATTCATTGAGTTGTTCGATGGTCTCGCCATAGTCGGCAAAATTGGCATAATCCATCAAATTGCCCGGAAAAGTATTCCAGTCATCCTGGGCGATGACGGCGAAACGCTTTTCCGCCGACAACACCGGTTCGGCGAAATTTTCCAGCACGAAATCGCGCAGATTGACCTCCAGGTAAAGCTGCCGCTTTTCCAGCTCGCGGTTCAGCTCCTCCTGGAATTGCCGCAGCGGATAGAAACTGCCGCAGTCCATGAAAAAATCGACCGCCAGCCGGGAGCGCCCCTTCAGGAAGGCGCCGTTGCCGTGCACAATCTCGATGACGCCTTCCCGTTCCAGATTTTTCAACGCCTTCTGCGTACTGGCATAACTGCCGTCGCAAATCTGGCAGAACTGCGGCACCGAAGGCAGCCGGTCGCCCGGCTTCAAGGCGCCGCTGTTCTGAGCGTCCTGGATGTATTTGCGGATTCGTTCACCGATCGTCATGGCTGCTCCCAGTATTATTATCTAGATATCTAGATATCATCGTTATTGAAATAGTTTAGCAAAAAATCGGCAAAAAGTCAATAGCTGTCCGAAAAAAAATCGAAAAAAAATCGAAATGCCGGACCGATTCTCCGTCCGGACCGGCGGAAACGCTGCCGCAGGGATTTTCGAACGGTTGCAGAGAAGTCCCGCTTCCTCTTTAATTTCGAAAGTTCGACGAAGGATCAAGGTTGGTACCCCGGGCGGGAGTCGAACCCACGACCACCTGATTAGAAGTCAGGTGCTCTATCCATCTGAGCTACCGGGGCACTCGGGCAAGGCTACAATATGACACATTTTCCGGAAAATACAATTTTCAAATCCATTTTTCCGGCCGGGTGCCGCCGGATTCCGCCGGACACAAAACGGACACTATTTCAACCGGCCGGCCGGAAGCGATTTGTGTTCCGCGAAAAGTTGAAGTATATTATTGGAATTCAATTGCAATAAAAAAGCATGAAAGTGGGTTTTCCGCTATGGATATTTCGATTTTCGAGACGGTGATGATGGTTTGTTTCGGCTTCAGCTGGCCGTTCGCCATCCTGAAAACCATCCGGACCAAAAATCCGGCCGGTAAAAGTCTCGGTTTCAGCGTGCTGGTGCTGATCGGCTATTTTGCCGGGATTCTTTACAAGTACCTCGGCCGCTTCGATTATGTTTTTTTCCTCTACGTCATCAACTTCCTGATGGTCGGCACCGATCTGGTGTTGACCCTTTATTATGCCAGAATGCTCCAGATCCGACAACTTACGGTCGCCCGCGCAGTTGCCGCCGGCGACCGTTAATTCCGTGTGTTTCCTCTGGCTGTTCACCGGCGGTTCCGGGAAGGGTGCCCGGCATGCCACGGTTGAAAAAAAGTGAAAACAGCGTTATCTTAGTTGACGATATTGACTTAACTGTAATTTAGGCTTGGAGAATTTATCATCATGAGCGACAATGCGGCACCGGCGACCAATTTCATCCGGGAAATGGTCGTCAAGGATCTGGAAAATAACAAACACGGCGGCCGGGTCGAAACCCGCTTTCCGCCGGAACCCAACGGCTATTTGCATATCGGCCATGCCAAAGCCATCTGCCTGGATTTCGGCATCGCGGCGGAATTCGGCGGCGCCTGCCATCTGCGCATGGACGACACCAATCCGACCAAGGAGGATATGGAGTATGTCGAAGCGATCAAGAACGACATCCACTGGCTGGGGTTCGATTGGGGGGAGCACCTCTATTTCGCTTCCGATTATTTTGAAAAGATGTACGAATGCGCCGTCGAGCTGATCAAGCGCCGGCTGGCCTATGTTTGCGACCTGACGCCGGAAGAGTGGGAAAAATACCGCGGCAACCTCTATGAACCGGGCCTCGAATCGCCTGGACGCAGCCGGTCGGTCGAAGAAAATCTCGATCTCTTCGCCCGGATGCGGGCCGGCGAATTTGCCGACGGCGAAAAGGTGCTGCGGGCCAGAATCGACATGGCCTCTCCGAATATCCATATGCGCGACCCGGTCATTTACCGGATCCGCCGCGCCCACCATTTCCGCCAGGGCGACCAATGGTGCATTTACCCGATGTACGATTTCGCCCATTGCCTGGAGGACGCCATCGAACAGGTCACCCATTCGCTCTGCACGCTGGAATTTGAGATCCACCGGCCGCTTTACGACTGGGTGCTGGAAGCGCTGGAGTGGCCGGACCGGCCGGAACAGACGGAATTCGCCCGGCTCAATTTGACTTATACGGTGATGAGCAAGCGCAAGCTGCTGCAGTTGGTCAAAGAACATCACGTCGACAACTGGGACGATCCGCGGATGCCGACGCTGTCCGGCCTGCGGCGGCGCGGCTATACGCCGGAAGCGATCCGGAAATTCTGCGAAATGATCGGCATTACCAAATTCAACAGCGTCACCGATGTCGCGTTGCTGGAATATTGCGTCCGCGAGGATTTGAACAAACGCTCCGGCCGCTATCTGGCGGTGATGGAGCCGCTGAAAGTGACGCTGGAAAATTATCCGGCCGGTAAAATCGAATATCTGGAGGCGGTCAACAATCCGGAGGACCCGGAGGCCGGCACCCGCCAGGTACCGTTCGGACGCGAATTGTACATCGACCGGGCCGATTTTATGGAAGAGCCGCCGAAAGGGTTCTTCCGGCTGGCGCCCGGCAAGGAAGTCCGGCTCCGCTACGGCTATTTCATCAAATGCAACGAGGTGGTCAAAGATGCCGATGGCAGAATTATCGAGTTGAAATGCACTTATGATCCGGAAACCCGCGGCGGCAACGCGCCGGACGGCCGGAAAGTCAAAGGCACCATCCACTGGGTGGCGGCGGCGGCCGCCCGGAAAGCCGAAGTCCGGTTGTATGACCGTTTGTTCAACGTCGAAAATCCCGGCGCCGACGGTGTCGACTTTTTGACCCAGCTCAATCCGGATTCCAAGCGGGTGGCCGAGTGCCTGATTGAACCGGCGCTGGCCGCCTGCCCGGTCGGCAGCCATGTGCAGTTCGAGCGGCAGGCCTATTTCTACGTCGATCCGGACAGTACGGCGGACAGGATGGTGTTCAACCGGACAGTGACGCTCAAAGATTCCTGGGCCAGGCAGAACAAGCGGTAATCCGGCGACGGCCGGATTGGTGAATTTAAACAGGATTACAAAGATAGAAAGTTGTCATTCCCCGGCCGAACGGCCGGAGGTGACCGGAGGCAAACACCCAGCATGACTAGCTCAGCCAGAAAGCGTGCGGTCTGGTCGATCGCATCCCAACCGTTCACGGTTCCGGAGTTGGTGAAAGAAGATTTGATCAAGGAAGTTTACGGCAAGGATGTTTTTTCCCTGTCGGTCATGAAAGAATATCTGCCGAAACACTCCTTCCTGAAACTCCAGCATACCATCAAAGACGGCATGGCGCTCGACCCGGCCATCGCCGACGACGTCGCCAACGCGATGAAGCAGTGGGCGCTCAAGCAGGGAGCTTCGCACTATACGCACTGGTTCCTGCCGCTGACCGGTTCCACCGCCGAAAAACACGATTCCTTCGTCGAACCGGACGGCCAGGGCGGCATCGTCATGAATTTTTCCGGCAAAAACCTGATCGTCGGCGAACCGGACGCTTCGAGTTTTCCGTCCGGCGGTTTGCGTTCCACCTTCGAAGCGCGCGGTTATACCGCCTGGGACCCGACCAGTCCGGCTTTTATCAAGCGCGGCCGCAACGGCGCGACGCTGTGCATTCCGACGGCGTTCTGTTCCTATACCGGAGAGGCGCTGGACAAAAAAACGCCGCTGCTGCGTTCCATTCAGGCGGTCGGCAGACAAATCTCCCGGATTCTGCATTGCTTCGGCGAATCGGTCGACGCCAAACCGGAGGTGACGCTCGGCACTGAGCAGGAGTATTTCCTGATCGACAAGCGGCTGTACAGTTGCCGGCCGGATCTGGTGCAGTGCGGCCGGACTCTGTTCGGCGCGCCGCCGCCGAAACACCAGCAGCTCGACGACCATTATTTCGGTGCGATCAAACCGCGGGTGCTGGCTTTCATGACGGAAGTCGACCTGGCGTTGTGGCGGCTCGGCATCCCGGCCAAGACCCGCCACAACGAAGCGGCACCGGCCCAGTTCGAAGTCGCCTCAATGCACGAGGAGCTCAATCTGGCGGTCGACCACAATATGCTGACGATGGAAATTCTGCAGTTGATCGCCGACCGGCACGGCTTTGTCTGTTTGCTGCATGAAAAACCGTTCGCCGGCATCAACGGCTCCGGCAAGCACAACAATTATTCGATCGGCGCCGGCCGGCTGAATTTCCTTAACCCGGGCAGCAATCCGCATGAGAACGCCATCTTCCTGACGACGCTGTGCGCCATCATTCAGGCGGTCGACCGGCACGGCGACCTGTTGCGGGCGGCGACCGCCGGCGTCGGCAACGATTACCGGCTCGGCGCCAGTGAAGCGCCGCCGCCGATCATTTCGATCTTCCTCGGCGAGCAGTTGACCGACGTCATCGAACAGATCGAGCACGGCGGCGCCACTTCGTCGAAGAAAGGCGATTTCATGCGCATCGGCGTCGACGCGCTGCCGCCGCTGCCGCGCGACACCACCGACCGCAACCGGACCAGCCCGTTCGCCTATACCGGCAACAAATTCGAATTCCGGGCCCCCGGTTCCAGCCACTCCTGCGCCGGTTCCAATATCGTGCTCAATCTGATCGTCGCCGAAGCGCTGGACGAAATCGCCACCACGCTGGAAACCGCCCCCCCGACCGAGTTCCATGATGTGCTGCAGAAAAAGCTGCAGTCGATCATCAAAACCCACAAACGGATCATTTTCAACGGCGACAATTACCATCGCGACTGGATTTCAGAGGCGGAAAAACGCAGTTTGCCGCATTACCGGACGACGCCGGAAGCGCTGGCGCGCTTCATCACGCCGGAAAACATCGCCTTGTTCGAAAAATATCAAGTCTTGTCCAGAGCCGAACTGCTCTCCCGCTACGAAGTTTTCATGGATGACTTCCGGACCCGGACCAAAATCGACGGGGAGTTGGCCTTGAGCCTGGCCCGGACCATCATTTTCCCGGCGGTCAGCAAGCAACTGGGCCGTTACGGCCACGATGCCGGCGCACTGCAGCGGGCCGGGCTGACGGCCGAGGTCCAGCAGGAGATGATGACCCGGATCAACCGGGAATTTCAGGAAGCCAGCCAGGCGGCCAACGCGCTGGAACAAATATTGATCGATTTCGACGCGCAACAGGTCATCATGGCGCTGCAGCGCCTGCGCCGCAGCGTCGACAAGCTGGAAAAGCTGATCGACGACGACTTGTGGGCGCTGCCGAAATATCGCGAGATGCTGTTTCTCTATTGAAATCGCCATATCGTTTTCTGCCGCCATTCCGGCGTCTGCCGTCCGGGATGGCGGTTGTCCTTTTCATTTTCAAACGAATCGTTCCGCCGCCGGGATGCAAGCGATTGTGGCCGGTCGGTTCCGTTTTGATTTCCTTTCCGTTCGAACCGGACGCCGTACCGGGAATTGATATTTTTTTATCCAATCCGCCGCTGGAAAAAGGGGAAATTTATGATAAATTACAGGAATGATTTTGTACTGGGATCCCAGACCTGGAGGTTGTAAAGGATTATGGACTACCGTGAATTTACTGTCGAACAACTCGGAGACGCGAAAATCACCTCGCCGATCCGCAAAGCCAATTTCATTTCCGACAATGCCCGGATCGTTCACGCGGCAGAATCTTCCGAAATAACCGAACTGGTCAAAAGCGGCGCTCCGCTGCCGTCCTTCGAGCTGGCCGGACCGCGGGAGAAAATTTTCCACGATCCATCCTGGTGCAAGGCGGCGATTCTGACTGCCGGCGGCCTCTGTCCGGGGTTGAACAATGTCATCAAAGGGTTGACCCGGACGCTGAAGCTGCAATACAATGTGCCGATGGTTTACGGCATCAAATACGGCTACCGCGGCCTGATTCCGAGCTTTCACCTCCAGCCGGAAATTCTGACCGAAGACAGCGTCGACGACATCCATGAGAGCGGCGGTTCGGTGCTCGGTTCCAGCCGCGGCCGCCAGGATGAAGATGAGATGGTCGACACGCTGGTGCGGATGAATATCAACATGCTGTTCTGTATCGGCGGCGACGGTACCTTGCGCTGCGCACACGACGTCGCCAACGTCATCAAGCGGCGCAAGCTCTCGATCAGCGTCGTCTGCATCCCCAAAACGATCGACAACGACGTCTGCTTTATCGACAAGTCCTTCGGGTTCGAAACCGCCGTCTATGCGACCAACTCGGTGATCACCGCCGCCAACAACGAAGCGAAGGGCGCTTACAACGGCATCGGGCTGATCAAAGTGATGGGACGCGACAGCGGCTTTATCGCCGCTTATGCGACGCTGGCCAACTCCCACGTCAACTACTGCCTGGTGCCGGAAACGCCGATCATCCTCGACGGCAACGGCCGTGACGCGCTGCTGCCGCATCTGGAACACCGGCTGGCCAAGAAGCACCACGCGGTCATCATCGTCGCCGAAGGGGCCGGACAGGATCTTTTCCTCAAAACCGATCAGCGGACCGACGCTTCCGGCAACATCCTGCATGACGACATCGGCTTGCTGCTGAAAGACCGGATTTGCGAATATTTCAAGCAGCGCGACATCGAATTGAATTTGAAATACTTCGATCCGAGCTACATGATCCGTTCGCTCGCCGCCAACGGCACCGATGCGGTGTTCTGTTCAATGCTGGCCCAGAACGCGGTCCACGCCGCGATGGCCGGCAAAACCGACATCGTCATCGGCCACTGGCACGACCACTTTACGCACGTGCCGATCGCTCTGGCTTCCAAACAGCGCAAAAAAATCGACCTCAAAAGCCAGTTGTGGAACAACGTCAAGTCTTCCACCTGTTACTGACCGGCCGAAAATCAACCGATCTTGCCGATACCGCTTCAAAACCGAAGCGGTATTTTTTTATCTCCAGCCTCCGGACGGGGTGGCGGGAAGCGATCCTGTTTTTTTTTGACAGATTTTACTCCGGAGTTCTTGACAAGGCAAAATCGCTCTGTATAATATATATATTCTGATAAAATAAATATATTTCAAATAAGAGGAAATTTATGTCATCCCACGCTCCGGCAGTGAAATCGGCTCTGATCATTCTGGAATATATGAGCGACGTGCAGCGACCGCTGTCAATTGCGGAGCTCAGTCGGGAAACCGGCATCAACAAAAATATGATTTCCAGAATATTAAGTGAATTGATCGAACAGCGGTGGGTCAGCCGTGACGAGGAAGCCGCGACTTTCCGGATTACCCTGCAGCCCTTTCAGATTTTCAGCCGGATTCTGTCCGGCATGACCCTTCATACGCTGGCCATCCCCGTCATCAAAGCGATCTGGCAGCAAACCAAAGAGAGCACTCAGTTGGCCATTTTGAAGGACAACCGGGCATTCTATATTCAACAACTGGATTCGACCCGGATGGTCCGGGTCGCCAGCGCCGTCGGCGGCAATTATCCGCTGCACTGCACGGCGCCGGGCAAAGTATTGCTGGCCTGGGCGGCGGAAGATGACCGGCATGAGCTCCTCAGCGGGGAACTTGTCGCTTACACGGCCAATACCATAACCGCACCGGCGGCACTGCGCCGCGAACTGGAAACGGTCCGCCGGCAGGGTTATGCGCTGGACCGGGAGGAATTCAGCCGCGGAATTGTCTGCTGCGCCGCTCCGGTTTTCGATTATACCGGTTCGCTGCAGGGGGCGGTCGGCATTTCATCTTCCACGGTTTACGGTTCGGCGGCCGAACTGTTCGAGCGGTTCGGCCAACTGGTAATCAACGGCGCCAATCAAATTTCCAGCCAGCTCGGCTGGCAGGACAGGAACAATCATTTCTCCCAATGATCCTCCGGATCAAACCAAAGGAGTCAGCGATGAATCATCGTCTTGAACAAATCGTCAAACGTTTCCAGCAGCGCCCGGCCGCCTGGGAAATTGCCGACAAACAACAATTGAACGGTATCTTTCAACGGATTGCCGCCAAAAGCCGCACCGCTCCGCCCGTCGTTAAAATGGCGGATTACCTGGGAGCTGCCGCCCGGGAACTGCCGGTCCGCATCCAGGAATACGAATTGATTGTCGGCAGCGATATCTATGAAATCGACTGCTGCTGCGAGTACGGTTTTTTCCCCAACGGCGGTCATTATTCGGCCGATTACCGGCTGCCTCTGCAAGTCGGCCTCGGCGGTATGATCGCCCGGATCGACGCCATTGAACCGTCCACGCCTGAAACCGCAACCAACCGAAAAGCCATGCTGCACGCCTGGCGGAGTCTGTCGCTCCTGATTGAACGCTACGCGGACGAAGCGGCAAATCTGGCAGAACAGGAGAACTGCCGGGACCGGCAAGTCGAATTGCGGCAGATTGCCGAAAATTGCCGGCGGCTTATCCTCGATAAACCGGAAACATTTCATCAAGCTCTGCAATTGACTTACTTCATCCAAATTTTCCTGCATCTGGAAGGGTTGGGCAGCAACAGCATGTCGTTCGGCCGGCTGGACCAGTTCCTGTATCCATTCTATCGCCGGGACCGGCAGTGCGGCCGCCTGACCGTGGAGCAGGCCGAGGAGCTGTGGATGTGTTTTGCGGAAAAAGTTTCTTATTGCGACTGCTCGCAGAACCTGGTTCTGGGCGGTTACGACACCAATGGCCGGGAGGCCGGCAACGAACTGAGCTGCCTGATCATGCGGGCGCAGGCGGCAGTAAAGATGCGTCAGCCGTCGCTTTCGCTGCGGGTCACGCCGCAAACCGGCGACGAGGCCTGGGCGGCGGCCTTGACTCTGGCGGCCGGCGGCTTCGGCATGCCGTCATTTTTCAATGATCCGGTAGTCATCAAGGCTCTGGAAAATACCGGAGCGGAAAAAACGGATGCCTGCCATTATGCCATCATCGGCTGTTATGAAGCGAACGTGCAAGGCTGCACCTATGGGCAGACGACCGCGCTCGAACTCTCCCTGCCGGCTGTTCTGCTGGATTTCCTGAAAGAGCGGCAAGCCCGGCAATTTGATGATTTCGACACTTTTCTGGCGGCGTGGAAACAATTCTTTATCGAGCGTTATGAACAGCATTATCTGCCCGGCTACCAGCTTATCCGGGAACGCTACGCCACTCAATCGGCCTCGCCGTTCCTGGCCGGAATCCTGGCCGACTGCGGCCACTCCGGCCGGCTGCCGGAACATTACGGCGCCAAGTACAACTGGTTCGGCCTGAACATCCTCGGCTTCGGAACGCTGGCCGACAGCTTCTACGTCATCAAAAAGCTGGTGTTCGACACCGGCGCTTTTGAACTAGCCGAGCTGATTGAACAGGTCAGACTGAATTTCCCCGACGAGTCATTCTATCAGCGCTGCCGCAACTTGCCCGGCAAATACGGCACCGGCAACCCGGAAAGCGATGAACTGGCCCGCGGTCTGTCCGGCTTTATCGCTCAGGTCGTTTTGCCGCGAAAACTGAACCATGATGTTCAGCTCAGTCCCTCCCTGTTCCGTTTCCTGAGCGACGTCTATGCCGCGGAGATCCCGGCAACGCCGGACGGCCGCCGGCTGGGTGAAAGGGTTTCGTACGGTGCGGCTCCGACCGAATCGGCCGGCGCGACTCCTACGTCACTGCTGAGGTCGGCCGCCAACTTACGGACGGACCTGTATGCCAACGGCACTCCGATTTCGCTGACCTTTCCGCCGGAACTTCTGGCCGACGCAACCGGCCGCCGGCAAACCCGGTCGCTGATTGAAGCTTTTTTCGCGCAGGGCGGGTTCCATCTGCAATTGAGCCTGCAGGACGCGGATATTCTGCGCGAAGCCCGGGCTTGCCCGGAGCAGCACCGGGATTTACTGATCCGGATCAGCGGACACAGCAATTATTTCGTCGTGCTTGACGATACGCTGCAGCAGGCACTGATTGAACGGGCTGCGCTCGGCCGGTAACATTCACACCGCAAAACTCCGGGGCCTTTCAAGCCCCGGAGTTCCGACCGGTTACGACAGACGGTAAAAGTCCGTTCCGGCCGGATCCTGGCAACGGATCCGGATCGAATCGCGGGACGGCAGATGTCAGCGGGAATTGCCGTAACGGGCCAGCAGTTCGCCGATCTGCCGCCGCCGCCGCAGTATTTCCCGGCTGTCGCGGGTATATTCGGTATCCGAGCGGATGAAATCCCAATCGGGAGCCAGCAACTTCTCCGCCTGTTCGAGATCGCCGTCCGCCATCTTCACCGCGCCGGCTTTCGCTTGGGCGACCAGCGATTCCAGCAGTTGCAGATATTCATAATCTTCGAGTCCGTCGCGGAGGAATTTAAGCCGCAGCGACGGCACCGCGCCGCCCGGCACCGGATAGAGCAGCATGCCGTCGCCGTTGAAATCGGCCCAGCTTTTGCCGTTCATATTGGTATACGGCCCGCCCCGGAGCGGTTCCGGCCACGGATGGTTTTCCAATATTTCAGTAGTGCCGTCCGCCCCGGTCCGGGTCTGGTTGGTCCGCCAGAAGGTCAACTGGTAGTAGAGCAGGCCGTCGCTGTGGAATTGGCGCGCCATGAAGCCGGGCAGCAGCCGGGTGCCGGTCGCCGGACATTCGATCATGAAATTGGCGCTCGGCGGCACCGGGAAGCAGCAGACGTAGTACCAGATTTCCCGGCCGCGCTGCCGGGCGGCTTCCGCTTCCGCCGTCGTATCCAGGTAGACCGGCGTCAGCGGCACCCAGATGTCGATCAACTCGTCCAACCGGCTGTCCGGCCCGAAGGAGTGGTCGTAGGCGGTGGTCATCGTCCGCAGTTTCGGATATTCGGCCCGGATTGCCCCGAATACGTCGTGCATCAGCGCGAAGCCTTCCGGCGAAACCTCGTCGAAGCCGTAGATATAAACGTTGTCCCACCAGTCGTTGCGCTCGACGGCCGGCAGGATTTTCCGCAGTTTGGGCAGAGCGTCCAGGCCGTGGACGTAGAGCAGATTGACCATCGTATTGCGGTTGTCCAGCCGCTCCTGCAATTCCCGTTCGGTCGGCACCGTATTGCGGTACAGATTGTCGGTCGGGACGCGATGGGCGGCAATGATCGCTTCGCAGTTTTCGACGGCCAGCCGGATTTGCTCGGCGTTGCCGTCCAGTTCCGGCCGGTCGCCGGCCACATATTCCAGATACGCCTGATAGTCTTCCGGCGTCGCTTCCGGCGCCACCAGCGAATAAACGAAGTCGCCGTAACTGATCTCGTTGAACGCCAGCGGGAAGGAGTTCTTCTCCGGCAGGACGAACGGCCAGACTTCGATGGTCAGCGGGATTTGCAGCGGTTCGGCCAGCTGGTCGGCGGTGACGGTGATGATGCCGTCATAGAGGCCGGGCGGCTGGTCGGCCGGGGCGCGGACATCCAGCCAGACCGGCTGCCAGCGCTGTTTTTTGACCTCGAATTGCGGCAGGTAGTCGAGAAAGATATCCGGCGTCCAGCCGGTGTATTCCACCGGATAACACGGCTGGACCGTGTTGACGAAGCCGACCGGCGCAATGGCGATATTTCCGGCGTCCAGCACCGTGCCGTCGGCCTGCCGGAAGCTGTCCGCCCGTACCGATACGTTGGTCCAGTCTTCCTGCGGCATCAGGCAGAGTTGAATGCCTTCGGTCTCATTGGCGGCCAGGCTGAGCCGCCCCGGCGTCTTGCCGTCCAGGCCCTGTTCGGGGAACACCCGGGTGATGCCGTCCGCCCAGGCGGTCAATACGCCATCCGGCGAAGCGGCCAGTTCCGCCTGCGCGGCGATCAGGCCGCGCAGCCGTTCCAACTGCGGCAGCAATGACTGCAGCGCCACCTGCGCGGTATAACGCGGCGACGGCGCCCCGGCCTGTTTGAAGTCCGCCAGCGCCTCGGCATAGGCGGTTTCCACCGCTTCCCGGCGCTGCTGCAGTCCGGCGTCCGGACTGGCCGGCTGCCGGAGTGATTTTTCATAAGGGGTTTGCCATTCCGCCGCGGTTTTCAGGCGCTCCAGGTGCAATGGACCGTGCAGCGTCAGGTCGGCGAAACCGTATTGGCGCGGTTCTTTCGGGTCGGTCAGGAAGAAATGAAGCTCTTCGACCGGCAGCTCGGTGGTCAGGCGCCGATTGACCGGCAATGTCACGGTATTCCAGCCGGGGGATAATTTCAATGGCAGGTATGAACGGCTGCCGCCCTGGTTCAGGACGCACAATTGCAGGGTGTTGTCTTCGGTTGCCGCTGGGTTGTAAATTTTTACCGTCAGGCGGTCGTACAGAATCCAATTCTTCTCCGGCAGCGCTTCCCCGCGCAGAATCAGCGCCGGCCAGCGCTCTTCCCCGGCCTCGTAATCGACCAGGAAGCCGGCCGGCGCCTGATCGTCGTCCGCTGCCATCAATTCGCCCTTCGCCGCCCGCAGCGAAAGTTTTTCAATTGCGCCCGGCGACCGGAAATCATTGAGCACCAACGGATCTTCCGCCTGCAAAGCTCGCAGGGACACTGGCCCGGCAATCATCGTCAGCAACACCGCCAACCACCATCGTTTCATAATCTTCTCCCATGTTTCATGAAAATTACCGTCGGAAACGAGTCCGACTGTATTGTATTGCCAATTCGGACGAAAGCAAGAACGATCTCTTGCGATGTCCGAATTGGCATTTAGAATTCTGAAAAGGCATTCTGCCCGTTTATCCGGCTCCGGTCAATTGGTGTATTCCCTGACGACGCCGTCGACCACCAGCGTTGTGAAGTCGAGGTCGCGGAATTGTCCGACAGTCCGGGCTTCGGCGTGGCCGTCGGCGAAAGCGATATTGCCGGTACTGCCGTGATTGAGGCTGGCTGCCGCATTTTCCGATGCGGCAAGGGGATAGCAGTTGAAGTGTCCTCTGCCCTGCTCCGTCCCGGAAGCGATGAGGGTATCGATGAAGAGGGGAATTTCGGTCGGTTGTTTCATCTGGGAAAGAGCGTAAAAGGCGTACCACCAATTTGGATTGCCGAAAGAAGCGAAATTACCCCACTGTTCCTTGTGATCGTCATAGAAGGTCAAATTGTCTTTCAGGTTGAGAACTCCATAGGTCCGGTAAGGCGCCATCCCGTCATTCTGATAATCGAGTTGCTTGACCGACGGACAGAAAAATATCGCCGAGTCGACATATTGATTCTCGTAAAGTGCTTTGTTCCAGGTCAATTCAAGTTTTCCATCGTAGAAATAGGCCAGCATGACGTCCTGGCTGTCGTTGGCATAGAGCTGGACGCCGAGCATGTTCTGCTTCAAATTGTTGACGCAGGTGATGCTCAACGCCTTCTGTTTGGCCTTGCCCAAGGCCGGCAACAGCATGCTGGCAAGAATCGCAATGATCGCGATTACGACCAGTAATTCTATCAATGTAAAATTAAGAATCTTCTTTTTCATTTTTGTTTCCGTTCCTTTTTTGACGGTTTGAATTTCTTTCTCCGGGAAAATTGATCGATCAGTTCTTTGCTAGAGGAATAATAGCAAATTTTGAAGCCGAAGTCAACCCTTTCGAGATTTTATTCGGAAATTTTTTTCATCCTGCTTGTTCTACATTGCAACAAACCGTCTATCTCCCGGTGAAAATACGACGCTTTGCCAAGCGCTCTTCTTCCGGTGCAAAAACTCTGACGGCGCCGGGATATCCCGGCGCCGTCAGAGCGATCACCTCGGAAAAAGCGTTTCGGCTGATACCCGGAGGCGGAACAACGCCAAGTCTTCCACTCTTCCTCCCGTTACTGGCCGGCCGAAAGTCGCCGCTTCAACCGTTCCGGCAATCCGGAACGGTTTTCCTGCGCCTGGCGTTTCTGTACGACGGCCCGATGTTATAATTCGTCGACGGCCAGTTCATCAAAATCAGTGAAATCCCGTTCGTCAACGGCACCGGAGGTGCCGAAAAGCGGCAGCAGCTTGACGCTGCACGGCGGCACTTCGAGTGCCGCTTCGAAATGCAGCAGTCCGTCGTCGCTTCTTTCCGGTGCAATATAAAGCATCGAGCTGTCATCGTTGAATTTGCCGGCAGCGTCTTTCCAGCGGATCAGCAATGTCGCGTTTCCCTGCCCGTGGACTCTGGCTTTGCCGCGCACCAGATAACGCTTTCCGCTGGCGACCGGTACTTCCTGCAGCAGGCATCCGTCGGCAACACCGGCCAGCCGCATGGCGGCGGAGCCGTTCACCGTGCCATCGGCAACCACGGTGTAATCGCCATGGGATCGACCTTCCTGCTGCCAAAACCCCCAGTTTGATTTCGCCTTTTCCGGGGAGTCTGCAGCAAAATCTCCGCCGATCAGCAGATTTTTCAACGCAGAATGTTCCGGCGGCGCCGCCGGCACCGGCTCCATGACTTCACGAATGGTACGGGTCACGCCGGGGACGCTCTCTTCCCAGCGATTGCCGAAACCGTTCCGGTGCACCAATTCTTCCTGCCACGGTTCGAAATCGCAATCCCACCAGCGGCACTGTTCGCCCCAGGTCCAGTGGTATTCGTCGGAGACGGCGGCGGCATTGTGCAAGGCCCGGCGGAAAACCTCCAGCCGATTGGTTTCTGGTGCCGGCAGATACCACATCGATTCCGGCGGATGAACAAAGAAGGCATCCAGATAAATCGCCGGGGCCAACTGGGTTTGCCGACGATACTTCTCTCGATTCCTTTCGTCGATCAAAGCCGGCGCCAAACTTTTGACATCATAGAGCAGGCGGAAGAATTGTTCGGGTGTTGTCGCCCGGTAGCCGCCGTTTTCGTGGCCGTCGACCAGTTTCGCTTCCGGCGGCAGCACGTCGTAAACCCCATTGATGAAGGGAATGATCAACGCCTTTTGCAAATGTTCTTCCGGTTGGTCCGCATAGGCGCATCCCAAATTCATCGAAATCCAGAAAAACGACAGGATGGTGATGGCCGGATATTCGTGAAAAATCGCCTCGCCCCACTGCCTTCCCCGCCGCCGCGCCTGTTGCAGCGTCGCTTCGTAACTGTACGGCGAGCCGGGCGAATAGGAAAAAAGCGGCGTGTTGTATTGCTCCGGGTCGAAACAGATACCCTTCATGCCGGTCTCCCTGGCGATTTTCGCCATGATGGCGAAATTGTTGCAGACTGCCGACCAGGCCGCGTCATCGAACCAGTCGGCGACTCCCGGGCAAACGGTCGTCATCAGAAAATTATCGGTAAAACGTTTGAATGGAACTTGTTTGAGCGCTTCAATCTGTTCCCGGAAATATTCGTACCGCCACGGCACGGCGGAAAAAATGGTGTAGGGCTGACAATGAAATTCCCGGCCGTTTTCGGTCACG
Source organism: Victivallis sp. Marseille-Q1083 (assembly GCF_903645315.1). Classification (NCBI taxonomy): domain Bacteria; kingdom Pseudomonadati; phylum Lentisphaerota; class Lentisphaeria; order Victivallales; family Victivallaceae; genus Victivallis; species Victivallis sp. Marseille-Q1083. The sequence goes on from NZ_CAHJXL010000001.1 coordinate 2,058,965, forward strand.
GTTGCTTCAAGTTTGATCCGGATGCCGTCGTACGGGGCGTCGGCTTCCATTTCACGGATATTATCACGCAGGAACTCCACCGAAGGCGTCGTCCAACTGCATTCAATCAATTTTTTACGGAGGCGCGGCAAAGAGAGCGCATCTCCGCTCCACAGGACGGCCGGAATGGCCAGTGTCACGATCAATGATAAAAACAGTTTGAAATTCATCGGTTGTTTCTCCTGCCGGTCGATCAGATTTCCGGGGCGATTTCGAAAGTTCCATCATCAATGTCGCCGACATGCCCATCGGCAAACAACGCATTCATCTTCCGGTTGTGCGCGCCGTAATTGCCGACGGAAAGTTTACCGGTATTCAACGCGTACATTTCACCGTCCACCCAGACCGCATCCGGCCTGGTCGCCGAGAAAAACCCCCAATTGTCGCCGGCCACGGCGGTGCCGGCCGGATTGTTGAGGTTGGAGAGTTTGGCGATACAATGTTCTTCCTGGCCTTTGACCAGAAGAACATTTTCACCGGCCGGCGTGCCGAGGAAAGGGTTATAACCGTAACTCAGCGTCAGCCTGGCATACCACCAGGCATCCTTATGCTGGCTGTCGCTACCGCAGAGGAAAAGATTTTTGGCGCCGCCCGGATTGTTGTCGGTGACCCGGGCCAATTCCTTCAGCAGGATGTCGGTCCAGCCGACCAGATCGCACGGCTGGTTGTTGTCGAACAGGCGATAACCGTTGGTAAAGCCGGCGAGCAATTGATCGTTGTTGTCATCGGCGTAAAAATGCCAGCCGAGCCCGATCTGCTTTAAATTGGATTTGCATTTGATCATCTGGGCGGCGGCTTTGGCTTTCCCCAGCGCCGGAAGCAACATGGAAGTAAGAATTGCTATAATAGCAATTACGACGAGCAACTCTATCAATGTGAATTTATGCGGTCCTGTCATTTTTTTCTCCTTCAATGATTGGGGGTTGTTTGACGAGGAAAATATTCGGTTTGAAAAACTTCATGAATTTTTTCCCGGGAAGGGTGCTCAATCGAACCGGTCAAAAGCTCGACTGCCCGGGCGTGGAACTTCGCGCTGTCCAGCCCGATGGTGGAAATGAAATCGTAACTCGGATCGTTATCATAACCGACGATTGCCACTTCATCCGGCACCGGAATGCCGCGGTACTGCAATTCCCGGTACAACCAGTTCGCCACCACATCATTGGAGCAGATGACCGCATCAAAACAGCCGGGCCGGCAGGATTCCAGCCAGCGCCGCAAATCATAATAATCGCCGACGAGGTGAATCCGTTTCGCCTCATAGACACCGGCCAGTTCCAATTCCTCACGGAGAAGCGGCAATGACGGATTGGCCGCAACACCGCAATAAGCGATCCGGGAGCGCCCTGAGGCCAGTAAACTCCGGACCGCGCACCGGATTCCCGTTCGCCGCTGCAGCCCCAACAGCGGCACATCGCGGCGTTCGACCTCGATGTAATGGCCGAAGAACAAATACGGCAAATTGATCTTTTCCAACAGTTCATTGAAGTCATTCCCATGATAACCATAGAAAATGATACCGTCGGTCAAATTCGGATTGACAATTTCGCGACACTGCGTTTTGAGATCGGTACCCGGCCAGGCATATTCCAGCTTCATGGCAAAACCGCGTTCACGGATCGCGCAGGAAATTTGCTGCAGCGACTCCGCCCCGAGGAACGGCGGATGGAATTCCATCCCGAACCCGCCCTCGCGCAGCAAAGGATAAGCCACCACCGTGATAACCTGTGTACGCCGGCTTTTCAGCCAGCGGGCCGAATAATTCGGCCGGTAAGCCATTTCACCGGCGCAAGCCAGAATCCGCTGCCGGGTTTTTTCCGAGACACGACAGTTGCTTTTGCCGTTCAATACCGCCGATACGGCTTGATGCGATACGCCGGCCCGCAAGGCTATGTCTTTGATCGTTACCGCCATCTTTCCGCCGATTTCTCTCTCTTTCTTTTGATTGCACCTGCTACCAATTGTTTTTAGTATAGCAAATTTTTTGTTTTTTGTCAAGAGGCAAAGCCGGAAAATCGAAAATAAATCGATGATTTCCGCCGATTCCGCCGATTGCCCTTCCGTCGGCAGGGCCGCCGGAGCGGAAAGACAGCCGCGATGACCGCGTATTGCCTCCCCGGTTGAATTTCATGCCGATCAGTGGAAAAACGGTTTGCAAATCGTTTCGGTGCGGCTATTATTGTTCCAGAGCTTCCTGAGTTTGAAACCGAACAATAAGATAAAGGGTTGTATCAATGGCCAGAGCATGCATCCAGAAGCACAACGGGGAACCCAGCATCATCGTCGACGGCAAACCGTATCCGCCGATGGCGATGACCGTCAGCATGAAAAAGCCGGACTATCTGCGGCACCTGGGGGAATCCGGCATTAAAATTTATTTCCTGATGTGCAACACCGATTGGCTGGAGCCCGGCGGAGAATTTACCGACGAAAGCGGCAACCGCAGCAGTGCTCCCAGCGGTACGGAACGATTCTGCCGTCAGGCCGAAACGCTGTTGGCGGCGGTTCCGGACGCTTATATCATCGTCCGCATCGGCCTGCATCCGCCGCTGGACTGGATCGAACGCCACCGGGACGACCTCATGCAATACAACGACGGTTCCTTGAAACCCACCATCGTCGCCAGCGAAGTGCACAAACAGCACTTGCCGGGCATGTACAGCCTGTGTTCCGATGCCTGGCGGCAGGACGGCGCTGAGGCGCTGCAGGAATTTTTCGATACCATCGACCGGACGCCGTATGCCGGGCGGGTCATCGGCTATTTTCTGGCGGCCGGCGGCACTTCCGAGTGGTATCCGTGCAATCCGCTGACCGATTATGCCAATCATTTGTACGGCGATTTCAGTCCGGCGTTCCGCCGGGAATACGAGCGGATCTTGCGGGAAAAATACGGCACCGAAGAAGCTTTGCGCCGCGCCTGGCGAAAACCGGACGCCACCTTTGCCGCGCCGATCATTCCGCCGCTGGAAGAGCGGGTCCACACCCGGATCGACGACAAAATCCTGGACGCCATGCTGAACTTCGAGAGCGCCGAACGGACGATCGGTAAAAAAATTGAACTGAATCCGGCCGACCAGACCAATATCGGCGTATTTCTCAATGCCGACCGTTTTCAGCATGTCGCCGATTTCTACCACGCCTGGCATCGGGGCGTCGCCAACACCATCATTCACTTTGCCCGGGTCGTCCGCCGTCGTTATGCCGATACCAAACTGGTCGGCGCCTTTTACGGTTCCTACGGCTGTACCGATTATTATGATTTGGCCACGGCGGAAGCCACGCTGCCGATTCTGGACAGCGGACTGCTGGATTTCCTGGCGGCGCCGGGCGTTTACAACAACCGCGAACCCGGCGGCTACGTCGCCCAGCGGGAAATGCAGGATTCCTTCCGGCTGCGCAATCAGATTTACGTCGTCGAAGAGGACAGCCGGACCCACTTGGAAAATGACTTCTACCGCGACTCGATGGGCCTGTACGATATCGCCGACACCATCCATACGCTGAAACGGGATTTCGCCCGCAACCTTTGCGAGGACATCTACGCCTGGTGGTTCGACCAGCACCCGGACGGCGGCCGTTACGAGCATCCGGATATCTACGCACTGTTCAAACGCCAGCAGGAAATCGCCGCTTACGCCTACAGCATTCCGCGCGAGAAACACAATGAAATCGCCTTGATTTTCGATCAGGAAAGTTTGCATTACGTCTCGCAGAACACCAGTTCGCTGATGCTGGATCTTTACCGGACTTCCGACCTGGCCCGCATCGGCGCTCCGGTGGATTACTATTTTCATGACGACCTGGCCCGGCCGGACATGCCGGATTACAAGCTGTACGTTATGATCAACACCTTCGTGCTCACCGATGCCGAGCGGCAGGCAATCACCGCCAAACTGACCAGAAACAACGCGGTGGCGGTCTGGCTGTATGCGCCCGGATTCATCAATCCGGATGCTGAGCAGCGCATCGGCAACGCCAATATCGAAGAACTCATCGGCATGAAAATCAAGCGGATCGACCGGACCTGCTCACCGCGATTCAAAATCACCGATCCGGCTCATCCGGCCTTGTCGCTGGCCGATCCGGATCGCCGGTACGGTTACATCGACCGCGATGTGCACAGCAACGTCTGGCTGGGCAATGTGCTGCCGCCGCCCTACATGTATCCGGGTTTTCTGATCGATGATCCGGAAGTGGAAGCGCTCGGACGCTATCTTAATTTCGACGGTGTCGCATTGGGTCTGAAGGTCCAGCCGGCCGGTTGGACCAGCATCTATTGCGCGCCGCAAATTCTGCGCAGCGAATTGCTGGCCGGTTTCGCCCGCTACGCCGGTTGTCACCTGTACACTCATACGGACGATTGTTTATACGCCAACGATAACTTTGTCACTATCCACGCGAAAACCACCGGGAAGCGCACGTTGTATTTCCCTTGGCCGTGCAATCCCTATGAAGTGTATGAAAAACGGTTTTACGGGCACAACATTACCGAACTCGAGGTGGATATGCGACTTGGCGAAACGCTGATGTTTCTCCTGAAAAAATAAGAAAGCAACCGCTCCGGCTCCATCAGAGCGGAGCGCCCCTTTCGTTTAAGCCTATGGCGATACATCATCAAAAAAGAGGGATTCCGTCCGGAAACCGGAATCCCTTCCCTTTTTTTGACGACGAACCGGCATCAGGACCGTTTTCAATTACTCCTTCGACACCCACTAGTTTTTGAACCAGATCACATAGAGTTCCATCTTTCAGGGCCTGAAAACGACTGACCTGAATATTGCATGAAATCGGAAAAAAAGACGGGCAATCTATCGATTAACACGTTATATTGTAATCGCTTACAAAACAGTATAACGTGGAAGGTTGCCCTTGACAAAATGTAGTATTTCCAATTCGGTCTTTCAAGGGTCGAACCGCAAAAAATCGAAGTTGAATTCTTTTGACAACCGGCAATCAAGAAAAGTCAAACACTCTACGCTTGATATGCTTCGGCAAAGAGTGTTTGCACCGGAATTTTTACTTTATTGTAACCGCAAATGATGTGGTTCCGGCTGGCAATAAAGGGGCCCGGCGGTTATAGTATAAGGTCGGTGGAACAACCAGAACAGGCCGGAAGGGGATTGGCATGATTTTCGATGAACCGTTGTCGCCGGAACGACAGGCTTCGTCGCGTCGCAATTTCAACATTTTCAATCTGATCAACGGCCTCTCCTATATGTGCCTGGGCGAGACGGTCATCATCCTGCTGGCGGTCCGGCTGCACTGTCCGGATTCTTTCATCGCCGCGCTGGGCGCCATGCTCTATTTCGGCTACCTGCTGCTGCCGCTCGGCAAAATCACCACCGCCCGCGTCGGCGCGGCGTCGAGCCAGGCTTTGTTCTGGGTGTTGCGCAACGTCGCCGCGCTGCTGGTGGCGGCCTCCGCGGTCATCTCGCTGTATTGGAGCCAGCCGTTCGGCATGGCGGTGCTGTTGACCGGCGCTTTCCTGTTTTACGGCTTCCGGGCCGCCGGCGTCGTCATGTCGCAGCCGTTGTACGGCGACATTACCACCAATGAAAATCGTGCCGCCTTCCTGGCGGCGACCGGCGGCTTGTTCTATTGCTCCTGCCTGATCGCTTTGACGATCATCAGCTTGCTGTTGCACGTCAGCCAGAGTCTCTGGACCTTGACCGGCATCATCGTCGTCGGCGCGACGCTGGGGTTCTCCTCGTCGCGCTTCATCCGCAAAGTCGACGAGACCAGCCATATCCGCCGGTCGGCCGCCAAACCGATTCGCGGCGAATTGCTGATGGCCTTCCGCAATCCGGTGCTGCGGCGACAGATCATGGCCGGATTCGCCATCAATCTCGGCGTCATCATGCTGGTGCCGGTTTCGATGCTGACGCTGAAACGCGGCTACGGCGTCAGCGACACCGAGGCGCTGCTCTACGCGCTGGTTCAATTCGCCGCTTCGGCGCTGATGTCCTTTCTGGCCGGCCGGGTCGCCGAAAGGATCGGGCCGCGCCATACGATTCTGGCGGCTTACGCTCTGCTGCTGGGAGTTGCCGTGCTGTGGCTGTGCGCGCCGGCGTCGTTTCATTGGTATTATATGATTCTGCCGTTTCTGCTGGCCGGCGGTGCCACCGTCAGCATGAGCAATTCGATGATTCACTATTTCCTGCAGACCGTGCCGGTGGAGAACCGGGTCGGCTCGTCGATGTTCATCGCCGTCATCAACGGCTCCGGCGCCGGATTGGCCGGCATGCTGTTGGCCGGATCCCTGTTGAGAAATACCGTCGAAAGCGGTATTTCGTTCGGCGGCTTGGCCGGCTACCGGCTCTATTTCCTGGGAGCCGTCCTGGTGTTGTCGCCCGGTTTGTGGATCATCCGCCGCCTGAAACCGTTGCCGCTGGAGAAACGCCGTATCCTCAAAAGCTGGAGTTCAACCGCCGATTGACCGGTCGCGCCCGCTAGCGCCAGGCGGTGGAAAATTCCCGGTCCTTGTAGGCTTCGGCCAGGCCGCCGATCTGGGAGAGCCGCAGCACTTCGTCGGCGTCCATGCCGAGGTTTTTGCTGATTTTCGCGTCACTCCAATTGCGCCGCTTCAATTCCAGGACGATCTGGCTCATCTCCAGGACCTGATGTTTTCCGCGGGCCCGGTTGTGACGGATCGTCGAGGCGATCCGGTTGCTGCGTTCGTTCTCGTGGCGGTTGATCACCACGGCCGGCAAATGCGGCAGACCTTTCTGACGGCCGATCAGATAGCGGTGGAAACCGTCGACCACTTCGAAAATGCCGTCTTTGCGCAGCCAGACGACGATCGGTTGCGTGTAACCGTCCTCTTCGATCGACAGCCGCAGCAGTTTCATTTCCGGCGGCGCCACCGTGTTGGGATTGTAATCGTTGGCTTCAATGAGTCCGATCGGAATCCAATAGACTTTGGCAATCGGCTGCTTGGCGGCCCAATCCGGGACGGCTTCAAATTCCTTCAGATCAATTTCCATTGTTCGCGCCTTCGTTTCATAAGGTTACAGTAATTCTGGTAACTGGCCGTTTTGGTCGGGGCAAAGCAGAGCATTTTACACCAGTAGTCGTTTTTCAACAGACATTTGCAGAGACGCCGCCAACTGGGGACGTCGGCGGCACCGGAATCGCCTTCCTGTTCATCCGGAATGCCGTTCGGATAATCTCCCTTGGTTTGCCACCAGTGCAAATAGACGGCGAATTTGTTTTTATAATGCTCGGCGGTGGCCGGCGGCATCGAACTGAGCAGTTGCAGCGCGAACTCCTTCCAGGTGCGCGAATCCGGCTTGGTGATATGATGGTTGCCGAGGATCAGGCCACGCTCCTTGGCATACTGGGAACCGAAATTGGCGCCGTTGACCCGGGCGACCATCCGTCCCCAGGTATCCGGTTCGATCACCTGAAAGAGATTCAGCGCCTGGCGCTGTTCGTTGCCGAACGGTTCGCAGATCCGCATCCGGTGCAGCGGCACGCCGGCCTGGTAAAAGCGGTCGTACAATTCATTGTAACATTTGCCGAATTTGCCGCAGTAGGTCCAGATATCCTCGGTCCGCCAGTCGTAAAGCGGGTAAATGTTGTAAACGTACCGGCTGCAGCGGGTGGTCCAGCGGCGGCGGCGGAACATCTGCTTGCAGGAGTTGTTCAGCGTCATCCAGCGGTTCAGCGATTCGCTGGTCCGGATGCCGACCATGCAGGCGGTCATCATCTTGCGGGCGTACCATTCGCCGAATTCCGGCACGAACTCCTCGAACGTCATGTTCTTCTGGTAGAACGGAAAGTAATGTCCGTCCCGGATGGCGAACTCCGGCTTGGAGCGAATCCACTGTTTGCCCTCTTCCCAGGCGACCCATTCCGGTTCAAAGACGCTGACCGCATTGACGGTCCGCAATGGAACGCAGCACCAGTACAGATCAATGACGTCCCGGTACAGGTCGATCATTTGTTCGACGTGGCGGATGGTCAGCGCATACTGGCATTCCCAGTCGATGAACAGCAGCCCGAACTTCTTCCGGTAACGGCGCGCCGCTTCGGCGCAGAGATGGAGCATTACCGAACTGTCTTTGCCGCCGGAAAAGGAGACGTAGACCCGGGGAAAGGTCTCGAAGATCAGGGCGATGCGCATTCTGGCGGCATCATAGACGTTCATTCCGAGAAATCTCTTGCGTCCCCTCATGTGAAAACCGGCCTCGCATTCATACAGTAGTTCGATGTTTTGACGATCATGATTTTTGAGAAAACCATTAATGGAAAGTTCTCTGAAATATGAATAAGTATAATACCGAATTGAATTATTGTCAACTCGATGGTAAAAAACATTGGCCGAATAAGCTGGTTTCCTTTATTAAAAAGTAAAATATTATGGATAAAAAATAAAAATTTCTTTAATGTATGGAAAGAGCGTCAATTTTTTGCCGATTTTGTTATCACTGAAATAATTTGATTATTGCAGCGATCGCCGGCAGTTAAATTTGTGATAAATTCTGAATGCCGGACCAGAATAATGAAATGGTATAAACCAGGCTTGCTCCGGCATTCGGGTCAAACGGCCGGAAGTGGAGTTACAGCGGCTGGCAGGCGGCACAGAAATAGACATTGCCGCCGAGCAAGGCCTGGCGGGTAATCGGACCGCCGCAGATTGGACAGGGACGGTTCCGTGTGTTGGCCGAGAGCAGCGTCCGATAGCCTCCCGGTCGGCCGAAGAGATCCTTTTCGGTGTCGCGGCCGCCGGCGGCCGCCATTGCGGTCAGCGTCCGTTTGACGCTGTGGAAGAGCGCCCGGCGCCGCGGCTGCGACAGTGCCGCCAGTTCGCTTTTCGGGTGGATGCGGGCATTGAACAGAATATCCTGCAACACACCGTTGCCGAGTCCGGGAATGCGTTGTTCGGTGGCCAGCACGGCTTTGATCTTGAGCTTCGGCCGGCATTGGTCCAGCAGGCCCATGAAATAGGATTCGCTGAACCGGTCGGTGAGCGGCGAGGGTTTTTCCAGGGCGACCCGGTAATAATCGTTGGGAATCCCGCCTTTCGGAAAGAGCGTCAGAAAGCCGTACATCTGAATGGTGCCGGCCAGGGCGCTGCCATCCTCGAAATGAATCAGCAACTGGTGTGTGGCCGGCGGACGTTCTCCGGCCGGAAGCCAGCGCAAATTCACGCCGTCGGAGAAGGCCAGCGCGTAATCTCCGGCGGTGAACTCCAGTTGCCCGCCGAGGCCGCGGGCGCCGGAAAAATGCCTGCCGACCAGGTGCCGGCGGTACTCTTCCGGTTCGGCCGAGTAAAACGCGAAGCGGTGCGGCGAAGCGCCGATTTCCACCGTCGCAATCTTTCGGTTGCCAAGCGTTTCATTCAATTGCCGGGCCCGCGCTTCCGCTTCCGGTAATTCCAGCATTTTCCCCTCCTTCCGATCATTTTTCCGGTTCTCTTAATTATAGCGATGCAGCGGTTTCCTGTCAAGTGCCGGGAAAATAAAACCGCCGGCGCCGGGACAATCCGGCGCCGGCATAGCAGAAAAGAAGATTTTACGCCATGGGCAAATTGTTTTATTATATCATTTGCCCTCGGCGTGTTTTTTTATTGCTGCGCGGCCTTCCACTCATTGAGCAGTTCGGCGATCTGGCGGCGGTAAGCCAGCAGCCGGTCGCCGGAATTGTCGAATTCCCGCAGATTTTTGACCACTGCGGCCGGCACGGTCAACGCCTGTTCGGCCCGTTCCAGCCAGCCGGCCGGCACATTTTGCGCGCCATTGCGCGCCTGGCCGGCGGCTTCCCGCAGCAGCCAGAGGTATTCATAATCCTCCAGGCCGTCGCGGATCGCCTTCAGGCGCAGCGTCGGCACCGGTCCGTCGGCACCGGGATAAACCAGTTCGCCGTCGCCGCTGTAGACGTTCAGCGAAGCGCCGTTGAAGTCGGTCAGCGGGCCGGTGGTCATATAGCGGGCCATCGTCGTGCCGCAGCGTTTCGGGGTGCCGTCCGGGGCGGTGGCGTCCCAGTGGTCGCGCCACAGCATCATCGCGTAATAAAGAAAGCCCTCGACATCATATTTCCACGGCATGGCTCCCATCACCAGCCGGGCCTGGGCGGTCGGGTATTCGACGAACCAGTTGGGATACGGCGCCTTCGGGTTGCAGCAGATGTACCACCAGATTTTCTTGCCGCGCTGCCGGGCCGCCTGAATGTTCGCCTGATTGGTTTCGAAGTGCGGCAGCAGCGGGCACCAGATATCGATCGAGGTCAATTCGTTGCCGTCACCGCCGTAAGTCGGGTCATAAGCGGTCGTCGAGATGGGCAAATCGGGATATTTCGCCTTGATTTCATCGGTGATTTCCTTCAATGCCGGGAAATAACGCGGCTGAGATTCGTCGAAACCGTAAACTTCGGCCATGTCGCGCAGTCCGGCCGCTTCCAGCTTTTTCAAAATGGCGTCGAGATCGTCGAAAAATTTCTGTTTGGATTCCGGCGTCAGGCGGCCGGTTTCCGGATCGAACTGGCCGCTGTAGTTGAGAACCGAAAAACGGTCGATGCCGTTGGCCTTCAGCTTTTTCAGCCATTCGAGCCGCGGCGGGAACGGCGAATAAATGTTGTCCAGCGCCATACGGTGTTCGAGCATCAGGTCGATGGTCTTTTCGTAGGCGACGGCGGCCCGGTAAGCCGGGGTGCCTTCCTGCAAATCTTCCAGCGAACATTGATCGGCACAGTACTGCAGGAACCGCTCCCGCTCCTCCGGCGTTTGAAAATAAGGACCGAAAAACTCGAAACCGGCCGAAAAGGCGGTCGGCAGATGATGTTTGACCGGAATGGCAAAGTCGTACACCGTCACCTCGAACGGAATTTCGATCGGTTTCATGCCGTCGGCAGTCAAGGTCAGATTGCCGCGGTAGAGGCCGGCCGGCTGGTCGGCCGCGGTCCGGACGTCAACCAGAATTGGCTGCCAGGTCTCTTCCGGCAGCTCGAAGCCGTCGAGAAAGGTGCAGATCGGGTCGGGATACCAGCCGGTGAACGGCACGTCGTAATAGGGCCGGATGGTGTTGACGTAACCGACCGGGGCGATATTCAACTGTTCCGGCGCGATGACGGCGCCATCGGCGCTGCGCAGCGGGGCGGCGTTCAGCTTGACGTTGCGGAGCGGCCGGCGGCTGCGAACCACCACCTGGACGCCTTCTCCTTCGTTGGCGGCGAGTTCCAGCTTGACCGTGCCGCCGATTTCACCGGCGAACGGCTGCTCGTCATGGCGAAACACCTTGACGCTGCCGTGGGTCCAGCCGTAATGCCAGGCGCCCCAGATTTCCTGGCCGACCGCTGCGTTGAACAGTACCACCGGGAAGCGTTTTTCCATATCTTCCAACCGTTCCCGGGCCAGGCCGGCGGCGCGCCGCCAGTTGCGGGATTCCGCCTCATCGGCCCAGCCGCCGCGCGCTTTCGCCTGTTCCAGTTGTTCCCGCAGCCGGGCGACATCGCCCAGCAATCGGGTGACGCCGGGCTGCAGGGCTTCGGCGGCCGGACCGGCGGCGGTCATTCTGGCCTGGAATGCTTCGAGGTCGGCCAGCAGCTCCGTCAGCAGCACCTGGGGATCGGCGGTTTCCAGCCGGACATCGGCCAACTGGAAGCGGGTCGGCTTCTGGGTTTCATTGGCGATCCGGAAAATCTGCACGTCGCGGAGATTCCGGGTGGCGTCCCTGACCGGAATCCGCAGGGTGGAGCGTCCCGGCTCCATGAACAATTGCCACGACCAGTCCCAGCCGGGCGCGTCGGTTTCCTGCGACCAGGCGATGGCGCCGCCGGCCGCCCACGGCGTCGTCGCCAGCATGTAAAACGGCTGGACCGCGTCGTCGGGGTTGTAGACTTCCATGCACAAATAATCGTAATCGCTCCAATCCTTCAACGGCAGCGTGTCGCCGGTGAGCATGATGAACGGCTGGGTGGCGCCGCCCGGCCAGAGCACTTCGGCGCACCCCGGCTGGCCGAGCCTGCCGTCGGGAACGAAACTGATTTCGGCCGGCGCCGCTTCGGTATTCACCGCCCAGCGGGCGATCGCCTCCGGGGATCTCAGGTCATTGAGGACGAATTGCTTCACCAGCGGTTCCGCGCCGGCGGCGGTCATCGTGGTGACGGCAGCGGCGACAGCGGCCGCACATTTGCAGGAAATGCTCATTCTCGGGTTCCCTCCTTCATCAGGGTTTCCACCAATTTACGCCGTACAGCGTAAATTTGCCAGGGGTTTTTGGTATATTCTTCGATACCGGTGACCACTTCCCGGCAAAGCTCCCCGGCGGCCGCTTGCCCGAACGCTTTTTCATAAAGTTTCAGGTACTCGTAATCCTCCAGACCGTCACGGAAGTTGTAGAAGCGCAGCGAGTCGATCGGTCCGTCCGGGCCCGGATAGCTCAGGCGGCCGTCACCGTGAATCCACGGCGAATAGTTGTTATACATGCTCCAGTTGACGAACTGGCCGGCGGCCGGATCGACGAACGGTTCGCCCTTGTGCGGCCACCAGAGGTTGACGCCCCAGTAGAGCAAGCCGTCCAGCCGCTGCTGGTAGGCCATCCACGGCAGGATGCGTGAATCGATCAACGGATTGTGGGTGTTGAACTGGGGGTACTGGTCGGCCATCGATGCCATGACGTAAGCCCACACCTGGTGGCCCTGCGACCGCAGCGCCTCGGCTTCCGCCAGGTCGTAACGCGGCAGAAAGACCACCAGGTCGTCGAGAAAGATATCCTTCATCGCCTCGTCGGTCCGCGGGATGCGCAGCGTCGAAATGATCGGAATTTCCGGGAACAATTCTTTGGCAATTTGAAAATAGGCGCGCACCATCGGCAGTTTGCTCAGCGCCACTTCGTCGAAGCCGATGAAATAGCAGTATTCGAGCAAGCCGTCCTGCTTCATCCGCTCAACCAGCGGCCCGACGTCGGCCTGCAGTTTCCGGCGGTATTCGGCCAGCTCCGCTTCGGTCGGCATCTTCATTTTTTCCGGCTGCCAGACATAACCGATGTAGGGAGCATTCAGGTCGCGCAGGCAGATCGCTTCCAGCCGGTCTTGATAGGGAGCGACATCGAAATCGTAGTCGATCAGATGTTCATCCCAGAAACTGACCGGACTGACCCGGTGGGCCATCGTGAACTGGTCGCTGTGGCGGTAGATGGTCGGAAAATCTTTCTCATCATACAATTGACGCAGGTGATCGCTGTCCCAGTAGCGGGTATGGTTGGTGAAGCTGGTCGGCAGAGAGCCGCGCTTCGGCAGCGCGAAAGGCAGGGCTTCCACCGCGACATCGATGTTCTGCGGCGCCATGCCGTCGGCAGCCAGCGTTACCGTGCCGCGATAAACGCCGGGTTGGACGCCTTCAGGCAGATGGCAGCTGATCCAGAGACTCTGAGCGAAATCGGCCGGAATATTGCTCGCTTCAACCGGCAGCAGCGCGTCCGGCGTCCAGTCCGGAATTGATTCCGGCAACCCCGGATAGCGCAGTTGATCGGTGGCGAAAAAGTAGCCGACTTCAAACCATTCCCAAGCCCCGGCTGGCAGAACGGCGCCGTCGGCCGCGGTGAATTCGCCGAAGGAGAGGGTAGCGTTCGACACCGGCCGGTCGGCGAGAGCCAGAAGCTGAAAGGCTTCGTATTCATCCTGCGCCAGCATCAACTCGGCGTGACGCAACCGGTCGGACCGGCGCGGCAGGGCGCTCGGATAGAGGCGTTCCATGCTGTTTTCGGTCCACAACAGCAATTCCGCCGCCGGTTTGTCCGGCTGCAGCGTCACTTCCCGGCTCTCCTCCCAGCTTTTCCGGTTGGAAAGGTTGGACGCCCGGAGGGTGACGGTCAGTTGCCGGCCGGTCGGCAGGCCGGTGAAGGAACTGCGCAGCGGCATCTGTTCGCCGGAACGTTCCTCCAGCACTTTGCCGTCGGCGTCGCGAACGCTCAATTGCCAGCGATCAGCCTGCTGGGCATAGGCACGCACCGCCAGCGTACCGCTGCCGAGGTAATCGCCGGCGACGTTGAAATATTCGAATTCCGGCTCCAGCAGTTCGAATTTGACGTCGTCGAAAGCGACTTCGCCGGTTTCATTCTGCAGCAGGATATAGAGTTTGAACGATTTGACCTCGCGCGGGATATGGACTGTCTTGGTAAAGGTCGTCCATTCGGCGATGGCTTCCCGGCGCGGCAACTGCATCTCCATCTCATGGAAGCTGGTCCCGTCGGCCAGAACGGCGTCAACCCGCAGCGCATAGTAATAAGGAAAACTGGTGCCGATTTTGACGCCGTTGTTTTTGGTCCGGCAGGAGAAGCGCCAGACGCCTTTTTCCGGTTCGGTCAGCACCACTTCCTGCATGGCGCCGAACGTGCCGTCGGCGGCCGGATTGGCGAGGAACAGATATTCGTTGCCGTCGGCTTCCCGGCGGACTTCGAAACCGTCACCCCACGGCGTCCAGCCTTCCGCCCGGTGGTCCATCGCCGAATTGACGATGAAGTTCCGGCCCGGCCGGGGATCCGGCTGCCAGAAGCCGACGGCCTCCTGATGAAAAGCATTTTCCGCTGCGGTCCGGACCGCCAGCAGCGCCAGCGCCGCAATCAACCAGTGTCTGAGCATTGATTTTTTTTCCGTAAAATTAAGAATTGTCACGACAAAATAGTTCCCGGCGAACCAATCTGCCCGTCGGGAACGGTGAAAGACGGATGGCCCCGCGATTACCTGAACGAGCCGTCGGTATTGCGGTCTCTCCAGCAGTTGTCGGCGCCGCCGTCCGGATTCCAGGTGTTGATCAGCATCTGGGTCCCGGAGACGTCGTGGACGCTGCCGTCGACCCGGCAGCCGTTGAACTTGATCGCGCCGACGCTGCTGCCGCGGCTGTGCCGCATCGGCACCCGGCCGGCATCGACGGTGCTGTACCAGTTGTTATAGTTGTTGAACAGGCTGTACAGGTCCTGTTCATAGGCGACATCGGCGTGGTTCGGCGAATCGGCGATGATCGTCGCGCCCGACGGATTGGAAACGCTGGTTACCTTGGTGCCGTATCCATAGGGCTTTTCGGCCATCCAGCCGTTGCCGCCGAAGTCGAGCGATACCCAGCCGTAGCAGACGACGTTTTCGACGCCCTGGGCGACCAGGCTGCCTTCAGCTGGACAGACCAATACCGGCGGCGCTTCATTGGCGTCCCAGATGTTGATCCAGCCTTCCTGGGCGGCGGTGTCATTGTAGAATTTGCCGCCCATATAGCGGCAGAGATCGGAAAACCAGAACTTCATGTCGCCGCTCGGCAAATTCCACAAACATCCCGGCGGCAGGCTTTCATCGTTGTCGCCGGTATACATCGCCAGCCCGAGGCCGAGCTGTTTCAAATTGCCCTTGCATTTGACGTTCATCGCCGCCGCTTTGGCCTTGCCGAGCGCCGGCAGCAGCATGCTGGCGAGAATGGCGATGATCGCAATCACGACCAGCAGTTCGATCAATGTGAAACTTCTTTTCATGTTACACTTCCTTTCTTCGATGTTTTTGGGTTTTTATGCTATCTTGTATGAAAACTTTTACCCGCCAATGTTCCTGGTTTTTCCGAAAAATAATCAAGCCGGTTCCTGAAATTCTGCCCGTTTCCGGCCGAAACAACCGGCCGGGCGGCTTGCGTTCAACCGGGTCGACAACCCCGGTTCGAAAGCGATCGGCAATTTGGTGACCTCCTCCGTTTCTTTGCCGTTCAATAAGTTGAGTACCTTCTGAACGGCCAGCAGCCCGAGCCTGGCCTTCGGCAGATGGGCGCGGGACAGGGTGGGGTAGACAAACAATTGCTCTCCTCCGATGCCGGCGATGGCGATATCATCCGGCACCCGCAGGCCGGCCAACTGAAATTCCATCATGGCATGAATGGCGAAATAGTCGTTGATGGCCATGACTGCCTCCGGCCGCTTCGGCAAGGCGACGATCTGCCGGGCGGCGGCGGCTCCGGCTTTGTTGCTCCAGGCATAATCCTGGAAAATCGGAATGTCCAACTTCTGTTGCCACAAATCCCGGAAGCGGTCGCAGAAGCCGGCCACCCGCAAGCGGTGGCGCTCCACGTCGTCAGAGGTGTCGATGATGGCGACCTGCCGGTAGCCGCAGGTGAAAAAATGCTCGGCCGCCACGACGCCAGCCTGGTATTCGTCGAAAATGACGCAATAACCGCCGGCCGGACACCGGTCTTCCAGCGTTACCAGCAGCGGCGCCGCCTCCTTCAGCAGCTCCAGATAATCCGGCTCCGTGATAAAGCCGTAAGTCAGAACGCCCTCCGCCAGGCCGCTGGTGATCATCGCCGGCAGTTCCCGGCGATCGATTTCCCGCTGGGTCACCCCGGCTATCAGCACCTGATAACCGGCACCGAGGAAAGTGGTATTGATGCCGGCCACCAGACCGGGTGGAAAATCCGCCTCGTCGCCGTGGCGGCGCATCAGGATGCCGACCACCCCGGTTTTGCCGGTCCGCACCGCCTGCGCGAGCAGATTGGGCCGGTATTTCATCCGGCGGGCGGTGTCCCGGACCATTTGCCGGGTCGCTTCGTTGTAGCGTTTGTCGTCGTATTGCAGAATTCTGGAAACCGCCGACGGCGAGACGCCGCAGGCATCCGCTATGTTTTTCAGGGTAATGCCTTTTGTTCCCATTTCATCCTCCGGAATGCAAGTTGGCGACAAATTAATAAAAACGATTTTATTCTTTTTTGAATTATAGCAAATTTTTGAACATTTGTCAACCTCCCCCGGAGGTTGATGGAATAATTTTTCAGATTTTTTTACAATCGATTTTATAAATGTTTCAGACGGCGCAATGCCGTGCTTGCAAAGTGTATTACGGTAAATTATAGTTACAGGCATAAGTCCGGAATATCCGCTGAATGTCATTGGAGGGGAAAGATACGGTGATGGATCGGCGATGGTTTGCCGCCGGTTTATGCGGGGATCGAACCCTTCGAGACGGCTGAGGCGGGAAATCGTCGGTTTTGCCTTGATATCGTCATGGCGGCTGATTATATTTGGAACGGAAAGAAAACAAACAATATGAAAAAAATTGTTACGGTAGTGATTCTTATGACTGCATTGATCTCTGGACTGGCGGCGGCGGATGCCGGGTTCAAACCGTCGGTGGAAATTTTTCTGGAAAAACATCTGGATGCAATCCGGGGCAAGCGGGTTGGTTTGATCACCAATCCGACCGGCGTCGATTCGAGGCTGCGCTCCACCGCCGATCTGCTCCATGCCGCCGAAGGCGTCGAACTGGCGGCGCTGTTCGGCCCGGAACACGGCATTCGCGGCAATACCGAGGGCGGCCGGGCCATTGACAACCAAATTGACGAGCGCACCGGCATTCCGGTCTATTCGCTCTATTCCGGCGACGGCAAAGGGCCTGCCGAGGAAGTGCTCAAGGATCTCGACGTTTTGATCTATCACATTCAGGACGTCGGCAGCCGCTGCTACACCTATGTCTGGAGCATGGCGATCTGCATGCGGGCGGCGGCGCGGCAGGATAAGGAGTTCATCGTCCTCGATGTCCCCAATCCGCTGCTGCCGCTCGGCCTCGACGGTCCGGGCGTCGACGCCGGCTGTACCTCGTTCGTCGGCCTCTATGATGTGCCGTTCGTCTACGGCCTGACGACCGGCGAACTGGCGCGTTATCTGAATGAGGAGGAAAATATCCACTGCCGCTTGACGGTCATCCCGATGGAAGGGTACACCCGGCAGATGACCTTCGAAGAGACCGGCTTGATCTGGGTGCCGACTTCGCCGAACATCCCGTCGGTCGAAGCGGCGGTCTGTTACCCGATCACCTGCCCGTTCGGCGAATTCGGCGCGGTCAACACCGGCATCGGCTGGACGCTGCCGTTCCAGGTGGTCGGCACACCCTATTTGCCGGCCGACGACATGGCGGATTACCTGAATGCCCGGAATTTCGCCGGGATCGTCTTCCGGCCGATTCATTACCGGCCGACCAACGGTTTTTTCGCCCAGCAGGACCTGCATGGCGTTCAATTGCACGTCACCGACATGCGCCGGCTGCGGCCGCAGGAAATTTCCTATGCGATCATGTCTTATATTTTCAGCCGGCCGGAATTTGCCTGGCCGGCAGCGGAGCGGATGCGTTTCTTCGCCAACATCACCGGCTCTCCCAAATTCCAGCAGCAGTTTTCCGACCGGGTTCCCTACCGGACGATGGTCGAAGCCTGGCAGCAGCCGCTGCGGGATTTTCAGGAAAAAGCCCGGGCTTACTATTTATATCCGGAGCGCTGACCGGAACGGAAGCCGACCATTGGTTCGGGACGCTGCACCGGCGTTGCGGTTCGCTGGTCCGGCTGGAATGCGGCGGCGGAGCGCTGCCGGATTGGAGATACGGCATACTTCTGCCGGCTGTTCCGGGAACAGTTCCGGATGACATCGACCGACTTCCGGCGCCGGCCGGTCGATGATTGAGTTGCCTTGCCGCGGATTTTTGAAAAATTGAGCTGTTTTTTTGAGTTGATTCGCTTTCTTTCGACTGGAAATGTTCTATAATATAAAGGAAAATCAATCGTTTCATCCAGAGGAATGCCCATGACAACCGAAGGCCGCCGGGCGGAAAAACATCGTAAGGCGACGGAATATGTTTCCCGGCAACTGAAACAACTCAATCCCGGTGAGGCGCTGCCGCCGATGCGGACGATGATGCGGGAAAGCGGCGTCGGCCGCAATGTGCTCGAACGCGCGATTCGCGAGCTGGCCGCCGAACAGCAGTTGACGGTCAAGGCCCGTTCCGGGGTTTACCGCTCTTCGGCGGCGCCGGCGGCCAACGATATGGTGGTGGACCTGGTCGCCTGCTCCGAGCTGGGGTATCTGGACGATCCGACCCTGTTCGTCGGCGACCTGGTCAATTGTCTGCTGGCGGAGGGAACCGTGCGCAATTTCAGCATCCGCATTCAGCGGGTCAACTATCACGCGCCGGTCAGCGCTTACCAGCAGTTGATCGAACGGCAGAATATCCGCAACGCCATCCTGCTGCTGCCGCATCACAATGACATTCCGAAAGTGTTTGAGCTGGCGCAGGTCAATCATATCGTGCTGCTGCCGCGTTACTATCCGACCGCGGGCGCGGCGGTCGTCGATCCGCTCGGCGCCGTGACGCTTCAAATGGAGTATCTGATCCGGCACGGCCACACCCGAATCGGTCTGATTCATACCGTCGACGCCGGATTCACCTCCTATGTCGACAGTTGCCGGCGCGAGGAATATTACCGCGCCATGGCGGAACACGGTTTCCGGGTCCGGCCGGAGTGGGTGCAGCATTATTCCTATGACGAGGAGGTGATTTTCGAGCGCCTGAATGTGATGTTCCGCTCGGCGGAACAACCGACGGCGCTGGTGATTTCCGATCATTTCGCCGTGCCGGTCTATCATTTTTTTGCGCTGCAGGGCCTTGGGATCGGCAGGGATGTTTCATTGATTTCGCTCGGCGGCTTCAACCGCAGCCGACTTCACCCGAAATTGACCACGCTGGTCTATTCCCGGCGGGACATCGCCCGGCTGGCCTGGGATTTCTTTGCCCGGGTGCGCGACGACCGGCATTTCCAGGCGATCGATTCGGTCGGATTTTATCTGGAGGAAGGGGATTCCGTAGTCGACGTTTTTGGCAAAACAACTCAAAATTGACAAAACAACTCAATTGTATGTTTTTTGCGCCTGCCATAGCATTTTTTATGGAAAATTTTTGATTGAAGGGTTGATTTTTCCAATTTTTTTTCCTATACTATAAGAAAGAACAAAATGGGTTATGTGAAAAACAGCATAGTTTTATTTTGAGTTGTTTTTTGAATGGTCAATGTCATGCCCGAATCAGGAAAGCCGAAAGGAGAACAAATGAAAAGAAAGATTTTTACATTGATTGAACTGCTGGTCGTTATTGCGATCATCGCTATTTTAGCCAGCATGCTGCTGCCGGCGTTGGCCAAGGCCAAAGGAGCGGCCAATACGGTCAAATGCAAAAGCAATCTCAAACAGGCCGGTTTGATTTTTGTCTTTTATGCCAATGATTTCGACGATTATGAAATGCCGGCGGCCGTTTCCGAGCCGGGCAAAGCGCTGAATGTCTGGAGCGATGGTTTCGTCTGGCCGGCTTTCATGATCAAGTTTTACGGCGCGGACGAGAGTTTGATGGAATGTCCGTCAGCGGCGGTCACGGCGGGCAGGTGGGCGGGGATCGACAACCATATCGACGCGGCGCCGATGTGGGGCGCCGCGCCGGAGCTGGGGAACTGGAGTTTTGTCGGGATCGACGAAAACGGCGGAACCCAGGCGCCGAAACGGTGCGGTTACATCGTTTCCGGGCAGGTCCATATCGATCCGGGTTATACGGACGTTTATGGAACGAAAGCGGTAAAGAACACCCATGACAGCACTTACGGTCCGTCCGATACGGTTGCCGCCGGCGACGGTTCGGTCGCCTGGATGACGCCGTACTGGGGCAACGCCCATATGGACCGGCTGCTGAAAGCCGCCGTCCGGCATGGCAAGCCCAATACCCTCTATGTCGACGGCCATGTGGCCGATACCAAAGACCGCCAGAAATTCTACGACGATTTCCGTTACATGGCTTTGATTTTCCCGTAAGTTGCCGGCGGGAGCCGGAGCTGAACGCCGGATGGAGCGGCGACGGTTCCGGAGTTTTCCGGCGCGTCCTTCAGGGAGCCGCCTTGCGTTTACGGACAAGGCGGCTCCGCTGTTTTTGGGATGCTTCGTCAAAAAATTATTAAAACAGAGGTAATTTTCAGGATGGGCTTTGAAAAAATGGAACGACCCTTCCTGAAAAAAATTTTCATTTTTTTCGGCAGACCTATTGACAAATGTTGCGGCTTTTGCTATAATAGTTAGTGGAACGATTCACCAAACGGAGTCAACAAGATATGGCAGTCACCTTGAAAGATGTCGCGCGGCATGCGAATGTCGGAGTGAGCGCAGCTTCGTATGTTCTCAGCGGCAGCGGATTGAACAAGGTGAGCGAGGCGACGCGGGCGCGGATTTTTGCCGCGGCGACCAAGTTGGGGTATCGGGTCAATCACGCCGGCCGCATGCTGCACGGCGGCCGGTCGCGGACCATCGGCGTAGTGGAATGCGTGCGTTCGGTGCCGCTTTTTGCCGAATTGATGCAGTTGGTCTGCAACGAACTGGCGATGCTGGGGTACCGCACCTTTTACCAGGTGACCGATGCCTGGAAGGAGGAATTGTTGGGAGAATTTGTCTCCCGCGGCGTCGATGGAATCATCATCGCCGATTACGGCTTTGACTTGAAATTGCCGATGGCGGACGCTGGAACTCCGATGGTGGTTTTCAGCGGCGGTGCGGCGGATATCCGGATCGATCTGGAATATGGCGCCTGGCTGGCGGTGCGTCATCTGATCGAGCATGGCCATACCCGGATCGGTTATCTTTATCCCGACACCGGCAGGAGCGACGCCAAACTGGCCGGCTGGCGGCGCGCTCTGGCCGAAGCCGGCATTGACGCGCGTGACGAGTGGTTGATCAAGGTCTTTCCGACGCCGCGATGGCGTGAGGCGATCGACCGGGCGGTGGACCGGGAAAAGGTCACGGCGATTGGCGCCAGTTGTGACGATTATGCGGTCAAGCTGATGAAGTATCTGACATCGCGCGGCTTGCGGGTGCCCGAGGATATCGCGGTCTTCGGCTACGACGGCATGCGTTATGTCGAGGATCTGGCCGTGCCGCTCTCCACGGTGGTGCAGCCGGTGGAGCGTGTGGCCTTCTCCATGTGCCACATGATGATGAAGAAACTGGACCGGGAAACTCCGGTCGTTCCCGAAGTGCTGCTGCCGGCGCTCCACTTGGGACGCAGTTGCGGCTGCCGGCCGCAAAGTACGCTCTCGATCGACTGGTCGAGCACTTCGATCAATCTTCTGGAGCCTGCGGCGGCCGAAGGAGAAAAGTCATAAACAAAATCATCCCATAATTTACAGGAAAGGATAAGAATGATGAAAAAATTTACACTTATAGAATTGTTGGTAGTAATAGCTATCATAGCAATTCTCGCCAGCATGTTGCTGCCGGCACTGGCCAAAGCGCGCGCTGCCGCGCAGGGTGTCAAGTGCAAGAACAATTTGAAGCAGATCGGGTTGATGTGGTTTTTCTATGCCGATGACAACGCCGACTGCCTGCTGCCGCCTTATGTGGCCAATTCCCGGATTCCCTGGGCGCCGTGGCACGAAGAGCTGATCGACCAGTACAGCGGCACTCAGTATGCGACGACAGTGCATTCGCCGACCGTCTTTGCCTGCGGTTCGGATGGAGGGCACGAGGCGTGGTATTACACCCGGCTGCCGATGAGCTACGGTTATAACCCTTACCTGGGGTACAGCGGCAATATCGGTGACTCCTACCTGCCTGCCGGCCGGGACCGGTCGCTGGTGACGCAGGCGGCATTGGCAAATCATTCGCCTGCCGAGATCATGGTCGCGGGTGATACCTGGCAGTACTGGTGGCGGCATAATGCCACGGAGAGCTTCTTCTTTGGCGTTTTGATGATTCAGGATGAAATTTCGGCGGGCAAAATCGGCAGCAACGATTACGCCGCTCACGCCGGCGGCATGAACGTAACCTGGGGCGACGGCCACGTCGCGGACCAGAAAGATCAGAACTACCAACTGGACAACTGGTGAGCCGGATGAGACTGATCAGTTTATGGTTGGTATGGATTGTCGGAATGGCGGCGTCGGCGGCGGAATTGTCTTTGGAGTGGCATCCGTCCGTGCCGGAAGTCCGGATGGAGAAGGCCGGCGAGGCGGTGGCGGTTGAGCTGCCCGGCAGCGGCGCCGCCGGCAGTCTGGCCGGAACCCCGCAAAAAGGCGTCCGATTGGATGACTTCCGCTATTTGACATTGCAGATGCGCAGCACCGACGGCGGCAGTCACCGGATTGTCCTGTGGCTGAAGCGGCGGTTGAACGGCGAAGAGAATGCTTTCGCGACCCATCTGGCGGTGGGGCCGGAGTGGCGGGAGTACCGGCTGGCGCTGAACCGGGGCAATGAATTGCCGCAGGACGGCTGTTTCGGCTACTGGCGCGACCGGCCGGGCCGGGAACCCGACCTGGCCAAGGGGGGAGAGCTCGCGGCTGTAAAGCTCTTTTCCGATGTTCCGGCCGGAATCGAATTCCAGCCTCCGGTGTTGACCGCGGCGGAAGCGCCGCTTTCGGAAGAACTGCGGCGTTTGAAGGGCCGAGTGGAAAACCATCCGCTGGAAGCCCCGTTTCGCTTCCGGGAGACGCAGCCGGAGGTGTCGATCGTTCTGGCGCGCGGAGGACAAAGCGAGTGGTCGATCGCGATTGGAGAAGGGGCGGACGAGACGGTGTGTTTTGCCGCCGCCGAACTGGCGAAGTACCTGCAGCAGGTCACCGGTGCGACGTTTCCGGTGGTCGAGCGGACGGCGGGGAAGGCGATCGTGCTTTCAGCCGATCTGCAGGGCCGGAAGGATGGGTTCCGCAGCCGGGGCGCGAGGGAGGAGATTGAAATTGTCG
Source organism: Victivallis sp. Marseille-Q1083 (assembly GCF_903645315.1). Lineage (NCBI taxonomy): Bacteria > Pseudomonadati > Lentisphaerota > Lentisphaeria > Victivallales > Victivallaceae > Victivallis > Victivallis sp. Marseille-Q1083. Next base: position 2,082,501 of record NZ_CAHJXL010000001.1, read on the forward strand.
GAGATTCGCCCCGGGGCTTGCTCTACGGAGTTTACGACTTTCTGGAAAAGGCGGCGGGGGTACGCTGGTTCGCCCCCTTTGACTACGGCGAAGTAGTACCGTCGCGGTCTGAACTGACGCTGCCGGGTTTCCTGGATGAATCGGCGCCGGCCATGGAAATGCGGCGCAGTCACTATTGCAGTTGGTGGGGACGGGAGGACTTCCGGACCCATGGAATGGCGATGGCCGATTGGGCGGTGAAAAATCGCTTCAATATCGCTTTGGAACGTTTTGAAACCGATCAGCCGGATGGTGTGGAGAAGTTCTACCGGCAGCGCGGCGGCTATCTCAGGATGCAGTGGGTTCCGGGCCACAACTTCCATCTGCTGATACCGCCGGCGGTCTACGGTGACAGCCATCCGGAATATTTCGCTTTCAACCGCGCTACGGGCCAATGGCAGGTGGAGGAGTCGCAGTTGTGCGTCAGCAACCCGGAAGTGCAGCGGTTGTTGGCGGAGAAGGCCGGGGAGTATTTTTCAGCCAATCCGCAGGAAAAGTTCTTTCCGCTTTTTCAGGAGGATGGCTATGCGCTGTGGTGCCAGTGCCCGGCATGTGAGGCGATCGCGCCGACCCCCGCCGGAAAGTTTTCGGAGAGTTCCGACCGCAACATCTATCTGGCCAACCGGGTCTGTCGTTTGATCCAGGAAAAATGGCCTGACAAAGGGGTGATTACTTTTGCCTACAGTTTTTCGGCCCGGCCGCCGCGCCGGGAGGTCCCGGCTCCTGGCGTACGGGTGCTCTACTGTTATTATACCGACGGTTTTCCCGAAAAAGAGCCGTGGAGTACGAAGTGCGCTCCCGAACTGCTGGAATGGAGCCGCCTGACCCGGGGCAATCTGGCGATCTACACCTATCATTATCTGCATACCGGGCTGCAGATGGCCGAACCCGAAGCATTGGCTGCCGCTTTTCGTTTCTTCTCACAATTGGAGGTGAAGGGATCGGTTCAGGAGTCGGCGGAATGTTGGGGGGCGCCGGATGCCTATCTCATTTATTTGGGAGGACGCCTGGCCTGGAATCCCTGGATCGACGAAGCGGCGTTGCGGAAAGATTATTTCGCCGGCCTTTACGGCCCGGCGGGAGCGAGCATGCAGCGTTATTTTGAAACCCTGGTGCCGGCCATGCGTTTTGTCCCCGGTGAACAGACCTACATCGGGTGGAGCTTTTTTCCGGCCATCCCGGATGAGGCGCTGGCCGTCATGGATGCCGCCTTGAGCCGGGCGGAGCAAGAGGCGGGCGGCGATGCGCGGGCGGCGCGGGCGGTAGCGGTGCAGCGGGAATATTTCGTTTTGCTACAGCGGGTGACAGCGGCGGCCAGGTTGCTGGAGGAGTATTACCGCGAACCGGATGAGTCCGGGCTTTCCGCGATCGATGCCGCGTTGGCGGCGATGACCGGGGCGGCGCGGCCGCTCTGGGACAAACACGCCTTGAGTCACTACGGCGAAGAACAATTGCTGGGACATTGGGGGGATTATCTGCACCGGATTTATCCCGAACTGTCCGCCCGGCCCGGGAATGCCGGGGCGGAAAAGGAAATGACCGGGATTCCGGCGCCGGAATGACTCCGGAACTCTCATTCCCGCTTTCGTTGTTGCCGGTAGAATTCCGGTGCAATTCCGCTGAGCTGTTTGAAACGGCGGCTGAAATGGCAGGTGTCCTGATAGCCTAACTGTCTGGCGATTTGTTCCAGTTTCAGATCCGACGCCTGGAGCATTTGCTGCGCCAGGCGGATTTTACGGTGGTCGATATATTGTTTCGGCAGCAGACCGGTGGTTTCCCGGAACAACGCACGCAGGCGGGTTATCGGAATGTGAACGAAGGTCGCCATCTCCTGCAGACTCCACCATTGCTGCGGCGTGGAGTCGATTTCCCGCAGCAGCTCCTGCAGCCGCTCCGTTTCCGGCCGGTCATTCGAAGGGTTCTCGCTGTTCCGGCGGTGGAACTGCAGCAGCAGTTCCTGCAGCCGGACGCAGGCGGACAAATAATCGTCCACGGAGGCGCTTTGCGCCAGTTTGATGATCGGCTGCAGATGACGGGTTTCTCCGAGCGGCAGGATGCCGCTGCGCAGCAGCCCCTGTTCGAACAGATAATCGGCGGAAGAGCCGAAAAAGCAGATCGTGTCTTCGTAATACGGTTCGGAATTACTGCCGCCGTAATAATGCACGAAACCGGGCGCAATCAAAATGCCTTCCCCGGGACGGAGTTCCCGCTTCGGAGCGTTCGGCGTTTGATAATAGCCCCGGCCGTGATACATATGCGACAGCGCGTAAAATTCAAAATAACGGTAATTGCAATTCGGATTTTTCGTGCCGTTGCCGAAACTGGTCATCGCGATGTTCAAGCCGAAAGAATAGCGTCGCGAGCGATACATGGCCGGCAGCGTATGGATGTCACAGACAAAAGCCTGTGTCGCCGTCGGTGCGGCTGTTTTAATCATGATAATCTCTCCGGAATTCCCTGCTGAATTGAAAACAAACCGTTTCTACCATACTGGCAACGATATGAAATAGCAATATGGTATTGGTAAATAAAAAAATTATCCATGAAAAAATTGCTTTTCTGGCAATTTAACGTTCTTTTATCCATAGCATTTTACTTTTTATCCATTTACTTCTCATCATAAATTTACTATACTATTGATAGTGGAAATTTCGCTGATATCGAATGGAAACCAAAAACCTTTCAAGAACTGGAGGAAAAAATGGAAAAGAAATTTACATTGATTGAATTGCTTGTTGTGATTGCTATCATTGCGATTCTTGCCAGCATGTTGCTGCCGGCTTTGAGCCAGGCCAAAAGCAGGGCCCAGCGCACGGTTTGCATCAATAATTTAAAGCAACTCGGCCTGGGATTGACATTATACGCCGACGACAACGATGATTATCTGCCCTACAGTTACAGCTACGGGACAATTCAGTATAATTTCAGAAATAAGGTCAACGAATATATCAACAGTTATCGTTCTTTTTTCTGTCCGATGTCATTTTCTTATGAACCGAATCTGGTTTGGATCGGTGCGGATTATGACCGTTTGTGGAACGAAACCGCCCTGATCGGCTATTTCTATTTCGGTTTTCAAGTTACCCCGGACGGCAACTATGCCGATTTGGTAAACCAGCAACGTCAGATCAAATTGACGGAGAATAAAACCTTCTGGGGGCAGAGCGGATGGTTCGGACGTTCCCGCGACAACGTGATCGTCAGCGACTATCATATTTCCTATCCGGAAGGGAAGTATCGCCAGATGCATGACCGGCAGTATCCGAGCCGGCTGGCATCGTCCAGTGGCAGCAACGTGCTTTGTCTGGACAACTCCGTTCACATGGAACCGATATTGAAAGATAATCCCAATTACTTTTGAGAAGAGATTGGCACGAATGTTTCAGTTGAACTTCAAACGAAGGAACCGTAGATGAGAAAAATAGTGTCAATTGCGGGATTGATTGGTATCGCGATTGCGGCGGCGCCGCCGGTTGCCCTGGCGGAAATCATTTTCAGCAACGATAAATTGACTCTGGCTTTCGCCGACCCGGAGCAGGGCATGGGGTTGTTGCGGGTGGAGAACAAACCGGCCGGAACCGTCTTCCTGAATACCGCCGAAACCGGGCCGCTGTTATGGCAATATTGTTTCAGCCGTCCCGGCCGCAACGATGAACCGCTCGCCTGGGTTTCCAACCGGGAGGCCGGAAGCTGCCGGTTCCGGCAGGAGGGAGAACGTTTGATTCTGAACTGGGACGATGTTCCGGTTCTGGACGTGCCGGCGGTTTTTTCGGTTGAACTGACATTGGAATGGCAACCCGACGGCAGCGTGGAACTGCGGATTCGTCCAACGCTGCATACCGAAGAGTTCACTTTCAAGGAACAGCTTTTCCCCAGCCGCGGCAGCGCTTTGGATGCGGCGGAGGAAAGAATGCTGTTTCCGCGTGGAAATCTCGGCAGCCGTTATACCGACGAACCGATCGTCGGCCTCTATCCGGGCTGCGAGTCGCAACTGCAATTCGCCGGATTTTTCAAGAAAAATCAGCCCGGCGGCCTTTATTTCGGTTTCCATGACCCGACTGCTTCGCGGAAGTTTTTCAGTCTGAATCCGCAATATGGCTTCGATGTCGTCACTTATGCCGAGGATGCCACTGTGCCGGGACAGTCGCGCTTTCCGGAATTTCCGGTTGCCGTGGCGGCGACGGACACTCCCTGGACGGCGACTGCGCGGTATCGCGACTGGGCTTTGCGGCAGAGATGGACGGCCAAGGGAAAATTGGCCGGGCGGACCGACATTCCTGCTGCTGCCCGCCAAATCGATCTCTGGTTCAATATGTTCGGGGAACCTGCGGCGGTTCGGATGAATTTCCTGGCAGAACCGGCGGTTGGCCGGGACAACGTGGCGATCCATTGGTACAACTGGAATGTTCATCCTTTCGATACCCATTACCCGGACTTTTTCCCGGCCCGGCAAGAGTTCTCCGAAACAGTCGCCGAGATCCAGCGGAATGGCCATTGGGTGGTGCCGTACATCAACGGGCGGCTGTGGGATACTGCACTGCCGGATTTCGAGGACAACGGCCGGGCCGGCGTGGCCATGCGGCCGGACGGATCGTTGACGATCGAAGATTACGGCAGCGGCGCCACGCTGGCGGCGATGTGTCCGACTTCGCCGGCTTATCGCCGCAAACTCATGGCTGCCTTCGAAACTTTGGTGGAACAATATGGGGTTCACGGCGTGTATATCGACCAGATCGGCGCGGCGGCACCGGTGCTTTGTTACAATCCGGCCCACGGCCATCCGCTCGGCGGCGGCGGCTGGTGGCAGGAGGCCTACCGGCAGATGTTGCAGCCGATTGCCGAACGGTATGGCGACCGGGTGTTGATTGCGACGGAAAATGGAGCGGAGCCGTATATCGATACGATCAGCAGCTTTCTGTTGTGGATGGCGGTTTATCCGGATGATTTTCCGTCGCTGCCGGCCGTTTATGGGCAATACGCCTGGTATTTTTGTTCTCCGGCGACCGAACTGGATTCCGATGAATCGTTCGCCGCTTTGATGAGCCGTTCACTGCTGTGGGGAATTCAACCCGGCTGGCTGCCATGGCTGCACGGTTCCGGCAAACGGGACGGGTTCCATGAGAAACGCCGGGCCTATATCGATCAAATCGTCGCCTTGCGGAAACATGGACGCGCTTACCTGCAGGATGGCGAACTGGTGGATGAAATTGTATTTGCCGAACCAATCGGCAAAGTACCGGTGGAATTCAAGCGCAATGCTCAATACGGCGGCACCAGCTTTCCCGGCGAATATCCGGCCTGTTACGGCGCATTGTGGCGGCGGGCGGACGGTGCCGGTTTGGCGGCGGCGGTGGCCAATGTTTCCGGGCAGACAATCGGCAATCGTTTCGTACTGCCGGTTGCGGAATACGCTCTGGAGGCCGGTAAACTGAAACTCAGCCGGTTGAATGCCGACGGCAGCCGCAGCGACTGGCCGATGACCGATGGAACGGTGGAATTTCAGTTGGCGCCGTTTGAGCTGGCTGTTTTCGTGCTGGAGTGAACCGGAGGACGAAAGCTCTCGCCCGGGTCGAATGACGGAGCCGGGGAGAGCATATTTTTTGTTGAAAAAATGAAATCGGAATGTTGACTTTTCACAGATTCCCAATTACTTTGTCATAAAGTTCTCGGCCGCCGGGGCGGCGGTGGAATCATTTTTTTTGAGAAGTTGCTAATTCGTATTAACTGGAACAATGCGGTTGCTCTGAAAAGGATACGCGATGAAAACAATCGGATTTCTGTCGTTGATGTTGCCGTTGGCGCTGGCTGCCGCGGTCGAGCCGGGTGAAGTGTTCGGCTTGAAGGATTATATCGTTCAGGCCCGGAGCGCCGCCGGAACAGCCGACCGGGGGTATCTGACTTTTGACTCGATTGCCTCGCCGTGGTCGAGTCAAGTCAGGCTGAATGATGCCTGGAGCACGTTGCGGGACAGTCATTTCGAAAACGGTTATCTCTATTTGTATGTCGACGGCAACTGGTGGTATCCCGGCGTTGCCTTTTATGCCGAACCGGAAACGGATAAAGTGCTGTTCTACCTGGAGCCGCTCAAGGATGCCGGGCATGACCAGATTGCGGCGTTGGCGTTTACGGTGCCGGCTTCGGGGTATTATGAATTCGGTCCGACTCCGGATGCCCAGTCGCAATGGCCGGAAGAGACCCGGAATTTCAAATTGATTGCCGATGACGCCGCCAAAGGCAACGAGGCGCAGCAGACCGGGGTCAGAATTACGGTCGACGACGTGAAAATCTGGCCGGCCGACCAGGAATATGCGGTGGTGAAAACCGGTTCGAATGTCGCCGTCCCGGAACTTGAAAACCTCGCGTTGACTGCCGGCCAGGTGCTGCGGGTGGAAGCGCGCGGCCTGACGGTCACCCGGCCGGAATTTCCGTGGGCGCAGAAAATTTCCGCTTCCGGGCAGATGACTTTCCGGCGGCCGCTGGAGCCGGAACGCCTGGCCGCCGGATTTGACGGCCGGGAGTGGAAGACGCTGTCGAAATTCGAAGTCAACCGCGAACCGGTGCATACTACCTACATGCCGTACGATACGCTGGAGCAGGCGAAAAAAGCCGACCGGTACAACCCGGCCAACCGCCGATATCTGAATCTCAACGGCACCTGGAAATTCCAACTGGCCGGCAAGCCGTCCGAGCGGCCGGACGGCGGCAAAATCGTCGACGCCGCTGCCTGGGATACCATCGAAGTGCCGGGCAATTGGCAGGTCGGCGAAAACCGGAAATTCGGGGACAAGCCGATTTTCACCAATTGGGATTACGCCTGGAGCGGAGTGGAAAAAAACAACTTTCCGGAGCCGCCGGAAAATTTCAATCCGGTCGGCACTTACTTCCGGACTTTCGAATTGCCGGCCGGCTGGACGGATCAGGAGGTTTTCCTGTCGTTTCAGGGCGTGGAAGCGGCGTTTTACGTCTGGCTGAACGGACAGCCGGTCGGCTACAGCGAAAACAGTTTCGGCGTTGCCGAATTCAACGTCGGAAAATACCTGCGGCCCGGCCGCAATACTTTGACGGTCCAGGTGTTCCGTTTTGCCGACGGCAGCTATTTCGAGGATTACGATTTCGTCCGGGTCAGCGGCATCTACCGGGATGTTTTTCTGTATGCCGTTCCGAAAGTGCATATGCGCGACTTCAAGGTTGCGACGAAATTCGACGCCGATTTCATCGACGCGACTCTGCGGCTTCGGGTCGATGTCGCAAACAATGCCGACGCGCCGGCGGCCCGGACCGTGGAAGCGCTGCTGTTCGATGCCGGCGGCGAGCTGGCGGTTGCCGGAAGCTCGTCCGTGTCGCCGGCGCCCGGCGATGAAGCGGCGGCGGAATTCGCCGTGCCGGTGAAGGCGCCGCGCCAATGGTCGGCCGAAGACCCTTATCTGTATACGCTGGTGTTGAACTTGAAGGACGGGGATGAGGTCACCGAAATCCTGAGCAAAAAAATCGGTTTCCGCGAAGTTTACCTCGATCCGGCCGACCGCATCGTCAAAATCAACGGCAGACGCCTCTATCTCAAAGGGGTCAACCGCCATGAATTCGGACTCGACGGCCGGGTGATGAGCGAGGAATTGATGCGTCACGATCTTGAAATCATGAAAACCCACAACATCAATGCGGTCCGCACTTCGCATTACACCAACAATCCGCGCTGGTATGAACTCTGCAGTGAATACGGCATTTACGTTATGGACGAAAATCCGTTGGAAACGCACGCCTATGCCGGGCTGGTGCCGGGCGGCCGCAGCGATTGCCTGCCGGTGATTCTCGACCGGATGAATACGACCATCGAACGGGATAAAAATGAGACCAGCGTGGTCTTCTGGTCGATGGGCAACGAAACCGGGCCGGGCAGCGTTTTCCGCGATTTGTTCGATTTCTGCAAGTCGAAGGACGACCGGATCGTTCATTTCGAAGCCGATATGAGGTACAGTGAACTTTTTGCGTCGATGTATTCATCGCCGGAATGGGTTGAAAACCGGGCGAACAATCAGGAAAAACCGGTCATTATCTGCGAATATGCCCATGCGATGGGCAACAGCGAAGGCGGCCTGGGCAATTGGACCGATGTTTTCGAACGGAATGTCCATGCCCAGGGCGGTTTCATCTGGGATTTCAACAATCAGGGCCTGGTGGAAAAAGTGCCGCGCGACACCTGTCGCGCCGTATTCGACCGCAAGCATCCGGAGCTCAAAGGTAAATTGTCGCCGGACGCCGTCGTCACCGCCGGCCCGGAGCCCGGCCGCCAGGCGGTTTCCGGCCCGGTCATATTTGCACAGAATTACCAGCTGGACATCACCGGCAGGCAATTGACCCTCGAAGTGGAGGCGCTGCCGCAGCAGGGTGACAACGATCAGGTGCTGGTCGGCAAAGGCGATTCCCAGTATGCCTTGAAATATTACAACAACGGCCAGATCGAATTTTATATCTACGGCGACGACCATACCTGGCATCCGTTGCGTTATACGATGCCGGAGCCGGAGCGGAATTTCTTCGGCCGGTGGCATCAGTTTGTCGCCTCTTATGACGGCCAGTGGCTGAAACTGTATCTCGACGGCCAGTTGGTCGCTTCGCAGGAGGAGACGCATGCGATTGGGTCCAACAATTTCCCGGTTGGCGTGAACGTCAATACGCAGTACCCGGATCGGACCGGCAGCGCCGCAGTCGGCAAGGTCGGAATTTACAAGCGGGCGTTTACCCCGGAAGAGTTGAAAAAGATCGGGATCGAAGACGACGCGGTGGCATTGTGGCTGGAGATGAACGATGTCCGGGAAGTGTGCGATGCGAAGAGCGAGTCCGAAACCTTCATCGCCTACGGCGGCGATTGGGGCGAAAAGTTGCACAACGAAAACGGCTGCGACGATGGTCTGCTGGCGGCCGACCATTCATTGCAGCCGGAAATGACGGAAGTCAGAAAACAGTATCAGGATATCAAATTCAAAAACTTCGATCCGGTCAAACGGACGGTGGAACTGCATAACAATTTCCTGTTCACCAATGTCGACGCTTATGATTGCGGCTGGCTGTTGAAGGAGGACGATCGGGTGATTCAAAGCGGTTCGATAGCCGCCGCCGACCTGGATCTGCCGCCGACCGGCACGATCGGCAACTCGAAAACCATCGTCGTTCCGTTTGCCGTGCCGGAGACGCCGGCGCCGGGAGCGGAATATTGGCTGGAACTCCGTTGTAGGCTGAAGGAAGACACCCTCTGGGCGAAAACCGGCCATGTCGTCGCTTCCGAGCAGTTCAAAGTCGAGCTGCCCGGCGCCGATTTCCCGGCGATTGCGCTGGAGTCGCTGCCGGAGTTCACGGCGGTAGAGGAGGAGGGCGGCATCATTACCGTTACGGCGCCGGATGTCGTCGTCGAGTTCGACCGGAACCGGGGAACCTTGAGCCGTTACGCGTATCGTGGCACCGAATTGCTCCATGCCGGCCCGCGGCCGAATTTCTGGCGGGCGCCGATCGACAACGAAACCTACCTCAATTCCGGCCTGATGCCATTGATTACGCCGTGGTACGATGCGGCGGAGCGGTTCCGGGTCGATGACGTTCGGCTGACGAAAGCGCCGAAGCAGGTGACCATCACGGTTGACGGAACAATCCCGGAACCGGCGGCGGCGAAGATAGCCATCGAATATGTCATATCTTCCAACGGCGACGTCAGGGTTGCCCAGACATTTGAGCCGCAGCCCGGTGAAACCCGTATTCCCGAGGTGGGGATGCTGCTGCAGTTGCCGGCCGGATTCGAAACGGTGGAGTGGTATGGACGCGGGCCGGAGGAGAATTACAGCGACCGCCATGCCGGTTGCGATGTCGGCGTTTACCGCAGCACGGTCGCCGAGCAGTATTTCAATTATTCCAGGCCGCAGGAGACCGGCAACAAAACCGATGTGCGCTATATGGCGGTGGCGAATCAGGCCGGCGTCGGCCTGATGGCGATCGCCGAAGGTGCTCCGCTGGAAGCGGGCGTCCTGCATTATACGCCGAAGGATTTGACCAATGTCCGTCATCTTTACGAAGTGGCGCAGCGGCCGGAAACGGTGTGGCGCTTGAACCGGAAGCAGACCGGTCTCGGTACCGGTTTGGGCGATTCCATTTTTCAGGAGAAGCACCGCGCCCATACGATTCTGCCCGGGGCGACATACCGGTATGCCTATTTACTCCGGCCTTTCGACCGCGATATAGACAAGATGGCGTTGAGCAAGAAACGTCTGGCGAACGATTTTCCGGCAGATCGATGAATATTCCTCCGGCTTCCGTATGGTACCAAATCATACGGAAGTCTGGAAGATGAGCGCCGGCTATCTATTTTTTTGAAAACCGCGCAACAGGGCTTGTTTGCGCGGGTTATCCGAGGAAGGGACCAGACTGCCGGGGGCTTCTCCGGCATGTTCCACACTCCAGCCTTCCCATTCCCGGAAGGCGTGGTAACTCCAGTCCCATCGATATTCCTCGAAAATGTCGATACAGTCGGCGAGATACTGTTCCGCACCGGGCGCCCAGACCGCCGCGGAAAATTCTCCGACATAAATTTGGGCGCCATGCCGCAACTGGAAATCCCGTACCGGCTGGAGAATTTTTCGCAACGCCTCCCGGTCATAATGCCGTCCGCCGATTTCGCCCGGATAGGTTTGTGCTTCTCCCGGTCCGAAAACGCCCTGATGGGTGAATTCCAGCGGAACGTACATATGCACCTGATAAATGATATCGGTCAGTTCGCTGGCCGGAAGATAGTGGAACGCTTCCGGACTGTCCCATTGATTGGCGGCGAAGATGATCGGCGTATCGGGATCGATTTGGCGGATCGCCCGGGCGGCGCGCTCCTGTAGCTGCCAGTAGTTTTCTGCGCTCCGGGCGCTTTGCATCGGTTCGTTGATGAGATCGTAGCCGTAAATCTGAGCGTTGCCGTTGAAACGGCGGGCGATTCTTTCCCAGCATTGGACGTAGAAATCGGCGTAGTCCGGTTCGTAAAACATCGCCATATCGCCATTTTTCCGCCGTCCGCCCGGCGGTGAATGCAGATCCACGGCGACGGCAATGTGATACTTTTTCGCCCATTGCAGCACCTGGGCCAAATGGTCGAGCCGACCGTCGAGCCAGCGGCTGTACTCTTCGAGATCACGGTCGGTATTGGTTTCTCCCCAGTTGCGGACGATTTGAAAACGCAGCAAATTCCCGCCCCAGCCGGCCAGGTCGGCGACCGTCGTCTCGGTAAAATCGCCCGACGGCGACATCACGCCCCGTCGCGCCGGCCGGGCGGCGACCGCCGGACGGTATTGCGCGGCAATATCGCTGCCGCGCGAAAACAGCGGGGCGATTTTCAGCGAGTCGATGGCAAATTCCGCCGTGCCGGCACAATCCTGCAGTCCGATCCACAGTTCGCCGGATTCGGCTTCTTCCGGCACCAGCACCATGAAAGACAGCTCCCGCCAGTCGAAAGACCCGTAAAGATTGCCGGGATTGTACCAGAAATCCCGGCCGTTGGAATCACGGAAATGCAGCATGAACTTGACGCCATTCCACGCCTCCGCGGGCCGGGAAACATTTTCCGCCCGCGCCCGGATGGAAAACGTGACGGGCATTTGCCGCCAGGGCCGCAGATCGACGGTTTGTCTGGCGCCGACGCAGCCGCGTTCGCCGGATTCGGCCGGAACGGTTACCCGGACGATTTTTTCGGGCAGCAGCCGGGAACAATCATCCAGCTTCCACTCTTCCGCTCCGGCGGCAAACGTCAGAAGCAGCCAGCCAATCAGAAAAAGATATTTCATGATCATCATTTTCCATTGCTCCGGATCCGGAGCGATAATTCCTTGGGGCCCTGATTGCTCTCTGAATGAAAAATAACTGTATTATTTTAATATTCAATGCCGTGTGCAAAGATTTTTTTATAAAGAATCGCTACCGCCCCGGGGGCGTAGCCGGATGCGGCTCGGCGGACGGATTCCGCTGGTTGCGCATGTCCAATGAGCGAAGCTGACGATAAGAAACGCCGGTACTTCCGGCGCTTTCCAACAGGCCATCGGCCGGTCAGCGGCTGTTCCAGCGGTTCGACCGGATTTCAGCCGTCCGGGCCGGGAATGACAGCGGTGAATTTTTTGCGGTGATTTCCGGTCGGAAATTTGAAAAAGGCGGCATCTTATTGTATGATTTTACCGTTGTTGAAAACAGTGTAAGGAAAATACGACGATGGCCAAAAGATGGGGTAAACAGGCTCTGACCATTCGCCAGCTTGCGAAATTGTGCGGCTGCTCCCCGGCGACGGTTTCCCGGGTGCTCAACCATTCGCTGGCGGATTCGCACGCCACACCGGAAATGTATGAAAAAATACATGACGCCGCCCGGCAGAACGGTTACCGGCCGAATTATCAGTTCCTGGCGCTTCGTTCCGGGCGTTCCCGCTGCATCGGGCTGCTGATCGGCAGCGATATGGCGATGCACGGCTCCCATATTCTGGAGGGCGTTCTCGAGGTGCTGAATCCGGTGGACAAACATGTCGACATCCAGACTGGCCTCAATGACCGGCAACGCGAGGCGCGGGCCTTCGACAGTTTGCTTTACCGCGGCTGCGACGGGATTATTCATTGGCCGGCCGGCCAGGCTGCCGCCCCGGATTTCGGGCATTTGAAGGAAATTCTCAGCCATCACCAGCGCATTCCGCCGCTGTTGTCGATCGGCGGGGACAATGGTGTCGCCGACTATCGCTTGCTGTTGCCGGCCGCGCGACTGGGGACGGCTGCCGCCGAGCGCCAGCTGGAAAAAGGCTGCCGGAAATTCGGCATCCTGGAACCGCTGCTGATGAGTTCGTTCCATTACGATGCCTCCGAGGCCTACCGGAATTGCCTGGCCGATCACGGCATTCCGGCCGGTGACATCGTCGATATCAGGATTGCCCATCAGAATCAACCGGAGCAATTGGAAGCGTTTCGCCACATTGAGGGGCTTTGGAGTTCTTATTTTATGCTGATCCATTCGTATCTGCAACTGCTCGGCCAGATTGTGCCGCTCCGGCGGCTCCACGTCGACGGGACGATGTCGCTGGAATCATTTTCCCTGTATCGCTGGCTGAACCATACGTCCCAAACCTGTACGGAGGTGAAACGGGAATTGTGCGCGCCGTTTGCCAGTGCGCAACTGGATTTTTTCAGCTTTTTCGAATTCGGTCAATTGGCTGCACAGCGCATGATTTCTTTGATTTTCGCTCCCGCCGCATTGCCGGCCGCCGGCGTGGAGTGGCTGCCGCTGCATGCGGAATTTGCCGCCGAGGATGAAATCAATCGCCTCGGTCCGCTTCTTTCGGCGGAAACTGGAATGAATTCCGGCCGGCCGAAGGAGCGGACTGATACCGATTAAGGGGAGCGCCGCCTATGGATATGGTGTCGCCAAAGCGATGTTTTATTGCGGCTTGAAAGGCTACCTGCTGATAGACCAACCTGGAATCATCCTGGGTTGCAAAGTAGCTCCGGCAAATATTGATGAACGTGAAATGTTCCTCCAACAACAAAGATCTGCGGCACCGCATGTGCTTGGAGACAAAGGGTATCTTTGTAATGATGCAATGCGCGGGGAGTTCAGGTTAGCCGGTATGGCACTTCCTATTGCACAGATCTTCTCATGAAAAAAATTTGCACACGGCGTCACATTCAATTTTTTCTTCAATATATCAAACTTGGCTTTCACAGTAAAGAGCGGTCCATGGTGCCATTGCCGGTAATGTAAAAATATGATAGCCATGATCAGTGCCTGTCGCTTTTAATGTCCATTCTTGCCCCTCCTGATTGCCGGCAATCAGGACACTGGATTCACTCTTCAGCAGGAGACGGCCATCTTGCAGCGGGTCCTGCGACATATTCCAGACCAGAACATTGCCGGGTCGTATCCAGAGGGCCGCTCTGTGGTAACTGGCTAAATATCCGGGTAACTCCTCTTGGGAAAGCCAACGGAAAAGCTGCTTGACCCGGTCTGACTGGCTGCGGTAGAACAGCGTCCTCCAGGGATAATAGCCTTCGACCGCAATCCTGCCGCCGAGGGAGTTGAGGTATACTCCAGACAGGCACTTGCCGAGTTCCAGCCCGCAATAATCGACGCAACGGCTCAATATCTGAGCATCACTGCAGGGTTCCAGTGAAAATGCCGGCTGATACCAAAAAGATTGTCTGGCATTACGTCGTTTGCCGATTGCCTCCCCGTTCAACGGGTGACTTGAAAACTCTTCAATAGCATCTTCCTCAATAATTTCCCGGACAGTAAAACCTGTGAAACTGCCATAGCCGCGCAAATTCAGCGCCTGCAGCGCAAAACCGTCAAGGTAAGCTCCTTTTCTTAACATGGAAAGGATTTCTTCATCACTCATTGATTCCACTGTTTGCCCGGTAACGGCATAGAGGCAAGCCTCCTCTGCTGTATATGCAGCGGGCAAACCGATTTTCTGCAGTTCACTGTTCAGAAAACTTGGCTCATCATTCCCCTGAAGTGTCAGCCACTTGCCGTCATGTCCACGATGACTGAGATGAATCATTCTGCCGACACCATCAAATATTCCCTGCGGAGAAATACGTTGATTGCCGTGTACAATGCGATTTAAAAAGTTGCGATTGCCGTTCAACGCCCGAATCAAAGACCGGTTGACATCAAAATCGTCCCATTCAAGCTCTCCGAAGACATTATAAGCTACACCGGTGGCGCCGGCGGCACAATAAATCTGTGGTTCAAGTGCGGTCATGAAATTGCTTTTATTGAGCCGTTGATAGTTGAAACTCTCCACTTCCGCCTGAATGACTTCAACAGACTTTGGGAGCATGGCGGCTTCCCGTCCAATGCTGTTGGCTTTATCCAGCATCTCATCTGGACAGCAATCAAAGTAAAAGCCTCCTCCGGGGCGCCACCAGACCGGGCAATGCCCCGAGCCGGCCAAAGCGGCTGCATGGCCGGCAAAATCAAGGCCGCAAATCGGCTGATAGCCGTCCATTTGCCCCAGAATGATTGACGGATCGACTGCATGGACAACACGTTCGATATATCCTGCAATGTCCGCTATGACATGCGCATTCCACTCCAGCAGTGCGGCGCGGCGTTTACGTTTTTCTGCAACATCATGGCATTCAAAGAAGTCAGGCAGGTTTGCCAGTTCTCCATGGTATCCGATGAATGCGCTTAACCTGGAAAAACAGGAAGGGCAGAAACATCCGAAGTCATAAACCTTTCCATGGTTGGACAGGCGCAGATCATCATCAATCCATATGAAATCCGGATGGCATTCCGCTGCAAGCGTATAGCACTCCTTGATATAATTTTCCCGCCAGACGGGATCAGCGGGGCAAAAATTACCGGGACAGGGTACACCGGAACTGTATGTCATCAGTTGGCCGCCGGAAGCCGCATGGCGGACGTTTTCATAAGTATGCCCCAGAGTGCATAAGTGATTAATTCCCGCTTTCCAGCCACGTTCATGCATAGCGGCAATCCGTCGTTTCAAAATCGCAAAGCGTGAACGCATGATGTCCATAGGGGGAGGCGTATGATTGTTATTGGAAAAAAATGCAAATTCATCGGCCATACGAGTCGCGTCCATTCTCTGAAGCAACTCATTGAAATCCTCGTCTTTTTCCCAAAGTTGAACCGTCAACCGATAGGATACGTGTGCGCAAACCATGATGTTTTTCCTCATTGTTTTTCCTTGCAGACGATTACAATTACGATTTTACGCCGTGTGCAAGTTTTTTTTTGAATGAGAATTGAGCATAAGCAGGTTTGGGTTTAAATTTGAATAACAACAAACAAATTTAAACGAATCCCAAACACGTTCACAGGAGACTATATCACAGAAGTATGCTGTTTGGTAGACGACATGTTGAAAAAAAGCGAAAAAATCTTGAGAAGCCGTAGCCCGCATCCGAAATTATCGGATGCGGAAGTAATCGCCATGGAGATCGTCGGCGAATCGATAGGCATAGACGAAGACAACGCGATTCGCCGTTATTTTCGAGATCATTGGCATCCTCTTGAAAGGCTGCCTGCTGATAGATCAACCTGGAATCATCCTGAATAGCAAAGTAGCTCCGGCAGATATTGATGAACCTGAAATGTTCCTCTGCTTTCTCAACCATGTCAAGGGAAATCCAATCCTACAGTTCGGGCAGATTTTCTCATGAAAAAATTTGCACACGGCGTGAATAAACAAATATCGACATTATTTTGATTGTATTTGCCGCCGGAATAGATTATATTATTTCATGTTCGGCGGGACCGGCGTGACCTGGAGAGGGAACCGGTCCGGTTGGTGAATTGGTTTGCAGGAGGAAGGGTGCGAACGTATTACATCGGTAATACTCGAAAAGCAACTTTTCCGGCCGACGACAATTTCGTGGAACTAGTTTCATCACTCCTGCCGACTTGCTGTTTCCGGTTTGAATTTTCCCGTTGCATTGGCCGCCGGAGAGCGGTCGCTCCCATCTGGTCCGCCGTCATTTTTGCCGTCGATAGCTTTGAGGGGTGACCGCATGGTCGGACGAATCCTTCGAATTATCTTCATCTATCTGGGGTTGCTGTTCGGCGAGGCGTTGACGGCCGGGGTCGAATCGGACCGGACTGCCGTCCGCCGCCTTCTGACGATCGATTGTTTTTCCTGGCGCGACGACTGGAATGTTTCGCTCCGACAGGGGTTCCAACAGGCGATGGCGGATGCGGAATTTCCGGTTGATTGCGACCATTTCCAATTGCTGTTCCGGGACGACCGCCAGCCGGTCAACCTGACGGAATTGCAAAAGCGGCTGCGGAGTGTTCAATATGATTTGATTCTGATCGAGGACAAGCCGGTTGCCGACCTTTTTCTGAACGGCTTGCTGCCGGTGGCCGGGGACGTGCCGGTACTGGTGTTGGAATACGACGGAACAATGGTTGGCGCCGGCCGGCCGAACCCGGTCCAATTGGCCGGCATCGAAAACCCCTGTCTGCTGTACAGCAATATCGAGTTGGCGTTGCGGCTGTTGCCGGGCAACCGCAGAATCACGGTGATTGCGGATACGCCGCCCTCCGATTGGGAGAAGCTGCGCCGGGAATTCAACGCGGTGGAGTTGACCATCATTTCCGGAACCGCCTGCAACACGGAGGAAATGCTCGCCGCCGTCCGGACCCTGCCGGCGGATTCGGTGGTGATATTCCTGTCATGGGACCGGCACTGGAACCGGGACCCGGAACACGACGATGTAGCCTTCTGCCGGATCCGCAAGAGTTTTCCCGGCCTGATCCTGTGCCAGCGTGAAGTGTATTTGCCGCTCGGAGCCGCCGGAGGCTACCTTTATTCCGGTTTCCGGCAGGGGGAACAGGGCGGGATGCTCGGGCTGCGCCTGTTGCAGGGGGTGCCGCCGGCGGAACTGCCGGTGCGCCGGGCCGCCCCCTTCCTCGAACTGGATTATACCGCTTTGAAGCGCGCCGGAGTTGCCGGGACCCGGATCCCGGGATGCGCCGTGTTGCACAACGTTTCCCGTTTCGGTTGGAACTTTTACTGGAAATGGGCGGTTTTCGGCCTGTTGGCGGCGCTGGTTGGTCTGGGAGGATATGCCGTATGGCAGCGACGGCAGACCTGGCGGCAGATCGATATGATCTGCGCCCGTCTGCCGCAGCGGATTATGGTGATTGCCGAGGACGGCCGTATCCTTTTCCTGCATATTCTGGATTCTCCCGACTGGCTGTCGCGCCGGAAACTCGGACATCTCCGGCAACTGGAATCCGTGGTCGGCCAGGATATCCGTCTGATGGTGGAGCGTGTCTTTCAATCCGGAAAGCGGGAAGAGCGGCTGCTCCGGAGCGAGGAACAATGGCGGAACGTCGAATGTATTCGTTTGCCCGACCGCAACCCGTTCCGGTGCCGGGCGGTGTTGTGGATTTCCACGGATATCACCGAATTATACCGGACGCAGCAGGAATATGCGCAGTTGGCGGAGCGATCGAAAATGACGCTGCAGGCCATCGGCGATGGCGTCATCGTCACCGATCCGGAACGGCGGATCACGCTGATCAATCCGGTTGCCGCCCGGTTGACCGGCTACCCGGCGGCAGAGGCCCTGGGCAGAAAAATCGAGGAAGTATTCCATACCGTCGAGGTCGGCGGGCGGGAAACGGGTTCGCTGCTGGCCAGGGCTTTGGAAACCCGGGAGACGGCCCAAACGGCCGATTCTGTCGTCCTGGTGGACCGCAACGGCCTCTGCCGCCATATTGTCGACAATGCCGCGCCGATTTCAGCTGACGGCGGAACGCTGTCCGGCGGCGTGTTGGTTTTTCGCGATGTGACCGGTGAATATGAAAAACGCGAGAAACTCAAACAGAATGATCTTCTGCTGAAGAATGCCGGCAAAATTGCCCAGTTCTGCCATTTTTCCTGCAGTCTGGACGGAAAGCTGACCTCTTCCCCGATCGACGAAGAGTTCTGGCCGAGGGAAAATGGCCGGCCACTGGCGGCGGCGCGCTGGATTTGCCCGGCCGACCTGGCACGCCTGAAACAGAGTTGGCATGACCTCATTGAAGGGAAAGTGACGGAATTCGAGCTACTTTATTCGGCCGGCCGGGAGCTGCCGACGCGCCATTTCGAGATCTGGATGAAAAAAATTCGCAGTGAAATCAGCGGGCAAACGGAAATTTTCGGCGTTATTCAGGATATTACCCGCAGCCGCGAAAGCGAATTGGCCAGCCGGAACAGCCTGCAGCTGCTGGAAGCGATCATGGACAACCTGCCCGGTTATATTTTCGTCAAGCAGGTCGATGATGATTTCCGCTACCGGATGGCCAACCGCAAGTTCTGCGAAATCGTCGGCCGGCCGGCGGCGGAGATCATCGGGCGGACAGATGCGGAAATTTTCACCGCCGACCCGGAGGCCGCGGCGAAAATGAGAGAAGATGATTGGACGGCGGCAACCTCGGGGCATCCTTTGGAAATCCAGGAGAAAGTAACCAATCTCCACCGGGAATCCATCACGGTGCGGACCACCAAAAGCCTGTTGGTCCGTTTGGATGGCACCAGGCTGCTGGTCGGCATGGGAATCGACATCTCCGAACTGATCCGGCAGCAGGAGGCGTTGCGCCGGGCAATGGAACTTGCGCAGGTGGCCGAGCGTGCCAAAGGGCTTTTCATCGCCTCGGTCACGCACGAGCTGCGGACTCCATTGAATGCGATCATCGGTTTCAGCGAGCTGCTCAGGAAGGAGGCGTCAGCCGGGATGCCGGCGGAACAGAAGGAGTATCTGGAGGCTATCGCCTTCGCCGGAAATACGCTGTTGCGCCTGATCAACGATGTCCTGATGCTTTCCAGGCTCGAAACCGGACAGTTCGAGTTGAAGCCGGAAGCGGTCGATGTGGAAGCGCTGCTGCGCGAGGTTCATGCCGCGTTCCGGTTGCAGGCCGGGGAAAAAGGCCTGACGCTGGAATTGAATTGCACCGGCCTGCCGGGGCCGCTCTGCCTGGACTTGCAGCGCTTTCGGCAGATCATGTTGAATCTGGTTGGCAATGCGGTCAAATTCACTGTTGCCGGCGGGGTTCGGATTCGGGCCGGGTATACGGCGGAGGCCGGAGCCGGAGGCGGTACGCTGGCGGTCGAAGTTGCCGACACCGGGATTGGGATTCCGCCGGAGGAGGCCCAGACGATTTTCGAACCTTTCAGCCAGGCGGAAGGAACGCGCGGCCACCGGGTATACGAAGGTTCCGGCCTGGGGCTGGCCATCGCCAAGCGTCTGCTTGAGGCGATGAACGGCACGATCCGGATGGACAGCGTTCCCGGCCGGGGCAGTGTGTTCACGGTCATCCTCCGGAAAGTTCAATGCTGGAAGGAGCCGGTTCAACCCTCCGCCGTATCCGACAACCGCTGCCGGCTGGAGACGCTGCGTCTGCTGCTGGTTGACGATGTGCCGATGAACCTCAAAGTTCTGCAGGCTCTCTTGAAGAAATGGAATGTCCCGTGTCTTGTGGCGGATTCCGGCCGGCAGGCGCTGCGGTTGCTGGATCGGCATCCGGACATCAATCTGGTGCTTACCGATCTCTGGATGCCGGAGATGGATGGCAGGACCTTGGCGGAGCAACTTGCCGCCAATCCGCGAACCGCCCGGATTCCGGTGGTCGCCGTCACCGCGGATTCCCGGGCGGCGAACATTCCGGAACACATTTTTCAGGGCGTAATTTTAAAACCCGTCACGCCGGCGGCACTGGAGGCGCTTCTGAAGCGTTTCGTGCCGGCTTCTCCGGCCGGCTGATATTTTCCGTTGTTTTCGGAAAAATAGAAAACAGGCTTCGGATTCCGGACGGACCGGCTGCCCCCGGTGCCGGGCGGTTCGTTGATGATTTCCGGCATGGCGGATTCCCGAAGTTCATGAGATGGCGGCGCCGCAGGCGGCCTCCTCACTGGTGTCGGGCAGGATTATTTCCAGGTAGTGCAGGCGCTCCCGGATCAGTTCCTGCAGCAGAGGCGACCGCCTGACGGCATTGCCGTTGACCAGAAGCCGGCGGCGGCGCCGCAGCAAGAGTTCCGGGATGTTTTCGAGCAGTGAATCCAGCAGTCCGTTTCCCCAGGCGCGGCAGAGCGTTCGGAAATGAAAATTGTCCGGTCCGAGATTGGAGATGGAGCCGCGCCGTTCCGGCTGCCGGCGCTCGCCCAGCAAACTGGTGCAAACCTGCAACGGCGGTTCGGGTCCGGCCGGAACGCGGGCCGATATGGTTTCATAAATTACCCCGTCCGGCACGGTGACGGCAAAAGCGGCCAGAATTTCCCGGACGAACGCGGCCAGGACTTCGATCGCCTTGCCGCCGCAAAGCGGCGCGGCGACCGCCAGAAGCCGCTCATGCGGAAAGGGCCGCAGTTCCAGGGTGCTGCATTGTTCGAGTTCTTCGGGCTGCGGGATCAGCGCCAGTTGCGCGCCGGTGCCGATCGTCAGGTAGACGTCGGTTTGCCAGTTGCCGCCGGAACCGAGTAGCGCGGCGGGATTGTCGCCGATCGGCACTTTGACCGGAATGCCGGCCGGCAGGCCGAGCCGGACCGCCCAGGTCCGGCACAGATTGCCGGGTCTGAAACCGGACGGTACGATAACGGGCAGCAATTCCGGCCGGATGCCCAGCCGGGAGAGGGCGGCCCGGTCCCAGTCGCGGCGGTCCAGTTGCCACAGCCCCCAGGAAGCGGCATTGGTCGCTTCCGTCACCGGAACGGCGGCATCGGCCAGGAGAGCGGCGAAATAATCCGGCAGCGTGGCGGCATGCCGGTAACCGTCGCTCCAGCCGGGCACCGCCAGGGTGGCGAAGCCGTAACCGGCGGCGAGATCCCGGCAGCCGGGCAGTTGCCGGATGTGGTCAAGGGTGCCGGCAGAGGCCGCCAGCGTGCTCTGCCAGTTTTCAAATTTCGGCGGAAGCTGGCCGCCCCAGCAGAGGACGCCGTGCATCTGGCCGGTCAAGCCGATGATTTCCGCCCGCCGCCGTTCCGGTTCCGGGAGGCGGCGGATGGCGGCGATGGCGGCTTCCAGAATGGCCGCGATGGACTGGTTGCCGCTGCCGGCATGATGGGCCTGCGATTGGCTGGCGAGGCAAAGCCGCCGGTCGGTGTCGAACAAGACGGCCGCGCATTTGGTGGTGCCGAGGTCGATTCCCAGTGCGATCATGATGGTATCGTTCTCCGGTTTGTTGTGCGGATTTCCAAATTCTCCTGCTGAGCCGTGGGATTCCGGCGGCGGGGCGGCCGGAAGCGGCCCGGTTCGAAGGCATGAAAAAAGCTTTGATTTTCGGACATTTCAGCCGGCGGTCCTGTCGAATGGCCGGCTTCAGCGTTCTTCGCTGATGTCGAGCCCGAAGGTATGGGCGGCATACGGTTCCAGAATCCGGGCGTCGCTTTTGGCGTTGGCGGTCTCGACGCAGAGCATATTCAAATATTCCCGGTCGCCGAAATCGGCCATTTGAGCGGCTTTGGCCTGCCACGGGTTCCAGACGACGGTCGACATGCTGCCGTGCTTGGCCACGACGATGCGGCGGCGCCACAGTGCATCGACAATTTCGCAGTCTGCCGCGGTATTCAGGTAAACCCGGTCCACTTCCCGGTCGAACCGGATGCCGTCGGACTGCCGTTCCATCGTTCCGTTGACGCTGTCGAAATATTCCGCCCGGTTCAAGCCTTCCACCGTCACCAGGCTGATGTCGCCGACTGCGAAATAGCTGTGCAGCGCCGCGCTGAACGGCTGGGCGGCGGCCGTACGGTTGACCGTCCGCAATTCCAGCTTCAAGTGGCTGCCCACTTCCACGTTCAGCTCGAAATCGAAGATCCCCGGATAATTGCCGCAACAGCTGTCGGAGGCTGCCAGCGAAAGCGTCAGATAGTTGTCGCCATTTTCCCGCAAACCGGCCGCTTTGACCTGCCAGTGGCGAATGCGCGCCACGCCGTGGGACGGCAGCGTCCGGTCGGACGGATGAGCTCCGAACCACGGCGCGCAGACTGGAATGCCGCCGCGAATCGCTTTGCCTTCCTCGAAACGGCTGTAATCGCTGACCCACAGCACCGGTTTGCCGCCGGTCGGCTGGAATTGCAGCACCTGGGCGCCGTACAGGGAAATAGTCGCCGCCGCCTGCGGGTTTTCGATATGGGCGTTGATGAAATTGCCGTTGCCGGCGACAAACGTAAGACCATGTCCGCCGAAGCGGTTGTTCAGTTCCTGCAGCATGAATCAATCTCCTTGCTCAAAAGTGATGAATTTTCGTCGAGCGCTCTCCGTATCAATTTACATTGCTTTGGCCGGTTTGCCAAGAACCGCGGCGGCGTTTTTCATATGGGCGGGGCGAAATCACCCTCGAAACAGAGGGCGTTTTTCACGAATTTTTCGCTTTGCGATTTGCAAAAAGATAATTCCGTATTAATATATGCAAGGCTTGAAAATATGGGGGAGTAGCTCAATTGGTTAGAGTACCACCCTGTCACGGTGGATGTTGCGGGTTCGAGTCCCGTCTCTCTCGCCATCATTTTCAACGCCAGTCAAGATCGTGCAAAGAAGTGGGGGAGTAGCTCAATTGGTTAGAGTACCACCCTGTCACGGTGGATGTTGCGGGTTCGAGTCCCGTCTCTCTCGCCATTTTCTTTGTCGGATCGACCGCTTCAATTAGCGGGGGAGTAGCTCAATTGGTTAGAGTACCACCCTGTCACGGTGGATGTTGCGGGTTCGAGTCCCGTCTCTCTCGCCATCATCCGAATTGCCTGCCAAAGACTGACGGCGCTTGCCGCTGGGCCGGTAAAGAAACGCCGCAATTCTGGGGACCTTGCCGTTTGGGAATAAAAAAATCGGAAAAAAATCGGCCGGGGGATTGACTTTTCCACAGGAATTTTGTAAATATATATTATGAACTTCTAAAACGCTTAAGTAAAGACATGGAAAAGATGCCGATTGCTCTGAAAAAGAATAAAGTGACTCAGATTACCGATGTAGCCCGGCTGGCCGGAGTTTCCGCTTCCGCCGTTTCCGCCGCCTTGAATAACCGGCCGCAAATCAGCGCCGCGACCCGTGAACGAATCCTGAAAGTGGTCGAGAAATGTAATTACGTTCCACAGCGTTCGGCCCGGACTTTGTCGAGCCGGCGTTCTTTCCAGCTCGGCTTTTTGCTTTCCAGCAAGGTGACGCTCGGGCTGGCCAACAGCTATTACAGCCTGATGCTGGCCGGTGTCAGCGAAGTTTGCAAGCAGCATGATTATCATATGGTGGTGACGACGTATGATCTCAGTTCTCTAAACCGTTTTATTCGACCGGTTGGCGCCTGGCAGCGCAATGTCGACGGCATCATTCTGGCCGGGGATACCGACCTGGCGGTCATCCGGGAGCTGCAGGCGGCCGAAACGCCGTTTATCGTCATCGGCGGCGATTATCCGGCGGATGTGCTCTGCCTGCGGCTGGATGTCGCCGGTACGATTGAAGAAATCCTCCGCTATTTCTATTGCCTGAATCATCGCCGCATCCTGGTGCCTTATCATTACCGGGATACCCGGCGCATCTATGAACAGGTTCTGGCGATGCTGGCGGAAACCGGCCAATGTCCGGATTTGCAGGTGGAGCTGGAATTTTATGCGGGCGAGGACGAGTTCCGGGTCGGTGATGCTTTGGCGCTGCACTGGCTGCAGGAACCGGAGCGGTTTACCGCGCTGATTGCCAGCGATCAATTGGGCATCGGTTTTTTGCGGACGCTGCTGCGGCACGGCAAGTCGTGTCCGCAGGATATTTCGCTGGTCACGGCCGAGAGTTCGTTGAGCAGCAACAGTGTCGTGCCGATGACTGCGACCGATGACCGCTCCTATGAACTCGGGAAAATTGCGGCGGAAAATATCCTGGCGCTGCTGGAGAAACGCCGCACGCTGGCGGAAGTCCAGCAGGTCCTGGCCGACAATTTCCGGCCGGCGAAATTGATCCGGCGCGAGTCCTGCGGTCCGGCGCCGAATTACTAGACCGGAGCGAAGCGGCGGATAAGTTTCTTTGAACTAATAAAATTATTAAAAGTAATTGCATTTATTATAGTATTTTATTTCCCGATCGCACCGAAACAATGAAACGAAAGGAACGCAAGAAAATGAGAAAGAAGAAATTTACTTTGATTGAATTGCTGGTAGTGATTGCGATCATCGCCATTCTCGCCAGTATGCTGCTGCCGGCACTCGGCAAAGCCAAAGCCAGAGCGCAGAGCGTCAAATGCATCAGCAACCTGAAACAGCTCGGCGTCCTGTATGCGATGTACGCCGGAGACCACAACGATTCCACCTGCGCCTGGAACGGCCAGTCGGCTTCGGGACCCTTCGGTTGCAGCGCTTATCTGTGGTGGCTGGATATGGGGTGGTGGGACACCGGCAAATACGGCACCTGGGATGGCACTGTACTGAGCGGTATCTGGCAGTGTCCGGCCAACAGCCGCCAGTGGTGGAACGACAATTCCACAATGGAGAATCCCTACGGGATCAACTATGTGCACAATTATTTCCGCCTGAACCTGAAGATGTCCGCCATTCCCGAGCCGAGCGGCCGCGGTTTGCTGGCGGACTGTTCGCCGGAGGGCGCCGGTTGGATCGACTATTTTCCGAGCTGGTCGGACAGCGCCTGGTGTGTGGACGGCCAGATCACCTTTCAGGGCGCCGGGCTGGTCCATGAGAAAAAGACCAATATGCTGTTCGTCGACCTGCATGTCGACCCGATGTCGGCGATGCAGTTGCGGGACAGCGATTATAACAAGGAAGACAAATAAGGCCGGCCGGTCTTCGGGCGGTTGAGTGTGGGAGTTGGAAGTGAACAATATTTTCTTCGGGATTTTCAAGCGGAAGCGAATGATGACGATTCTGGCCGCCGGGCTGCTGGCCGGCTTATCGCTGCCGGCGGCCGATTTCAGCGGCCGGTTGACGCCGCTGCCGCAACGGATCGGGACGGCGTGGCGCTGTTATCCGGTGATTGCCGGTCAATATCGGATCGCGGTTCGGGACGGGGCGCCGGCCAATGTGCAAATCGGCGCCGAATTGCTTCGCGGGGCGCTGGAGCGGGTGGAACGCCCCGGCTCCGGCAAACCGTGGACGGTCGAAGCCGGCACCCTGGCGGAGCCGGCCATCCGGCGGTTGCTGCCCGATGCGGCGGACTGGAATGTCCGGCTGCCGAAGCACGGTTATCTGATCCGGCCGTTGGATGATTCGCGGCTGGTGGTGGCCGGCAAAGATGCGCGCGGCGCGTTTTACGGCTTGATGACATTGCGGCAGCTGGTGGGGCCGGAAGGATTGGCGGCGGCCGACATCATCGATTATCCGGTCTGGGCCGATCGTTACGTTGCCGATTACGGTCCGGCCCGTTATCGCGATTACCTGGAGTTGGCCGGCCGGAAAGTTTCCGGCTTCGCTTTTCAATGGCGGCTCGGGGAGTGGTGTGAATTTTCGCCCGACGCCGATAGCGGTCCGGAACCGCTGCGGAATGCTTTCGCCGACATTAGGCGCTGCGTCGATGAAGATTTGCTGGACTTCATGTTCCTGATCAATATTTATGCGGCGGAAGGCGGCGGTTCCCGGAAATATCCGTGGTTCAATTGCGCCAGCGAGGAGGATGTCACCGGATTGATTGACCGGCTCCGGTTTGTCGCCGCTTCCGGCGTCAGACACATCATGATTTGCACGGATGACTGGACGCCGTTGATCGATGGGCGTTATGTCTGTCCGAATGAAGATGAGCGTTCGGTGTTCGGCGATTCCGTCGGCAAAGCGCACGCCTGCCTGATGAATCGATTGGCCGAGGCGCTGCTGCCGGAATTTCCGGCGCTGGAATTGTCGCTGGTACCGCCGCCGTATTCGGTTCGCAACCATCGTATCGGCGATCCGAAAATCTCCCGGTATCTGAAGGATTTCCACGCCGTCGCCCGCCCGGAAATCATCGTCGTCTGGACCGGCGGGGAGGTCTGTTCCCGCCGGATTTCCAAAGCGGACTTCGACGAATATCAACAGTATATTCCGGGTCGGCGGCTGATTTTGTGGGACAACAGCGACTGTTTCGAGGATTTCATGCCGGGTTTCGCTTCGACGTTTTATCCCGGTTTCGATACCGACAGCCATGGGACATTGTACGTCAATGCGTTCACTTTCGGCGCTCCCTGGCATATGCCGTTTGTCTGCACGGTTAACGACTATGCCTGGAACCCGGTTCAATATGATTTGAAACGCTCCTACCGGGCGGCGACTCTGCAGCTTTATGGCGAAGAACGCAGCCGGATTATCTGGGATTTCCGCTCGAAAGTGTTGGAACTGCTGGAGGCGCAGGCTGCCGATGACGAAGCGGCGCAGCGGAGGCTGCTGCCGGAGGCTGAAGCGTTGCTGGCGGAATTTCCCCGGTATGATTTGAGTACGCACCGCCTGCCGGAGACGCTGGAACGGGTGAAGGAGTTGCTGGATGCCGAAGTTCCGCAAATACCGGTGCCGATCATCGAAACCGAAATCGGCGAATTGGCGGATATCCCGCCGGAATTCTGGCAGCGGTGCGCCGTCTTTGCTTTGCAGGACAACCGGGGCGGCGATGGGGACGCAATGCTGGGCAGTACGGTCAGAATGGGTTTTGCCGGCCGGAGTTTGCTGATTCAACTGGATTTGGCGCAGCCGGCCATGGCGGACCTTGCCGAGCCGCGAAACCTGCGACGGCATGACGACGGCATTTATTCCAACCCGGAATTGATTGAACTGTTCGTTCAGCCGGGCGCCGGCGGCTACGGACATCTGGCGTTCGACTGTTTCGGCTATTCCGCCGAAGAGAAGAATATGGAAGGCAACGACGGTTGGAATCCCGACTGGCGGCTGATGGTCGAACGTCGGGAAAATTCCTGGACGGCGGTGATCCGGATTCCGCTGGCGGAGCTGGAAAAGCTGGCGCCGGTCCGGCCGCAGCCCGGCGTCGTCTGGCGTTTCAATATCCTGCGTCAGCCTTACCGGGGTGCAACTCAGGGGTTTTCGCCGACCCGCAGCCACTCCTTCCACACGCCGGCATTGTTCGGCATCGCCAGGTTCCAATAGGGTCCTATTCCTTCGCCGGCATTGCATTTTTGCTTTTTGACGGTATACTATCTTCAAGATGGAAGAAAATAGCGGTGCTGCGATGGAAAAACAAGCGGCGATCGGCCGTCGGCCTTCACGGGCGCAAGTCGATGAAATTATAGAATTTTCCGGTGAGGATGTCCTTTCCCGGGAATGGCAGGGGGCGGAAACGCTGGCTGAGCCGGTCGCGGAAGGGGTCATTCAGTTGGTCCGGATCGGCTTTCGCACGTTTTACAGCCAGCAGAATCAATTCCTGCAGGGGTTGAAAATGCGGGAATCGACGATCATGCACCTGGCGGTGGCCAACCGGCGGTCGCTGTTCAAGGACAGCGACGATTATTTGGTTTTCACGCTGCGTTACCCGTTGTTCGATCGCAGCCGGAACTCCTTTATCATCAATTCCGCCTCGTTGTTGATTTTTCCCCGACGGATTGTGCTGATTGAGCCGAATACGCCGAGCAGCATTTTCGAGACGGTCATCGGCGAGCTGACCGAACCGGCCGGGGTGCCGGTGCGCCGGCGGAGCCTGGCCGGCATCGCGCTGCATTTGATCAACGCGGTCGTCGGCGTATATTCCTCTTCGCTGGAGGAGTTCGGCAATGTGCTGAATCACTTCGAAGAAGAGGTCATCGGCAGCAACGGCAGAAAAGTGCTGGCGATGATGGCGCTGGTGCGCCGCCAGAATATCTTCCTGCAGCAGACAATCCTGCCGTTGAAGGAGATGACCTTCGAACTGCAGCATGCCGATTCGACGCTGATTGATCCGGAACTGTACAGCTGCCTGCACAGCGTCAGCGAGCATATCCTCCAGATCATCGACAGCGCCGGGATGCTCAGTCAGATCAATGCCGGATTGATCGATATCTACTCCAGCGCTCAGGCCAACCGGATGAACGACATCATGCGGTTGTTGACGATTTTTTCGGTGCTGGCGATTCCGCTGACGGTAGTCTCCGGTTTTTATGGGATGAATTTTGTCCATATTCCGGGATTGCACCGGCAGTATGGCGTACTGTGGGCGCTGGGGGCGATGGTGGTCTGGATCATCGGATTGATCTGGTATTTCCGGCGAAAGAAACTGTTTTGATAAAGAGCAATGCTCCGGGGCAGCGATTTTCATTTTGCGGGATAAGGTCGATCGAAACTTGGAACAATGGCATTCACGACAGCAAGTTTTCGCAATTTCAACTTATCGCCGAAATTTTGTCGTATCCCGGCAACGGTCGTTGACCATCCGGTAGGCGTGCAAAAAAAAATGGAACCGTTGTTGAGGCGGTTCCATTTTTTTGCGGATTGCTCTACTCGCTCAACACCGGGCCGTCTTTGTAATCCGGCGCCGTCGCATCGGCCGGCGACAACTGCTGGACGTTCTGCAGGTCGGTCGGCTGGGTGATATTGACGTCGCCGGCTGGCGAAAACTGTTCGAAATCTTTTTTGAATTCGGCGTCGTCTTCATTTTTCGGCGCATCGGTGCGGATGACGGCCGGGGCCGGCTCATTGGGATCGTGCCAGTCGTCCGGGTTGCTATGGAGACAGCCGCTCACTCCGAACAGGAGCGTTCCGGCCGTCAGGAAACTGTAAAATATCGTTTTCATCGCATTCTCCTCCTTGCTGAAAAACAGATAATCTTCATTTCTGTGACTACTGAAAATAGAATGCGAAAAGTAAAAAATGCAAGCTGTCAAGCAGGAAAATTGACGGAAGAACCGAATTTTTTATAAAAAATATGCGTTGGTGCCGGAAAACCGTTTGCCAAATGCCGGATGAAATGTTATAGTGATCAATCGTGTTATAACCCGGAGTGGATTCATGGGCGGATACAACCGGTGGTCCGGTATTTTGCTGCTGGCTGGAGTGGCAATGTTGAGCGGCTGCGTCAGCCAACCGGCACCGGAGCTGGTTGAACCGGTACGGTTCCGGGCAGTTCCGGCCGAAGCGTCGTCGGGACGTTTCCTGTCCGAGTCGAATTTCATCGGGAAGTGGCAGGTGATGCTGCCGGTGACGGTTGCGGCGGCTTCGGATTTGACGGTGACCGGGACGAAAAATGCGGTTCATCGTTTCGAGTTGCCGGCCGATGGCGCTCCGGTGATCGCAAGTGCCGGCAAAGACGGCGGTGTCGACCTGGCGGATCGGCTGGCGGCGGCTGATGCGGCGTTGACCGCGTTGACGGGGGAATTGGTGGTGCCGGGGGCCAGGCCGATGGATGCGCTGCTCTATGTCGGCAGTTCCGGTGCGTTGAAGATTTATCTGAATGGCCGGTTGGTTTACGTCTATGACCAGTTGCCGAGGCGGGCGGTTCGGGACCAGGAACGCGTTGAAGTGCGGCTGCAGCCCGGCGTCAACGTTTTGAAGCTGATCAGCATGAGCGGCCGGGGCGAATGGAAGGTGTATTGCCGGCCGGCCGGCGCGGATGAAATGCCCTGGAAGTTTGCCGAAGAGAACACGAGAGCGGGCGAAATCAGTAAAAAATGACGCGGAATGCGGAATTTTTTTGAAAAGAGCGTTTGCAAAATGCCGGAGCGCCTTTATATTAAAGGCTTGTCTAAACGATAAAATGCTCGAATGGCGGAATTGGCAGACGCGCATGGTTGAGGGCCATGTGGAGCGATCCATGGGGGTTCAAGTCCCCCTTCGAGCACCATCTGTAGGGGTGCCCGAGGCGGCAGAGGTTGAACGGATGGCGCGGATAATTGACATGGTTTGGATGATTTCTCTGGTTGCCCACATAGCTCAGTCGGTAGAGCACGTCCTTGGTAAGGACGAGGTCTCCGGTTCAAGTCCGGATGTGGGCTCCATTGTTTATAGATAATTTATATAAAAGTAGAAAACAAGTTTCAACAAAACTCTAACGGTCAGCAATACCAGGAGGACTGAAAGAATGGCTAAAGAAAAATTCGAAAGAACAAAGCCGCACGTGAACATCGGCACGATCGGCCACGTGGACCACGGCAAGACGACGCTCACCGCGGCGATTACCATGGTTCTGAACAAGAAATACGGTTCCGGCATCATCAAGAAATATGATGAGATCGACAACGCGCCGGAAGAGCGCGAACGCGGCATCACGATCAATACTTCGCACGTCGAGTACGAGACGGCCAACCGCCATTATGCCCACGTCGACTGCCCGGGCCATGCTGACTATGTTAAGAACATGATCACCGGTGCGGCCCAGATGGACGGCGCCATCCTGGTGATCGCCGCGACCGACGGCCCGATGGCTCAGACTCGCGAGCACGTGCTGCTGGCCCGTCAGGTCGGTGTGCCGGCGCTGGTGGTTTTCATGAACAAAGTCGACCAGCTGGACGATCCGGAATTGCTCGAGCTGGTGGAAATGGAAATCCGCGAGCTGTTGAGCTCCTATGAATTTCCGGGCGATGATATTCCGATCATCAAGGGTTCCGCGCTGAAGGCGGTGGAAGCCGAAGGCAATCCGGACGATCCGGCCTGCGCCTGCATCCTCGAACTGATGGAAGCGGTCGACAGCTATATTCCGGAGCCGAAACGCGATATCGATCTGCCGTTCCTGATGCCGATCGAAGACGTGTTCTCGATCGAAGGCCGCGGTACCGTGGTGACCGGCCGTGTCGAACGCGGTGTGATCAAGGTCAACGACGAAGTTGAAATTATCGGAATCCGGCCGACGACCAAAACGACGGTTACCGGTATTGAAATGTTCCGCAAACTGTTGGAAGAAGGCCGCGCCGGCGACAACATCGGCTGCCTGCTCCGCGGGACGAAGAAAACCGACGTGGAGCGCGGTCAGGTGCTGGCGAAGCCGGGCTCGATCACGCCGCACACCAAGTTCAAGGCGGAAATCTACGTGCTGTCGAAGGAAGAAGGCGGCCGTCATACCCCGTTCTTCAACAACTATCGTCCGCAGTTCTATTTCCGTACGACTGACGTGACTGGTATCATCACGCTGCCGGAAGGCACCGAGATGGTAATGCCGGGTGACAACACTTCGATCATCGTCGAATTGATCGCCCCGATCGCGATGGAAAAATCCCTGCGCTTCGCGATCCGCGAAGGCGGTCGCACCGTCGCTTCCGGCCGTGTGTCGGACATCATCGAGTAAGAGAGCTTTTTCAAGCAGGTTTCCCGGCGTTCGCATGGAACGCCGGGATGCTTCTCAAGCTTTCCGGAAGGTAATTACAAATGAGAGAATTGGTCATTTTGGAGTGCACGGAATGCAAGCGTCGTAATTATACGACGAAAAAAGAAAAACGCAATACGCCGGAACGCCTGGAAAAGAAGAAGTATTGCAAATTTGACAAAAAGCATACCGTTCACAGAGAAACGCGTTGACGTTTTGAGTTGTTAAGTTTGTGCAGGAGTGTAGCTCAGTTGGCTAGAGCAGCGGTCTCCAAAACCGCAGGTCGTGAGTTCGAGCCTCACCGCTCCTGCCATTTATGGTATATACAATAAGGCAAGTGAAGTTATGAAAACAACCGTGATGGGGCGGGTGCGTCATTTTTTGGTGGAAACTGCCGGCGAATTAACCCGCTGCACTTGGCCGAGCAGAAGCGAATTGATGGAATCGACCATTCTGGTCATCTTTGTCACCATCGTGCTTGCTGCGTTTGTCGCTGCGGTTGATGCGATTTTTCGTTATTTCATGCATTTGATAACCGGCTAGGGGTGAGAGTCATGGACGAAAAGAGAAGCTTGGGCCAATGGTTTGTCGTGCAGACATTGTCGGGACAGGAAAACAAGGTTCGTGATTCGATTCAGCGTCAGGTACAGCTCGGCGATGCGGTCGGCGTTTATGAAGCCTATATTCCGACCGAGAAGGTGTCGGAAGTGCGCCAGGGCAAAAAGACGACTACCACCCGCAAACATTTCCCCGGTTATATTCTGGTGCGGATGGATTTGTACGATCCGCAAACCAACATCATCAATGAAGACGCCTGGTATTTCATTCGCAATGTCCAGGGCGTGATTGGGTTTATCGGCGGCGGCAACACGCCGATGCCATTGTCTGAAAGTGAAGTGAACGACCTCTTCCGGCAAACGCACGAGGAAGAGGCGATCAAGCCTAAAATTTCCTTTGAAATCGGCGAAACGGTTCGTATTTGCGACGGTGCGTTCGAGAATTTCGAAGGTGCGATTCAGGAAATCGACAATGAACGCGGCAAATTGAAGCTGATGGTGTCGATTTTCGGTCGATCCACTCCGGTCGAATTGGAGTTCTGGCAGGTCGATCGCGAACTTTAACCGAGCGCGGTCGAGACTTAGTTTATCATTTGGTAGGTAGTTCGTTCGTGGGAGGACCCCTGTCATTCCGCTACCACGGCGGGCTGTAAATTGGAGATCATTATGGCAAAGAAGATTACGGGATTGATCAGATTGCAGATCCCGGCGGGCGCCGCCAACCCGGCTCCGCCGATCGGTCCGGCCCTCGGTTCGGCCGGCTGCAATATCATGGAGTTCTGTAAGCAGTTCAATGCTGCCACTCAATCCCAGAGTGGGATGATCATCCCGGTGGTGATCACTGTTTATCAGGATCGCTCCTTCACCTTTATCTGCAAATCTCCGCCGGCTGCCGTCCTGCTGAAGAAGGCCGCCGGTCTGGCTTCCGCAGCGAAGACGCCCGGCAAGGAAAAAGTCGGCAAGGTTACGCGCGCCCAGATCAAAGAGATCGTGCAGATCAAGAAGGATGACATCAACGCCCGGGATGAAGAAGCCGCAATGCGGATCATCGAAGGGACGGCGCGCAGCATGGGAATCGAGGTGGTCGATGCGTAAAAGTAAATTGTATGTTGCGCAGAGCGCCTGTTTCGACCGCGAACAGAAGTACAGCATTGCTGAAGCAGTGAAGCTGCTCAAGTCGATGCCGCACACCAAGTTCGATGAAACCGTCGATGTGGCGTTCAAGCTCGGTATCGATCCGAAGAAATCCGACCAGAACGTCCGTGGCGCGGTGCCGCTTCCGAACGGTACCGGCAAAGCGGTGAAAGTGGCGGTGGTCGCGGACGGCGCGCAGGCGGACGACGCGAAAGCGGCGGGTGCCGATTTCGTCGGTTACGAAGATTTGGTGGAAAAGATCAAAGGCGGTTGGCTGGATTTCGATATCCTGATCGCCACGCCGGAAGCGATGAAGCTGGTGCGTCCGCTGGGCCGTCAGCTCGGTCCGCGCGGCTTGATGCCGAATCCGAAAACCGGTACGGTGACCGATGCCACCGGTGCGGCGGTCAAGGAAGCCAAGGGCGGCCGGGTGGAATTCCGGGCCGATCGCGGCGGTTGCGTGCATGTGTTGATCGGCAAGCTTTCTTTTGAGCTGGAGGCGTTGACCGGCAACTTCGATGCGGTGGTGGATGCGTTGGTGAAAGCCAAACCGGCGACAGCCAAAGGCGCTTATCTGGTAAGCTGCACGGTGTCGTCGACGATGAGCCCCGGTGTCAAAGTGAACGTCAAAGATCTTGTGAGGCAAAGCAAATGAGAAGTGAAAAAAGCCATTTGGTAAATTATATCGGCGGGCTGCTCACTGGCTCGGATTATATTTACTTTGTCTCTTATCAGGGATTGCAGGTCAAGCAGTTTTCGCAGTTGCGCAATCAGCTTGCCGGCCTCGGCGCCGAGTGCCATGTATTGAAAAATACACTGATCCGGAAAGCGGCTGAATTGTCCTCTCTGGAGGCGTTGGCCAAGAGCGAACTGACCGATTCGACCGCGGTGATCTGCGGCAAGGGCGATCCGAGCGCGGTAGCCAAGGCGGTCATCGAATTCGGCAAGACGAATGAAGCGCTTGCCGCCAAAGGTGGTTATTTCGAAGGCGCTTTGTTGTCGGTTGCCGATTTCGACGCGATTGCTTCTCTGCCGCCGAAAGAAGTTTTGCAGGCACAGTTGCTCGGCGTTCTGCAAGCGCCGTCCAGGAACCTCGTCTCCTTGCTCAACGCGAAGGCGGCGTCGATTCTCAATGTGCTTAATGCATACAAAGAAAAACTTGACAATTAATTATTTGCAACAAAAATAACCTAATGGAGGCATATAAGATGTCGGAAGATGCTAAAGTTGAAGTTTCGCAAGAAATGGAACAGTTTATCTCTTATGTTGAGAACATGACCGTTCTCGAACTCTCGAAGCTGGTCAAGGCTTTGGAAGATCGTCTCGGTGTCAGCGCTGCCGCTCCGGTTGCCGTTGCCGCCGCCGCTCCGGCCGCTGCCGCTGCCGCTCCGGTTGAGGAAAAGACTGAATTCGACGTCATTCTGAAGAGCTTCGGCGAACAGAAAGTCGGCGTCATCAAGGAAGTCCGCGCTATCACCGGTCTGGGGCTGAAAGAAGCCAAGGATCTGGTCGAAGGTGCTCCGAAAGCGGTGAAGGAAGGCGTCAGCAAGGAAGAAGCTGACAAGTTCAAAGCTCAGCTCGAAGCTGCCGGCGCAACCGTGGAAGTGAAATAACTTTCTGCGAATTTGACGGCGGGAATCGGGACAAACCGTTCCTGCCGTTCTTTTGTGTTTATAAGCGTAAGCTTTTTTCAAGCCGGAGGGGGAGGCTTTCACCGTATCTCCCTGGTTGCACTTGTCGGATTTAATTTAATGGTGGGTTATGACAGATCGCATTAATTTTGGAAGATTACAGGATGTTTTGGCTGTGCCTGACCTGATCGGGCTCCAGATCAATTCTTATCGAGACTTCCTGCAGAAAGATACGCCGCCGGCGGAGCGGGCCAATCAGGGATTGCAGGAGGTGTTCAACGAGATATTCCCGATCGAGAGCTTTGACAAGCAAATGTCGATCGAGTTTGTTTCGTATACGCTTGGCGAAGCGAAAAGCGACGTTGTCGACTGCATCAAAGACGGTAATGTTTTCAGTGCACCTTTGTATGTGGATTTTCTGGTCAAACACAACAACATGGAAATTCCCGAACGGGTCTATATGGGTGAAATGCCGATGATGACCAGTCGCGGCACTTTTGTGATCAACGGGGCTGAACGCGTGATTATCAGTCAGTTGCATCGTTCTCCGGGAATTTGTTTTGAGAAGACCCGCCATACCAGCGGCCGGACGCTTTACTCCTATCGGATCATTCCGGACCGCGGTTCCTGGATGGAAGTTCAATTCGATATCAACGATTACATCTATATTTATCTGGACCGCCGCCGCCGCCGCCGCAAGTTCCTGATTACCACTTTCCTGCGGGCGATCGGCTATGAGACGAACAAGGATATTCTCTCCGGTATTTACGAGGTGAAGACGCATTCGGTGGCTTCGTTGCTGAAGATGCCGGATTTGACGAACTATTTCACCGTCGACGATATTACCAATGCCGATGATGTCGTCATCCTGGAAGAGCTCGTTCAGATCAACGAAACCCACCTGCAGATGCTGCAGGAGGCCGGGATCCGGGAGATCGAACTGGCCCATGCGCCGGACGGCGACCATTATCTGATCGGCTGTCTGCGCCACGACCTGGCCCGGACCAGCGAAGAGGCGTTGAAGGAAATTTACCGCCGCATGCGGCCCGGCGATCCGCCGGATGTCAAGAATGCCAAGCAGTTGATCAAACGACTGTTCTTCGACATCAAGCGTTATGACCTGGGAATGGTCGGCCGGTTT
This sequence comes from Victivallis sp. Marseille-Q1083, assembly GCF_903645315.1. NCBI lineage: Bacteria > Pseudomonadati > Lentisphaerota > Lentisphaeria > Victivallales > Victivallaceae > Victivallis > Victivallis sp. Marseille-Q1083. The sequence continues at coordinate 2,118,676 of NZ_CAHJXL010000001.1, forward strand.
AAAATCAATGAGCGCCTGGGGCTGGACATTCCGTTGACCGCCCGGACGCTGATGCCGCAGGACCTGATGGCGGCGACCAAATACCTGATTCACCTGCGCCATTCCGGCGGGACGGTGGACGACATCGACCACCTCGGCAGCCGCCGGGTGCGGACGGTCGGCGAATTGCTGCAGAACCACTGCCGGGTCGGGCTGCTGCGGACCGAACGGCTGATTCGCGAACGGATGACTTTGATCAACGGCGAAGAGTCCAACCTGATGCCGAGCAAGCTGATCAATCCGAAAGCGTTCGGCAGTGTGGTGCGCGACTTTTTCGCCCGCAACCAGTTGTCGCAGTTCATGGATCAGACCAACCCGTTGAGCGAATTGACCAACAAGCGGCGTTTGAGCGCGTTGGGTCCGGGCGGTTTGAGCCGTGACCGGGCCGGTTTTGAAGTGCGCGACGTGCATTCCAGCCATTACGGCCGGATTTGTCCGATCGAAACGCCGGAAGGTCCGAACATCGGCCTGATTTCGTCGATGTCGCTGTACGCGGTGATCAACAATTACGGATTTCTGGAAACCCCGTACCGCCGGGTGGAAAACGGCAAGGTGACCAATAAGATCGATTTCCTGACGGCGGACAAGGAGGAACAGTTCGTCATCGCGCAGGCCAATGCGCTGCTCGATGACGACGGGCATTTCGTCCGTCCGAACGTCATGAGCCGTTTCCAGGGCGAGTCCAGCGAGCATCCGCGTGAAGAGGTGCAGTACATGGACGTGTCGCCGAAACAGTTGGTCAGTGCGGCGGCCGGCATCATCCCGTTCCTGGAGCATGACGATGCGAACCGCGCTCTGATGGGCTCGAACATGCAGCGTCAGGCGGTGCCGTTGCTGGTGCCGGAGTCGCCGCTGGTCGGCACCGGTCTGGAAGAGCGCATCGCCCGCGATTCCCGGGCGGTGGAAGTTGCCACCGTCGACGGGTTCATCGGCGAAGTGTCCTCTTCGCGCATCGTCATCACCAAAGACGGCAAATCGCTGGAGGAGACGCTCTATCCGGAACAGGCCCGGGAATACCGTTTGAACAAATTCCTGCGCAGCAACGCCGGCACCTGCATCAACCAGCGGCCGATCGTCAAACCGGGCCAGGCGGTCAAGGCCGGCGACGTCATCGCCGACGGCACTTCGACGCAGGGCGGTGAACTGGCGCTGGGAAAAAACGTGCTGGTGGCGTTCATGCCGTGGTGCGGCTACAATTTTGAAGACGCGATTGTCGTCTGTGAAAAGCTGGTGAAGGAAGACACTTACACGAGTATTCACGTCGATGAATTTGAAATTACCAGCCGGGAGACCAAACTCGGACCGGAAGAGATCACCCGCGACATCCCGAATGTCAGCGAGGAGGCGTTGCGCAACCTCGGCTTGAACGGCGTGGTCATCGAAGGCGCCGAAGTGAAGCCCGGCGACATTCTGGTCGGCAAAATCACCCCGAAGAGTGAAACCGAGCTGGCGCCGGAAGAGCGGCTGCTGCGGGCGATTTTCGGGGAGAAGGCGGCCGATGTCAAGGATTCCAGCCTGGTGGTCCCGAGCGGCAAGGGCGGTATCGTCATGGATGTGCGGATCGAATATGCCAAGGATCCGAACCGCCAGAGCATGACCAAGACCGAAGTGCGGCGTCAGACCAAGCAGGTCAAAGACAATTACCGCCAGAGTTATACCGATCTGGTCGAGGATCTGACCGAACGGCTTTCCGATATCATGCTCGGCCAGAAGCTGCCGTATCCGATTCTTGACAAATCGGCCGGCAAGGAAAATGCCGTGCTGATCAGCTCGAACCGCAAGGTGACGCGCAGTTCCATCATGAAGCTGGCGAACAAATACAACAGTTGGGAGATGGAAGAGTGCCCGTTGCGGCAGTCGATCAACGAGATCATCGCCTTGTTCGTGCCGCAGTTCGAGGAACTCGACTCGATGCGTTCGGAATCGATGAACAGCCTGGAAGCCGGCGAAGGCGTCGATCCGGGGACGATCAAACGGGTGAAGGTCTATGTCGGCTGCAAGCGCAAACTGCAGGTCGGCGACAAGATGGCCGGCCGCCACGGCAACAAAGGTATCGTTTCGAAGATCGTGCCGATCGAGGATATGCCGTTCCTGGATGACGGCACGCCGGTCGACATCGTTTTGAATCCGCTCGGCGTGCCGAGCCGCATGAATGTCGGCCAGGTGCTGGAAACGCATCTCGGCTGGGCGGCCAAGATGCTGGGAATCAAAGTGGCGACGCCGGTGTTCGACGGGGTGCATGAATCGAAGATCGTCGAACTGATGCAGGAGGCCAACGACCGGATCCAGAAGGAAGAGAAGCACAACTTCCATTGGGGATTCAATCAGAATGGCGAGGGCGAATGGGAATATGACGGCAAGGTCAATTTGCATGACGGCCGGACCGGCGACCTTTTCGACCAGCGGGTGATGGTCGGGCAGATTTACATGCTGAAGCTCGACCACCTGGTGGCGAACAAAATCCATGCGCGCGCTGTCGGTCCCTATTCACTGGTGACGCAGCAGCCGCTGGGCGGTAAGGCGCAGCACGGCGGTCAGCGTTTCGGCGAAATGGAAGTCTGGGCGCTGGAAGCCTACGGCGCGGCTTACAATTTGCAGGAAATGCTGACGGTGAAGAGCGATGACGTGACCGGGCGGGCCCGGATCTATGAGTCGATCGTCAAAGGACACAATGTTCTGGAAGCGGGGCGGCCGGAATCGTTTAACGTGTTGTTGAAGGAAATGCAGAGCCTTGGTCTGGATATCAGAACCATCCAGAAAGTCCAGGCCAATTAATTGGAGGTGGCGCTTTGATAGATAATACTTACGCATATAGAGAACTTCTGGGCAAGACCGGCAGTTCGTCTTTTGGAGCGGTGTCGATTAATGTCGCCTCGCCGGACGTGATTCGTTCGTGGAGTTACGGCGAAGTGAAGAATCCGGAGACAATCAACTACCGCAGTTTCAAACCGGAAAAGGGCGGGTTGTTCTGCGAACGCATCTTCGGACCGACGCGCGACTGGGAGTGCAATTGCGGCAAATACAAGCGCGTGAAGCACAAGGGAATCGTCTGCGACCGCTGCGGCGTCGAAGTGACGCAGTCCAAAGTGCGCCGGGAGCGGATGGGCCATATCGAACTGGCGGTGCCGGTGTCGCATATCTGGTTTTTCAAATGTATGCCCAGCCGCATTGGCCTGATGCTGGACATGACCGCGAAATCGCTGGAGCGGGTCATCTATTATGAAGCCTGGGTCGTCACCGATCCGGGCAACACGCCGCTGGAGCTCGGCCAGGTGATGGACGAGTTGGAATATCGCCAGGCGCGCGATGTTTACGGCGACGGGTTCGACGCCGATATGGGTGCGCCGGCGGTGAAAACGCTGTTGGAAAAGATCGATTTGCCGGCGCTGCGGGCGCAGCTGGAAGTCTCGCTCGAAGGCGTCAAGAACAAAGCGATCCGCAAAAAGCTGTCGAAGCGTCTGCGGCTGGTCGAGGGGTTCATCAACAGCAACTCCCGGCCGGAATGGATGATTTTCACCGTTTTGCCGGTCATTCCGCCGGATCTGCGGCCGTTGGTGCCGCTGGAAGGCGGCCGGTTCGCCACGTCCGACTTGAACGATCTTTATCGCCGGGTGATCAACCGCAACAACCGGTTGAAGAATCTGCTGCAGTTGCGGACGCCGGAAGTGATCATCCGCAACGAGAAGCGCATGCTGCAGGAAGCGGTCGATGCGTTGCTCGACAACGGCCGTCACGGCCGGGCGGTGACCGGCGCCGGCAACCGTTCGCTGAAATCTTTGAGCGATATGCTGAAAGGCAAGCAGGGCCGTTTCCGTCAGAACCTGCTGGGAAAACGGGTCGACTATTCCGGCCGTTCGGTCATCGTCGTCGGTCCGGAATTGAAGATCTGGCAGTGCGGCCTGCCGAAAAAGATGGCGCTGATCCTGTTTGAACCGTTCATCATCCGTCATCTGAAGGGGCGCGGTTATGCGCACACCGTGCGCGGCGCCAAGAAGATGATCGAACGCGGCGAGCCGGTGGTCTGGGATATCCTCGAAGAGGTGACCAAGGGGCATCCGGTGATGCTGAACCGGGCGCCGACGCTGCACCGTTTGAGTATCCAGGCGTTCGATCCGGTGTTGATCGAAGGGTCGGCGCTGCGTCTGCATCCGTTGGTCTGTACGGCTTACAACGCCGACTTCGACGGCGACCAGATGGCGGTCCACGTGCCGCTGTCCAACGAGGCGCAGATGGAAACCAAGCTGTTGATGCTGGCGCCGAACAACATCTTCTCGCCGGCGAACGGCAAGCCGATCGCCTCGCCGACGCAGGATATCACGCTGGGGTCGTATTACATGACCTATGAGCCGCGCAACAAAGAGAAGGCCAAGCTGTACAAGGACTACTTCGAAGTGTTGTACGCGATGAGCTGCGGTTATCTGAAGATCCACGATGCGGTCCGCATTCCGAATCCGGATTACGGCAGGGAGACGATTTACGGCGACAAGGAGAGCAAATTCATCCTGACCTCGCCGGGCCGGTGCCTGTTCAACGAAATCTGGGACAAGCGGCTCGGCTTCTTCAATCAGATCGCCAAGAAAAAAGAACTGGGCAAGCTGATCAGCAACTCCTACAAAATCGCCGGCCATGCCGCGACGGTGCAGTTGCTGGACGATTTGAAGAATCTCGGCTATAAGCACGCGACGCTGGCCGGGCTGTCGATTTCCATCACCGATTTGAAGGTGCCGGAGAGCAAGGACGACCTGATCAATACGGCCCGCGAGCAGATCGACAACGTCGTCGAGCAGTACAACAACGGTGCGCTGACCGAAGGCGAACGTCACAACAAGGTGATCGATATCTGGACGCAGACCAGTAACAATGTGGCCAATGAACTGTTTGCCAAGCTGGAAGCCGAATCGCGCCGCGGTGAAATCAACCCGGTCTATGCGATGCTCGACTCCGGGGCGCGCGGCAGCCGCGATCAGATCCGCCAGTTGGGCGGCATGCGCGGCCTGATGGCCAAACCGTCCGGCGACATCATCGAGCGGCCGATCATCTCCAACTTCCGGGAAGGGCTGTCGGTGCTGGAATATTTCATCAGCACGCACGGCGCCCGCAAGGGGTTGGCGGATACGGCGCTGAAAACGGCCGACTCCGGTTATATGACCCGCAAACTGGTCGATGTCGCCCAGGATATCATCTGCCGCGAGGAGGATTGCGGCACGGTGAAGGGCATCTGGGTGAGTGCGATCGTCGAGGGCGACGAAGTGATCCTGCCGCTGCGCGACCGCATTCTCGGCCGCTTCAGTGCGATGGATATTCGCGATCCGGCGTTCAGCGACGGCCGCTTGATCATCGCGGCCAATGAGGAATTCACGCCGGAAGTGGCTGATATCATCGAGGCGCGCGGCATTCAGAAAGTGTTGATCCGTTCGACACTGACCTGCGAAACGGCGCACGGTGTCTGCATCAAGTGCTATGGCCGCAACCTGGCCAGCGACCGCTGTGCAAAGCTGGGCGACGCGCTCGGCATCATTGCGGCACAGTCGATCGGCGAGCCCGGCACGCAGTTGACGATGCGGACCTTCCACATCGGCGGTACGGCGTCGAGCGTTTACAAGCAGCCGGTGTTGACGGCCCGCAACCCGGGCAAGATCAAAATGATGAACGTCCGTACCGTCAAGAACCAGAAGGGCGAGGTCGTCGTCGTCAATAAGAACGGTTATATCGTCGTTTACGACGAAGAGGCGGCCAAAGCGTCGGAAAAGCAGGCGCGGGAACGGGCCAAAGCCGAAGCCGAAGCGATCGGCACGTTCTACAACAAGGATTACGATTACTGGGCCGATGCGTTGCGCGATGCCGAAGTCGACCGCTACGAGCTGGAAGCCGGTGCCGTGCTGGAGAAGCCGGACGGCGCGATGGTGGAAGCCAATGAGCAGTTCGCTCACTGGGATCCGTACCACGTGCCGATCATCATCGAAGCGGCCGGCGTGGTGGAGCTGCACGACCTGGTCGAAGGGGTGACGCTCAACCGGCAGAAACGTGGCGGTACCGAAGAGATCACCGTGATGGAGCACCGCGAGGACCTGCATCCGCAGATTGTCGTCAAGAGCAAGGATGGTGAGTTCCTGGCCAACTACCCGCTGCCGGCCGGCGCCTTCCTGATGACCAAGGAAGGGGCGAAGGTCGGCTCCGGCATGATGGTCGCCCGGGTGCCGCGGCAGAGTTCGAAGAACAAGGACATCACCGGCGGTCTGCCGCGTATTGCCGAATTGTTCGAGGCGCGTATTCCGAAAGATATTGCCGAGATCGCCCGTATCGACGGCTATGTCGAAGTGGACCGGATGAACCGCGGCCGGCGGCAGTTGCTGATCAAGGACCCGGAGTCCGGCATCACCGAAGAGCACAACAACATTCCGGCCAACAAGCACCTGACGGTCAGCCGTGGCGACTATGTCCGCAAAGGGCAGAAGTTGACCGAGGGATCGGTCGTGCCGCACGCCCTGCTGGAGGTTTGCGGTCCGCAGGAGTTGCAGCGTTATCTGGTCGATGAAATCCAACTGGTGTATCGTGCCCAGGGGGTGGAAATCAACGACAAGCACATTGAGATCATCATCCGGCAGATGATGCAGAAAGTCCGCATTACCGATTCCGGCGATACCGATTATCTGGTCGGCGAGCCGATCGACCGGGTCAATTTCGAGCAGGCCAACCGGGAGGTGCTGTCGCGCGGCGGGCGTCCGGCTTCGGCCGAACCGATTCTGCTGGGGATCACCAAAGCGTCGCTGGAAACCGAGAGCTTCATTTCGGCGGCGTCGTTCCAGGATACCACCCGGATTCTGACCGAGGCGGCGACGCTCGGCAAGGTCGACACGCTGAACGGTTTCAAGGAAAACGTCATCACCGGCCATCTGATTCCGGCCGGTACCGGTACGGAAAAATTGCAGTCGCTCCGGTTGCGTTATCTCGGCAAGGAAATCGAGCCGGAGTTGCCGGAGATCGAGGAAGAAGAGACCGTCGTGCTGGCGGATGTTTCGGAATCGGTTTGAATGAGTCCGGGTGCCCGCCGTGGAATTTGAGGCGGGCACCCGGTTTTTTTTGTAAAAAAATGGCGAAAGGCGGAAAAATAGTTTGCAATGCGCTTAAAAAGTATTATTTTAAAAGCCTTTGATATGTATTTAAATTTCATAACTATAGATTAATTAGAACGAACGGGTAGAGAAAGATGCCAACTATCAACCAATTGGTCCGTTTCGGACGGCAGAACAAAGTGAAAAAGAGCAAGTCGCGTGCTTTGAGCGCTTGTCCGCAGCGGCGCGGCGTATGCTTGCAGGTGACCACCAGAACCCCGAAAAAGCCGAACTCCGCTTTGCGGAAAATTGCCAGAGTGCGTCTGACCAACGGTCAGGAAATTACCGCCTATATCGGCGGAGAAGGTCATAATTTACAGGAGCACTCCGTCGTGCTGGTCAAGGGCGGCCGTGTGCGTGACCTGCCGGGCGTGCGTTATCATATCGTCCGGGGTGCGTTGGACAGCCTCGGCGTCAACAACCGCAAACAGGGACGTTCGAAATACGGTGCCAAGCGCGCCAAAGCCGGCGCGGCGCCGGCCAAGGGCAAGAAATAACCTGGCGTTTCCGGTCTGATTGTCGGCATTGGCCGGCAAAGGTTCGTTGAAAACTAAATACAGCAAGTTTTATTTTAAGGATAAACAGGTAGCACTTATGAGAAGACGCATTGTAGTCAAGCGGGATTTGACCCGTGATGTCAAGTATGACAGTGAGTTGATCGCGCGTTTGATCAACACGATTATGAATCGCGGCAAGAAATCGACTGCCCAGCGCATTGTTTACGGCGCTCTGGATCTGATTCAGCAGCGCAAGCCGGATATGGAATCGATCGAAGTATTCCATCAGGCGCTGGAAAATGTCAAGCCGAAGCTGGAAGTGAAGAGCCGCCGCGTCGGTGGCGCGACTTACCAGGTGCCGGTGGAAGTCAGCAATGAGCGTCAGGTCGCTCTGGCGATGCGTTGGATCACCGGTTTCGCTCGCGGCCGCAAGGGAAAATCGATGACGGAATCCCTGGCCGGCGAATTGCTGGACGCCTTTGAAAATACCGGATCGTCCATCAAGAAAAAGGATGATACCTTTAAGATGGCGCAGGCCAACAAAGCCTTTGCGCATTACAGATGGTAATGGGCCGGATTATGAGCGACAACAAACAAGAAAAAATCTTTCATGAAGCCCCGGGCCGCAAGGTTTCGTTGCGCGATGTGCGCAACATTGGCATCATGGCTCACATCGATGCCGGTAAAACCACCGTTTCCGAGCGTATTCTTTACTATTGCGGCGTCAATTACAAGTTGGGCGAAGTCCACGAAGGCACCGCCACGATGGACTGGATGGAGCAGGAGCAGGAACGCGGCATTACCATCACTTCGGCCGCCACTACCTGTATGTGGAAAAATCACCGTATCAATTTGATCGATACCCCCGGACACGTCGACTTCACGGCTGAAGTGGAGCGTTCGCTGCGGGTGCTGGACGGTGCGGTTGCTGTATTTTGTTCCGTTGGTAAAGTGCAGCCGCAGACCGAGACGGTCTGGCGGCAGGCCCAGAAATATCACGTTCCGATTATCGCGCTGGTCAACAAGATGGACCGCACCGGAGCCGATTTCTACGGTGCGATCGAAGAGATGAAATTCAAGCTGCACGCCAACGCGGTTCCGATTTATCTGCCGATCGGCAAGGAAGCCGATTTTGCCGGTTGTATTGACGTCGTCAACAACAAGGCGGTTTATTTCGACGGCGACGAAAACGGCGCCAAAATGCGCGTCGAAGAAGTGCCGGCCGAATATGCCGAAAAACGCGAAGAAGCCTTTCGCAATCTGGTCGAATGCGTTGCCGAAGTCGACGAAGAGGTCATGGAGCTCTTCCTGGCCGATGAAATGCCGTCGGTTGAAGTGTTGGTGCCGGCCATCCGCCGGGCGACGCTGGCTGCTTCCATCGTTCCGGTCTGCTGTGCTTCCGCCTTCAAGAAAAAAGGCGTGCAGTGCGTGCTGGATGCGGTGGTCGATTATCTGCCGAGTCCGGTCGACATCTGGGATATCCACGGTTCCAACCCGGCGACCGGCGAACCGATGTCCCGCCACGTCGGCGACATGCAGCCGTTTGCCGCGCTGGTCTTCAAGATTATGAATGACCCGTTCGTCGGCAAATTGAGCTTTTTCCGGATTTACTCCGGTGTCGCGCAGCGCGGTATGACCGTGTTGAATCCGCGTACCGGCAAACGGGAGCGCCTCGGCCGTCTGTTGCAGATGCATGCCAACAGCCGCGAGGAGCGCGATGAAATTTATTCCGGCGATATCGCTGCCGCAGTCGGTTTGAAGAATGTCACCACCGGCGACACGATTTGTCTGGAGGATGATCCGATCGTCCTCGAGGCGATGTCTTTCCCGGAGCCGGTTATTTCGGTGGCGGTTGAGCCGAAATCCTCCGGCGACCGCGACAAATTGTACAAGGCGCTCGGTGCCTTGTCGGATGAAGATCCGACCTTTACGATGCGCAGCGACGAAGAGACCGGCCAGACGATCATCTCCGGTATGGGGGAATTGCATCTTGAAATCATCCTGGACCGCCTGGTCCGGGAGTTCAAAGTCGAATGCAATACCGGTGCGCCGCAGGTGGCTTACCGTGAAGCGTTGGAAAAACCGGCCGACGCCGACTGCAAATTTGTCCGCCAGTCCGGCGGCCGCGGCCAGTACGGTCATGTCATCATGGACATCACCCCGATGCCGGCCGGTCATGGCATCACCATCGAGAACAAAGTGGTTGGCGGCAGAATTCCGAAAGAGTACATCAAGCCGATCGAAAACGGCATCCGCGAAGCGGCGGCCGGCGGCGTGATGGTCGGTTATCCGTTGATCGATTTCCACGTCAATATTCTGGACGGCTCTTATCATCCGGTCGACTCTTCGGAAATGGCCTTTAAGATTGCCGGTTCGATGGCGTTGAAAGAAGCGGCCCGCAAGGCCGGAATGATGCTGTTGGAGCCGATTATGAAAGTCGAAGTCACTTCGCCGGACGAGAATATGGGCGATCTGATTGGCGACGTGACCAGCCGTCGTGGCATTATCGTTGAGATGAACTCATCGGCACAGGGCGGTTTCACCAAGATTCTGGCGCACATTCCGCTGTCGGAACTCTTCGGCTATGCCACCGCGATTCGTTCACTCTCCCGCGGCCGCGCTTCCTATTCGATGGAGCCGAGCCATTTTGAACGAGTACCAAAATCAATTCAAGATAAAATAATGGAGAAGAAGTGAGCTATGTCTAGCGGTAAGTCTCAAAAGATCAGAATCCGTTTGCAGGCCTATGAACATCGGATTCTCGATCAGTCGGTGGCGGAAATTTTGAATACCGCCAAGCGTACCGGTTCGATGGTGGCGGGACCGATTCCGCTGCCGACGCGGATTGAACGTTTTACGGTCAACCGTTCTCCGCATGTCGACAAGAAATCGATGGAGCAGTTTGAGATCCGGACGCACAAGCGGATGATGGATATCATCAATCCGACGGCAAAGACGGTCGATGAACTCAAGAAATTGAATTTGCCGGCCGGTGTGGATATTTCCGTAAAAATCGGCGTCTGACCTCGGAGTCGGACGCAGCAGTGATACCAATGCCCCCGACCGATTGGGAGTAAGTATCGAAAGGAGTCTGTATGAAAAATTTAATCGGTAAGAAAATCGGGATGACGCAAGTCTATGATGAACAGGGCCGGATTGTGCCGGTCACTGTGATTCAGGCCGGACCCTGTGTCGTCGTCGATGTGAAGACCCGGGAGCGCGACGGTTACAGTGCGGTCCAGCTCGGGTTCGGTTCCCGCAAGGCCAAGAACGTCAGCAAAGCGGTTCTGGGGCATTGCGCCAAAGCGAATTACAAGGAATTCGGTCCGTCGTTCCTGCGTGAGTTCCGCACGGCGGAAGATGCGGCACTGGCGATCGGCAGTGAACTCAAAGCCGACGTGTTCGCCAAGGACGAATACCTGGATGTCACCGGCACCATCAAGGGCCGCGGTTTCCAGGGCGTCGTCAAGCGGTATCGCTTCGGCGGCGGTCGTGCCAGCCACGGCGGCGCCTGGACCCGGCGTACCGGTTCGATCGGTCAGTGCGAATTTCCGGGACGGGTGGACCGCGGCAAGAAGATGCCGGGCCACATGGGCAATGCGCGCCGTACGATTCAGAATCTGCAGATCGTCCGGGTGATGCCGGAGGACAATGTGCTGCTGGTCCGGGGTGCGGTTCCGGGCTGCAACGGCGGCCTGTTGCTTCTTCGGAACGCAATCAAGAAGCAGAGCAAGTAGGATAGGTGAAGATGATGACGAAAGTATTGGATATACTTGATTGCAAGGGTGCCCGCGTCGGTGAATATACTCTTCCGGAATGTGCTCTGGAGCTCGAAAAGGGCGAGCAGGCGGTGCATGATTGCGTCGTGGCGTTCCTGGCCGGCCAGCGGGCCGGTACGGCTTGCACCAAGACGCGCGGTGAAGTGCGTGGCGGCGGCGCCAAGCCGTTCCGTCAGAAGGGCATGGGCCGGGCGCGTGCCGGTTCAAGCCGCAATCCGGTCTGGACGGGCGGCGGTGTGGCTTTCGGGCCGACTCCGCGCGATTTCAGCAAGAAGGTCAACAAAAAAGTGACTAAGCTGGCGTTGAAACGGGCTTTTTCCGAACGGGTGGCCGAAGAACGGGTCGTCGTGCTGGACAAGTTCGATTTGCCGGATCACAAGACCAGAAATGCGCAGGCCGTTCTGAACAATTTGAAGCTGAACGACGATTCGGTGCTGTTGACGGTTCCGGAATATGAGGAAAGCGTCTATTGCGCGACCCACAATCTGCCGTATGTGCTGCTGCGCAAGGCGGCGAGCGTCAATGTTTATGAACTGCTGCGTTTCAAGACGCTGGTGTTCACCAAGGATGCGTTGGATGCTTTCCTGGCGCGTTTGGGATAAGGAGTTATGACAATGAAAAGTGCTTTTGATATTGTAATCGCTCCGTTGATTACCGAGAAGAACAACGATTTGGCCGCTCAGGGCAAATATGTCTTCAAGGTCAGTCCGAAGGCGGAGAAGATCGAGATCGGCCGCGCGGTTGAACAGTTGTTCAACGTCAAAGTCAAGTCGGTCAACATCATGAATTATCTGGGAAAGACGAAACGCACCCCGCGCACGTACAAGCTGGGACGCCGTCCGGATTGGAAAAAAGCTGTTGTGACTCTGTCCGAAGGCAGCATTGAAATCGTTTAAGGCGCGAAAGAGGTATATAAATGGCTGTAAAAAGTTATAATCCGACTTCTCCGAGCCGGCGGAACATGATGGTTTCGGATTTTGCCGAAATCACGGTTTCGGCCCCGGAGAAGAGTCTGGTGAAAGGAAAGTCCGCGACCGGCGGCCGCAATAACTACGGTCGGATTACCACCCGTTTTCGCGGTGCCGGCAACAAACGCCGTTACCGGATGGTGGATTTCTTCCGCGCCAAGGAAGGGGTTCCGGCCAAGGTCAAGACGGTGGAATACGATCCGAACCGCAACTGCAACGTCGCGTTGATCTGCTATGCGGACGGCGAGAAGAGCTATATTCTGGCGCCGGCCGGCATCAAAATCGGTCAGGTGATCATGAATGGCCCGAAGGCTGAAATCAAACCGGGCAATTCGATGCGGATCAAGGATATGCCGGTCGGCATTCAGATCCACAACATCGAGATTCTGCCGAACCGCGGCGCCAAGCTGGCCCGTTCGGCCGGCCAGTCGGCGACGTTGCGCGGCAAGGAAGCCGATTATGCGCAGCTTAAATTGGCTTCCGGCGAAGTCCGTTTGATCAATGTCGAATGCCGGGCCACCATCGGCGAAGTCGGCAACGGCGACTTCATGAATGTCAAGATGGGCAAAGCCGGCAAGAAGCGTTATCAGGGCAAGCGCCCGCACGTTCGCGGTGTGGCGATGAACCCGGTCGACCATCCGATGGGCGGCGGTGAAGGCCGTTCGTCCGGCGGCGGTCATCCGGTGTCGCCGTGGGGCCAGCTCGCCAAGGGCAAGCGGACCCGTCATCCGAAGAAGTACTCGAATAAGTTCATCGTCGAACGGAGGAAGAAGTAATGGCTAGATCGATTAAAAAAGGTCCTTTTGTTGACGGTTATTTGATCGACAAGGTCGAGAAGATGAATAAGAGCGGCAAAAAGGCCGCCATTCAGACTTGGTCGCGTCGTTCGATGATCATTCCGGATTTTGTCGGGCACACTTTCAATGTCCACAACGGGAAATCGTTTATTCCGGTGTTCGTCACTGAAAACATGGTCGGTCACAAGCTCGGTGAATTTGCGCTGACCCGCAATTTCCGTGACCACGGTGTGGTTTCCGGTAAATAAGCATTCGGTCAGATTGCTGCAGAGAGCGTTTGTTGAAAAACAAACGCTCTTTTTTGTGGCCGGGGCGCCGGGGAAGTGCGCCTGATTGCGGCGGAGCCGGAGCGCCCGGGGCCTCTCCGCATTCAGGTCCGGCAGGCGCGTTCCAATTGGTCGCAGGATTCCAGCAGTATTTCGCTGTTCTTCTCCTCGGTGCTGAACCACGGTGCGGTCATGAAACCGAGCAGGTGTTCCGGAGTGATGCGGCGGCGGCAGAACGGCACCAACCGCTCGACATTGTGCGGCGTCGCCCAGGTGCTGCCGGCCGGCACCTGATCGAAACCCAGTTGATCCAGTCTGGCGAATGTATCGAGGATATGGCGGCGGTATTGCAATTCTCTATCATCGGTGTCGGCCGGAATGTCGAAGTCTCCCCAGTAATACCAGTTGTTTTGAACCACGTCGCGGGAGACGTTGCGGCTGAATTCGGCATCGTCGCAATACCAGAGTTTGTCCGACCACATCCACGGCCGGGCGCCGGCTTTGCGAACTTCGTCGAAATAAAAATTGAGGTCGTTCCACCAGAGTTGGCCGCTCCGGACAGTGAGGTATTCGTAATCGCGCTGGCACTCGCAGCCTTCCTCGTCCATACCGAGGTGAAAATGTGCCGGTCCTCCGAAAAGTTCGGCGCATTCGGCGATGAGGTCACGGCAGACCCGGTAATATTCCGGTGTCGAAAGCATCCTGGAATATTGCCGCAGCCAGGCATCATGGCAACTGGAAAAATTGAGTTTGGGGACCAATGTCAAGCCGAGATCGCGGCAGCGGGCGATTTCCTCTTTCAATTTGAGCGGCGTCCAGGCGCCCGGCACGGCGATTTCGGGATGACTGCGGAAAACCACGCCGTCACCGATGTCGAGCACCACCGTATTGCCGCCGGAACGGGCGAAATAAGCGAGGAATTTCTCCCACATCGACTGATCGAACTGGAGGTAATCGCGCCAGGCGCGGTCATTCATATAAACGGGTATCCGTTTCCACTGTTCAGGCATTATTTGCCGATGCTCTTCACCGGTCATTGCTTTGAATTTTTCCGGATAACAGTCTTCCCACATATTCATCGACAGGTGGATCAGAAAGGAACGGATCATGATCGGCCTCCATTTTGTTGGTTTGACGTTTTAAAGTAACCTTGCCGCAAATTTTTTACTACGCCGATTCCATGGAAAATTGATACTTTCTTGATCAATATTTGAAAACAGACGGCACCAAGCCTTTGCCGGTTTGAGCCTTCGGGCCAGGAAGGGTTTTGAATGATTAAAACTATATGTTTATATAGAAATATTTTTGCTTAATTTTTTATTTTAACCTATTGATTTATTTAAATTATTTTGCTATAATATATGCAAAGATATATAATTTAATAACGAAAAGGCAAGTCGGAATGTTATCGGAGCGCGTTTTGAAATATCAGGAACTGGAAGGCTATATGTTGCAGGAGCTTTCCTGCGGACGTTTTGCACTGGAAGACCGCTTCTTTTCCGAATTGGACATCGCCCGGCAGTTTGAAGTGAACCATGTGACCGCCCGCAAGGCATTCGATGCATTGGTGCGCAAGGGATATATCGTCCGGCGGCGCGGTGCCGGCACCTTCGTTAAGCGCCTGCCGGAGTGCCCGCAGCAGTTACGGATGCTGAAGCGTTGCGTGATCGGTATCGCCACCGGGCGCAGCGATGTCGACAACAGTTTGAAATTGGGACGCATGCTGATCCGGCTGCATCGGACGATTGAGGCGGCCGGTTATCTGTCGATGCTGGTCGGCGAGGATTTGACGCCGCTGGAAGAGGCCGGAGCTTGTGGCCTGATCGTGCTGGACCGGGTTGACGACGGTTTTTTACGCCGGTTGCTGCAGGGCGGTATTCCGGTGGTCGGCGTTTATCCGGACAGTGGCTTGCTGGCCGGTCTGTCGTTCAATTATTCGGAAGCGGCGGAACGGATCGTCGCGTTGTTCAAGGAGCGGAAATTGCGCCATCTGGCGTTGGTCGGCGAGGGGGACGATGCATTGACGGTGCGGAATATGTTCGAGAAACCGCTGACGGTGGCGGCGCAGCGGCAGGATCTGGCATTCTCGATTGCGGTACCGCCGGTTGGTTCGGTAGTATCGCAACTGGAAAGTCTGCTCGATGCGAAGTGTCCGCCCGACGCTTTGTTTGTCGCCAATGCCTGGAGTCTCGGTTCAATTGCGCCGGTGCTGGCGCAGCGCCGGCTGGCGGTCGGCCGCGATATTTCGATTCTGGTGCATGGTTCGAATGCGCTGTTGATTCCGGGAACGCCGGCCTATGCGTTGATCGACTGGGATATGGACCATGTGGTCGAGCAGGCGGTGGCAATGCTCCAATCGTTGATTCGCAATCCACAGCAGACACCGGCACCGGCGTCGGTCAATTACGGTGCGATTCTCGAACGGGGATCAATCGTGCCGGCCGGCGAATGAACTTTGTCAAAAAAATCAAGGGGTGAATGAGATTTGAATTAATCAGATTATTGACCATTATTAATATTATCTGACTATATAATAAAGCTGGAATGGAAAATCAACGATGAAATGGTGGACGATATTGGCTGGTCCGCTGCTGGGAATTGGAATTTTGACGGCGGCGGAATTGTCCGATGAGGAGTGGGCGGAACTGCGGCGGGCGGCGATCGAGCGGGAACGGCGGGTGATCGTCAACAACGATGGCTGCGACGCGACCGAATTTCCGGAAAAATTGCCGGCGAACCGGGAGAATTTCTACCGGCAGATGCTGGATTACGCCAAAGGCTGTGAAATCGATACGATTACCTATTGTCCGTTTGCGGTCGGCCATACGTTGATCACCCGAAGCCTGGTGACGGAAATGCATCTGGGTTCGAGCGGCGGTCCGGGCGCGCGCAACATTGCCGGTGAAATTTTGAGCTGGGGGACTGACGCGCTGCAGTTGGCGGTCGAATTCTGTCGGGCCAACCGGTTGGAAATTTTTGTTTCGATGCGGGTCAACGATTGCCATGATCAATGGTATTCGCATTGGCTGCCGGGCTATAAGCGGAATCATCCGGAACTGCTGTGCGGCACGCCGGAAGCGCCGCCGCCGTATGGCGCCTGGACGGCATTCGATTTTGCGCGGACGCCGGTTCGGGAACGCTTCGGCAACATTATTGAGGAATTGCTGAGCCGCTATGATGTCGACGGTTTGGAGTTGGATTTTTTCCGCTTTCCGACTTTCTTTAAATCGGTGGCCTGGGGTGGCATTGCTTCGGATGAAGAACGGGCGGCCTTCACGGAACTGATGCGCCGTATCCGGCGCGATGCCGACCGGATCGGCCGGGCGCGCGGCAAATATCAGCTCATCGCTATCCGGGTCCCGGATTCGGTCGGTTTGTGCCGTGAGATGGGATTGGATCTCGAACGGTGGCTGGCGGATGGATTGGTCGATATCCTGATTCCGGCGGCGGACTGGGGGCGTTTTTCTCCGCTGCGAGAATCGGTGGAGCTGGCCGGAAAATACCGGGTGAAATGTTATCCGTCGGTGGATACTTCCTGGGTGAAGAGCCGGGACGATTTCAATCGCAATACCATTGCCGCTTACACGGCACAGTCCGCCGCAGCACTGGCTGCCGGCGCGGATGGGGTCTATTATTTCAATATGTTCTATGTTCCGCAATATTTTCCGTCGATGCGCCGTGAATGGCGGGAGCTTGCCCTGCTGCCCAAGACCTACTTCGTCCGCTATCAGGACAATTCCAGCTTTGCGGTCAATGAGGAGCAATATTGCCGGATTGCGCGGTTGACCGGGCAGAGTTCGCTGCTTTGTTCGACCGAACCGTTGGAGCTGCTGCTGGAGCTGGGGGATGATTACAGCGAGCCGGCCGTAGCGGCGGAGCGCCCGGAGCTGGCACTGCTGATCGCCGCTGAAGCAGTGGCGGAAGCACAATTGCAGGCCAGCCTCAACGGTCATGAATTGACGCTGATCAAACGATCGGATGACGGCGTTTATGCGTTTCGAGTGGAGCCGCAGTTTTGTCGGCCCGGCGAGAATATGGTTGCCCTTTCGCTGGCTTCGGCGGTTTCGAACGTTGCTGAAACCATCATGAGCGGCCGGGAACGGTTGACCGGGGCCAGACAGCCGCCCTGGCGCCGGCTGTTTGCCGCTCATGATTTCGCCAATGCCGAAACGATCGTCGACGGGGCGCTCCGGTTGGTCGATTCCGGCGATGGCGCCCAGGAGATTGCCAATTTGCTCTATCCGTTGCCCGAAGGCGGCGACCTGGCGCTGAAATTCTCTTTCCAGATGAAGTTGGAGTCGTCGACTGCACCGGACGCGGTGGCGGTCCGGCTGGCCGATGGCCGGCAGGTGGCGCTGGTGACCTTTGAGCCGGAGACGATCGGCTTGAAATTTGTCGGTAAGCAGGTGCCGTTCCGGACCGACGACCGTTTCCATGCGTATGAATTGGAAATGCGTGCCGGCCGGGTTCGGTTGACGGTGGACGGGACAATATTGTTCGATGAAGTTCTAAACATGCCGGTCGAGGCGGAAACCGGCCGGCTGCGGGGCAATACACTATCAATTCCGCAGATGAATGAGCGCAGTCTGTTGTTCGGATCGTTATCGGGACCGGGGACCGGTGCGGCGCTCTGGAAGGATATGGTGCTTGAGAAAAATGCCCTGATGATTTGGGATTGCTGTCTGCAATTGAAATTTCGCGGCCGGCCGGATGCTGCCCTGGAAGAATTGGCCGTCGCGGATTGGCCGGTCCAGTTCGAGTTCGCGTCCCGGGATGGCGTCATTCCATCGGTTGCCGGCTTGTCGCACAATTATCAGGACGGTTTTTTAACGGTGGAGTCGGACGGCTTCGTGCTGAACCATGAGAATCCGGACAATCCGTGGCAGTATATCGAATACCGAGATGCCGATTTGCTGGAGGAGACGCATGGCATTCTGGCAGTCGAATGGCAGTTGGAGGTGCTGGATGGAAAGCCGGACACGGACAGTTTTCAAATGGTGATTCGGCCGCAAGGTCCGGAGGAATCGGTTTGGGATATGGTGTTCCGCTTTCATACCGGCGCGGTGGAAACGCCGTGGGGAACCTTTCCAACGGCAGGCGATGACTCACCGCTGCTTTGCCGGGCCCTGCTCAACCTGGAAAGCGGCATGGGAATGCTGCTGATCGACGGCAGGGTAATTGGTGAAGGAACGCTGGAAGCGGTCAACGCGAAACGAACCTTTTTCTGGGGGGACGGTTCGGAGCGGACCGCCGGCGTGGCGAAACTGGGCTGGGTGCGGGCAATGCGTATGACACAAGCGGAATTCTCCGTTTCGGATCTCAAATAACATTTAGCTACCAAACGAAAGGAATTGACCAATGAGAAGAACAGGCTTGACGACGGAACAGAGTTTTACATTGATTGAATTGCTGGTCGTGATCGCCATCATCGCCATCCTGGCCAGCATGTTGCTGCCGGCGCTGGGCAAAGCCAAGGCTGCGGCAGTGAACATCAAATGCGTTTCCAATCTAAAACAGAATATCTTAAAAATGATGATGTACAGCAACGATTACAATGAAAAAATGCCGATCTACATCCAGCATCGTGACGATGACGGCAACTGGCGTTATACTTGGGCCGATGTGATGTATACCCAAGGCTATAACAGTGATAGTCCGGGGGAAGCCAGTTGCCCGTTGCTGGCGGAAGAGCCAGATCCGAACGGCTATCTGGAACGCATCTATGGAGTCTATAGCTGGCCAGATGCTCAGATGGTGTACAATCGGACCAGCGGCATTGAAACGGTGACTGCCGACCGGTTGACCCGGGTTCTGAACACGATGATATCGGACAATCCTTCGGCGACGAGTGTAATGGCCGATTCCCGTACGCAGGCCGGCCATCAAAAATTTGCGATCAGCCGCGCTTTGGGGGACGATTACCATGACGCCCGGCACAACGGCAAAATCAATTTCGCGTTTCTGGATGGTCACGCCGGAGGGATGACTCCGGAGGAGTTTGTCGACCTTTGCCGCGACAATCTCCAAATTTACAATACGACTTCAGGCGGTATTTTTATCTTCAACCGGAACGGGATTGACCAGCTATTTACGTTTTAAAGACGGTTGGGCAGATGCCATATCGTTTACGGAATGGTATCTGTTCCTGAAAAAAAGAGAGAAAATTGGTTGTCAGGAAGTTTTTTTGAGCGGGAAAAAAGGAAACGATGGATTTCATAATCATTGGAGCATACCTGATTGCGGTGCTGTGGATCGGGTTTTATTTCAGCAAGGGAGAGAACACTTCCGAGAACTATCTGCTGGGCGGCCGGAACATGCCGTTTCTGGCGATCGGCATCTCCTGCATGATGTCGCTGCTGAGTTCGAAATCGCTGGTCATGGTGCCCGGAGAAATCTACAACAACGGCTTGACGCTGTTCATCCTGACGCCGCTGGTGCTTTTGCCGCTGTCGATTCCGTGTTATCTGCTGTTCACGAAATTCTATTTCAAGCTCGGCAGCTACACGCCGTACGAATATTTGGAGTACCGTTACGATTCGACGGTACGGGTGGTGGTGGCGGTTTCCGCTTTTTACGGCCGGGTGCTGTATGTCGGCATGGTGCTCTATGCGACGTCGAAGATTTTCGAAGGCGCTTACGGCTGGCCGGCCTGGGTGACCATTGCCCTGGTCGGGGTGTTCGGCGTAATTTATACGGTGATGGGCGGCATGAAGGCCGTCGTGTGGTCCGACTTGCTGCAATTTTTCGTCTTGTTCGGCGGTTTCGCCGTGATCGTCTGGGTGTTGTGCCGGAGCATCGACGGCGGCCCGCTGGAAGCGGTGCTGTGCACGTTTCGGGAAGGGCACGGGCTGCCGCAATTTTCCGATCCGTCGTTCTATTCGCTGTCGCCGTATGTCCGGCTGCTGTTCTTCCTGATGTTGTGGAACGCGGTGATAGAGCCGCTGACCAGCGCCTGCAGCGATCAGATCAATATCCAGCGGCTGCTGAGCACCCGGAACTGGCGGGAGGGATTCAAATCGCAGATCACCTCTACGGTGCTCGGCATTGCGTCGGTGTTGATTTTGTGGTTCATCGGCATGGCGCTGTTCACCTACTATCGCCAGAATCCCGACCCGGCGCTGGCGAACCTGGGCGGCGACGCGGTGTTCTTCCACTTCGTCGCGACCAAATTGCCGACGCCGCTGCCCGGCTTGTTCATGGCGGCGATGCTGGCGGCGATCATGAGCACGCTGGACTCCGGCATCAACTCGATGGCGACGGTGTGGCTGAAGGAGTTCCACCAGCGTTTCATCAACAGGCATCTGACGCCGCGGCAGGAGGTCACGGTGTCGCGCTGCGCGACCTTCGTGATCGGTTTGTTCGCCATCCTGCTCGGGTTGGCGCTGGACGTTTCCGGCCGCTGGCTGGAACAGTCGTTGGTCGAGGTGGGAACGATTTTCGGCCTGATCGGCGCGGTGGTGCTGCCGGCGTTTCTGTTCGCAGTGCTGTCCGACCGGGCAAACGCGAAACTGATCTGGGGCTTCACTTTCTTCAACTTCGGCGAAACGCTGTCCGGCAATCTGTGGTACATTCTTTCCCGGCGGGCGGAGGCGCTCTGGCAGCCGGGAATGCCGCTCGGCTGGGCGGGCAAACTGGATTTCATCCATGTGCTGATTCCGCTGGCGGCCGGTGCGCTGCTGCTGGTTCCGTACCTGGTGAAACGGCGCCGGCAACTGCGTTCATCTAAAATATGCGCGCTGCTGGGCATGATCGTATTGGGCTGGTCGTTCGGGATGCTGATCTGGTATGGCTACAGCCAGTTGCTGATCACGGATCTGCCGCGTTCGAGAAGTTTCGCCTTCGGGCTGCCGCTGAGTTTCATCGGCGCCTTTATCCTGCTCTGGTTCTGCCCGCGGCAGCCGAAGGAGAAATGGCAGGGCTTGACGCTGGCGACGCTGGGCGAGAAGATCATCGCCCGGCAATGATGACAAAAGCAAGTTTGCCGAAATATGAACAAAACCTTTTCTCCCGGCATGGGTACGGCGGTGCCGAATGGAATGCCGGAGGAGGCCCCCCGAAAAGGGAACCTGCAGAAGTATTGCTTTGACAGGACCTTGTCAGACATTTGTGGCTGAAGGAAAGCCGCTTGGGGGAAAATCAGAAGGAGATGGTATGATAAATAACTGACGTTCGCGGAATCAGCTTTCTGCGTGTAATTTATGGCGATTAACTTACACGTTTGGAAGCGGACAGGTTGCAGACTGAATGTTTCAATGAGGCGCATCAGAAACGATGACGACCCCGGAAAGGAGATTAGTCAGATCTGTAAACCAGAGCGCCACCGTAGAGAGCGACTGATTAATCGACTACTCTGTATGGGAGGATGGTGAGGCCGTGACAGCAGTTCCGCTTCGATTCGTGAAAAACGAATGGAGGCAGAGAATGATGACAAGTTTTGTTGGAGTGGATTTGCACCGGAACAATTTTACTTATTGCATCCGGGTAAATGGGGAAGAACGGAAAATCGGCAAGTGTGAGATTACCGAACTGAAGGGCTTTGCCGCAATGCTCGGTCCGAACACGGCGATGGCGGTGGAGGCGACCGGAAATACGTTCATGTTTTGCAGCTCGCTGAAAGCTCATGTCGGGCGACTGGTGGTGGTGAATCCATCACAGTTCAAAGTCATCAGCATGTCCACCAAAAAGACGGACAAACATGACGCAAAAGTGTTGGCGGAGTTCCTGGAAAAGGATATGCTTCCGGAGGTAAGAGTGAAAGACGATTTGCAGGCGAAAATTTCAAGTCTGACGCAGACCAGGGAAAAACTGGTTCAGTTGCGTACCGTATTGAAAAACAAAGTCAACAATCTGTTAGCAGCTAACTTCATCGTGCTGAAACGGGAAGAACTGTCCACGGAGAAAGGGCTTTTGAAAGCATTGAGTTATCACTTCGACCCGATCACCGACACGGAAATGCTGGTGGTTGTCGAACAGATTCGCAGTCTGAACAAAAGCATTGAAAAACTGGATAAGGCGATTGAGGATCACGGCAGCAAGATGGACGGCTTCGACAACCTGAAATCCATCAAGGGAATCGGCTCGAAAGGTGCGGCGATCCTGTTGGCAACCATCGGCAATATCGCTGATTTCCGATCGGCAAAGCAGTTGGCCGCTTATATCGGAATCGTCCCCAGAGTGAGCAATTCAAATGACACGGTTTGCCACGGAAGAATCACGAAGAGCGGCAGCAAGATCGCCAGAACCGCTTTGGTGCAATGCGCTTTGATCGCCAAACGCTACAGCCCGTATCTCAATGCCTTTCATGAATCGGTAAAAAGTCGGCGGGGAGGTGCGAAAGCCAATATCGCCTTGGCTCGCAAATTCCTCGATATCGTGTATAGAACATTAAAAAACAATTGGATGTTTGAGAATTTTACTCAATTCAAGCTCGTAAAAAATTGAGTTTTTCTCGACATCGAAGTGGAAATTTATCATGGGAGATGATATGGAAATTCAGAAATTGTCCGGCTTGATTGCGGCGGTCCATACGCCGTTTGCACCGGATGGAAAACTCAATACGAAAGCGATTGCCCAACAGGCCGAGTTGCTGGTCGCCGGCGGCGTCCAAGGCGTCTATATTTCCGGGACGACCGGCGAGGGGATTTCATGTACGGTGGCGGAACGGCTCCGGGTGATGGACACCTGGCAGGCGGTCTCGGCGGGGCGGTTGAAACTGATCGTCCATACCGGCGCGCTGGCGCTCGGTGATGTCGAGACGCTGGCCGGCCATGCCGATTCGCTCGGCGTTTTCGCCACCAGTGTAGTGCCGGCCAGTTATTTCCGGCCGGCGACGGTAGCCGACTTGGTCGAATACTGCCGGGTGGCGGCGTCGATGGCACCGCATTGCGGTTTTTATTATTACCATACGACAATGTCCGGGATCACGTTGCCGATGGCCGAATTCCTGCATCAGGCGGCCGGGGTGATTCCGAATCTGGCCGGGCTGAAGTTCAACAGTCCGGATTTGTACGAATTTCAGATTTGCCGCCGGCTCCTGAATGGCAAGTATGATATCGTCTACGGAGTCGACGAATTTTTCGCCGGCGCGCTGGCGCTGGGGGCGGAAGCGTTCATCGGCAGCACCTACAATTATGCCGCGCCGTTGTATCTGGCGATCTGGCGGGATTTTGCCGCCGGTCGTCAGCACGAGGTATTGGCCGGCATGGACCGGGTCTGCCGCATTGTCGAGCTGCTGGTCCGTTACGGTGGCGTGGCGGCCGGCAAGGCGATGATGGGCGCGTACGGTATCGATCTCGGCGGGGTACGGTTGCCGCTGCGGTCGTTGGAACCGGCTGTCCGCCGGGCGATTGCCGCTGAATTCCGGACGATCGCCGGCGAGGAGTTTCTGGTCGGGATGAAAGATGATGGACGCATACGGTATCGATCTCGGCGGGGTGCGGTTGCCGCTGAATTCCGGACGATCGCCGGCGAGGAGTTTCTGGTCGGGATGAAATAAGAAAATCGTTGGAGGGGACAATCGCGGTGGTAGATTTTACCGGAAAAGCCGCGGAAGGAACTTGCAGATTAAAAATTTGTCATTACATTAATGTAACGCTCTGATTCCAAGGAACGGTTGTTCCGCGGAGGAAGGCGGAGGAATATTCAACAGGAATCGTTCTGAACGCACCTGGGAGAACTCCCGCGTGGTAAGGCGGTCCGCAGGCACAGTGTGATTTCGCTGTCCCGACGCACCTTATCTTTCGGTGCGTCGGGATTTTTTTATCCGGAGAAAAAGGAAGATGGCGGAAACTCGAATTGCTCTGGTCGGTATTGTCGTCGAAGATATGGAGGCGACGGAGAAGATCAACCGGATTTTGCACGAATACAGCGGATTCATCGTCGGGCGGATGGGAATACCCTACCGGCCGCAGCGCGTCTGCATCATCAGCGTCGTCGTCGATGCGCCCAACGATGTCATCAGCTCCTTATCGGGCAAGCTCGGCATGATCGACGGCATCAGCGTAAAAACGGTCTATTCCAAACAAGCGCAGCAACAACAGTGAGGTTTACCATGTATGATCCCAAATCGAAAAATGCCGTCGAGTTCATCGACGATACGGAAATTCTCGAATCGATCGCCTATGCGCAGGCCAACAAAAACAACCGCGCCTTGATCGACTCGATCCTGGAAAAGGCGCGCAGTTGCAGGGGATTGTCGCACCGGGAAGCCGCCGTGCTGCTGGAGTGCGAGCTGCCGGATGAAAATGAGAAAATGTTCCAGTTGGCGATGGAGCTCAAGCAGAAGCTGTACGGCAACCGGATCGTCATGTTTGCGCCGTTGTACCTTTCCAATTACTGCGTCAACGGCTGTACGTATTGTCCGTACCATTACAAGAACCGGCATATCGTCCGCAAGAAGCTGACGCAGGAAGAGATTGCCCGCGAAGTGATCGCCCTGCAGGATATGGGACACAAGCGGCTGGCGCTGGAAACCGGCGAAGATCCGGTGAACAATCCGATCGAATATGTGCTTGAGAGCATCGGGACGATTTACGGCATCAAGCATAAGAACGGCGCCATCCGCCGGGTGAATGTCAACATCGCCGCGACGACGGTGGAGAATTATGCCAAGCTCAAGGCTGCCGGCATCGGCACTTACATCCTGTTTCAGGAGACTTACAATAAAAAGAGCTACGAAGAGTTGCACCCGACCGGGCCGAAGCACAATTACGCCTACCATACCGAGGCGATGGACCGGGCGATGGCCGGCGGCATCGACGATGTCGGCATCGGCGTGCTCTTCGGACTGAACATGTACCGTTACGACTTCATCGGCCTGCTGATGCACGCCGAACACCTGGAGGCGGCGATGGGAGTCGGGCCGCATACGATCAGCGTGCCGCGCATCCGTTCGGCCGACGACATCAATCCGGAAGCTTTCTCCAACGCCATCAACGACGATATTTTTGCCAAAATCGTCGCGGTGCTGCGCATTGCGGTTCCCTATACCGGTTTGATCATCTCGACCCGGGAAACGCAGCAGGCGCGGGAACGGGTGCTGAAGCTCGGGGTTTCGCAGATCAGCGGCGGTTCCCGGACCAGCGTCGGCGGTTATGCCGAAGAGGAGGCGCCGGAGGATAATTCCGCCCAGTTCGACGTCAGCGACACCCGGACGCTCGATGAAGTGGTCAACTGGCTGTTGACGCTGGGATATATTCCCAGTTTCTGCACCGCTTGCTATCGGGAAGGGCGCACCGGCGACCGTTTCATGCAGTTGGTCAAATCCGGCCAGATCGCCAATTGCTGCCAGCCCAACGCGTTGATGACGCTCAAGGAATATCTGGAGGACTACGCGTCGCCGGATACGGTGAGCAAAGGCGAAAAAGTCATTGCCGACGAGGTCAAGCGGATTCCGAATGAAAAGGTGAGGGCGATTGCCCTGGAGCATCTGCAGGAATTGCACGACGGCAAACGCGACTTCCGATTCTAAAAAAATAGTCGGCCTCCCCGGCCGTGTCAGGCTGTCACCCGGCGGCGGAGCGCCGGTCGCTCCGGCTTCGCCGCGGTGAAGCCGTTCCCCGGCCGGCGCCGGAAATCGGGGTGTCTTTCGAACTTCAAGCGGATCGGTTTCCGGCATTTTTTTTAGCTTTTCCAGCCTCCGGTTCTTTGCCCGGCAATCCTTGCCGGAGCCGTCGCCCCTTCAGGTGG
Source organism: Victivallis sp. Marseille-Q1083 (assembly GCF_903645315.1). Lineage (NCBI taxonomy): Bacteria > Pseudomonadati > Lentisphaerota > Lentisphaeria > Victivallales > Victivallaceae > Victivallis > Victivallis sp. Marseille-Q1083. Next base: position 2,144,821 of record NZ_CAHJXL010000001.1, read on the forward strand.
CGGCAACCGCCAAACGTTTCGCGTTGCAAGCGAAATCGCATCAAAAACAGTAAAAAAATAAAAAAATTACCGCTTTTTTTCAAAAGGGTATTGACTTACCGACAAAAATTTGCTAGTATTCCTACAGTGAGTTAACCGATTTACAAAAGAATTTTTTTTATTGTATCCAGGAAAGTTATTCGGATTATGAACGTTACAACGGCTTCCGCTTCCGGCAAGCTCTGCATCGCCGACATCGCCCGTCTGAGCGGTGTTTCCACCGCAGCGGTTTCCGCAGTGCTGAACAACCGTCCGAAGGTCAGCGCCGCCACCCGGGCCCGGGTGCTCGACGTCATGCAGAAGCATCACTATACGCCGCATTCCGCCGCCCGGGCTTTGTCCGGCAAACGGACTTATCAGATCGGTTTTCTGCTTTCCTGCAAGGTGACGCTCGGGTTGGCCAACAATTATTATGCCACGATGCTCTCCGGCGTTCATGACGTCTGCCGCAAACGCAAATACAATGTGCTCATTTCAACCTATGACATGAGCAGCATCACCGCATTCACGATGCCGACCCCGATCCGGCAGTACAATCTCGACGGGCTGGTCGTCACCGGCATGGCCGAGCTGCAGAATCTGCGGGAAATCCAGCAGACCGGGCTGCCGTTCATCACCGTCGGCGGCGATTACCCGGACGATATTCTCTGCGTCAAGAACGACATGCTGGACGTCAATACCCGGATTTTGTCTTTTTTCTATACATTGGGGCACCGCCGGATTGTCACGCCGGTTTTCTATCCGGTGACGGAACAGCTTTACCGGGAAGCGCTGCGGCGTCTGCACGATATCAACGGCTGGCATGATCTCGAGGTCGAATTCAGTTATTACGACCGGGATGACTTCATCTGCGGCGCCCTGCTGGCGGACCGCTGGCTGGCCTGCCGACCCGAGGAGCGTTTTACCGCCCTGGCCGCCAACGACCAGTTCTGCGCCGGTTTTCTCGGCAAGGCGATTGCCGGCGGCGCGCACTGTCCGGAAGAGATCAGCGTGCTGGCCACTGAAACGCCGTTGAGCCGCTATGGCATCATTCCGATGACCAGTTGCGACGAACACATCTTCCTGCTCGGCCAGCAAGGCGCCATGCACCTGCTGGACCTGATCGAAGGCAAGCGGAGTTTCGAAGAGGTCGAGTCGTATTTGAAATTGTTTCGCAACAGCGTTGAAATCATCGTCCGCAATTCGACGGCGCCGGTCAGTCTGCCGGCGGGAGCGGGGACAGAAGTCCGATGACGGCACTGGTATGATAAAATCGCAGGAAAGGGTAAGGATTTTGAAAAGAAACTGGCTTGGAATGACGGCACTATTGCTGGCCGGCTGCTGCAGCGTCGTCGGCGGGGAGTATTCCGCCAAACTCGACAACAACGGGGTGGCGATCCGCCATGTGACGGACCTGTCGCTGTTTTCGCGTTTTATCGTCGTCGAACCGCCGTGGGGCGAGAAATACTTCTTCACCGTCTGGTCGCCGACCGCCGTGGAACGCACCGAACTGCCGGACGGCGCTTACCGGTTGACGATGACCCAGTCCCAACCGGATGACCGCTTCCGCCTGAACGAATATTCGGCCGAAGTGCATGACGACCGGGTGATCGTCCGGCTGGATGGCGAATTGCTGCAGGACATTCCGGCGACGACCGAATATTCGATGATGATGGTACCGGAACTGTTGAGCCGCGACGCCGCCTATGCCGGCCGGAAAGCCGACGGCACGGCGGTCGCCGGCAGAATCGATCCGAACTGGAAAAACTGGGCGGACACGCTGGCGACCGAGCTGGTCGAATTGAAATTGACCAGCCCGCTCGGCACCCTGACCGTCACGGTCGACCGGGGCATGTCGTTCAACCTGGTCGACCGCCGCGGTTTCGGTTTCGATGTCGGCACCGCAACTTCAACGCCGGGTTTGTGGATCGGCAATGAATTGCCGATTCAATATGCTAAGCCGATTCAGCAGCAGTTAACCGTCACGTTCCAACTGGCGGACGAGGTCTGTCTGGCCGAGCCGCTGCCGCGTCTGCCCAACCAGGCCGCCGCCCCCGCCGAACCGGCAGTGCTGCTGCCTTATCGATCGGAACTGCCGCTGCTGCCGCAGCCGCACCAGCAGCAGAACACCGGCAAACCTTACCGTCCGGCCGCCGGCGACGCCCTGTATCTGGCCGCAACCGGCCTGGAACCGGCGGCATACGACAAATTGTCCCGGGCGGCGCAACGTATTTTGAACGATGAAATGCAGTTGCACCTTCAAGTGGCTTCCATCTCTTCGTCCGGCGGCATCACCATTCAAATCACCGATACTCCGGTGGATGGCCTGACCGCGCCGGAGCAGGCGGAAGGCTACGCGCTGCGGGTTGAGCCGGACGGCGTCCTGATCGTTTCGCGCAGCGACCGTGGAGCGTTCTACGCCCTGCAGACCCTGCGGCAGCGCTATGACGGCGCCGGGTTCGCCGGCGGCGAAATCGTCGATTACCCGGATCTGGACTGGCGCGGCGTGCTGATCATGGTCGACGAACATTCGCCGGAAGTGCACGGCGAATTGATCCGCAAGGTCCTGGCGCCGATGAAATACAACCAGTTGTACATCGAATGCGAATTTGCTGCCTGGGACGCCACGGAAGCGGTTCGCCAGCCCTGGGCGATCAGTAAGGACGAATTGCGGAAGTTGATCGCCCTGGCCGAGGACAACTACCTGGAAGTCATCCCGCTGTTCCAGACGCTCGGGCACTGCGAATGGCTGTTCAAGAACGGCCGGAACCTGGAGATGGCCGAAAATCCGGCCGATCCCTACGCTTACAACCCCTCGCATCCCGGCGTTTATCCGCTGATGACCGCCGCGCTGGACGAGGTGCTCGAAGTTTTCAACCGGCCGAAATACCTGCACATCGGCCACGACGAAGTCGGCCAGGAGTACAGCTATCCGACCCGGCCGGAAAATATCGCCAAAGGCGGCGCCCAGGTGATCCTCGACGACGTGATGTTCTACTACGATTATTGCCGGAAGAACAACCTGCGGATGATGATGTGGCAGGATATGTTCGCCGCCAGCACCAACTCCAGAGACAGCGCCGGCGACAACGGTTACTTCGGGCTGGGCGATCGCCGGGACGAACTGCCCAGGGATATCATCTTCGCTTTCTGGAATTACGGCACCAACATCAATGAGAACAACCTGCGCAAGCTGCGGCAGGAAGGCTTCGATGTCGTCGGATGCACCTGGTTCGAACCGGATAACATCGCCATGCTGACCTCGATGTGCCGTGACGCCGGCGCGCTCGGCATGATGATGACCACCTCGGCAGGCTATCACGGCTTCGACCGCCTCCTGGAGGACAATTTCCAACCGGTCGCCGCCTATGTTCTGCAGGGGACCTGGGCGTGGAACTGTTCGGCGGAAGCCAACCGGTTCTCGCCCGGCCGGGTGCTCGATGAAATCCTCAATCCCGACGCCGGCAATGCCGCCGCTTCCGGTATCACTTTCGATCTAAGCGAAGTCGCCAACCTGGATTTGAGCGCTGAGAATCAACCGTTCCTGCTCGACCCGCTGCTCGGCTTCGACCGGCTGCCGGAACGCGACTTCTCGCACTGCGACGTCAAGTTCCGGTTGCCCGAACGGGACGGCAGGCCGCTGGCCGTCGCGCTGCAGTCGCGCTGCAATCCAAAATTTCCGGACCGGGTCGACGGCATCCAACTGAACTGCCGCGCCAGTCAGTTGTTCTTCCTCCACTCCTGCCGCGATCTCGGCAGGGAAATCGCACCGGGCGCCGTCATCGCCGAATATGTCATCCATTACTCGGACGGTTCGGAAGCGGTCATGCCGGTGCGTTACCGGCAGGAAATCGCTTTGCCGCATGAAGATCACACCCGGGCTCTGCCGTTCCGCCACTGCGTCGACTGGCGGGACGACGACGGCGGGACGGTGAACCTGTGGTACGCCTCCTGGCGGAATCCCCATCCGGAAAAGCTGATTGTTTCACTCGACGTGCGGGCGGTCCCGGAACGCTACCCGTTCTATCTCTTCGCGCTCAGCGCCGCGGAATAGTTTCCCGAATCCGGACGGTTTCTGCCGCCGCAGTGCCGTCCATAACCAGGAGGATAAAGCAAAATTCAACCGGTTTGACGTCCTAAAACATTTTCAACCACAACCCATAAAGGAAAAAAAAGATGAGACAAAAAAAATTTACATTAATTGAACTGCTGGTAGTTATCGCTATCATAGCTATTCTTGCCAGCATGCTGCTGCCGGCACTCGGCCGGGCCCAGGACAAAGCGCAGGCAATCGTCTGCAAAAGCAATCACAAACAGCTCGGTCTGGTATTCACGATGTACGCGATGGACTACGATGATTACGGTCCCTGCATGCAGTGGGGGGACGGCCGGATGATTTACGTCGGTCTGGCCGACGACTACGGTGCCAGTCACGAAGTATTTTTCTGCCCTGCCGCCGAATGCGGCTGGAACAACGATTACGGTGTCAGTTCCTGGCAGCAGGTCGGCCTCGGACTGAACGTCTGCACCTGGGGCAGCGGCAAGTGGGCCAATTACCGGTCCAAGCAGTCGAAATTGAGCGATATCGCCAACCGGGGTTCTTCGATGCACGTCCTGTTCGCCGACGCCCGGGTCGCCAACGGCGGCGCCATCTATGTCGACGTCATCGAACAGGATGCTTCCAACGGTGTCCCTTTCGATGTCAACGACAGCGCCGGCGTCTACGATTGCCCGCTCAAAGCCCGGCATGACAAACGGTTCAATTTCGCCGCGCTCGACGGCAGCGCCCAGAGTCTGACGGTGCAGGAAGCCAGCGGCGATGTCAAAAAATATTTCCGGCCGACTCAGGCCTTCAGCACCGATGGCCAGGACGGCCACTGGATCACCGAATAACTCCTTATCATCAACCGTATTATCGACAAGGAAATGAAATCATGAGAAAAAAATTTACATTGATTGAACTGTTGGTGGTGATCGCGATCATCGCCATTCTCGCCAGCATGCTGCTGCCGGCACTCGGCAAAGCCAAAGGCAAAGCCCAGCAGATCAAATGCGTCGGCAATTTCAAGCAGCTCGGCCTGGCCGCGGCGATGTATTCCGGCGACAACGGCAACTACGCGCTGCCGCTGGTCTGGGGCGGCGGCTGGGGCGGGCCGTGCGACTGGACGATCGGCTTGAAGTATTTCTACGGAATCGATGAAAATATTTACATGTGTCCGTCGGAAAGTTCGACCCGGTGGGATGAGGTTACCTGCCTCGGCGACGACGGCTTGCCGACCGGCCACGGGACGCAGTGGCAGGAGAGTGTCAGCACCGCCCACAACTATCAGACCTTCGGCTACGTCAATACCAACTGGGCGCCGGTGAAGATGTCGACTGTCCGGGAGAAAGGCGGTTCCCAGACGGTGATGTTCGCCGAATCGCTGCCGCAGAATGGCGGCGGTTATTCCGGCTGTATGTTTGGCGCCCAGGTGGTCTGGGACGGTTGCAACCAGCAGGAAGTCTTTCACGGTGACGCGTTGAATGCCCGGCACGGCAATGTCCTGAACGTCTGCGCCATGGACGGCAGCGTCCAGAGCCTGGACCAGAAAAAAGCGGCCGGCGATTACAAAACCTATTTCCGGCCGACCCGTGACGCCGGCAACCGGTCGCAATGGGTGCTTGACTGAGTCTGGTTCGGCCAGGCGACCCGGCAGAGCCGCCTGGCCGAACCTTTCCTTTGAACTACGGGAGAAAGAAATATGTTGCATAAGCTGCTGGCAATCCTGTTGCTGTTCCTGCTGGTTCCGGCCAGTTTCGGTGAAAATTACGAAAATCGCTTGACGCCGCGGCCGCAGCGGCTGGAAGGTGCCTGGCGCTGTTTTCCGCTGGGAGACGCCAATTGGCAGATCGTGCTGGCCGGCCCGGAACATGAACTGCTGAAGCTGGGGAAGGAAACGCTGCAAAACGCTTTGATCGCCGCTGCGAATCCGGCGGTGAAAGATGCTGCCCGATTTACCATCCGCTGCGGCGTGCTGGACGATGCCGGGATCGAAGCGGAGCTGACCGGCGAAGATCTGGTGGCCTGGAAATTCCGACTGCCGCCGCAGGGATACCTGATCCGGGTGAAAGACGGCGGCATCGTCGTGGCCGGACGGGACCGCCGGGGGGCCTATTACGGCTTGATGTCACTGGCGCAGCTGGCTGAAGCCGGCGAGCTGCCGGTGGCGAATCTTGTGGATTACCCGGTCTGGCAGCGGCGCTATGCCGGCGATTACCGTTTCGGCAGCTTTGAGGAATACCGCCGGCTCTCCGAGGATAAAATCGGCGGTTTTGCGATCCAGTGGCGCGTTGAATGGTACAAACTTGAACCGGAACGGCTGCAGGCGGAATTTGCCGCAATCCGGCGGGCCGGCGAACTGGAAATGATGGATTTCATGCTGCTGATCCATCTTTATGCGTTAAGCGACTTTTCCCGGCGGGCGACGGCGGAGTACTTCAACTGTACCGATCCGGTCCAGATGGACCGATTGATTTCCCAAATACATGCCGCCGCCGCCAGCGGCGTCAAACATGTCATGATTCTGTTCGACGACTGGACGCCGCTGGTGGACGGCCGTTATGTCAGCCCGAATCCGGAAGAACGCGCTTATTTCGACAATTCCGTCGGCAAGGCGCACGCCTATCTGATGAACCGCCTGGCGGAAGCGCTGCTGCCGGAATTTCCGGAATTGGAATTGTCGCTGTGCCCGCCGATCTACTCGCTGGCCTATGCCGAATCCTTCTCCCACACCGAAGAATACTTCCGTGACTTCCATACCAGCGCCCGACCGGAGATCGGCATGGTCTGGACCGGGCCGGAATGTATCGGTCCGCGGGTGGACAAAGAGTCATACGACCGTTTCAGCCGCTATGTCCCGGGCCGGTCTTTGTTCCAGTGGAACAACAGCGACTGCCTCATGCCGCAGTTGCCGGTGTGGCAGGATCAATTTTATCCGGGATTCCACCATGACAGCGGCGGCAGAATTTTTTTGAATATCCATACGCTGAGCTGGTTGTGGAACCAGCCATATGTCCGGACCGCCAACGATTATTTGTGGAATCCGGCCGGTTACGATGCCGACCGTTCCTTCGACGCGGCCAACCGGCGGCTGTTCGGCGCCCAAAACGTCACCGCAATCCGCCGGTTCCGGCAGTTGTTGATCCCTCTGGATGCCGCCAATGCCGCCAATGACGGCTCACGGTTGCAGGCGCTTCTGCCGGCGGCGCTGAAACAGCGCGAACTGCTGGAAAGGCAAGGTGTGGATACCTCCGAATTCAACGGTTACTTCAGGACGCTGGAACTCTTCGCCGCCCGCCGCAATCCGGAGGTGACGCTTCCAATCTGCGCCGATCAGATCGACATCGCCGCTTTGACGCCGGAAATCCTGAACAGGTGCACGGCATTCGAGCTGGTCAACAATATGGCGTCGGAAACGGAATTGCTGAAAACCGAAGTCCGCGGCGGCATTTTCGGCAATCGGCTGCTGCTGGTTTTCGATATGGAACGGCCGGCGCTGGATCAGGTGGCAATGCCGCCGGAGGATGAGCGCGACGGCGAAATCTATCACAATCCGGAGCTGGTGGAAATTTTTCTTCAACCGCGCAGTCCGGGCAGTTACGTCCACTTCTCGTTCGATGTGTTCGGCCACCGCGGCATTGAAATCAACCGGGGCGACAACCGGGACTGGCAGCCGGATTTCCAGATCCGGATCGAACGGCAGGCCGACTCCTGGCGCGGCATTGTCGCGATGCCGCTGGCGGAACTGGAAATGGTCAATCCGATCACTCCGGCCGAAAACATCAATTGGCGTTTCAACCTGTTGCGGACTCCCGCCCAGAGTCCGGTCGCCGCCTTCTCGCCGTTGAACGGTTTCAGCGCCCATACGCCGCAACTGTTCGGCGTGATGAAATTCAAGGACTGCCGCTAGAAGAAAGAATTTTCACTGATCCCGCCGGCCTCGTCAGATGCCGAGCAGCCGGCGGTCGATTTTCACCACCGCTTTTTTCACTTTGGCCGGTTCCCGGCAGGCGATACACGGCATATGCGGCTCTTCCGGCAGCAATAAGATGAAGTTGCCCGGATAGAGCGGCAGGGCATAAGCGCCTTCCGGCTTGAACTCCAACAGCGCACAATCGCTGCTCTCCGAATACGGCTGCCGACCCGCCAGGCCGGCGCCGGCCCGGCAGAAAATGCGTTCCGAACCGTCAAGCACCAGTTGGATATCCAGGTAGCGCCGGTGCAGCTCCAGGCAATTGGCCGGAGCTTCCAGCGGTTTGGTCTGATACTCCTGGACGTTGACGAACAGCTCCTCGCCCTGCAGCGGGTACCGCCCCGGAGCCAGTTCGGCCGTCAGATCGGAAATGAACGCAAACAGTTGCTGCCAGAATTCGTATTTTTCGAAACGATACAAATGGAAATTTTCGCAAAAATCGTAAATCATCCTTTTCTGCTCCCGGTTAAAAGAAAAATGTTATTTTCATCCCGGCCCGTTCCCGGGCGATCGCCGCATTGACGGCCTGGCGGATTCTGCCGGCCAGCAACTCCTTCCGCAAGGATTCCCGTACCGCTTCCAGCGGCAGGTAGGCGGCCGGCCGGCGCCGGTCGAGCCGAACCCAGACGATCGCCTCGGGCAGCTCCAACACGGCATAACTGCCGTCCCGCTCCAGGCGCGCCACCGCGTCGAGGACCGCCGGCTCGCGGCGCAGTACCGCCAATTGCGCTTCGCCGGGCTGCGGATAATCCGTTGCGATGCTTTCAAAACTTTCCAATTGACGCAAACGGGCATCGATCGCACTGCGGTTTTTTTCCTGCAGTTGCGCCGCCGCCTCTCCGGAGCGCGGCAGCACCAGCAACGAAAACTCCGCCGCCACCGGCTGCAGAAAACGCTGCTGGTTTTCCCGGTAGAAATTTTCCACCTCTTCCGGCGCCATTGTCAGTTTCTCCTGGAATTCCCGCCGGATCCACAGCAGCGCCGCCACCTGAAACTGCTTGCGCGGGTCGGTCGCCATCCGTTCGATCAGCCGGTCCCGCGCCTCCGGCGCCATCAAACGCGGATTCCCTTCCAGCTTCAAGGTCTCCCAGACGTTCATCAACTCCCGCCGCACCAGCTCCGGCGACGGTTCCAACTCGGTGCCGTGCAGAATCCGGCGTACCGCTTCCTCGTCCAGCAATTCATAGACGATCTTGCGGATCAATTCGGTAAACTGGTCGTCGTTGAGCTTCACGACCACCTCCGGCGCCACTTCGCTCAACCGTTCGGCCACCATCGCCCGCGTGATGTCCCTGCCGTCGATCGACGCCAGCGGTTCGGAAAATTTCGCCAGCGCCGCCGGCCATTCGATGCCGGACAACATCCCGGCCGCGCCGGCCCACAGCAACAGCAGTATGACCAACTTCGCCATCAACGGCTCAACAATTGTTTTCTTTCCGCCGGCGCCAACTGGGAAGCCCGGTTTTCCGGCAACGTTTCACTGTAACGGTACAACGCTTCCAGCGTATCGGCCAATGTGTCCCCGGCCCGGCGGCAGTCCGCCAGATCGGCTCCGAGGCTGAACAGCGCCTCCCGGCGCTCCTGCCGGTTCATCCGGACCTGGCGCGCCGCCGACTTCTTCAAAATTGCCTCCAGCGGTTTGGCCGGCGGATAACCGGCCCGCAATTCGTCCAGCACGGCGATCGCGTTGCCCAATTCCCGGCTGGAACGGGCGCGCTCCAGCTCCAGAACATTGTTCTGCAAGCGTTGCAGCCGCCGCAGCTCCTCCATTGCCGTGAGCAGTTGCGGATTGAACGGCTGCTTGCGCAAAGCCCGTTCGATGACCGCCAGGCTTTCGGCGATTTTGCCTTGATCGAGCGCCTGCTGTGCCTGGATCATCTGGGAATTGGCATAGGTCTGCCAGTCCATTTCCGCCAGAAACGCCTTGTCCGGGTCCTCCAACTGAAGTTTGTTGATCTGTTCCTGGGCTTCGACATAACGCTTCTGTTGAAGGTTCTCGAACAAACGGATGATCATCGCACTGCGCGCCCGCGGCAGTTCCGGCGCGCTTTCCTGCCGGCAGCCGCACAATCCCGACAGCAGCATTGCCGCCAAAAACAGTCCAGATCGTTGCAATTTCAATTTCTTCATAGCAGCCTTTATTCATTCCAATCTCGTGGAATAAGATAATCCTTCTTTCGCCAAAAAAAAGCCGTTCGAGGATTTTTTGCCGAATAATCGCCGCCGCCGCAATAAAATCGAGCTGAGAAACGTTTTTTGTTTCAATCAACATCGAATTCGTCAATATAATTTAAGAAGGATTGCACAGCGACATGAAAAAATTCTGGAAACTTCTGTCGGGAGTAGTGGTGCTCGCCGTACTGGCCGCCGGCGGAATTTGGGCTTATAAAATCTGTTTCACGCCGAAGAGCCGCACGGTGTTCCGCACCGACCGCGTTGAACGGCAGACTTTGACCAGTACGATCAGCGCCACCGGGACGGTCGAACCGGAAGAGCTGGTCAACGTCGGTTCCCAGATCAGCGGCATGATTACCGAATTCGGGCTCGATACCGACGGCAAATCGGTCGATTACGGTTCGACCGTCACGGCCGGGATGGTGTTGGCCCGCATCGACGATTCGCTCTATGAGGCGGAAGCCCGGCAGTATGAAGCGCAGAAGCTGGAAGCCAGGGCCAATATCGTCAGTGCCGAAGCCAATATCAAACAGGCGCAGGCCAAGCTCGACCTGGCCGAGCTGAACTGGGAGCGCGCCCAGCAACTGCAGCCTTCCGGCGTGCTGGCCAAGAGCGATTACGACGACGCGCGCTCGACCTATTTCGCCGCAGTTGCCGCCCTGGCGGTCAGCAAAGCCTCGCTCGAACAGGCCAACGCCTCGCTGGCCGGTGCGGAAGCGGCGTTGAACCGCGCCAACCGCAATCTGGGTTATTGCGTGATTTCCTCGCCGGTCGACGGCGTCATCATCGACCGCCGGGTCAGCATCGGTCAGACGGTGGCGGCCAGCATGAATACGCCGAGCCTGTTTCTGATCGCCAAGGATTTGAAGAAAATGCAGGTCTGGGTCTCGGTCAACGAAGCCGATATCGGCCAGATCGAGCCGGGCATCCCGGTAACGTTTACCGTCGACACCTTTCCGGATGTGGAATTCCAGGGCGTCGTCCAGAAAATCCGGCTGAATGCGACGATGTCGCAGAACGTCGTCACTTATGTCGTCGAAGTCGGCACCGACAATTCCGACGGCAAACTGCTGCCGTATCTGACTGCCAATGTCAAATTCATCCTCAAACAGCGTGAAAATGTTTTGAGCATTCCCAACGCGGCATTGCGTTTCTCCCCGGAGGATGAAATGGTTCCGCCGCAATACCGGAATTTCCAGCCCGGCGAAGGCGAGCGGGTGGTCTGGGTGCTTGAACAGGAACAGATCCGGCCGGTAACGATCAGAGTCGGCTTGAACGACGGCATCGCCACCGAGGTCATCGCCGGGGAACTGCAGGAAGCCATGCAGGTGGTCACCGGGACGGAAGTGGTCAGTGCGGCGACCGACAATGCCGGCGGCAACTCCACCAGTCCGTTCCTGCCGAAGCCGCCATCGAGAAGGCGTTGAAAATGAGTCTGATTGAACTGAAAAATATCACAAAAACCTATTTCCTCGGGGAAATAGACGTGCCGGTGCTGAAAGGAATCACGCTGGAAATCGAACGCGGCGAATACGTCGCGCTGATGGGCGCGTCCGGTTCCGGCAAAAGCACGCTGATGAACATCCTCGGCTGTCTGGACCGCCCGACCAGCGGCGACTATTATCTGGACGGCCAGGAGGTCGGCCGGCTCTCCGGCGACCGCCGGGCGATGGTCCGCAACCGGCAGATCGGTTTCGTCTTTCAGAGCTTCAATCTGCTGCCGCGAACGACGGCGCTGGACAATGTCGTCATGCCGTTGTCCTATACGGCCGGTTCGCTTTCCGGCCGGGAAGCCAAGGCGCGCGGCATCGAAATGCTGACCCGGGTCGGGCTGGCGGAACGGATGTACCACTATCCGTCCCAGCTTTCCGGCGGCCAGCAGCAGCGGGTCGCCATCGCCCGGGCGCTGATCAACCATCCGCCGGTACTGTTCGCCGACGAACCGACCGGCAATTTGGATTCGCACACCAGCGAAGAGGTGATGGCGATGTTCGATGAACTCAACAAAGACGGCATCACCATCATTCTGGTGACCCATGCCACCGAAGTCGCCGATTTCGCCCGCCGCGTCATCCACATCCACGACGGGCTGCTGGCCAGCGGCGCTTTCGGCAAATAGGAGGAGACGGCATAATGACCGTATACAGCACGATATTCATTGCCCTGCGGGCCTTGAAACGCAATCCGACCCGGGCGCTGCTGACGACGCTCGGCATCGTCATCGGCATCGCCGCGGTAATCACGATGATGGAAATCGGCAACGGCTCGTCGACGGCGATCCGCCAATCCATCGAAAAGATGGGCGCCAATACCATTACCTTGCTGCCGGGGGTGCCCCGTCCGCCGGGCGGCGTCCGTTCGGCGGTCGGCAGCGCGATGTCGCTGACGCCGGACGATTGCCAGGCGATCATCCGCGAATGCCCGAGTGTTGCGCTGGCCGCCCCGGTGGTCAACGCCTCCGGCAGCCAGTTGGTTTTCGGCGCGGAAAATTGGACCCCGTCGCAAATTGTCGGCACGACGCCGGATTACCTGACGGTGCGCAACTGGCAGATCGGCGAAGGCCGGACCTTCACCGACCGCGAAGTCTCCTCGAGCGCCCGGGTCTGCCTGGTCGGCGAAACCATCGTCCGCGAAGTTTTCAAAGGCGAATCGCCGGTTGACAGTGAAGTCCGCATCAAAAATGTCACCTTCAAAATCATCGGCGTACTGGCCTCCAAGGGCGCCAATATGATGGGTTCCGACGAAGACGATGTCGTATTGGCGCCGTGGACGACGGTTCGCACCCGGCTCACCGGGCTGAAGACCGGGACCGCCACCAACACGACCAGTACGGCTTCCACTTCTCCGAGCGCGCTGTATCCGGCGACCGGCGTCGCCTTCTATCCGGAACAGGCCGACACCCTCGAGGACGATACCCTGCTGATCCCGAAATTCGTTCAGATCGACTTGATCATGATGACGGCCACCACGCCGGAAAAAGTCAACCAGGCGATCGACGAACTGACCAAACTGCTGCGGGAGCGGCACCGGCTGAAAGCGGACGACGAGGATGATTTCCATATCCGCAATTCCACGGAATTTATGAACACCCTGAGCGGCACCTCGACGTTGATGACCAATCTGCTGCTCGGCGTCGCCTTGATTTCGCTGGTGGTCGGCGGTGTCGGCATCATGAACATCATGCTGGTATCGGTCACCGAGCGCACCCGCGAAATCGGTTTGCGAATGGCGGTCGGCGCCCGTTCGAGGGACATTCTGCAGCAGTTTCTGGTTGAATCGATCATCCTTTGTCTGGCCGGCGGCATCATCGGCATCCTGCTGGGCCACGGTGCGGCATTGCTGATCAACGACCAGCTCGGCTGGCCGATCGAATCCAGCCCGGTGGTGGTGGTGGCGGCTTTTCTGGTATCGGCCGGGGTCGGGATTATTTTCGGATTTTATCCGGCCTGGAAAGCTTCACGGCTCGATCCGATCGACGCGCTGCGCTACGAATAAAAACCCGGAAAACGCTTCCGGAATGTTTTTCAGTGAACAGGATATCCTTCAAGCGAAAAGGCATGAGTCCGGTAGCCGGACTCATGCCTGATCCAACGAATCCGGTCGGAACTTTCGGGGTCACCGCAATCCGGATTCCGGCGTATTGCCGTTGGTTGGAAGGTTGGATTTGACTGATTGAATCAATTGTACAGGTCGGCGAGGTTTCTGAACGCATGCGTTCTGGGCTCGTCGAACTTGTATTCACGCTGGTTGCGCTGCACATGGCCGTCGGCATACAGCATGCCCTGTTTCCCGAGATGGCGGTCGGTGGCGATGTCCCAGATCCGGTTGGTATTGGCGTCGTTCCAGTTGATCCAGTAGTTGTAGACGCTGTCCTCCAGAACGATGACGATTTCGGACGAACCGAGGTTGTCCGGCTGGCTGGTCATCTTCATCGGCCGGGCGACGCCTTTGTTGGAGGCCATCGTCAGGACCGAGATCGCGTAGGAGCAGAACTGCGGCGCCCCGTATCCGTTACCCTTGTTGACATCTTCGGACCAGTCGGTGATCCAGTAGGTTTTTGAAGAGTTCAGGTTGGATTCATCCCAGCCCCAGGTGTTCGAGGTCGACGCGGACGGGCAGGAGAAAAGCTCTTCGGAAAAACCGTAGTCCCGGCAGAGATACGCCGGCCAGAGATCCGGAAAATCGCCGGCATCCTGATAAGGAACGATGCAATCGTCATAATCGTTGGCATACAGCATGATCCCGGTGCCGATCTGCTTGAGATTGGAGAGGCATTTGATGGCCTGTGCCGCTGCTTTAGCCCGGCCGAGCGCCGGCAGCAGCATGCTGGCAAGGATGGCAATAATTGCGATCACGACCAGCAGTTCGATGAGTGTGAATTGTTTACGCTTCATTTTTTTCTCCCATGATAAATTTCCACTTCGATGTCGAGAAAAACTCAATTTTTTACGAGCTTGAATTGAGTAAAATTCTCAAACATCCAATTGTTTTTTAATGTTCTATACACGATATCGAGGAATTTGCGAGCCAAGGCGATATTGGCTTTCGCACCTCCCCGCCGACTTTTTACCGATTCATGAAAGGCATTGAGATACGGGCTGTAGCGTTTGGCGATCAAAGCGCATTGCACCAAAGCGGTTCTGGCGATCTTGCTGCCGCTCTTCGTGATTCTTCCGTGGCAAACCGTGTCATTTGAATTGCTCACTCTGGGGACGATTCCGATATAAGCGGCCAACTGCTTTGCCGATCGGAAATCAGCGATATTGCCGATGGTTGCCAACAGGATCGCCGCACCTTTCGAGCCGATTCCCTTGATGGATTTCAGGTTGTCGAAGCCGTCCATCTTGCTGCCGTGATCCTCAATCGCCTTATCCAGTTTTTCAATGCTTTTGTTCAGACTGCGAATCTGTTCGACAACCACCAGCATTTCCGTGTCGGTGATCGGGTCGAAGTGATAACTCAATGCTTTCAAAAGCCCTTTCTCCGTGGACAGTTCTTCCCGTTTCAGCACGATGAAGTTAGCTGCTAACAGATTGTTGACTTTGTTTTTCAATACGGTACGCAACTGAACCAGTTTTTCCCTGGTCTGCGTCAGACTTGAAATTTTCGCCTGCAAATCGTCTTTCACTCTTACCTCCGGAAGCATATCCTTTTCCAGGAACTCCGCCAACACTTTTGCGTCATGTTTGTCCGTCTTTTTGGTGGACATGCTGATGACTTTGAACTGTGATGGATTCACCACCACCAGTCGCCCGACATGAGCTTTCAGCGAGCTGCAAAACATGAACGTATTTCCGGTCGCCTCCACCGCCATCGCCGTGTTCGGACCGAGCATTGCGGCAAAGCCCTTCAGTTCGGTAATCTCACACTTGCCGATTTTCCGTTCTTCCCCATTTACCCGGATGCAATAAGTAAAATTGTTCCGGTGCAAATCCACTCCAACAAAACTTGTCATCATTCTCTGCCTCCATTCGTTTTTCACGAATCGAAGCGGAACTGCTGTCACGGCCTCACCATCCTCCCATACAGAGTAGTCGATTAATCAGTCGCTCTCTACGGTGGCGCTCTGGTTTACAGATCTGACTAATCTCCTTTCCGGGGTCGTCATCGTTTCTGATGCGCCTCATTGAAACATTCAGTCTGCAACCTGTCCGCTTCCAAACGTGTAAGTTAATCGCCATAAATTACACGCAGAAAGCTGATTCCGCGAACGTCAGTTATTTATCATACCATCTCCTTTGTTGTTACGGATTGAAAACGTTTTTTTTGTGTGATTTAAATCAGGCTTCGGCCGTCATGGCTGATATGATTGATTTTTTACTCCTTTCGGTTGATCCGTTCATTCCGCGGCGCTGAGCGCGAAGAGATAGAACGGGTAGCGTTCCGGGACCGCCCGCACGTCGAGTGAAACAATCAGCTTTTCCGGATGGGGATTCCGCCAGGAGGCGTACCACAGGTTCACCGTCCCGCCGTCGTCGTCCCGCCAGTCGACGCAGTGGCGGAACGGCAGAGCCCGGGTGTGATCTTCATGCGGCAAAGCGATTTCCTGCCGGTAACGCACCGGCATGACCGCTTCCGAACCGTCCGAGTAATGGATGACATATTCGGCGATGACGGCGCCCGGTGCGATTTCCCTGCCGAGATCGCGGCAGGAGTGGAGGAAGAACAACTGACTGGCGCGGCAGTTCAGTTGGATGCCGTCGACCCGGTCCGGAAATTTTGGATTGCAGCGCGACTGCAGCGCGACGGCCAGCGGCCTGCCGTCCCGTGCAGGTAACCGGAACTTGACGTCACAGTGCGAGAAGTCGCGTTCCGGCAGCCGGTCGAAGCCAAGCAGCGGGTCGAGCAGGAACGGTTGATTCCCAGCGCTCAAATCCAGGTTGGCGACTTCACTTAGATCGAAAGTGATACCGGAAGCGGCGGCATTGCCGGCGTCGGGATTGAGGATTTCATCGAGCACCCGGCCGGGCGAGAACCGGTTGGCTTCCGCCGAACAGTTCCACGCCCAGGTCCCCTGCAGAACATAGGCGGCGACCTGTTGGAAATTGTCCTCCAGCAGGCGGTCGAAGCCGTGATAGCCTGCCCAGGTGGTCATCATCATGCCGAGCGCGCCGGCGTCACGGCACATCGAGGTCAGCATGGCGATGTTATCCGGTTCGAACCAGGTGCACCCGATGACATCGAAGCCTTCCTGCCGCAGCTTGCGCAGGTTGTTCTCATTGATGTTGGTGCCGTAATTCCAGAAGGCGAAGATGATATCCCTGGGCAGTTCGTCCCGGCGATCGCCCAGCCCGAAGTAACCGTTGTCGCCGGCGCTGTCTCTGGAGTTGGTGCTGGCGGCGAACATATCCTGCCACATCATCATCCGCAGGTTGTTCTTCCGGCAATAATCGTAGTAGAACATCACGTCGTCGAGGATCACCTGGGCGCCGCCTTTGGCGATATTTTCCGGCCGGGTCGGATAGCTGTACTCCTGGCCGACTTCGTCGTGGCCGATGTGCAGGTATTTCGGCCGGTTGAAAACTTCGAGCACCTCGTCCAGCGCGGCGGTCATCAGCGGATAAACGCCGGGATGCGAGGGGTTGTAAGCGTAGGGATCGGCCGGATTTTCGGCCATCTCCAGGTTCCGGCCGTTCTTGAACAGCCATTCGCAGTGCCCGAGCGTCTGGAACAGCGGGATGACTTCCAGGTAGTTGTCCTCGGCCAGGGCGATCAACTTCCGCAATTCGTCCTTACTGATCGCCCAGGGCTGGCGAACCGCTTCCGTGGCGTCCCAGGCAGCAAATTCGCATTCGATGTACAACTGGTTGTATTTCATCGGCGCCAGGACCTTGCGGATCAATTCGCCGTGCACTTCCGGCGAATGTTCGTCGACCATGATCAGCACGCCGCGCCAGTCCAGATCCGGGTAATCGACGATTTCGCCGCCGGCGAACCCGGCGCCGTCATAGCGCTGCCGCAGGGTCTGCAGGGCGTAGAACGCTCCACGGTCGCTGCGCGAAACGATCAGGACGCCGTCCGGCTCAACCCGCAGCGCGTAGCCTTCCGCCTGCTCCGGCGCGGTCAGGCCATCCACCGGAGTATCGGTGATTTGAATGGTGATGCCGCCGGACGAAGCGTTGGAAGCCACTTGAAGGTGCAACTGCATTTCATCATTCAAAATACGTTGCGCCGCCCGGGACAATTTGTCGTATGCCGCCGGTTCCAGGCCGGTTGCGGCCAGATACAGGGCGTCGCCGGCGGCCGGACGGTAAGGTTTGCCGGTGTTCTGCTGCTGGTGCGGCTGCGGCAGCAGCGGCAGTTCCGATCGATAAGGCAGCAGCACTGCCGGTTCGGCGGTGGCGGGGGCCTGATTGGCCAGACGCGGCAGCGGCTCGGCCAGACAGACCTCGTCCGCCAGTTGGAACGTGACGGTTAACTGCTGCTGAATCGGTTTAGAATATTGAACCGGCAATTCATTGCCGATCCACAAACCCGGCGTCGAAGTTGCGGTGCCGACATCGAAACCGAAACCGCGGCGGTCGACCAGGTTGAACGACATGCCCCGGTCGACCGTGACGGTCAGGGTGCCGAGCGGGCTGGTCAATTTCAATTCGACCAGCTCGGTCGCCAGCGTGTCCGCCCAGTTTTTCCAGTTCGGATCGATTCTGCCGGCGACCGCCGTGCCGTCGGCTTTCCGGCCGGCATAGGCGGCGTCGCGGCTCAACAGTTCCGGTACCATCATCATCGAATATTCGGTCGTCGCCGGAATGTCCTGCAGCAATTCGCCATCCAGCCGGACGATCACCCGGTCGTCATGCACTTCGGCCGAATATTCGTTCAGGCGGAAGCGGTCATCCGGTTGGGACTGGGTCATCGTCAACCGGTAAGCGCCGTCCGGCAGTTCGGTGCGTTCCACGGCGGTCGGCGACCAGACGGTGAAGAAATATTTCTCGCCCCACGGCGGTTCGACGACGATAAAACGCGAAAACAGCGACAGGTCCGTCACATGGCGGAGCGCCACCCCGTTGTTGTCGAGTTTGGCGGAATACTCTCCGCCGGCGACGCTGCAGCAGCCGGCGAACAACAAAGTCGCTGCTTTTATCCATCGGTTTTTCAAATCGGCATCCTTTCTTTGTCGGTGCTTCTGATTGCTGACCGGCCGTTGCCGGCTGGTTTCCCTGCCGTTCTCACCGTTTCAAAAGCGGTTTAGTTACGGCGAGTAAAACTGTTTTTGTAAAACGTTTAACCTGTGATTGATTATATTTTAGCAAATTTTCGGGAAAAAGTCAATACCCCGGCGATAAAATTAATCTTTTTTTCATGACATCTTAATCGCAATCTAATTATAATTTATTAATCTTTAATAAGATATCTTATATTGTAAAAAGCCGGTTTTTTCTGACGGTCCCGAAAATTTACTCTGAAAATCATCATAAACTGCCTTGACAAATGATTTGGGAATGCTACGATAATAAAAAAAGCTAAATCGTTTTACATCACACCTGAGGAGGAGCTTCATGTTGAAAATCTGTTTATGGGTATGGCTGGCCGCGATCGGCTCCCTGGCACTGGGAATGGACACCGGCGTCATTGGACGCATTTATCCGGAACCGCAGAAAATTCTGGCCGAATATGCCGCGATGCCGGTTGGACCGGAAAATGTGGAAATCATTTTCCATCCGGAAATCCCGTCTCCGGCGGCCGAAGCCGGCCGCAAACTTTACCGGCGTTCCCTGCAGGAGATGGCCGCGGAAAATCCCGGCCATCCGTCCGGTCGATTGGAAGTTCATGTCGGTCTGTGTTCCGATCCGGCCATCGCGGAAAAATTCGGCGACCGGGTGCCGGAGCTGCCGGAGCAGGGGTATGCGATCCGGGTCATCGAACATTCCCCGGCCGGAGCGGTGGTGGCGATCGGCGGCAGCGATGCGCGCGGGATCTTTTATGGGTTGGCCAGCCTGCGGCAGCTTCTCGAAGCCAGGGACGGGCAAGTCTGGCAAAATCTGGTTGAGGTCGATGATTTTCCGGTCTGGCCCTCCCGTTTCGTTTCCGATTATTTCAGCAATGCCAGCCTCGATGGCTTCCAATTCCTGGCCGCCAATAAAATCGGCGGGTACGGCGGGCTGGGCGACAGCAACTGGCGCAAGCCGGAATGGTGGGAACAGGTGGAGCCGATCATGCGCGATATGAAAGCGATGAGCGACGCCGATCTGCTGACCTTCCTGATGCAGTTCCATATTTACGCGACGCCGGCCGGCGGTCCGAAATTCAATATTGCCGACCGGAAGCAGATCGATGAGTTCATTGAATGCTGCCGGAAGATGGCGCAGCACGGAGTGAGTATTTTTATGATCGGGACCGACGATTCGACGCCGCGCGGGGTCGACGGTTACGAGTTCTATCATGCGGATGAAGCGGAGAAATTCGACAATTCCGTCGGCCGGGCGCATGGCTATTTGATGAAATGTCTCTACGAAGCGCTCCACGACGAATTCCCCGATGTTCAGTTCGGCATGATCGGGGCGCCGTATTCGTTTGACCACGGCATCGGCCGGCCGGAGGTGGATCGTTACCTGATCGACTGGGCGGCCGAAGCGCCGGAAGAGGTCATGCTGGTATGGACCGGCTCCAGTGTGTTTTCGCCCCGCATTACCAGAGCCGATGCGGAGCGGCTCAGAAAACTGGTTCCCGGGCATGACGTTTTCGTCTTCGACAACAGCAACGGCCTGTTCGCGCCGATGCCGCGCTGGAATACCGAATTTTATCCCGGTATGGAAAAGGACAACCGCGGCATTGTTTTCCTGCTCGGGCTGGTTTTCGGCAGCCGACCGTGGGAGACCGTCTACTATCTCGGGGCCTGCGATTATCTGTGGAATCCGGCCGCTTACGATGCGGTCCGCTCCTATGACACTGCGATCGCGATGATGTATGGACCGCAGGCGGTGGAACCGGTCAATGAGATGCGTGAGGCGCTGGTCGCGGCAAAAGACAAGAGAGCCACCAACAACCGAGCTGGTTTCGCGGCCTGTTACGATCGATTCAGCAAGGCCTTCGAAGCGTTGTCGAAGGTGCGCGACCGTCATGGCAACCCTTTGCCGGTCGCGCAGTTGGCGACCTGGCGGGAAATACTGGAAGAGTATCAGAACGCCGAATTGCCGGAATTGGCGATTCGGCCGGCGGCTGCCCGGATTGAACTCGACGGCCGAATCGGCGAGGAGGAATGGCGCGGCGCTGCTGAAATACAGTTGCTTGACCGCAGTGGACGGCCGGACCCGGCTCCGGTGACGATGAAGATGGCTTATGCCGACGGAGGGGTGTATCTGGCCTTCGAAGTGCCGGCGGCGAAACCGTTGCCGGAACAGGCGCCGCTGCCGCACGACAGCCCGGTTTATTTGAATCCGGACGCGATCGAGTTCTTGCTGCAGTTCGCGCCGGAAGTCGAGCCGGCCGCCGATTCCGAAGCCGTCGGCGCCTTTGCGCACTGCGCTTTCGATCTTGCCGGCAACCGGTTCGATGAATATGCGAATTATGGCGGCCACAGTTGGGATGGCGACTGGACAGTGAAAACCGCCGAAACGCCGGCCGGCTGGAGCGCCGAAGTGTTTCTCAAACCGTCGGACCTGAAATATGCGAAATGTGTGCCGCCGCGGGAGGGGACCGTCTGGCGCGGTAATTTCCACCGGGTGGAAAACCGCACCGGTAAAGTGCAGTCATGGATGCCGGCCGGCTGGTCGTTCCATCAGGCGGAATATTTCGGCATCATTGATTTTATCGGCGGCGAGTAGCGGCCTCGGCCGATCGGGACGAGATATTCCGCTATCGTTCCAAAAGGTCCTGGCACCGCAATCCGATTGCTCCGGCGAAGGCAGCCGGAGCAATTTTTTTTGTCTGATTGGCGTGTATCCAGGTCAAAGAGTAAAAAAAAACACCGGAATTCAAACGAATTCCGGTGTTATAAGCGGCGGCGTTTATTCGGCAGCCGGAGCCGGCGTTTCCGCCGGTGCTTCCACCGCTTCCGGAACCGGAGCGGCTTCCGCCTGGACCGGAGCGGCCGCGGCGGCTTTGCCTTCCACCAGCTGCAGGATCGCCATTTCGGCGGCGTCGCCCTGGCGTTTGCCGAGTTTCAGGATCCGGGTGTAACCGCCCTGGCGCTCCTGGTACTGCGGGGCGATTTCATCGAACAGTTTCTTGACTGCAGCTTTGCTGTGCAGTCTGGCGACGGCCAGACGGCGGTGGTGCACGTCATTTTTCTTGCCGATGGTGATCATTTTTTCCGCGAACCGGCGGGCTTCCTTCGCCTTGACCAGCGTCGTGGAAATCTGTCCGTGCTCGATCAGGCTGTTGATCATATTGGCCAACATCGCCCGCCGGTGCGCACTGGAACGACCGATTTTGAAAGTATGTACGCGATGACGCATTATTTAGCCTCCCCATCCTCTTCCCGGACTCTGGCGGCTTCCGCTTCCAACGCCACGATGACGGTGTCGCTCAGCGCCATGCCCAGACCGAGGCCGAGTTTTTCGATTTTTTCTTTGATTTCATCCAGGGACTTCTTGCCGAAGTTCCGGTATTTGAGCATTCTGCTCTCGGTTTTGGTGCAAAGTTCGCCGATCAGCCGGATATCGGCATTGTTCAGGCAGTTCATCGCCCGTACCGACAGGTCAAGCACTTCGACGTCCTGCGCCAATTGCTTGAAGAGATGACGTTCTTCTTCCGTCATCATATCCTTGGCGTCTTTCTTTTCCGGCTGGCCGCCGAGGAAAACCTGCAGGTGTTCCTTGAGAATCTGCGCCGCCGCTTCCAGCGCATCATGCGGCTTGATACGGCCGTCGGTCCAGATCTGAAGCTCCAGGCTGTCCATTTCGGTTTCTTCGCCGACGCGCGCCGCGCCGACCTGGTAGTTCACCCGGGTCACCGGGCTGAACAGACAATCGACCGGAATGGTGCCGACCGTCCGCGACGAAGCGATTTTTTCGGCCGGCAGGTAACCCTTGCCTTTGATGATATCGATTTCCGCCCGGAATGGCACGTCTTTGTCCAGCGTGCAGATAACCTGCTCCGGATTGAGCACTTCGACGGTACCGTCGGTGACGATATCCGCCGCGGTGACTGCGCCGGCCTTGTCCTTGCGAATTTCCAGCGTCTTGCTCTGATCGCTGTGCAAATTCAAATGGACGTTCTTGAGATTGAGCACAATTTCCGTCACATCTTCGACGACGTGAGGCAACGCGGCAAATTCATGCGCCGCTCCTTCGATCCGCACCGCGCAGATGGCCGCGCCTTCCAGCGAAGACAGCAGCACCCGGCGCAATGAGTTGCCGAGCGTATGTCCGAATCCGCTCTGAAACGGGGCCGCAATGAACCTGGCATAAGTATCAGTCGCGGTAGCTTCGTCCGTCACGATGGACTGGGGCATCGGGAAACCAAATGCAGCACTCATCTTTTCCTCCAGCATTGATTATGGTTAACAACAAATCCGTACACAATCAATCTTGACCGCATCAGACACGACGACGTTTCGGCGGACGGCAGCCGTTGTGCGGTACCGGAGTAATGTCTTTGATCGCATTGATTTCCAACCCGGCGGCGGCAATGCCGCGCACTGCCGATTCCCGGCCGGCGCCCGGCCCCTTGATGCGGACTTCGACTTCCTTCATGCCCAGCAACTGGGCTTTCTTCGCCGCATCGCCGGCGATCACCTGCGCCGCATAGGCGGTGCTCTTGCGGGAACCTTTGAAACCGTTCTTGCCGCCGGTCGACCAGCACAGCACATTGCCATGCAAATCGGTGAACGTCACTTTGGTGTTGTTGAACGTCGCCAGAACGAAAGCAATGCCGCTGGGCACATACCGGCCGCTCTTGCTTCTCTGCTTGACTTCACGTACTTCAGTCGCCGGAGCCGCCGTTTCGGCCGCCGCTTCCACGACAGTTTCCTTATTTAATTCTTCAGCCATAAGAGTATTTACCTTAACTAGTTTAAATTCCGAAATGAACTCGTCGATCTCGCGCTGGCGATCAGCAAGCCTGCAAAAGCTTACTTGGCCGCCAGACGACGCTGAGTTTTATCGCGGATAGCGCCGACGGTAATCTTCTTGCCCTTACGCGTTCTGGCGTTGGTTTTGGTACGCTGACCGCGGCACGGCAGTTTGCGGCGGTGGCGGATGCCGCGATAGCAGTTGATCTGCTGCAGCCGGCGGATGTCGCTGGCCAGCAGCCGGCGCAAATCGCCTTCGACCAGCAGGTCGTTCTGCAGAATAACCGTAATGGCGGCGATGTGTTCGTCCGTCATTTCCTTCGCTCTGAGTTCCCGTGGAATCCCGACTTTTTCGATGATTTCCAGCGCCTTGGCCGGGCCGATGCCGTAGAGATAACGCAGTGCATATTCAACACGCTTGTTGCCCGGAATTTCTACTCCAATGATTCGTGGCATAGATGATACCCTTAAATTCCTGTGTGTTAGCCTTGTCTCTGCTTGTGTCGCGGATTCCGGGCGCAAATGACCCGGACGACGCCTTTGCGTTTGATAATCTGGCAATGCTCGCATCTGCGTTTCACCGATGCTCTGACTTTCATAATGGAATCTCCCAGATTCGTAAAATAATGATACTCGATTAAGAAAACCTTTTTACTGCAGCCATCCGGCTTCCAACTGCCTGGTTTTCAGGCAACAAAATAACCTGATGGCTGAGCATCGTATTGTCGCGCACCTTCACGAGCGGTGGAAAACGATATGAAGGGAGGCACGTAAGGCATTAATTTAGAGTGAATTTGCCTTTTTTCAAATTTGTTTTTCATTTATTTTCCATTTTTTTGTATCCCGTCCCTGGCTTGGCGACCGGAGCCGTCTGCCGCTGAAGCGGCTCCGGGTGTTATGAAAATCGAATTTGCGATCGCCGTTGATCCGGCCCGGTGTTCCATGCCGCCTGAAAATTACCGTAAATTCGCGGTAGCTACGAGATTTGCGGTGGATTTTTCGCCGATTTTTTGCTATACTCTTTTAATAAGAGTCATTGCGGCCGTTAACTTGGCCGACCATTCCGAACAAAAGGGGCAGCGAAATGAAGATGACCCGGCGGAGCTGGAATCGGCTGATTTTCGGCGTCGGGCTGACGAAGCTTCGGCTTCAGAGCTGGCGGAGCTGACGGCGGAGTTGGATTTGTTTGGAAAATATCCGGTGGAATGGTTGAAGCAGTTCGGGCCGCCATCGGCCGGAATACTGGACTGGAAAATCAGGAACAGCTTGAATAGTTCAATTCAGAAAGAGGTGGAAGAATGAGGTGGTCGAGAACGAAATGGAACTGGTTGATCTTCGGCGGCAGTCCGGTGCTGTTGGCTGTGGTGGCCGTGCTTGGCTTTCTGGGTTACGGCAAGTTATTGAACCGGCGGGCCCACATGGCCTGGAAGGCGGCGGGAATGATCAGTTCGCCGGAAGAGCTGGCGGAGTTTTGCCCGCCGCCCGCTGGACCGGAAACCGGAGAGTTGGATTGGTTGGCGAGCCAGTTGGCAGGGGCGGGGATCCGGGATGCTTGGGAACCGGGGGATCGTTTCAGCATTCCACCACCGGAGGACATCGCCGAACTTCAGCAGGTACTGGAGAATGCTGCTGTTTTGCAGCCGGTCTGGGACAGGCTGAGCAGCACGGAGCGGTTTTCGGAATTTGCGATTTGGCCGAGAGTGACCGAAGGAGTAACGCATTGATCGACATCAGCATTTGGCAACGATTGCTGGCAACCGAAGCGATTTATCACAACCGGCCGGCGATATTGGCAAAAGCGCTGGATTCCTTGCGGAAGCTTTCCACGTTTGCCGATTGGGGAATCGAATTCGAAGGGTGGCAAATCAGTGGCTATTGTTTGCTGGTGGAAATGGCGAATAATTGCGGTATTGCCGATGAAGCTATATTGACCGAGGCGCTCTCCTCCTGCCGGCAATGGGAAAGTAAGCTGGCGGCGATACAGGAGATTGATTTTCAGGTAAATGCTTATCTGGATCGTCGTTCCTGTGAAGAAGAGCCGCTCCAATATCCGTGGCGATTGCACGGTCCGTCGGTGAGGTTGTTTTTCGAGCAATATTTATGGCGGAATTATGATTTGGCCGCCCTGCAGAATTACCTGGCGCAAGTCAAGTCTTTGATCTCGCTGGAATATTATCAGGGCAATACGAAACTGAGAGCTCTGGAAGACGAATATTGCTCGGAATATCATTATGTTACCAGAGAAACAGCTTGGGCTTATCGTTGGAGATGGTTTGAGAATTATTCCAGCCACCTTGCCCGTTTGCGAACCGCCCGGGCTGGAATTGCCGTCGAACTTTATCGCCGCCGTCATGGCGCCTGGCCGGAATCGCTGGAGCAACTGGTCCCGGAATTCCTGGACGCGGTACCGGTCGATCCATTTACCGGAAAAGCGTTGGAATATTGCCGAATGCAGTTGAGGAGTATCAACGGTCAAATGTATCCGGCTGAAGCCTCCGTCGAGATCGTACGCCGAAGGCCGATAGGAATCATGGAGATTATGGGAGCGGGCAGGATGCCGCTCGATGAAATCGGAGAGGAAGACGCGCTTGAGGATGACGAAGCTGCTTACGATTTCAGGCCGGAAATATATGACTATTGGGTTTATTTACCGGAAGAGGAAGAATTACGGGATATCAATTTCTGGATCACCGTGGTTTCCAGTACCGGGAAGGATGGAGTTTTGGCGGCCATTCCTGACGAATTGCAGACGGCGGATTGGAAACGCACAGGCGGGGATATTAATTTCTATCTGTTGGAAGAAAAAATAACTTCCAGTGCTCCGGCCTGGAGATAGTTCGGTATGACGGTAACGAACCGGGATAAGGAGAGCGCGGAAATGAAACTTTCGGCAATGCCGGCGACTGTGATAATGGCCTTGCTGTTGTGTTCCAGCAGCTCTTACGAGCGGTGTTTGCGGCAGTCGGCCAGTACCGGCTGGCTGGAACACCAGTACAGGTTGGGGCGGCAATGGCGATGCGGAAGCCGATCCGGCCGAAGCGGCCAAATGGTTGCGTTGGGCCGCAGAGCAGAGCCATCCGGGGACGTTATTCTGCCTGGGAAATTATATATTATTGCGGCAAGGAGTGCCGCTGGCGTTCGGCGGCCATCGCAGGAGGAGTTCCGGCCGGGCAGCGGGCGCTCAATTTACTGACCAGTCCCGGCAGAAAGGCGAAGAGGAGGAGTATTATTTCTTTCCTTATCCGGTGGAAGCGCACGGTGGTCGGTCAACTGGAACGGAACCTGTGACATCATGATCTGGTAAAAATCAATGGCATGATCAGAAAACGCAGATTGCCGTGATGTTGTCGGAGCCGCCGCGGATCAGCGCCTGGCGCATGAATTGATTCAGGGCCGCCCGCGCCGTGTTTGCCGTCCGCAGGATATCGCCGATCTCGGTGTTGTCCAGATGGTTGGTCAAGCCGTCCGAACAGAGCAGAAAACGATCCCCCGCCCGGTACGGCAGCGCATTGAGGTCCGGTTCGCAGCGGCAGGCCGGGCCCAGCGCCTTGCAGATGATGTTGGCGGCCGGCAGCGATGCCGGATCGATTTCGCCGTGGGTCCGGCGCAGCACCGCCGCCCGCAGCGAATGGTCTTCGGTCAACTGTTCCAGCCTGCCTTCGCGCAACCGGTACAAACGGCTGTCGCCGGCGTGGGCGTAGACGATGAAATCGGCGGTGAAAACAGCGGCGACGATGGTCGAACCCATCGGCTGGCGGCGTTTGAGCCGGCAGTTTTTTTCATAGATGTCCAGATTGGCCCGTTCGATGGCCTGGCGGAGAAAATTCTTCAATTGCTCCGGATCGGACATCTTGCCGGCGTCGCCGAGCTGCCATTCTTCGGCGATGCGGCGGCAGCAGAGACTGCTGGCCAGATCGCCGCCGCCGTGGCCGCCGACTCCGTCGGCCACCACCGCCAGCACGTTGCTTTCCTGCGGATAATGAATGCAGCAGAAACTGTCTTCGTTGACTTTGCGGACCAGTCCGACATGGGACTCGCCGACGATCTCGAACGATTTCGGATTTGCTGCGTTGAAATTACTGGTCATGGCTGTTCCTGAAAATAATTGCCGAGGCTTGCGCCTCATTTAAAAAGAAGTTAGCACAACTTTGGAAATAGACAAGAAAATTTCCCAAGGAAGATTTTGAATTTGACTGTTCTTCTGCTATTAGTAAGGAAAACCGGGCGTTTTGAGCGTTTGCGACGGTCAAAATCCGGCCTCGGGTCCGCCTCGCCGGCGTTTGCCGGCCGCACCCGGAGTTGTGTCGCGACGGATGGATTTCAGGCCAATGAACCCATGACACTTTGCAACCTCGAAGTAAGGAGAATCATGAAAGTAGCAGCCAAAATCAGGAATTTCGTCGTCGCCGGTCACGGCGGCAGCGGTAAAACATCGCTTTCCGAGTTGATGCTTTACAAGGCCGGCGCCATCGCCCGGCCCGGCAGCGTGGAGAGCAAAACGACCGTTTCCGACTTTATGCCGGACGAGCAGGAAAAACTTTCCAGCATTTATTCCGCTGCGATGAACTGCGTCTGGAAAGAACATCATTTCTTCTTCATGGACACTCCCGGGTATGGCGAGTTCGTCGGGGAGCCGTTGAGCGCGATGGCCGCCGCCGACAACGCGTTGATCGTGCTGGACGGCGTCGACGGACCGCTGATGGGGACTGCCCGCGGCTGGAAATTTTCCCGTCTGCGCGGCATTCCGCGCTTTGGATTGATCAATCGCCTTGACCGCGAACGCGCTGATTTCCGCCGCGTTCTGGAGCAAATGCGCAAAAATCACGGCCGGACCGTCGTCATTCCGCTCACTTGTCCGGTCGGCTCGGAAAGTGGATTTTCCCGCGTGGTAAACGTGTTGTTCGATAAAGATATCCCGCCTGAAATCGCCGATGACGTCGCTGAATATCGTGAACTGCTGATGGATGCGATCGCCGAAACCGATGAGAATCTGATGGAGCGCTATCTCGGCGGCGAGACGATTGCCGACGATGAGATCATGGCCGGCTTGAAGATGGCGGTGCTCTCCTGCCGGATCATCCCGGTTTTCGCCGGCAGTGTCGCCAAGGACATCGGCATCACCGAATTGATGGACAATATCATCGCCATTTTCGCCGATCCGCTGGCCAAAAAGACCATCACGCTGGCCGACGGCGAAACGATGCCGGTCTCCGAGGATGGCCCCGGCGTCGCCCAGATTTTTAAAGCGATCAACGATCCGTTCATCGGTCAGTTGACGTTGTTCAAGGTGCAGTCCGGCAGCTTCCGGGCCGACAGCGAAGTGTTCAACGTTTCGACCGGTCAGAAGGAGCGGTTCGGCAACCTGCTGCTGCTCAACGGCAAATCCCAGACTGTCGTTCCGGAAATCGGTCCCGGCGTGATCGCCGCCGTGGCCAAGCTCAAAGCGCCGCATGTCAGCGATACGCTGGCGACCGATGCCGCCGTCAAACCGCTGCCGGTCATCGAATTTCCGCACGCGACGATGTCCTATGCGATCACTGCCGCCAAGAGCGGCGAAGATGAGAAAATTGCCGCCGCGCTTTACAAGATCGCCGAATGCGATCCGACGGTCCGGGTGTATCGCGACGAAGAGACTCATGAGCTGCTGCTTTCCGGCATGGGCGATCTGCATTTGCACAACGTCGCCCGGAAACTCAAGGATATGTACAAGGTCGAGGCGGTGCTGAATACGCCGAAGATCCCGTACCGCGAGACGATCACCGCCAGCGGCGAGGGGCATTACCGGCACAAGAAACAGACCGGCGGTTCCGGCCAGTTTGCCGAAGTGTATCTGCGGATAGCCTACAATGAAGCCGGATTCGAGTTCGCCAATGAAGTGGTCGGCGGCAACATCCCGAAAAATTTCATCCCGGCGGTGGAAAAAGGCGTCAGCGAAACCCTGGCCAAGGGGCCGCTGGTCGGTTGTGTCGTCGAGCGCGTCAAAGTGACGGTTTACGACGGCAAGTACCATCCGGTCGATTCCAATGAAATGGCGTTCAAAATCGCCGCCCGCATGGCGTTCAAGGATGCGATGAGCAAAGCCAAGCCGGTGCTGCTGGAGCCGATTATGAGCGTGGCGGTTCACATTCCGGATGCCTATATGGGCGATATCACCGGCGATTTGAACCATAAGCGCGGCCGGATTCTCGGCATTACCGTCGAGGAGGGCATGCAGGTGGTCAATGCGGAGGTGCCGATGGCCGAAATGGCGCGCTACGCCACCGAATTGCGCAGTATGACCCAGGGACGCGGGTCCTTTGAAATGGATTTCGCCCGTTATGAACAGGTGCCGCCCAATGTCGCCGGCGAAATCATCGCCAAGCATCAGGCGGAAGCGGAAGAGGAGAACTGAGCCTTCAACCGCGTATGGCGCAAGAGTGATAGCGGCGCTCCCGGAAAACCATTTTCCGGGAGTGCCGGTTTGTTTTTCGGGGAGAGCGTCGGAAAATTCGCTTTGATTTTTAATTGGATCGGCATTGGAGATGAACAGATCGCTTTCGGCGTCTGTCAGTAAAAAAGGTCGGTGGATTTCCGGAAGGCCGTCAGGATGGTCGTGTGTCCGGAAAAGGCTGTCGGCCGGACCGTATCGGGTTTTCAATGGCAAAGGAGTTGATGATTATGAAAAAAATTCTGCATCTGGTCGCGTCGCCGCGCCGGGAACGTTCCCATTCCAGACAGTTGGCGGATTATTTTTTGCGGCAATTGCTTCAGGCCGATGCCGATTGGCAGGCGGAAACGGTGGAATTGCTCGAATTGCCGCCGGTGGCGCTTGATGAGACCTTCACGACGGCGCGGTTCAAGGTCAGCGCCGGAAAACCGCTGAATGAAGCGGAGCGGCGGTTGTGGGAACGGGTTACGGCGGAGTTCGGGCGTTTTGCCGCCGCCGACGCTTACGTCATCAGCACGCCGATGTGGAATTTTCAGATTCCCAATCACTTGAAACACTATCTGGATTTGATCACCCATCCAAACCTGTGTTTTACCTACGACCCGGAAAAAGGATATGCCGGGTTGCTCGGCAATAAGCCGCTGGCGGTGATTTATGCTTCCGGCAACGTCTACAATACGCCGGAAACCATTCCGCTGGACGGCGTTGCCGGCTATTTGAAAACCTGGGCGCAATTTGTCGGATTGAAAGTCTGGTTTTTTACCGTTGACGGCAACAATCTGCCGATCAACCACGCCGCCGTGCTGGACCGTTGCCACCAGGCGATCGATCTGTTCCTCTCCCAGCATAAATTCCAATGAAATAAAACCGGCGCCGGCAAACAGCCGGCGCCGGTTTCAAACACATAATTCGGCGGAGTGAGGTTTACTGGCGGGGGACCCGGCTGACTTTTTGTTGCAGCGGTTCGATGAGAAACCAGGCTTCGACGTTGACGGTGCCGTCTTCCCGGGTGCCGCTGAGTTCGACCAGCACCCGTTCGCTGTCCAGCCAGCGCCGGCTGCTCAGGGCTTTGAAATTCGTTTTAATTTGATCGACGTTGTTTTTTTCGAACAATTTCAAGGTCGGCTCCATCGCGTCGAAATCGATTCTGGCATAGCTGCCATCCGCCTGCCGGCCATAAAAGACCACCGTGCCCAGTTGTCCCGGCTGCTTTTCGTCAACCAACAGGACGGTGCCGTTGGGATTGAGCAGCGGCACGGCCGTGCCGGGATAACCGGTGACTTCCGCGGCGTTGCCGTGGCCGGTCAGGAAAATACGGCCGCGGTCGGCTTGAAAGACGGCGGTCGGAGCCGGTTCAGCCGGGGGCGCCACACAGCCGAATAAGGTCAGTCCGGCGCTCAGAATCGCCGACAGAATGATTGATCGTTGCTTCATAACTTCGTCTCCTGAGGATGATATTCTCTGTAAACTAGCAAAGTTTGGCGGAAAAATCAAATTTTTTTAAAAAATCAGGTAGCTTTTTTCCGGAAAAAAGTGTCATTTATAACACATGTATTTTGGGTGATCAATCCGGGAGATGCAGCATGAAAATAAGTTGTCCGAACTGTCAACAGCATTTTGAAATTGAGCCGGACCAGAAAAATCGGGATTTCGTTTGTTCGAGTTGCGGTTGGCATTTCAACGGCAACGAGGGGACGGTGTTGCCGTCGCGGCGAGCCGGCGCCGTCGGGCGCGCCGGCTGGCTGTTCGTTTTCCCGGTCATCGTCATTCTGGCAGTCTGCACGGTGATTTTATTTTTCCAGATGTTGTCGCTCCGGAGAGAGATCGGAGGTTTGCAGGCCCAACTGGCGGCGCCGTCGGACGTCGCCGAACCGAAACAACCGGAATCGCCGCCCTGGTCGGAGCCGCTGGTGAACGTGCAGGAGCAGTTGACGCGGCAGCAGCAGGCGCTGGCGGAGTTGCAGCAGAATTTTGCCGCTCAGCAGCAGACTGTGCGCAATCTCGACGCTTTCGCCGTCGAATTGGGCAAACTGAATCTGTTCCAGCGCTTGAATCTGGTGCAGCAGCAGTACGTCTGGACGCTTGAAAACATCCAGGCGCTTTACAATTACTACCAGAATGTCGACAACTACGCCGTGGCGCAGAACAATTTGAACGCCCAGTTCCAGGATTCGATCACCGATATCTACAATGTGCTCAACCGCTGCAACATGGCGCTGGGCACCGATACCGAGTTTCCCGGCCAATATACGGTGCTCGGCCGCTTGAACGAACTGGAACGGGATATCGATCGGAACCGGACCCGGCGGTATTATTTCGGTTACGGGACGGTCGTCATTCCGCCGTGGCGTCCCTTGCCGCCGCGGCCGCCGAAACCGCCGCAGCCGCGCAATGCTCCGCCGGCAGCCTTACCGGAGATGAACGGAAAATAAACCGTATTTTGTGATAGACAAGAGGGTAAAAAAAGGATGATTTCATGAAACTGTCGAAACGATTGACGGGATTGTTCGGGGCGGCCTGCTGCATGTGCGCCGCGTGGTCGTCCGGTGCTGCGGACGTGGCGGCGTCGAACGACGCCGGACGGGTGGAACGGTTCGCCGCCGGCGAATTGCGGCGTTATCTGGATGAGGCGGCCGAGAGCGGCTGGCTGGCGCATTGGCGTTTCCGGTTGGCGACTGCCGAAGAAGTGGAACGGCAGCCCGACCGTTATCCGGTCAGATTGACCGGACTGCTGGGCGAATTGAAACCGGAAGGCTATCTCTGGCTGGCCGATGACGGGAATTTTTATATCGTCGGGCAGAATCCGCGCGGCGTGCTGAATGGCGTTTATGCGTTTCTCGACCAGAAGCTCGGGCTGAAATGGCCGGAGCCCGGCGTCGAAGCGCGGCCGGAACGGCCGGCGGCCCCGGATTTGGCCGGCATCGCCGAAACTTCCAATCCGGCGTTTCCATATCGCGGCATCGCCATCCACGGCCGCTGCGAAGCGGAATTTTTTGCCGAGCTGGTCGACTGGCTGGCCAAAAACCGTCTGACCGGCATCCAGTTGTTCAACAATCATTACAACAATCTGCGGGCCGGGGCGCTGGACATGCTGCTGGATCGCGATATGTTCCTGAATATCGGCGGCCATTCGCGTGAATACTTCTATCCGGGCGAACGCTATTTTGACGAGGCGCCGGAAACATTCATGCTCAAGGACGGCAAACGCGATCCGGAGCAGCTCTGCTATTCCAATTTCGATTCGATACCGGCTTATGCCCAGGCGATCGTCGATTACGCCGCCGCCAATCCGGAAGTGAAGATGATCGGCGTCTGGCCGTCGGACGGTTGGGGATATTGCGCCTGCGAAGCCTGCCAGGTGCGCAGCAAGACCGATACGCTGCTGGATTATTACAACCACCTGGCGGCCAGTGTCGCCGAGCAGCGGCCAGATTTGAGGTTGGAGTTTCTCTCCTATATTTCCTATACGACACCGCCGGAGACGGTTGAAACCTATCCGACGCTGGTGCCGACCTACTGCGAATACACCACCCGGTCGCAGTTCCATCCGATCACCGAGGATTATATGGAAAATGCCCGCCACCGGCAGGAGCTGGAGGGTTGGCTTGCCAGCGCCGAGGCGGTGACGATCTTTTCCTATTACGGCGACGACTGCATCAAGCGCTACCTTTACAATCCGGTCATCGACGTCATCGCCGCCGATTTCCGGCATTATGAAGAGATCGGTTTGGCCGGTCATTTTCTGCTGCTGACCAATCCGCAATCCTGGTGGAGCAACGCGCCGCATCTCTACGCCTATTCCCGGGCCATCTGGGATCCGCAGCATGCCGAGGTCGAAGCGATGACCCGGGATTATTATCAGGCCTGTTACGGGACGGCGGCCGGGGCGATGCGCAAGCATGCTGAAGCCTGCCGGGCGCTGTTCGACCACCGTTTCAGTCCGGAGGTCACCGGGGAAGATGTGATTCTCTATCTGAATTTTCCCGGCTGCGAAAATAGCGATGAATCGGCGGTGATGGCGCAATTGGCGGGTAAGAAGGGCGCCATCCACGCCGCGCGGGCGGAAGCCGCCGCCCCTCAGCCGGAGGCGCGCGTCCGGCAGCGGATCGAAAAATTGCAGGCCGACGCCGATTATGTCGAATTGGTGTTCAAGATGGTCTATAAGCTGGAAAAATACCGGAAAACCGGTGATCCGGCCGATGCCGAAGCGGTCTTGCGCTTCGCCCACGCCCAACATGCCAATGATGTCGTGTTCAGCGATGACCGGATCGGTTACGTTACCGCCAATTCCCAGGCGAATTACTGCATGGCCGAGGCGCTGCAATTGCCGCCTTACGGCATCACGGCACAGTGGGCGATGAGCTATCCGATTCCGGCCGAAGCCGGAATGCCGTTCGGGTTCAACGGACCGGCAAAAATTACCGCTTTGCCGGAGGTGCTGCAGGAGGCGATCATGATTTATGCCTATTCCGGCAATCACAATTCGGCGTTGAAAATCACGCTCGACGGTCTGACGCCGGAACGGTATACGGTCTGGGCGGCGGTGCCGGCCGGGGCGGAAAAGGCGCTGCAGGCGGCCGGTTTCGAAGCGACCGCGTTCCGGCTGCCGATCAGCCGCGATGGAGTCGCCGCCGAATTGCCGCTGTGGAAAAAGGCGGCGGCACCGTCGCATGTCGAGGTGGACCCCGGCATGCCGGATGCCTGCTGGGGAGTGTTTCTGACCAGGCCCTGAGCGGAACCGGAGTGCTCGGACTGTCGACGAATAGCGAAGCGGGAAGAAAAAATTTTTTTCTTCCCGCATTTTTTCTTCATTTGTCGAAAATTTATCCAGACGATCGAATTCCGGCTTGATTTCCAGCCGCCGGCGTCCTATTCTTAAGATAAGAGGGACAGCGATTTGATTTTCGGAGTATTTTGAAGTATTGGCGTTTCAATCGGTGGCGCGGCGGCTTCGGCCGTCGGTGAATTCAGTGGAAATGGGATTGGCGGGATCGTTTGCTGAGGCGGTAGGGCCGCTTGATTTTCAAGAGAAATAACCGATAATGATCTGGAGAAAAAGTATGAAGAGGAGTGGTCGGCAGATTGTCTGCGTTGCGGCGGCGGTCGGGATGGCGCTGAGCCTCCCGGGGTGCGGAGAGCAGAAGAAGGCGGCGCTGCCGCAGGAGCGGATTCAGTCCGTCCGGGTGACCCGGCCGGTCGAGCGGGATTTCACCTGGAGCATCCGGGTGCAGGGCAATGTGCAGCCGATGCAGAAAGCGGAGATATCCAGCCGGATCAATGGCAACCTGGACAAGAAAAATGTCGGGGACGGCCAGATCGTCAAACGGGGCGAGGAACTCTTTCAGGTCGATGAGAGCAACCTGTTCAACAATGTCGAAATCCAGAAGCAGAAGGTGGAAGTAGCCAAGGCGGAGCTGGAAACCGCCAAGGTGGATCTGGAACTGACCAGGACGATCCTGGAAAAGGCGCGCAAAGATTATGACCGGGCATTGCAGCTCAGCCAGAGCCGGGCGATTTCCGACGACGCGTTCGAGCGGGCGGTGCTCAATTTCCAGGAGGCCGAGGCCAACATCAAAAAAGCCGAGGCGGTGGAGGGGCATATGGCGGCCAAGCTCAAGCAGGAAGAGGGCAACTTGAAAATTGCCGAGAAGCAGTACGACGATTCGACGGTGAAAGCGCCGTTCGACGGCGTCGTCGTCTCCACCAGCAAGGATCAGGGCGAGTACGTCAAGGAAGGCGATATCATTCTGCTGCTGGAAAATCAGGACGCCTATGAAATCTCGCTGCTGATCAGTTCGCTGTATTATGATACCGTCGTGGCCGGCAAAACGCCGGCGGTGATCTACAGCATCGACGGGGAAAAGCTCGCCACCGTGCCGGTCAGTTACCGTTCGCCGAGCATCGATAAATTGAGCCGGACTTTCGAGATCAAGATCACTTTGCCGAAGAGCGACAAAATCGTCAGCGGCATGCTGTGCGACATCGATCTGGTTCTGCGGCGGAGCCATGGTTACGGCGTCCCCAGCGAGGCGGTGCTGCTGCGGCAGAATGATCGCCGGATCGTCTATGTCGATAAAAACGGCATCGCCGAAGCGGTCACCGTCCGGGTCGGCATCGTCGACGGCGGCTACACCGAGTTGCTGGACGGAACGGAGCTCAAGGACAGCGAGATTATTTACGAGGGGCAGGCTTTCCTGAACAACGGCGACAGGGTTTCGGTGATCGGCCGGACTGCGCAGGGGGAGTGAAAGTATGTTTCTGAGCAAGGCTTCCGTGGCCCGGCCGATTGCGATGACCTGTGTGATCCTGGTCATGCTGCTGTTCGGGCTGAGTTCCTACAGCAAACTGGGATTGGATTTTTATCCGGATGTCGATGTGCCGTATGTCACTGTGACGGTCGTCTATCCGGGCGCCAGCCCGGAAGAGATTGAAATTGAAATCGCCAAACGGCTGGAGGATTCGGTCGGCACGATCAACGGTTTGAAGGATATGAATTCCACCAGCATGGAGAATATCTGCATTCTGACTTTGGAATTCCAGCTCGGCGTCGACGTCGACATTGCCGCGATGGATGTGCGCGAAAAAATCGACCTGGTGAAGAATGATTTGCCGGCCGCCGCCGAGGATCCGAAAATTCAGAAGTTCGATCCGGCCGCTACTCCGGTGATCACCCTGATGCTGGTCGGCGAGCTGCCGATCGATGAAATGTACGATTATGCCGACGAAAAGCTGGCCGACCGGCTGTCGACGATTCTCGGCGTCGCCGAAGTGCAGGTTTCCGGCGGCGATACGCTGGAGATCCAGATCGAGATCAGCAAGGAAAAGCTGGCGGCACTCGGTTTGACCATTCCGGAAGTTATCCAGAAGATCGAGGCGGCCAACCTCAAAGTGCCGGCCGGCCGGATCAAAAGCGGCATTCAGGAGGTGAACGTCACCTACGATTCGGAATTCAAGAGCTTCGACGACCTTGCCGCGCTGGAAATCGGCAACGACAGGGGACGGCGCATCTATCTGCGCGACGTCGCGGTGATCACCAAACAGTCGAAGGAGAAACGGACGCTGGCTTTTTACGACGGCGAACCGGGCGTCATTTTGAAGATCGTCAAGAAAGGCGACGCCAACGCGATCAAGGTGATCAACGCGATCCGCGACACGGTCGATGAACTGCAAGCTGCCGGACAGATTCCGGGCGGCATGCGGCTGGTCTGGGTGCGCGACTCCGGCGCTTTCATCCAATCCTCGGTCGATGATGCGGTCGGCAGCATTGTCATCGGCATTCTGTTGACTGCGGTCATTTTGTTCGCTTTTCTGCATGAACCGCGTTCGACGTTCATCATCGTCATTTCGATGCCGGTTTCGATCGTCGTCACCTTCTGGATCATGGCGATGATGGAGTATACGTTGAATACCTTCACATTGTTGGCGCTCGGTACCAGCGTCGGCGTGCTGGTCACCAATTCGATCGTCGTCATCGAAAATATCTTCAAGAAACTCGCTTCGGGGGAAAATCCGAAAGACGCCGCCGAGCACGGCACTTCGGAGGTGGCGGTGCCGGTTTTCGCCAGTGCGATGACCAATGTCGTCGTGTTCGTGCCGATGGCGATGATGACTTCGCTGGTCGGCCAGTTCCTGGTGCCGTTTGCGGTGGTGATGACCATCGCCACCCTGGTGTCGCTGTTCATCAGTTTTACCTTGACGCCGATTCTGGCTTCGATCTGGCTGCGGCGTGATATGCCGCAACCGCGGTGGCTGCTGCGCTGGTTCAACGGGACGATGGATAAACTTTACCGCGCCCTGGAGCGCGGCTTCGACTGGACGATCGATATCGCTTCGCGCCATGTAATCTGGGTGTTGGCCGGCGTCGTTGTGCTGTTTTTCCTGACCTTCCGTTTTATTCCGGTCAGCGTTACCTTCACGCCGAAGGACGACCAGGGCGAATTCGTCATCAAGCTGGAATATCCGACCGACTTCAATCTGGATACGACGCTGGCGCGGACCCGGGACGTGGAGAAGCTGATTCGCGCCCTGCCGAATGTCGAACATACCGCCACGGTGATCGGCAAAGTGCAGGGCTCCGTCGGCCAGGCGACCGAAGGGGTTTTCCTGGCCGAAATTACCGTGGTGGCCAGGCCGAAAACCGAACGGAACGAAAAGCTCGACGACATGTTGGCGATGTTCCGCGAACAGTTGGCCGATTTGTCCAACTGCATCGTCACGGTCAACATTCCGTCCGGCGTCGGCGGTTCCTCGGCCGAGTATGAATTGAAGATTGCCGGGGAAAATCTGGATCAGTTGAATGAATACGGTCTGCAGATCGCCCAGGCGCTGCGCGATTCCGGCATGGCCCGCGACGTCGACACTACCGTCCGCAGCGGCAAGCCGGAACAGAAAGTCATCCCGCGCCGGCCGATCCTGCAGAATATGGGGCTGCAGTCGAAGACGATCGGGACGATTCTGCGCGGTTCGCTCGAAGGCATCGAGGCCGGCACCTACAAGATCGGCGCCCGTTCCTACGACATCCGGGTCAAACTGGAAGACCGCAAGGGACTCGACCAGCTCAAGGAGTTGAGCATCGGCTCCAAAGACGGCCGGCCGTTGAACATTGAAGTGGTGGCCGGTTTGAAAGACGACACCATGCCGACCCAGATCAACCGTTCCAACCGGGAGCGGATCGTCAAGGTGCTGGCCAATACGGCGCCGGGCGTCGGTTTGGGCGACCTGGCAACCCAGGTCGAAACTTTTACCGGCCTGCCGGCCGGCTACAAAACCATCGAAGGGGCAATGGTTGAAAAGATGAATGAAGCGATGGCCGACTTCGCCAATACGATCCTGCTGGCGGTCATCCTGACCTATCTGCTGATTGCCGCCGTGCTGGAATCCTGGCTGCAGCCGTTCCTGATCATGTTCACGGTGCCGTTGGCGTTGATCGGCATCTGGTGGTCGCTTTATCTGTCCGGCATTCCGCTGTCGATTTTCGGACTGCTCGGCGCGGTCATGCTGATCGGCATCGTCGTCAACAACGCCATCCTGATCATGGACGACGTCAAAATGAATCAGGCGAACGGGATGCGAGGGGCTGAGGCGATGCGGCAGGCGGTCAAGAACAAGTTCCGGCCGATCGTCATGACCAGCATCGCCGCCATTCTCGGCATGGTGCCGATGGCTTTCGGCACCGGTCTGGGCTCGGAGAGCCGGGCCAGTTGCGGCATGCCGGTGATCGGCGGTTTGTTGAGTTCGACCTTTCTGTCGCTCTACGTGATTCCGGTGTTGTACATCCTTTTCTGCCGCCGGGAAGATGGGACGACTTTTTGGACGCGGCTGTTCCACCCGCGCCGGCATGGCCGGGGAAAAACGCCGGAAAATGCGGCGGCGGAATAACCGGAGGAGTTGGTTTGCTT
The DNA here is from genome assembly GCF_903645315.1 of Victivallis sp. Marseille-Q1083. Lineage (NCBI taxonomy): Bacteria > Pseudomonadati > Lentisphaerota > Lentisphaeria > Victivallales > Victivallaceae > Victivallis > Victivallis sp. Marseille-Q1083. The sequence continues at coordinate 2,184,304 of NZ_CAHJXL010000001.1, forward strand.
CTTATTTTGAGTAAAATTGAAAAAAAGTGAGAAAATGGTAGAACCTGGCCGGATCGATAACTGTCTATTATTTCAACGTTATTTTTTAACCTTTTAAACAGGAGGAGATGAGATGAAAAAGATGTTGACTGGTTTGATGGCGGCGGTTGCGGTTGCCGGAATGGGTGTTTGTGCGGCGGAAGCGCCGGCCAAGGACGCGGTTAAGACCGAAGCGGCGGCCAAAGAGGAAGCCAAGGCGGTCTGGCTGAACAATTACAGTGAGGCGGTCAAACAGGCCAAGGAGAGCGGTAAGCCGATTCTGGTGGATTTCACCGGTTCCGACTGGTGCGGCTGGTGCATCAAACTGGACAAAGAAGTGTTCAGCAAACCGGCCTTTGCCGAGTATGCCGCGGCGCATCTGATTCTGCTTAAAGTGGATTTCCCGCAAAAAACCGTTCTGCCGAAAGAAGTGGCCGAGCAGAATGATATCATGGCAAAAGCTTATGATGTCGAAGGTTTTCCGACCATTGTGCTGATCAAGGCCGATGGCGAAGAACTGGCCCGGACCGGTTATCAGGCCGGTGGCGCGGAGAAATATGTCAAGCATTTGGAGAAATTGCTGAAGAAAGCGGAAAAAGAGGCGGCCAAGCCGGCGGCGAAGAAATAACGGAAGCGGTAGTTTTTCCCGGCCGGTTTACCGGCCGGGAAAAAATGACAAGAGGTTCGGAAAATAGAGTGCGGGAAGGAAAGGCGTTTCCGCTGAAAGGTCTTTCCGCCTCGTTTTATCGTCATTTCCGGCCCTTCTGGAAGCGGATGGAAAGATTGCGAGGGAAGAATATGATGGGAAGAGTGAGAATTTTCGCGCTGTTGCTGACCGTGTTGTTGAGCGGTTTCGGCCTCTGCGGAGAAGAACCGTTTGTCTGGAATGCGGAACGCCGGGAGGGCGCGGTGGCGGTCGTTGCGACGATCGCGCCATCCTGTTATCTATATGCCGATCGGACTGAAGTGACGGCGGCGGCGGACGGCGCCCGGTTGACTTTGCAACAATCGCCGTCCCCGGAAGAACATTTCGATACCACGCTGCAGGAGACGGCGGCCATTTATCCGGCCGGGGAGGCGGTCTGGCTGTTTGACGCGCCGCCGGAAGGAGCGGCACTGTCGATCGAAGTGCGCTACCAGGGGTGCCGGGATGCGGCCGACGGCCAGCCGGCGGTTTGTTTTCCGCCGCGCCGCCAAACTTTGACGCCGACGGATCAGCCGGCGGCGGAGAACCAGCCGGAAAAACTGCCGGCGGTTGCGGCGCTGCCGGCTCCGCTGGCTGCCGAATTGGAACAGTTTACGATTGCCCGCCAGAAGTCCGGTTTGCTGAACGAATCCGAATTTCTCGATTTTCTGGCCGGTCCGGCCGACGGGCTGCCGGTCGACCAGAGTTTCTGGGCGTTGCTGGCGTTGATCGTGCTCGGCGGCTTGGGGCTGAACCTGACGCCCTGCGTGTTGCCGATGATTCCGGTCAATCTGGCGATCATCGGCGCCGGCGCCGACGGCCGGCGTTGGACCGGTTTCCGCCGGGGAGCGGCTTACGGTTTGGGGATGGCGCTGGCCTATGGCGGTCTTGGACTGGTGGTGGTGTTGACCAAGGCGCGTTTCGGCGCTTTGAACTCCTCGCCGGCCTTCAACTTCGTCATCGCCGGCATTTTTGTCGTGTTGGCTCTGGCGATGTTCGACCGGTTTTCGATCGATTTTTCGCGCTGGAGCGGCGGACTGGACCCGAAGAAGCTGCGGATGGGGGCGCTGTTGACCGCTTTCGCGATGGGGGTGGTCGCCGCGCTGCTGGCCGGCGCCTGTGTGGCGCCGGTGGTGATCTCGGTTTTGCTGCTGGCCTCGAATATTTACGATGCCGGCAACTGGTTCGGGTTGCTGCTGCCGTTTGTGCTGGGGCTGGCGATGGCGCTGCCGTGGCCGTTGGCCGGCGCCGGCTTTGCCGTGCTGCCGAAGCCCGGCGCCTGGATGAACAAGGTCAAAGTGGTGTTCGGCGTCATCATTCTGGCGGCGGCCGGCTGGTATGGCTATGTCGGTTATACGTTGTTGCCGCTGGCGAGTTCGGCGGACAGCGAGCCGCAGCAGGAAGTGGCGAGGTTGACCGAAACGCTGCAGCGGGCGTCGGCCGACGGCAAACCGGTATTGATCGACTTCTGGGCGAGCTGGTGCAAGAATTGCCTGGCGATGGACAGGACGACTTTTCAGGCGCCGGCGGTGAAAACGGAGCTGGAAAAGTTTCATGTCGTGAAGTTTCAGGCCGAGGATATGGAGGCGCCGCAGGTCAAGTCGGTCCTGGACTATTTCAACGTCCCGGGATTGCCGAGTTTTGTCATTTTGGACAAAGCGGAATAACCTTCTTTAACCGACTTCAACCGAAAACGGCGGTCCGAGATATCGGGTCGCCGTTTTTGATTGATCGCCTTGAAAAGCGCGTCGCATCATTGGGATTTGTGCGACGGGCCGGGCGGAAACCAGCCTTTGCGGACCCGGTGGCGTTGTTCGAACAGTTCGAGGATGCTCCACAGACAGGTAAAGCCGAGGACTCCGAGCAAGGCGGCGCCCGCCGTATTGGCGCACCACAGCGAGGCGGCCAGAAACAGCAGGCCGGCCAGCAGAAAGATCCACCAGATCCGGACACCGAAGTAATATTCCGCCTTGATGACGATCGGGTGAAAAATGCCGATGATCAGGAAACTGCCCAGGCCGACAAGAATGCCCCAGTAATTCATCTCCTCCTCTTCGATTGCTGAAATCCGGTTCGGATTTACTCCACCCGGTTCCGGTAGTTGACGATGCCGTCGACGATGCCCTGCAGCAATTTTTCCTGATAGACCCTGCTGTTGAGGTTTTTTTCGTCGCTGACGTTGGAAATGAAACCCATTTCAATCAGCACAGCCGGGCAGGAGGCATCCCGCAAGACGACGAAACGCGCCCGCTTGACGCCGCGATTCTCCGCTCCGGTCCGGCTGATCAGCCCTTTTTGTATGTAGAACGCCAGAGCCTGGTTGTTGCGGGTATATTTGTCGCCGGCGACCCACTCCTTTTCGATATTCTTGTTATAGGATCCGGGCGCGCCGAGCGGCGTCAGGCTGAAGGTCTCGATGCCGCGCACCGATAGATCGGTCGACGAGTTGTTGTGCAGTGAGATGAACAGATCCGCTTTCCACTTTTTGGCCAGCGCCGGCCGTGCCGTCAAAGCCAAATCGACATCGGTGCTGCGGGTCAGCAGCACTTTGTAACCCAATTTTTCCAATTTGGCTTTCAGCTTTTTGGCGATGACCAGCGCGTTGTTTTTTTCCTGGCTGAATTTACCGACCGCGCCGGCCGCTTTGCCGCCGTGACCGGGATCGATGACGATCGTCCGCACCTTGTGTCCGGTCAGCGCCGCTTTGCGCATGATCGGATCGAGCGTATTGATGAAATCGTTGTAACTGAGATAGCGGTTGCCGCGGGTCAGCAGCGGCACGAAATTCAACGTCACCGGCACGCCGTTGATGACCGCGCCGCGCTTGTTGTCATAAAGCAGGATTTTGCTGTATTTGCTGCTCAGCTCGACGCCGTTGCTCAGTTTCTTGTAGGTGAGGTTGTAATAACTTGCCACATCGCGCAGCAGCACGTATTTGCGGCCGCTGATCGACGTGGAACGAATGGTGGTCGTTTCCGCCGCCGCGACGGCTGCGCCGCGCCAGTTCCAATGGCAACCCAGCAGAAGAAAAGCGATCAACCCCCACCGAACGACGCTCGCATGTCCAATCATAAGCCGCTTCGATTCCTGTTCCGTGATCTAAATTGTTATCCGCCGCAGCTCGACCCGGTCATACCACGCTTCCTCAGGCGGATACATCGCCTGCAGTTTCGGTCCGATCTGCACGGCTTCCGCCAGCGAACCCAGCACGAAGCCCTTGGCCGAAGCCAGCGCCTTTTTCCACGGCATGTCCAGCGCCAGGCCGGCCGCCAGCGCCGCGCTGAACGTACAGCCGGTGCCGTGGTCGCAATACTTCTCCACCGCGATCCGCGGCGATGACAGCTCATATAATTTGCCGTCGTGCGCGACAATATCAACCGCATTGTCCCGGTCGCCGGCCGCATGGCCGCCTTTGAGCACGCAACTGCATTGCCAGCGTTCGGCGCACTCCTGGGCGCCGCGCCGCATTTCATCCCGCTGCCGCAGCGGCCGGCCGAGCAGCAATTCCGCTTCGGGCAGGTTCGGCGTCAGCCAATCCGCCAGCGGCAGCAACACGGTCCGCAACACTTCCAGCGCCTCGTCCGGCAATAATCTGGCGCCGCTGGTCGCCACCATGACCGGGTCGACCACCAGTTTGCACGGCCGGTTCGTCAAGCCTTCCGCCGCCGCTTGAATCGTCGCGGCGCCGCCGAGCATGCCGGTTTTTATGCAGCCGATTTGAACGGCCTCGAAGACGGCCGCCAACTGAGCCGCCACCGCTTCCGGCGGCAGCGGATCGATTCGGCGGACAGCGAGCGGGTTCTGGCTGGTGATGGCGGTGATCGCGCTGCAGCCGAAGACCCCGAACGCGTTGAAGGTTCGCAGGTCCGCCTGGATTCCGGCGCCGCCGCCGGAGTCGCTGCCGGCAATCGTCAATGCGACGGGATAACACTCGTGGTCAAAATTTTTCATCGTCGGTTTGTCTTTTCCCTTCAGCGGGTTTATATTCATTGAGTAAGTTACATCCCGATCTTGGGAAAAACAACCTTTTTCCAGGAAAAATTGCGAGATAGCCGTGCGATCGGACGCGATGATTTCCAACGGCGGGAGACAAACAATCCGAAACGGAAATATGATGAAGTTTCACATCCGAAAAGTATACCGGCTCCGGGGGATTTTGCTGTTGCTGTTGCTGGCCGTGCCGGCCGGTCCGGCCGGCGCGGAAACATTCCAGACATCGGCCGGCCTGGAAATCCGTTTTGATAAATTGCCGGACAACTATCTGGATATTCAGAACCACTTGAAGGAACTCGACCGCCAGTTGGTGCGGGCTTTTCGCGGCGGCCGCAGCAGCCGTTCCATTCCCTGCCGCCTGATCATCCGGGAAAATCAGGCGGCGCTCTGGGAACTCAACGTGGCGGACGGCGCGGTCGAACTTGCCCTGGGGGCGGATTTTCTTCGCTGGCGGGATGATCCCGGCGCCATCCGGGCGATTGCCGGCGCCATCCAGTTGGCCCGGCTCGGCATCAATCCGGAAAATCAGCTCGAAAAATTTCCCGGCTGGATTGCCGACGGCCTGCTCCATAAATTGCGGATCGCCCGGGATGAAATCAAAGTGTTGAACGTCAGCTATTATCCCGGTTTGCGCTTTTTGCTGCTCTCCGGGGCGATGCCGGATTTCGCCCGGGAATTGGAATTGAGCGATGCCGCCCGGGCGGTCGGCGGCGCATTTTATGAATTGCACCAGGAGATTGCCGCTTTCATGCTGGAGCAATTCTATCTCAACGGCAGTACGGCTGACAATCTGCTCGGCGATCTGACGATTCTGGCAGTCCAGGGATATGGGCCGGAGCAGGCGTTCAATGCGACGCTCGGCCGGGTGCTGTTGAAGAAGATTCCGGCCAATGTCGAGACGGCGGAATTGAATGATGCCGACAAGATTCAATATTATCTTGCCGCCCAGGCGGACCAGCGGGTTTTCAACCAGTACAATCCGCTGCCGATGGAAGAGTTTCAGCGCCGTTTCAACGCCATCCGCCGGTTTCGCTACCAGCCGGAAAATGGTTCGGAAGCGTTGACTGCCGATTTGGTGGCGTTGCCGAAGCTGTTCGATGCCGAGCCGGGCTGCCGCTTGCTGCCCGGGGTGATTGCCGGGGAGTTGTCCGCGCTGGGCAACCGTTCGGGCATCGCGCTGCAACTGTTGCTGAGCCGGATGGCCGCGGCGGTTACCAGCATCAACCGGGCCCCGGCGGTCAGCGTCGAACAGGAGTTGACCCGCTTGATCGGTCTGGTCGAGTCCGAAGTGAAGCGGCAGCGGCAACTGGAAACATATCTGGACGGCATGGAAGCCGAAATTGTCACCCCGAACCGGTATTTCGCCCGCGAACTGGAAATCGTGCGTCAGCCGGAGGACATTTTAAGCCGCAATATGCTTCAGTATATCGATGAAACTGAGAAATCTTTCCTTGAGGAGTAAAACGTGTCGATGAGTGGATCAAAACGCCTGTTTCGCGTCCGGGTCAATCCGGACGAATGCAAAGGCTGCGAACGTTGTGTCAACGCCTGCCCCCGTTCGGTATTGAAAATGGGAACTCAACTGAATAAAATGAGTTTTCCCTATGCCATTGCCGCCGCCAACGGCTGCATCGGTTGCGGCGGCTGTTTTTACACCTGCCCGGAGCCGGGGGCGATCGCTATTTTCGAATTAATCAACGATGAGAAGAATTGAGCTATGGAATTTACCAATAAGCTGCTTTTGAAAGGCAATGAAGCCGTCGTTTACGGCGCCCTGCTGGCCGGCTGCGACTGTTATTTCGGTTATCCGATTACGCCGGCCAGTGAAATTGCCCACAGTGCGGCCAGGCTGTTTCCGAAGCTTGGCCGGGTTTTTCTGCAGGCGGAGTGCGAGATTGCCTCAATCAACATGGTGATGGGAGCCGCGGCCGCCGGCCGGCGGGCGATGACCGCTTCGAGCGGACTCGGCATCAGTTTGAAGCAGGAAGGCGTTTCCTACCTGGCTGGCTGCGAACTGCCGGCGATGATCGTCGACATCACCCGCGGCGGTCCCGGTCTCGGCAACATCGGGCCGGAGCAGGCCGATTACAACCAGGTGGTCAAGGGCGGCGGCCACGGCAATTATAAATGTATCGTCATCGCGCCGGCTTCGGCGCAGGAGATGTGCGACCTGGCCTTTCTGGCCTTCGATCTGGCGGAAAAGTACCGGACGCCGGTCTATATGCTGGCCGACGGCGTGGTCGGGCAGATGATGGAATCGGTCGCGCTGCCGGAACCGCTGCCGAAGCGCGAATTACCGGAGTGGTCGCTGAATGCCGGCTTGGACCGGAACAATTTGATCACTTCCATCTATCTGGAACACGATGACCTGGAGGCGGTCAATATCCGTCTCCAGGAAAAGTATGCCGCCATCGCCGCGGCGGAGCAGCGTTCCGAGGCGTATCGACTGGCTGACGCCGAAGTCGTGCTGATCGGTTACGGCATCATGGGACGGCTGGCGCGCAACGCGGTCGATGAATTGCGCAAGCAGGGAATTGCCGCCGGTTTGCTGCGGCCGATCACCCTGTTTCCGTTCCCGGTTGCCGCCTGCCGGCAGGCGGCGGAGCATGCCGCTGAATTTTTCAGCGTCGAAATGAGCAACGGCCAGATGATCGACGACGTCAAACTGGCGATCGATTGCCGCCGCCCGGTGACGCTGATCAACCGGATGGGCGGCAATATTCCCAACGTCGGAGAAATCGTCGAGCGTGTGTTGCGGCGGCTGCAAACCGCGGCGGCCAAGGAGTTATGAATATGAGCATCACGGAAAAAATCATACACGGCCGGCCGGAAGGATTTTTCGATACTTTCGAACGCCGTCCCGGACCGATCAAGAAGAACATGCACTACTGTCCGGGTTGCGGCCACGGCATTCTGCACAAATTGATCGCCGAAGCGATCGCCGATTTCGATATCAAGGACAAGGCCGTGCTGATCGCGCCGGTCGGTTGTGCGGTATTTACCTACTATTACTTCGATTGCTTCGGTATTTCGGTGCCGCACGGCCGTTCTCCGGCGGTGGCGACCGGGTTGTCGCGTTCCAATCCGGAAAATCTCGTCATCGGTTACCAGGGCGACGGCGACCTCGGCGCCATCGGCTTCAACCACCTGCTGCAGGCGGCCAACCGCGGCGAGAACCTGGCGGTCTTTTTCGTCAACAACGCCATTTACGGCATGACCGGCGGCCAGATGGCGCCGACTTCGCTGCCGGGCCAGAAAACCCAGACCAGTCCGAACGGCCGTTCGGTCAACAGCGAGGGATATCCGCTGATGGTCTGCGAGATGGTGGCGGCCTTGGACGCGCCGGTCTATGTCGAACGCTGCGCGCTGTCGACGACCAAGCATATTCTGGCGGCGCGCCGGGCGGTGCGCAAGGCATTGACCAATTCGATCAACCACAAAGGCTTTTCGATCGTCGAATTTCTCTCCGGCTGTCCGGTCAATCTGAAATTGAACGCCCGCGAGATGAACGAATTCATCGACAACCAGATGGTCCGCTATTTTCCGCTGGGCTGTTTCAAGGACATCGCCGAGGAGCGCGACCCGGTGCATCGGCCGGAAGGCATCTACGAGCCGGCGGCGGTCAAGGAGCTGCTCTATCCGGTCCAGGTGGTCAAAAGCGTCGACGACAATTTCCGCAATCCGTCGGCCATTTTCAAAAAAGAGCGCAAAATCAAGCTGGCCGGCTTCGGCGGCCAGGGCGTGCTGTCGCTCGGCTTCATGATTGCGACGATGGGCAAATTGCGCAACTTCAATGTTTCCTGGCTGCCCTCTTATGGTCCGGAGATGCGCGGCGGTACCGCCAATTGTTCGGTGATTTTAAGTCGCGATACCGTCGGATCGCCGATTGTCGAAGAGAACAGCAACCTGCTGATTGCGCTGAACCAGCCGTCGCTGGAGAGATTTCTGCCGGAATTGAAGGCGCACGGCGTGTTGCTTTACGACAGCTCGACGATGACACTGCCGGCCAATATCGGCGACGACAAAATCGTTTACTGCGTGGCGGCCTCCGATCTGGCCCGTCAGCTCGGCGATCTGAAATACGCCAATTCGGTGATGCTCGGCGCGTTGGCGACGATGATGGAGGATTATTTCCTCGAAGGCGACGACAAGGATGACTTCAACCGGGTGTTTGAGGAAGCGATCATGGATTGCTTCAGCAGCAAACAGGCGGTGATCCAGGCGAACATCAACGCATTTTACGCCGGCAAACGGGCGGTTCAGGCGTTGAAGCCGGGGTCCGTGCCGCAGCAGGATTGACGGCGAATCATGTTAGCCAAAAGAATCATTCCCTGTTTGGATGTCACTGGCGGCCGGGTCGTCAAAGGCGTCAATTTCGTCGATCTGATCGATGCCGGAGATCCGGTCGAGGCGGCCAAAGCGTACGACCGCCAGAAGGCCGATGAACTGGTTTTTCTGGACATCACCGCCAGCAGCGACAATCGCGGCACGATGGTCGATGTGGTCCGGCGGACCGCCGAACAGGTTTTCATCCCGTTGACGGTTGGCGGCGGCATCCGTACCGTCGACGATATGCGTTTGATGCTCAACAACGGCGCCGATAAAATTTCGGTCAACACCGCTGCCGTCCGCAATCCGGACCTGATCCGGGCCGGCGCCGAGCGCTTCGGCCGGCAGTGCGTCGTACTGGCGATCGATGCCAAACGCGTTCCGGGCGAAGAACGCTGGCGGGTGTATACCCACGGCGGCCGGCGGCCGACTGAACTTGATGCCGTCGAGTGGGCGGTGCGGGCCGTCGAATTGGGGGCCGGTGAAATTCTGCTGACCAGCATGGATGCCGACGGCACCCTGGACGGCTACGACATCGAACTGACCCGGGCGATTGCCGGAGCGGTGCCGGTGCCGGTCATCGCTTCCGGCGGCGCCGGGACGCTGGAACATATCCTGGCGGTGCTGCAGAACGGCGCCGCCGATGCCGTTCTCGCCGCCAGTATTTTTCATTTCGGCACCTTCAGCGTTCCTCAGGTCAAGGAATTTCTGGCCGGACACGGCATTCCGGTCAGGCTTTGAATATCTCCACGAGCTTTCAAACCATGTCATAGAAAGAGAGAATTCATGCACAAGGAAAAAATGCGTTATCTGCGCGACAAAGCCCGCGTGTTCCTCGAAGTGCTGCGCCGGGATTACTGGCAGGAGAGCGTGCCGCTGGCGGCGGAATGTGTCGTTACCGAAGAACCCATTACCTTGGCGGAAGCCCGGCAGCGTTCTTTCCGTCCCGTTGCCAAAGGGGAGGTGTGGGGCGGCAACTGGCAATGCGCCTGGATGCATATTTCCGGACAGATTCCGGCGGCATGGGCCGGGAAACGGGTCGTCGCCCGGTTGAATCTCGGCGGCGAAGGGCTGTTGTTCGACAGCGACGGCAACGCATTGCAGGGGTTGACCGACCGCTCGCTGTTCTGCCGCGAATACATTCGCGACCAATATCTGGTGACCGAGGCGGCCGGCGGCGGCGAAACGGTGGAATTCTATGTCGACGCCGCCGCCAATGACAATTTCGGCCTGCTGCTCGATGACCGGCCGCGGCGGATCGAGGACGCGGTGATCGGCACGGTCGGACGGATCGCTTCGCTGGATTTGTATTCGGTTGACAAAACGGTACTGGATTTGAGTTACGATCTGGATATTCTGGTCAATCTGCTGCAGAATACGCCGGACGGTTACCGGGCGCGCCAGTTGGCGGCGATCGCCAGCCGGGCCAACGATCTCTACGCCGGAATGCCGGCGAATGCCGGCAAAGTGCGCGATTATCTGCAGGAGGCTTTTTTCAGTACGCCGGCTTGCGCCAGCAGCATGACCGCGATGGCCGTCGGCCATGCGCATATCGATACCGCCTGGCTTTGGCCGCTGCGGGAGACGCGGCGCAAATGCGGCCGGACGTTCGCGACGCAACTGGCCCTGATCGACCGTTATCCGGATTACCGGTTCGGCGCTTCCCAGCCGCAGCATTATCAGTTCGTCAAGGAGGACTATCCGGATTTGTACGAGCGGCTCAAGGCTCGCGTGGCCGACGGCAGATGGGAATTGCAGGGCGGCATGTGGGTGGAAGCCGACGCCAATCTGATTGGCGGGGAATCGATGATCCGGCAGTTCCTGCACGGCAAAAACTTTTTCCGCGATGAATTCGGCGTCGAAGTGAAAAGTCTCTGGCTGCCGGACGTTTTCGGTTATTCCGGCGCGTTGCCGCAAATCATCAAAGGGTGCGGCTGCGATTATTTCGTCACGCAAAAACTTTCCTGGAACAATTACAACGTTTTTCCGCATACGACGTTCCGCTGGCGGGGCATCGACGGCAGCGAGGTGCTGGCCCATTGTCCGCCGGAAAATACCTATAACGGGACGATGACGCCGCGGGATCTCGGCTTCGGACAGAACAACTTCGCCGAGAGCGATGTCGCCGACGCTTTTTTGTCGCTTTACGGCTGCGGTGACGGCGGCGGCGGGCCGCTCGAAGAACACATCGAGCGGGCCGGGCGCCTCGCTTCGATCGAAGGCTGTCCGAAAGTGAAGATGGCGCCGGCCCGGCAGTTGCTCGACCGTCTCGATGCGGTCCGGGATCGGCTGGAAGTCTGGACCGGCGAACTGTTCCTGGAAAAACACCAGGGGACGTTCACCACGCAAGCCGGGGTGAAAAGGTCCAACCGCCGTCTGGAACATCTGCTGAAACAACTGGAGTTCGTTTACAGTTGCCTGCCGGTGGAGAATTACCCGGCTGCCGCGCTGGACGCCGCCTGGAAAAAGTTGCTGCTTCACCAGTTCCACGACATCATCCCCGGTTCGTCGATTACCCGGGTGTATGCCGAAGCTCGTGCCGCCTATGCCGAACTGTTCGAGCAATGCGGGAAATTGCTGGCCGACGCCTGGGAATCGGCGCTGACTGCCGAGGCCGACACGATTACCCTGTTCAACACGCTGGGCTGTGAATACCGTGGCTACTACCGCCTGCCGGCGGATTGGGCCGGCGTGGAATTCGACGGCGCCACGCTGCCTTGCCAGCGGGAGGAGGACGGCGTGGTGGCCGAGGTGGTCATTCCGCCGTATTCCAGCGTGGAGTTGAGGCGCAGCGATCTGGCCGCTTCGACGGTGGAGGGCGGCCCGGCGGTGCTGGAAAATGATCTGGTGCGCTATGAGTTCGACGAGCGGGGCCGGCTGATTCGCGGTTATGACAAAGAATTGCAGTTCGAATTTCTGTCGCCGGAAGCGCCCGGCAATGTTTTCCGGCTTTATTACGACAACCCGATCAATTTCGATGCCTGGGACGTCGACCTGGATTATGTCAACTGTCCGGTGGCGGAAGCGCTGCCGAGTGCGGCATTGCGCAAGACGGTCGGTCCGGTCCGCCAGATTCTGGCATTGGAGCAGCGCATCGGCCGTTCGACGCTCAGCCAGCAGATCATTCTCGGCGGCGGCAAAGCGCTGCGTTTTGAAACCAGGGTGCACTGGGATGAGGCCAATAAAATGCTGCGGGTGGCGTTCCCGGTCAATCTGTCGGCCGCTCAGGCCCAGTTCGACATCCAGTACGGTTTCCTGTCGCGTTCCACCCAGGTCAACACCAGTTGGGATCTGGCGCAGTTCGAAGTGAGTGCCCACCGTTATGTGAAGCTGTCCGACCCGCAATACGGCGTCGCCCTGCTGAACGATTGCAAATACGGCTTCCGGCTGCGGGAAAATGTGCTGGATATGAACATCCTGCGTTCGCCGAAGTATCCCGATCCGACCGCCGATCTGGGCGACCATGAATTCACCTATGTACTGTTGCCGTACCGGGCCGGGACGACGCACCAGCTGGTGATCAATCAGGCGGCCATGCTCAATGAAGCGCCGGTTGCCGCCGTCGGTTTCAGCGGCGAGTGGCAATTGCCCTGCCGGCTGATCGCCGACCATATCATGCTTGAAGTCGTTAAAAAAGCGGAAAAAAGCGAGGATTTGGTCATCCGGCTGGTGGAAACCGCCGGCTGTCATTCACGCGGCCTGCTGCAGTTGCGGGAAGAATTTTCGGCGATTTTCCGGACCGATTTGATCGAATGGACCACCGAGGAAGAATTGCCGGCCGGTGCTGAATTGGAACTGGTGATGCGGCCGTTTGAAATCCGGACCTATCGGTTGGAGCGGTAAAATTTTCACGCGCGCCGTCATGGCGGTGCGGATCGGTTTGTCAAGCGGAGTCGCCCGGCGCTGATCGGGTGACGGTTTTTACAGGCGTCGGAATTTCCGGCGCTTTTTTCTTTTCTGGAAATATAGGAAAAATTACTGTTCTTTTTTATGAATTTTTTTATTGAACTACTTGCTTTTTGGGATTTTTTATGATATAAAGGTTCTATCACTGGAAAATGTATCTCTGGTCTCTTTGCAAAAGGGAGTGCCATGATTTCCATCGTATTATTGTTTGTTCCTTTTCTGGCGGGAATGCGGAATGCGCCTCCTCTCGCGTTCTTCAGTCCGTAATTCAACCATAGTTGCCGGTTGTTCGATTTTTTTTGAGCTTTCAGCAATGGATTATTTTCAATTTTGCCAGGGAGAGAATCATGAAACGACGCGTCAGTACCCCGAAGTTCCAGGCCGACCGTTCCAAATCCGGCGGCAACGCCACCCCGGCGGCGGCTTATTACGGACCGGCCCTGACCGCGCCGGTCGGCTGTGAATTCGTTCCGGCTTTCAATGCGATCCGGGCTGGGCTTATTGAACGCGGCTGGCGGCCTCCGACTTCCTGTCAGGAAAAGGCGCCGTTGTCGACGGTCCGGCAAAGCGATTTTACGGCCTTGCGCAGTGCCCTTCTCAGTATGATGAGCTATTATATCGATATCGGCAAAATTTCCGTAAACGGGGCGACGACGATAGAAGAGGCGATGCCGACGTTGGATAAAACCTGGAATGTCGATCCTGCCACCGGCTATACCCGGGGATTGCTGTTGGTGCCGGGCAGTTACACCGTACCGCGCGGACCGGATGTTTACACGACCAATTCCAACTTCGGCAGCAAAGTGCCGCTGCTGCGGGAGCATATCGATGATATGGTGGCATTGATGAACAAGATGAAAGTAATGCTGCGGATTTCCGGCTCCTACCATGTTACGGCCAGCCATTCCAAGTTGGATGACGGTGATGTAATGGTCTCGACGCTTAACCGGGATGACTCCGGAAATTCCGTCGGCATGTCGGTTTATCGTTTGTATCATAGCCCGAGTTCTCCCGATCCATATGTTTATCGGATTGAGCGAATGTACTTTGTCTATCATTATAAGGGAAAATTGCCGGCCTTGATCAGCGCCGGCAGTGCTTATCCGGCTCCGGCGTTGAATTCGGTGAAAATGTTTCATTTTCTGGTCGACCGGGTCACGGAACAAGGCGAAACCAGAACGCAGAATCCCCGGTTTGCGGTCAGCAATCACGCGGTAAATAAATCTTTGATCGGCAGCGATGAATACTATGAAGGGCCTAGCTGGGACTGGGGATTTCAGCCGCTGCCGGCGACGCCGGTCTGTCAGGGAACTTGTCCGACTTGGTCGCACGGAGTAGAGAATAAATATGCCTATGAGCGTGGTACTGCCTTTCTGTATGAGTACGATATTCAGCCGGTTTCCGCCGGGGTCGACAGTGCGTTGAGCGATAATGGAGACAACGGCGTCGCGGCGGTCGGCTGTAATGTTTTTTCCTGTAACGGCAATGGGGCGCAGTGCGACAAGGATCCGAAGACGCTGCTGCTCAAAGCGATCCGGGAGAAATTCGGTTCGGTGGGGATTCCGCTCGGCTTGTCGTCCGGGGTGAATTCGGGCTTGCAAATCGGCCACTATCTGACGTTGTGCAACTTTAGTGGCGGTTCGGTCTGGCACTATAACTGCAATACCTCGATCGTCGCCCAGTATAGCGGTACCGATACGACGCTCGGTTGCCGCTGGGCGTTCACCGAGATTCAGCGTCCGAGCGGGGCGACGGTTGCACCCCATTGGAATTTCGATTCGGCCGGGAACAAAACGGAAGCGGAAGGCGCCGGTTTTAAACTCAGTTACGTGACGGAAGGCAATCAAAGTTATTACCGGGCCGATTTCAACGACGGGGTCAGCCATCTTTTCCGGGGCGGGCTGACCTGCCTGTACGAAACCGAGGATGGTGAAAAGCTGACGGAAACGCCTCCCGGCGACAATGTGGCGATCACCAGTCTGTCGGAAGGGGGCGTATCTTATCGTCAATGGGTCAGCGGCGCAGTGACGGTGCGGCTTCCGATGGATCAGATGAGCGGTCAGGTGAGCGGCCGGATTCTGATCAAGGCGTCGGGAGATGCGGATTGGTCCGGTTTGGAGTCGATCGACGAAACGATCGATTGGGAAGAGGAGAATCCGGCTGAATTTACCGCCGTGGCGGTGGCCAGGGATATTTTCAATTTGCCGAATTGCCCGTTTCCGGCTGGTATGCGGGAAAAACTGATCGTTTCGCAGAACCTGACGACGACCGGCCCGACCGGCAGCGTCACCGGTCGTTTGTACGAGATGGCCAGCGCCGACCGGGCGACGCGGTTGAATGTCTACCGGCTGCCGGAGGAACTGGGCGAAATGACGTTGCGGTTGACCGGCGATTATGTGACGGCAACCGGGAATGACGCCGCCGGCCGGGCGACCCGGATATTGTGTCATTACGTGTCCGAATACGGCCAGAGCAAGACCACCTGGGAGGAGCAGACGCGGTCGCCGAAGGGCTGGATCAAGACCGCCGACATCGCCAATTACGGCGCGGCGGACGAGCGCCGGACGACCTATGTTTACGATTGGGACACCACTTCCGCCACCTATGGGAAACTGTTGCTTCGCACCGCTTACGACGGCCAGTGGCAGGCGTATGATTATGACGGTCTCGGCCGGGTAATCAAGGAACGGTCGCCATTCAAGAACAGCACTCCGGCCGATGCCGACGACCTGAACCGGGTGACGACTTACAGTTACGAACCGGTCAGTGACGACGATGTCACCCGCCCCGCCGACAGCCGGCCGCGGATGGTCGTCGAGACGGTGCTCGGATTGGAGATGAGCCGGGTTTATCACATTTACGGCGAACTGTTTCACAGGGAGATCGTCGCGAAGACCGCCGGAGCGGCCTGGAATGCGGCCAATAACCTGGTGACCGAGTCGATTGCCTATCCGCTGAACGATACGGTTGCGCCGGGTCGGGCCTGGAAGGTGCTCTATCCGGACGGCCGGCGGCAGATTACCGAATACCAGAAATCCGGCGGCGGCATGATCGTCACCGAAACGACCGGGGCGGTCAATGCGTCCGGCTCGGTGATCGACGGGACCAGAGTGATCACCACCTGGAACGCCCAGGGGTGGACCACCCGCCGGCAGGAAATCGATGTCGCTTCCAATCTGACGCTGCGGGATGATCAGTACGCCCTCGACCAGTACGGTCGGATTACCCAGACGACCCATCTGGATGACAGTACCAGCTCCGCCGAGTACATCAACTGCGGCCCGATACTGGAAACCGATGAGGACGGGGTGGAGACGGCGTATACCTATGATGCCGGTCGGCGGGTGGCGACCCGGTCGCGGGACGGGATCACCGAGGCTTACGAATATGACGCCGACGGTCGGGTGATCGTCACGACGATACAAGGTTCCGGTGGTCTGACCCAGGAAAGTTCCCGCTGTTACAGCGCCGATGGGCTGCTGTTGAGTGAAACCGATGCGGCCGATCGGACGACGACTTACAGTTATGCTCGGAGCGGCAGCGTCTGGCAGGTGATTCAGACCCGGCCGGACGGCAAGACCGTCGTTTCGAGGTATTACGCCGACCGTACAATTTATTCGGTCAGTGGAACCGGGGCGCATGTGCGTTACCACATTTATGGTAAATCCGGAGTGAGATTGTACCATGGTGAACGCGGTACGGCCAACACCGCCTACCTTTATGGCTATGAGATTTTCAACCACTTGAAGGATCTGGAACGGACCAAAGGAAACGTCTACACCTATTTTGACCACGATGCCTGCAACCGACTGCGGCGGATTCGCGGCGCGGACGGGGTGCATACCCTGATTGCCTACAACGCCAGGGGCGAAGCCTACCGTCAGGCGGTGGACATGAACCGCAGCAATGCCATTGAACTGTCCGGAACCGACCGGGTGACCGATACGTTGAACGACGTGGTAACGTTGGAGGGCAGGGTCTGCCGCCATCAGAAGACCTTGATTTATCCGACGCTGAACAGCGCAACGCCGGTGACCAACCGGGAGCGCTGGCAGTCGGTCGACGGGTTGTGGAGTCGGGAAAGCGCGTTCGGGCGGTTGACGACGATGGTCACCGTCCGGCAGGGCGGCGGCGCCAAACAGGTGACCCAGACCAACCCGGACGGCTCGACAGTGACGGAGAGTTATGAAAACAGCCGGTTGATCGAACGCAGCCACTCGGTGCTCGGTTCCACCCTCTATTTCTATGACGGTCTGAATCGCGTCAGCGAGGAGCGGCATACCGAAGGAGGCGTCCAGCGCAGTACCACTTACAGTTATGACGCGGCCGGCCGGGTGTTGAGCGAGACGCAGACTGCCGGCAGCCAGAGCCGAGTAACGAGTTACCAGTACGACGCGCTGGGCCGCCGGATCCAGACGACGCAGCCGGGCAACCGGGTGATCCATTACGAATACGCCGCGACCGGTGAGTTGATCAAACAGTACGGCGACGACGCCTATCCGGTCAGCTACGAATATGACGCCGACGGTCGGATGACCAAACTGACCACCTACCGGAACTATCCGCAACCCGGCGACAGTACGGCCTTCGCTTACGATGCCGATGACCGGATCGTGACGCGGACCGATGCGGCCGGCCAGGCGACCTCGTACACCTACGACGCCGGCGGACGATTGTTGACCCGGACCTGGGCCAACGGGGTGGTGACGACCTACTGTTACGACAACGGCGGAACACTGACCGGAGTGAGTTATTCGGATGATACGGCCGCCATCGCGCTGACGCTGACCCGGCTGGGGGAGACGGCGACCCTGACCGATGCGGCGGGAACGCATCATTTTACCTACAATGCCGACCGGACGGTGGCGACCGAAAGTCAGCCGCTGCTGACCAACGGCGAACTGGTTTTCAGCTATGATGCATTGGGCCGCCCGACCGGACTGACGCTGAAACAGGGGACGACGGTCGAGCTGGCGGCGAGCTATACTTACGACGCGATGAGCCGGTTGGCGACGGTGACGGGGTTGGGACATACGGCGACCTACAGCCGGGTGAGCGGCAGTAACCGGTTGGCGTCGACGGAGTTCAAGATTGGAACGGCGACGGTCCACACCGCGACGCGCGGTTATGACCATTTCAACCGCCTGACCGGCGTCAATGGTTACGGTTATACTTATAATGCCAGGGACCAGCGGACGAAACAGACGTTGATTGACGGGCAGTCTTGGGAATACAGCTACGACGAGCTTGGCCAGGTGATCGGCGGCGTCAAGAAGACTGCTGCCGGAGTGGTGGTGAGCGGTCAGAATTACGCCTACGCTTACGACACCGTCGGCAACCGGGAAACGGCGACGGCGAACGCGGTGGCGACCAACTATACCGCGAACCAGTTGAACCAGTACACCGCGATCGGCAGCATCATCCCGACTTACGATGTCAACGGCAATTTGTTGACCGGTTATAATGGTTGGACGATGGAATGGAACGGCGAAAACCGGCTGAAAGCGATCTACAACGCGACGACCAGGCTGGAATTTCTGTACGATTCCCAGGGCCGGCGATTCAGTAAGAAGACTTACGCGAAGAATGGAGCCGACTGGGTGTTGTCGAGCGAAAAGAAGTTCATTTACGACGGCTTCAAACAGATCGCCGAATACAACGGTACGGCGCTGGCGCAGGCGTACGTCTGGCAGCCGGCCGGCAGCGGCGATTTCGACGTGCCGCTGTGGATGAAGGCCGGCGGCAACGTCTACACCTATCTCACCGACGGCAACAAGAATATCCGGCAGTTGAAAACCGCCGCCGGAACAGTGGTTGCGACCTACGACTACGACCCGTTCGGCAACGTTGCCGCCACCGGCAGTGTGAGCAACAATCCATGGCAGTTCAGCAGCGAGTTCCGCGATACCGAAACCGGCTTGATCTACTACAACTACCGATATTACGCGCCAAGCATCGGACGCTGGATCAACCGGGATCCGATTTGGGAAGAGGGGGGATTAAATTTATACATGGCTGGAAATAATTGCTTGATTTTATATTTTGATAATATCGGTTATGGTTTTTGGTCTGGATTGGGACGTGCCGCGTTAGCATCAGCCGCAGGGGCTTTGGCTGGGGCCGCAACGGGAGCAATCGCTGGAGCAGTAAGCGGCTTTATTGTTGGAGGCCCAGCTGGATTTGTTGCTGGAGCTGCTGCGGGGATTGCTGCAGGAGCAATTGCAGGAGCCATTACAAGTGGAGTTTCACAAACTGTAGCAGAAGTGAGTTCTTCATATAATTCAGAGGTCGAGGCGATGAGGAGTGGGTTTCTCAATGGAATTGCTGCAGGCTCGATGGTTGGAGGATCAGCCGGAGCCGCAGCGGCACTAATCAAAACAGGTGTAAGAGTTATTTCCACCCAATCGACTTTTTTATATTATGCAACAGATTCTACGATTGCGTTTGTGGGAAATTACTCTGTTACGTATTGCGATAATGGTGATATTGGAACTTCTGCAATTCATGCATCTGCATTAGTTGCTATCTCTCGATTTCCTGCACCAATTTTCTCATATATGCCAGTGGAAGAACAAGGTTTGATAAAATTTTTATATGAGTTAGATGTAATGTTAGTGATTGAAACAGGATGCAATTACTGTGAGGAATTTTTATGGAAAGAATAATAAGAAGAATAAGACTATATATAAATAGAGGAGAGCCGAAGGAGTTTTCTTTTTTTGATCTCTTTGACTTACAATTTGTTTTATTATTTTTATTGATTATTACATATATTTTTTTGTTATTTTTTAATGATGAATTCCGCATCTATGGGATCTTAATATCGTTTTTTTTGGCGATGGAGACAATGGTTATTACAAAAGCAAAAAAAATTTCTTTCTCGCACTTATTATATAAAAAAGTAAGGAAATTTAAATATAGAAATATAGCCTTTAAAAGATGTTATATTTTACTGTTAATAATCAATACTCTATTTTTAATTTTATCAGCAATAATGATATTTTTATATTGTTATCCTATTGTTTTAGATGTCTAAGTAATATGATTTCTAAAACGGAATTTCTGGGTAATTTTTTTATATTATCCTCTGTGTTTTCGATTCGTATATTAATGATAGTGAAAAAAAATAGAAAAATCAAAGTTGCTGGTGAAATAAAATATAATTGATCAAGTATAGCTAAAATTAATTGATCAGAGATGTCGGAGGTTGAAAAACAATTTATCATTGTGTATGGCAGTGTAAAATTGCGGCCTCATTTTGTGGCCCTAGAAGAGTCAAAAAAATTGGAGATAATCATGAAGATACTTCTGATAATACACCGGAAGATAAAGCGATGGATTTACACAACAATGAAGTAGGAAGATTAGTGTCCCATAGAAATACTTCCTGGGGGCACTGTTATCGTAGTTGTGAAGAGAAAGCTAAAGCAGGTGAATTAAGTTGGTTTAAAGACTTGCCTCCAGCAGGACGAGATCCCCTTAACTCTTTTGGGAAGGAGCTAATTGATGAACTAACTGAAAAATATCCAATTAGTAAGGAGAATAACAATAATGAATAAAAAGTATATTATATTTTTTGCGTTGTTATTTTTGATACTTCTTTATTGTTGTGTGCTATAAGATGAGCTATTTATTGGTTCCTCGTTCAAGGGATATTAGCATTGCTTATGAGGTATTAGACCTACCTGTGTTACAAGGTGTGATTTTAAATAAATCTGGGCCAATAAGTGGCATTGATATTGGATTTACAGATAGTTCTGGCGGAAGTGGAGTAACTTCTGACCATAGTGGTTTTTTTCGTTACAATTACTCTGAATTTCCGGAATCGTTGGATTTTATGATTGATGATACGGAATATATTGTGGATTTTAATTACTTTTCTGCCGAATTGCTTGCTTTGAAAAAAAACGAGGATTAGTGATACTGGTCTTTGTGAACGATGAATAAGTCGGTTATGAAAAAGTTTTCAATGGTGACCCATTATGAATACGCCGCGACCGGGGAGTTGACCAAACAGTACGGCGACGACGCCTATCCGGTCAGCTACGAATATGACGCCGACGGCCGGCTGACCAAACTGACCACCTACCGGAACTATCCGCAACCCGGCGACAGTACGGCCTTCGCTTACGATGCCGATGACCGGATCGCGACGCGGACCGATGCGGCCGGCCAGGCGACCTCGTACACCTACGACGCCGGTGGACGGCTGTTGACCCGGACCTGGGCCAACGGGGTGGTGACGACCTACAGTTACGACAACGGCGGTACGCCGACCGGGGTGAATTATTCGGATGACACGGCCGCCATCGCGATGACGCTGACCCGGCTGGGGGAGACGGCGACCCTGACCGATGCGGCGGGAACGCATCATTTTACCTACAACGCCGACCGGACGGTGGCGACCGAAAGCCAGCCGCTGCTGACCAACGGCGAACTGGTTTTCAGCTATGATGCATTGGGCCGCCCGACCGGTCTGACGCTGAAACAGGGGACGGCGGTCGAGTTGTCGGCGAGTTATAGCTACGACGCGATGAGCCGGTTGGCGACGGTGACGGGGTTGGGACATACGGCGACCTACAGCCGGGTGAGCGGCAGTAACCGTCTGGCGTCGACGGAGTTCAAAGTTGGAACGACGACGGTCCACACCGCGACGCGCGGTTATGACCATTTCAACCGGCTGACCGACGTCAACGGTTACGGTTATACTTACAACGCCAGGGACCAGCGGACGAAACAGACGTTGATTGACGGGCAGTACTGGGAATACAGCTACGACGAGCTTGGCCAGGTGATCAGCGGCGTCAAGAAGACTGCTGCCGGAGTGGTGGTGAGCGGTCAGAATTACGCCTACGCTTACGACACCGTCGGCAACCGGGAAACGGCGACGGCGAACGCGGTGGAGACCAACTATACCGCGAACCAGTTGAACCAGTACACGGCGATCGGCAGCATCATCCCGACTTACGATGTCAACGGCAATCTGTTGACCGGTTATAACGGTTGGACGATGGAATGGAACGGCGAAAACCGGCTGAAAGCCATCTACAACGCGACGACCAGGCTGGAATTTGCCTACGATTACAATGGTCGGCGATTCAGTAAGAAGACTTACGCGAAGAGTGGAGCCGACTGGGTGTTGTCGAGTGAAAAGAAGTTCATTTACGACGGTTTCAAGCAAATTGCCGAATACAACGGTACGACGCTGGTGCAGGCGTACGTCTGGCAGCCGGCCGGCAGCGGCGATTTCGATGTGCCGCTGTGGATGAAAGCCGGTAGCAACGTCTACACCTACGTCACCGACGGCAACAAGAACATCCGGCAGTTGAAGAACGCTGCCGGAACGGCGGTTGCCACCTACGACTACGATCCGTTCGGCAATGTGTCGGCTACCGGCAGTGTGAGCTGTAATCCGTGGCAGTTCAGCAGCGAGTTTCGCGATGCCGAAACCGGCTTGATCTACTACAACTACCGATATTACGCGCCAACTATCGGCCGGTGGATCAACAAAGATCTATTTGAAGAACGGGGTGGTGTAAATTTGTATGCAATATTACAGAATAATCTTATCGCGAAATGGGATTGGAGAGGACAATTTGATGGACTAGCTCCTTGGGTTATGGAAACACTTGGAGAGTGGTTAGGTTTTTTTAAAAAATGTTGTAATGGAATAAACTATGATACAAGAAAAAAATGTTGTTGTAATGGGAAACTTTATGATAAAAGTGAAAAATTTGTTATTGATATATACTATGGATATAAAACAACTAGTGGCCCAATAGAATTCGGAATTCCTTACGGATTGATCTCCCATGCTTGGCTTGAATGGGATGGAGGAAGTGCAGGATTTTATGGCTATGGCTATGGAGACAGTGTTCCCACTGAAGATCCTGGATCATCTGCTTTGCTTTTTGGGGCGGGTATAGGTAATGTGAGATTTCCAGAAGGAGATAATTATATAAGTGGACCTAAAATGCGACTAGAGCATTTTGAATTTTCAGCGTGTCGCTATGACTTAGAGAAACTAAAAAATACTTTAATTTTAAAGGTATTATTAGATAAAACAGCGCCTCCATATTATGATTTTTATGCTGTAAATTGTTTGACATGGGCCGCTGCAGTTGTATATTTTGCAGAGGATTTATCACGATGCGAATTAGATTAATTTTATTTTTCATTATTGTTTTTTGTCTTGGCCTATTTATAATATGTTCTGGATTACACCAAACAGTTGTTGGTAATTCTATATATCAAATAAAATGTGGGGAATTGTATCAGTTAGAATTGCCTGATAATATCGTATGGGCTGAATTAAAATTATATGGGATTTCTTCAAATGACAGTCATGAAATTTTACCTATAGGTTTTTTATTCTTTCAAGATGAAAGTATGAAGGAAAATATCTTAAGAACAGATTATTTGCAAAATAGAACTATAAGGCTTACTGATTTTAAAGGTAAAAAAGTTTTTTTTACTTACAGCACTGATTGTACTAATGAAGTCACAGTAGAACTGACGATTGCATATTTGGCCAGGGATACAAGATATTTTAACAGTACTAATGAGAATTTTATTATAAAAACGATAGAAAAAATGAATTGAATGAGCAGAGAGGTGTTTGGTAGGTGTTATGAAAAGGATTATTTAGTCGGTTATGCAAAAATCTGGAGTGAGGAAAAATTATGATTCATTGCTCCTTCCACACCGCGACGCGCGGTTATGACCATTTCAACCGGCTGACTGGCGTCAATGGTTACGGTTATAGTTATAATGCCAGGGACCAGCGGACGAAACAGACGTTGAGTGACGGGCAGTACTGGGAATACAGCTACGACGAGCTTGGCCAGGTGATCAGCGGCGTCAAGAAGACTGCTGCCGGAGTGGTGGTTAACGGTCAGAATTACGCCTATGCTTACGACACCGTCGGCAACCGGGAAACGACGGCGGCGGACGCGGTGGCGACCAACTATACCGCGAACCAGTTGAACCAGTACACCGCGATCGGTAACGTCATTCCGAGCTACGATGTCAACGGCAATCTGCTGACTGGTTACAGCGGTTGGACGATGGAATGGAATGGCGAAAACCGGCTGAAAGCGATCTACAACACGACGACCAGGCTGGAATTCGCCTACGATTACAACGGTCGACGGTTCAGTAAGAAGACTTACGCGAAGAGTGGAGCCGACTGGGTGTTGTCGAGCGAAAAGAAGTTCATTTACGACGGTTTCAAACAGATCGCCGAATACAACGGTACGACGCTGGCGCAGGCGTACGTCTGGCAGCCGGCCGGCAGCGGCGATTTCGATGTGCCGTTGTGGATGAAATCCGGGAGCAACGTCTACACTTACGTCACCGACGGCAACAAGAACATCCGGCAGTTGAAGAACGCTGCCGGAACAGTGGTTGCCACCTACGACTACGACCCGTTCGGCAACGTTGCCGCCACCGGCAGTGTGAGCAACAATCCGTGGCAGTTCAGCAGCGAGTTCCGCGACACCGAAACCGGCTTGATCTACTACAACTACCGATATTATGCGCCAAGCATCGGACGATGGATCAGTCGAGACCCGATTTGGGAAGAGGGTGGGGTTAACTTATACATAATGATCGCAAATAGCTTAATCTCTTCTTATGATTCTTGGGGGTATGGTTTTTGGTCACGCGTATTTAATGTGATTGGTGGTGCTTTGCAAGCCACTGCTGGAGGAGTTCTGATAGCCACTGGAGGGCCTGCCGGATGGGTACTCGGTGGCCTTATGCTCATTCAGGGATTAGCGAATGTTGTCGCTGGTTTTAGGGCAGATGAAAGTAATTTTGGAATACTTTTATCGCAGAGGATTGCGGAAGCCGTGGGATTGGATCCGCAAACTGGAGCATTGGTATATGTTGGGATCGAGGCCGTTACAGGATTAATTAGTATCTCGAGTGGCGGGAAAACATGTTTACAGATTGTATTCAAAGGAGAGAAGTATGTACGTCAGTCAGTTAATTATGTTAGGCAGTATCCTTTTTTTGGGCAGGTAGTAACTAGAATTGTGCCCTTATTTCATTATTCTGAATATGTTAGAATTCATTGGTCAATACGTGTTTTGGTTGGAGGGCAAACAGTTTTTGATGCTTATACTGAATATGAGTCTGTGCGGGATTTCTTCCGACGAATGGATCCTGAGAACAAAGATGACTTGGAGTTACGAGATGTCTTTTATCAAAATATAGAGTATCAGGAGTAACAGATGTATAGATATTCGCGGTATCATTTGATTTTACTTATATTTATTTTTATTTCAATAACAACAATAGGTTCTCTATTGCTTGGATATGTATTTCGTGATAACTCATTAGATCAGCAGGCTATTGTCGTGATGACATTCATGGTCATTGCGACCATTTTCTTTATTATTTATATTAGGGCTATTTGTTCACGAATGATGAGAGATAAAAATCTGTCTAGACAAGAAGTTGGACGTTACCTTACGAACAATATTTTTTTCTCAATTTGTTATCTTCTGTTACCGTTTTTTGTATTTTATAAAGGTTGCCAATGTCGGAAAATAGCAGAAAATATGAATGAAGATAATTCAGTGAATAATGTTAACAAATTGGAGAATTATAAAGAAGAAAAATAATTTAATTCATTTGCGGGTTCAATACCCCGCTAGTTGCGGCGAGTCTACTTAGAGACAATTTTGCGTTCGGCTCGCTTGCGAGCTGCGTAAGAGCGGGTGTAATCCCGCATAGCTTGCCGTGCGGATAGCCTGCTCTGAAGCAAAAATTTTATGAAGATATAAAGATATGATAAAAAGAGATATTGCTATGCTTGTGTTTGATTTTCTTGGGTGCATGTAGCAAAATAAATGAAAATCGTAGTGCCATTAAAGTTCAAAAAGCCATTCGTGAACTGGCAGTCTTTGAGAAAAAATACGGAGTTATGGGAGATGCTGCTCGAGCTACAATAAAAATATTATAGGATATGACCGATTTTAATCAATTAGAACATATTACTTTGAGCTATGCATGTGTCGTTTTTCTGCCAGATAGAGTTATTATAGAAGTGAGATGGATTGGGGGCGCTTCGTTGAAAAATGGTCTGGTAATAAAAAAAGTAAAAAATGAATAATATTATGAATTTATAAGTCAAAACTCTATGAATTCAAATAAAAGAAATATTGACATTGAAAGTAATTTTAAAGTTGGAGATACGATTGCTTATTCTTGCTCGATCACATTTCGTTCTCTTGATTTATTGCCGGAATGTTTACGAGAAAAAGAAAAGCTATTGTTGAATTGACATATAATCACAATATAGTTTCATTACCAATAAAAATTGTTTACTATACTACGGATAACCAAACTCCGTATATTACAGAATAATGGTGTTCTTTTATGTTGGTGGCGACCTACGGTTATGAGGCAATGAGCCGTCTGGCGTCAACGGTGTTCAAAGCCGGAACGGCGACGGTCCACACCGCGACGCGCAGTTATGACCATTTCAACCGCCTGACCGGCGTCAGCGGTTGCAGCTACATTTATAACGCCAGGGATCAGCGGACGAAACAGACGTTGAGCGACGGGCAGTATTGGGACTACAGCTACGACGAGCTTGGCCAAGTGATCAGCGGCGTCAAGAAGACTGCCGCCGGAGCGGTGGTGAGCGGTCAGAATTACGCCTACGATTACGACACCGTCGGCAACCGGGAAACGGCGACGGCGAACGCTGTGGAGACCAACTATACCGCGAACCAATTGAACCAGTACACGGCGATCGGCAGCGTCACCCCGACCTACGATGTCAATGGCAATCTGTTGACCGGTTATAACGGTTGGACGATGGAATGGAACGGCGAAAACCGGCTGAAAGCCATCTACAACGCGACGACCAGGCTGGAATTTGCCTACGATTACAATGGTCGGCGATTCAGTAAGAAGACTTACGCGAAGAGTGGAGCCGACTGGGTGTTGTCGAGTGAAAAGAAGTTCATTTACGACGGTTTCAAGCAAATTGCCGAATACAACGGTACGACGCTGGTGCAGGCGTACGTCTGGCAGCCGGCCGGCAGCGGCGATTTCGATGTGCCGCTGTGGATGAAAGCCGGCAGTAACGTTTACACCTACGTCACCGACGGCAACAAGAACATCCGGCAGTTGAAAACCGCCGCTGGAACGGTGGTTGCGACCTACGATTACGACCCGTTCGGCAATGTGTCGGCTACCGGCAGTGTGAGCAACAATCCGTGGCAGTTCAGCAGCGAGTTCCGAGACATTGAAACCGGCTTGATCTACTACAACTATCGATATTACGCGCCAAGCATCGGACGATGGATAAGCAGAGATCCGATTTGGGAAGAGGGAGGAATGAATTTGTATGGGATTCATCAAAATAATAGTATTGATTACCTTGATCAATATGGGTTGTCTAAAAAGAATCAGGATGATAATCCTGCAAAAATCTTTATTATTGACCAAGTGAAAGATGGGTTTACGATATCTGTAAGTGCGACAATGGATGTGAGAAAAGCCTCACAAGCCAAATGGGTTGTTGGTAAAGATGCAATATTGAATTTAGCACAATCCTATATTGGAAAAGTAAATTATTATGGAGATACTATTTATAGACTTGATCCAAAAATTTTTAAAGAACTAAAAAATATTGCGGATTCTAAAGGAAAGAAAACTCTAAAAGTGGCAAAACAGTTATTACCTCTAATTGATGCATATGAAGCTTATCTGTGGTTTTCTACAGAAGAAGTAAGTTACTATAATGCACTTTATGATGCAATTTATTTGTTTCGTAGTCAAAGAAATTTTGCAAATTGCCTGGGTGTGTGTATTGCTGGTAGTAGTTATATTAGTTCCATTCCAGAGGCAACTGGAGTAGCTGCTTTTCTTTTGGCAGAATGGTTTGAGAAAAAGTGTAGTCAAAAATGTTGTGAAAATTATTGAGAAAAAATGTTAAATATAGTAGAAGCATTTATTGTTACTTTATTTTTATTAAATGAAAATATAAGTAATTCGGAAAAAGTCTTAACCTTAGACAATGATATCACCATTAGTTCAATGGATGGCTCTGATAATATAGATAAGGGAGAGAATTCCCTGTCGAAAGAAGATGATTTTAATGAATTTATAGTTTTCTTTGATAAAGAATTGGAAAAATATGCTAAAAGTCCAGAAAAATACTATGAATTTTTTTTCCTTTACATGACCGCAACTCATCAAATTGTTCGAAAAGATCCAGATCGGATAGATGGATATAGAGATGAATTTATCGTTGATTTTTTTTACGGATTACCTATTTCGGAGGCGTATGAAATCTATTATAAAAAACCGGGTAGTCTGGAAGCAAAAGAATTGGTATGGCGACGCCTTGGAGCTGTATTTCGCGGATATCCGATTACATTAGAAATTCCAATTGATGAACAAATTTCTATTATAAAAGTTTGTTGCTTCCTGTATACTTTGAATCCAGAAGAATTTCCTAAATTATTAAAAGAGAAAATTCAATTTTTAGATGGGAATTCTAAGGCTCAGAATACATTGTTTGCCTTTGCTGCCGGGGCAAATATTGATATAGCTGAAAATTATCAATTTGAATTAACTGGTGATTATGAAAAAATGAAGATTATTTCTGAAAAAATATTACAACTAGAACTGAAAGATAATTTATTCAAAATTGAAGGGGAATCTCAATAAAGCTAATGTCATAGGGGAGCGTTTACGATGTCAACGGCAATTTGTTGACCGGTTATAATGGTTGGACGATGACGATGGAATGGAACGGCGAAAACCGGCAGAAAGCCATCTACAACGCGACGGCCAGGCTGGAATTCGCCTACGATTACAACGGTCGACGGTTCAGTAAGAAGACTTACGCGAAGAGTGGAGCCGACTGGGTGTTGTCGAGCGAAAAGAAGTTCATTTACGACGGTTTCAAACAGATCGCCGAATACAACGGTACGACGCTGGCGCAGGCGTACGTCTGGCAGCCGGCCGGCAGCGGCGATTTCGATGTGCCGCTGTGGATGAAAGCCGGCAGTAACGTTTACACCTACGTCACCGATGGCAACAAGAACATCCGGCAGTTGAAGACCGCCGCCGGAACAGTGGTTGCGACCTACGACTACGACCCGTTCGGCAATGTGTCGGCTACCGGCAGTGTGAGCAGCAATCCGTGGCAGTTCAGCAGCGAGTTCCGCGATGCCGAAACCGGTTTGATCTACTACAACTACCGATATTATGCGCCAAGCATCGGGCGGTGGATCAGCCGGGATCCGATTTGGGAAAATCGTCAATACGAAGTATCAAAATTCATATATATATTTGTTTATAATAATTCTATTAATATGCTTGATTCATTAGGGCTTCTTGTTAAAGAAGTCATGTGTGATTGTAGTGATGCTTGTATTGAAGCAATGGAACAAGCGATCGATCGACAAGCAGATACGATATTAAGGCTTATTGATGCAGCAGAAAGCGAGGATTGTTTGTCCATAGGAGAGATTAAAGAGAAGTATAATCTAGCAGTTATTGGATCTGCCATGATTGGTGCGGTTGGAAGTGGAAACGCGTTGCATAATTGTCCTAAGGCAATCTTGGAAAATATCGAGCACAGTGCTGCTTTAACTGGTTATTCTCTGTTTTTCCAGATATCTAAATTTCTATGGCCATTTTCTGAAACATCGTTTTGTTTTGGAAGAACATGGGCCTTTAGTGAAGCGGTGCGTAGTAAATTATATGTTAGCAGTTTGCAATATCACATAGATAATTGCAAAGAGAAAAATGAATTATCTCCATTAACATTGGGTAATTTTTCTAGTGAAAAGAATTTATAGGTTAATATTGATGGTTGCAATTACTTTTTTATTGATATATGAAAGTTTACTGATTTTTGTTTTATTTTTAAAGACATCTGAGGTGTCGTTGGAGTATGCAGTTAATTATGTTCGAAAAGATTGCGCAATTTTATTACAAATGGCGTCTTTTATAACAGTTACTCTATTTCCCGTTACTTTATATTTTAACAGGAAAAAATAAGGGGCAATGATAGAAAATGTTGTTCTATTGGTAACCAGGGGGTGGTGGCGATGAACTGTGTAATGGCCAACTATACTGTAATCGGCAGCGCCATCCCGAGCTACGGTGCCAGCGGCATTCTGTTGACCGATTATGATGGCTTATTATCTGTTTGTTGTGATAATGCTCAAGAGCCTTGGCCTATTAATCTTTTGGGGCACTGTGAAACAAGTGACGAGAAATATAGTAATAAAGCTTATTCTGAAGGGCGACAATGGATGAGCCTATCGAAATAGATCGGAGTAAAAAAAGAAAAATGGATAATGGGCTTTGCTGTAAGGATGTTACCGAGCAAGATATTTCTGATTGTATGATACGGCATCCATATCGTGCAGTTGGGGGGATCGTTGTCAGACAAGTGTAATTGCAACGATAGCGAATTGTTGTTTGAAAACTAATTGGGACCCTAATAGCTATGCTGGACCAAGGAGAGGAAGGTGTTTGAACCCATTGACAATAACTCTAGCCTGAATATTGCATGAAACTTTCGAATCGTCGAGAAATGTTCAGAAGATTCGGAAGTTTTTATTTTCAGAGTCGGATATTGTCGTTTTTTTGCAAATTGAGCATATTCCCCCTTTCCCCCGTTGTTGTTCGGCGAGCCGGTGACAGCTCTCCAAGGTTTTATTCCCAAGCGATGATTTTCGCAGCGATCAAGCGGAGGAGTTCCTGATTTGGACAAGCACTTGAAAGAGCAACATAAATTTTTCTGGTATTCCGCCGAATAATGGCACCGATTTTCACCAGGTATAAGCGAATGCTGCCGCAGGTAGCCTCGGCAAATTGAGTTCCTGTCAACAACAATGCCCGAAACCGTTCCATGAGAATATAAGCCAAACTTGAAAGCAGAAGCCGGAATTGATTTGCCGCAAAGTCATGGCAGCTCGTCCGATCAGCGAAAAGATCCAGCTGCTGTTCCTTGATCCTGTTTTCCATCTCACCTCGGGCGCAATAGACTTTTTCATAAAGATATTGTCCATCATCATCAAGATTGGTGACGATAAAACGATTATTCGGTCCGGGGGAGTTGAATTCCGCTTTGGCAATCACCCGGCGCGGGTATTTCCAAGTTCCTGCCGCATATTCGAACTGAGTAAACAGTTTTGCTTTTTCATGTGTTTCGTTGTAAAGTGCTTCCGCTTTCACTTGAAGATCTTTTGATAATTCCAGCAAACGTGGATTTTTCGCCAATCCGACAATATATTTGACCTCATTTTTATCACACCAGTTCAGCATTTTCTGCCGACAAAAGCCACTGTCTCCCCGGAAAATAATCTTAACCTTCGGCCATTTCTGCCGAAAGCGCTTTACCAGTAGCGAGAGAATCGCCCAAGCATGCTTGGCCGCATCAATTTTTGATGGACGCAAATAAGCCACAAGCAATTGATCCCCGCAGAAAACATACAACGGCAAAAAGCAATAGTGGTCATAATAGCCATGAAAAAAGCGATTTTCCTGCATCCCGTAAGTGAGGTCATCGGTAGCATCGAAATCAAGAATCAATTCTCGAGGCGGCGTGGAAAAACTTTCGATAAAGAATTCGACAAACAATCGGCTCAAATCTACGCAAGCACGACGATCGATTCCATTTTCGAATCGACATAAAGTGCTTGGAGTGGCGAGTTGACGATCACGACCGACAACAGTTTGAATCAGCGGATCAGTTCGCAATTCATGATGGTCATTGAGATCTTCATGGCCGGCAACCAAACCAAAAACTCGTTGACGAAGCATGCTCAGATAGGAATGCTCAACTTTTCCGGGCTGTCGAAGATCAAAAGAATCCAGCAGGTTACCGGCGCGCCGGGTCAAACCGAGTTTGCGGTCGAATTCTTTCACAAAAAGCAACCCGCCGTCACTGCTGATATCTCCACCGGCGAAATTGAATTCAATTTTTCTGCTTTTCGGACCTTGAAAGACCGGAATCGAAACATTACATTTTGTCATTGGCAGACCTCGGCGTTATATTGTGATGTAAGATATTACAATATAATACGTTAGTCGAGAATCTGCCTCTTTGTTTTTGAAAATTTACGCAATATTCAGGTTAGACGGCGGCGAATTGGCTTGCCGTTATGATGTCAGAATCAGAAAAGTCGTGTAACCGATGAAGAGCAGCAACAAAATTGCCCCTTCCAGTCGGCTGATGATGAATTTACTACGCATGAATGGCAGCAGCAGAATGGCTGTAAGCAGCATCATTCCCCAGTCGACCATGCCGAGCCCGACCGCTGGAATCGGCCGAAT
The DNA here is from genome assembly GCF_903645315.1 of Victivallis sp. Marseille-Q1083. Lineage (NCBI taxonomy): Bacteria > Pseudomonadati > Lentisphaerota > Lentisphaeria > Victivallales > Victivallaceae > Victivallis > Victivallis sp. Marseille-Q1083. The sequence continues at coordinate 2,216,555 of NZ_CAHJXL010000001.1, forward strand.
CAGCGGCGTGATTCCCATGATGCCGAGGATGTTGAAAATATTGGAACCGACCACGTTGCCGATGGCGATATCCTGCTGCCGACGAATTGCCGCGACTACCGAGGTCGCCAGTTCCGGCAGACTGGTTCCCACCGCCACGATGGTCAACCCGATTACCGCATCGGAAAGACCGGCCAGCTGACCGACGGCAATCGCACCGGAGACAAACAGTTTTGCCCCGGCGACCAGCGCCGCCAGACCGGCGGCGGCAATCGCCACACTCCAGAGCCAGGAATGCGGCGGTGCGGCGGGATTCGCCATGGCGGCGTCTGCCCGGTCTTTTTCCGTCCGCCGGGACGCTACAATGTTCCAGGTGGTATATACACAGAACCCAACCAGCAACACCCCGCCGGCCCAGCGGTTGAAGCCCCCGGCGACCAGCCCGAACCCGGCGAACAGCAGCGATGCCAGCAACAGAATCGGCATGTCGAAACGCAGCAGTTGCAACTGCACGCGCAACGGCGCAATCAAGGCCGACAGACCGAGAATCAGCGCGATGTTGCAGATATTGGACCCGACTACATTGCCGACGCTGATGTCGCTGTTGCCGTTCAAGGCCGCTTCAAGGCTGACCACCAATTCCGGCGCGCTGGTGGCAAACGCCACCAGCGTCAGGCCGATGATCAACGGCGAAACGCCGAGCCGTTCGGCAATGGACACGCCGCCTTTGATCAGCCATTCGGCGCCGAAATACAACAGCAGCACTCCGCCGGCGAGTTGCAGCAGAATCCACAAGGCGCTCATAACCGACCTCTTTTATCGCCGGTGGCTTCCCCCGGCTGCGACGTTTCAGGCAACGCCAGGAATTTATGATAATTGAGCGAAAGATTTTCAATGGCGCTGATGTAATGTTTGATCTGTCCTTTGGAGCCGCAGATGCTGATCGCTCCGGCTGTGCCGCCGTCGGCCGTCGGCACCCGCATATTGCTGAGCGACATGAAGCCGTTCACCTGCAGATCACTCAGCGGACTGATGAACATTTCCGCATCGCGCAAGATGGACAAGCCGACCGTACCGACGATTTCATGGAACGCCGCCGGCATCATGTAACGGGCGATATGGTAGAACAACGGATGAATCATCGAGTAAAGCTCCAGCAGTTCATAACTCTCGCTGACCCCCATCCGGGTGCGCCAGAGCCGCTGATTGAATTCACGCTGGAATTGCAGGAATCCTTCCAGCGGCCGGGCTACATCGAGGAAATGAATCGGCCGGATGAAAATCAGGCTCAGCTCCCGTTCCCGCGGCACGGCGTGGGTTCCTTCGGCATCGTTGTCGACCGGGAAGAGCACTTTGCTGTCGCGGAAAAATGGATGCTGGGCCATCCCCCAGATGATCATGCTGGAAACGGTGGCCGGCCCGTTCATCTCCTTTTGGAAATGGGTGTTCAAATATTTTCGCACCGCAAAAAAACGATCGAAATTGACGTACAGCCTGGCCCGGAACAGCCGGTTGCCGCAATAGATCATTTCCGGTTTGGCGGCCGGCGACGACAGGGCCGGATAGGTCAGCGAACCGACCGCACCCCAGGTTTTCTTCAATTCCGCCAGCATCTCCTGCATCGGCATGCCGTCGACCGGCACATGATGGAACTGCACCCACAAATCCGCTTCGCTGAAATCAGGCGTGAAGCGGACGATGAGATTCAGCAAGCCCCAGCCGGGGTGCTTGTAGACTTTGATATTCGGCGTCGCCAGCCGTTTGCGCAGAAACATCGCCGAATCCGGATTGGGCAGGATTTCGCAATGGATGAAAGTTGCCGTCATGATGCGTTCGACCATCAGTTTCAAATCCATCCGGACGGTATATTTGAACTGGCGGTTGCGCGACAGCCAGCGGTTGATCCGCCGCAGCATGATCTGCGGCCGCTTCCGGTCGTGAACGTGGCGCAATTCGTTGTAAATGACGATCAACTGGGTCAGGGTCTGGTTCAACTGGTCGGCCGACAGCATCGCAAAGGAGTCGCGGCTGTCGTCGAAGTACGGCTCCAGTTTCAACAGGACTCCGTTCGAGTCGTAAAAGGCTTCGACTATGTCGGTGAACAGCGCCTTGCGGCGGCGCAGTTGGAACAGTCCCGGCTTGACCGCCCAATGAAAGCTGCTCTGGCGGCGGAGGAAATCCGCCAGCGCCGCGGTCAACTGCTGCCTGGCGCTCTGAAAGTCGGTCGGCACCGGCTGAAAACGGTAATATTTCAAACGGAAACTGCCGAGAATGAACTTGGAATATTCGTTGCGCAGAAAAATGCCGGTCGCCTTGCGCCAGCCGTTCTCCTCCGGCCGCATGCCGAGTTTTTTACACAATTGCAGGATCTTGATGAAGATGATCAGCAGCACCGTCCCCAGGCTCCAGCGATCGATCAACCGGCTCATCTGCAGTTTATAACCGCGCCAGGTGCTGACGTTGCGCTCATTTTCGGCCTGCCGGGTCTTCTGCAATTCGGAAAGCGCCGCTTCGGCCTCCGGTGATTGGTTGTCTAATTCGTTGACGGCATCGGGAGTCTGCCCGTGATAGACGCCATTCAGGAATTCGTCGATCAAAATGGCGCATTCCGCCGGTTTCTCCTCCTGCGGCGCATGACCGCAGGCCGGCACCAGTTTCAACACCGAATTGCGAATGGCCGCCTGGAATAGAAAGGCGTCGCCGACATCCAGAATCTGATCGTCCGCTCCCCAGATGATCAAGGTCGGCTTGTCCAGTTCAGTCAGGCACTGCTGGAATTGCTGGAAATTACCCAGCGTCAACTGCCGTGCCGCCGCCACCAAGCATTCCCGGGCGTAAGGCTGGCGCAATACTTCGGCGTACGCCTCCACCGTTTCGGCGGAAATTTCCTCCGGATGCAGGAAAATTTTCTCCAGCAGCAAATAGGCCGTCAGTCCGGCTTCCTTGAAACGCATCAGGGCATTGTGCTCGGAAATGACCGCGACATTGGTGAAAAACTCGGGCACCTGACGCCACAGGCCGGTCGCATTCAATAAAATCAGCCGGTCGATTCTCGCACTGATTTCCGGGTCCTGCAGGATTTGCAACGCCGTTTCCCCGCCCAGCGAATGCCCCACCAGCGTCAAATGTTCCAGCCGGTAATGGCGGATAAAGGCTTTGACCATCTCCGCCTGATAAGCCGACGACAAATTGGCGTCCGGCGGATTGTCGGAGTGTCCGAACCCCAGCAGATCGATGCTGATGGAATGGTATTGCTCCGGCAGGTAGGCAAGCAGCGGCTCCCAGGTTTGCGAAAACAACGGAAAGCCATGCAACAGCAGCAGCTTGCTGCCGCCATTGCCGCCGGAATACCAGGCTACCGACAGCGAAGCCCGCTCCGGAGTGGTGTAATTGAAAAATTGCGGGGTAATATTCATGGCCATTTTCGTCCCGGTCAAAGAATCGGCAACCGGGACGTTTTCAACATTCGTCCCGTTTTGCTCAAAGGATGCCGCAACTCTTCAGCGAAGCCGCCAATTTTTCCCGGTTGGCCGGTGCCAGCGGGCAGAGCGGCAGCCGGTATTCTTCCTCGAGCAAACCGGCCATCGCCATCGCCGCCTTGATGGGAATCGGGTTGGTTTCGACAAACTGGTCGCGGAACAGCGGGTAATATTTCCGGTGCAAATCCTGCGCCGCCATCCAATTGCCTTCCAGCATCGCATCGGTCAACTGCTTCATCTGGGCCGGGATCAGGTTGCTGGCGACGCTGACAATGCCGCTGGCGCCGACCGCCATCATCGGCAGCGTCAACGCATCATCGCCGCTCAAAATGGTAATATCGCACTGATCAAGCACGGCGGACACCCGCTCCACGCTGCCGCCGGCTTCCTTCATGCCCACGATGTTGTTATTGCCGCACAACCGCACGACCGTCTCGATCGCGATGGCGACGCCGGTTCGCCCGGGCACATTGTAGAGCACCACCGGCAAACCGCCCTGGTCGGCCACTTCGCTGAAGTGGCGGTACAGCCCTTCCTGCGTCGGCTTGTTGTAATAAGGCGTCACCTGCAGTGTGGCGTCGGCGCCGACCGCCCTGGCATGTTTGGTCATGGCAATCGCTTCCGACGTCGAATTGGCGCCGGTGCCGGCAATGACCTGGCAACGGCCGGCTGCGGTTTTGACGACCGTCTCGATCACCTGCTGATGTTCCTCATAGGTCAAGGTCGGCGATTCCCCGGTCGTCCCGACCGGAATGATGCCGTCCACGCCGGCGGAGACCTGCATTTCCACCAGTTCGCCGAGTTTGCCGAAATCCACCGCCCCACCGGAGAACGGGGTGACGAGTGCAGTATATACGCCTTGTAATTGCATTTTGAATACCCTATATGATGTTTTGAGTCAACGGAATTAAGATAACGACTTCCGGGGTTGATTGCAAACCGCCGGAAGCGGATTTTTAACGCAAAGCCGCGATCAATTCGTTGGTGCGTTCCAACTTGTGTTCCAGTTCGGCCAGGTGCGTCTTGGCTTCGGTGACCACCTGCACCGGCGCCTTGTCCAGAAACTTCTGGTTGGAGAGCTTGGCGCGCGAGCCCTGAATCCACTTTTCCAGATCGCTCTTCTGCTTGTCCAGTTTCCGGAGTTCCTCCGCGACGTCGATCAAACCGGCCAGCGGCAGGTAGATCGTCCCGAGGTTGGCCAGCTGCGACGGCGCCGCGCCATGCCGCGCGACATCGAAATCGGCTTCGGAAATCTCGATCGATTCGGCATTCAGCAGGAACATCAGCCCCTCAAGTTCGTCGCGCAGGAACCGGGCGACCACCGGCCCGATCGCCTTGATGAAATAGTGTACCTTCTTGCCGTCCGGAATATTATAGCTCGAACGCAGCGCCCGGCCGGCCCGGATCAACTGGAATTTGCCTTCGACCAGGTCGAGCAAATCCGGAGCTTCTTCCATGATCGACGGAATATTTTTGTTTTGAACCAGATCCGGAAACGGTTCGTTCATGATCGTCTGATCCTCGCTCAGGTAGCCGACCTGATGCGCCAGCTCCTCGGTGATGAACGGCATAAACGGATGCAGCAGGCGCAAGATCTTGAAGATGATGAAATCCAATACCTTCAACGCCTGTTCCCGCGCTTCTCCGCCCTGCCGGAGCCGCACTTTGCTGGATTCGATGAACCAGTCGCAGAAGTTGCTCCAGACCACTTCATAGATGACATGCACCGCGTAATGGAACCGGAAATCGGCCAGCGCTTCGTTGACCTGCTTGATCGTGTCGTTGATCCAGGCGATCATCCATTTCTCATCCGGCGTCAGCCTGGAAAGGTCGGTCGTCGCCAGGTCGCGGAAGCCGGGCGAAATTTCCCCCTGCAACTGCCGGAACCGGCAGGCGTTCCACAATTTATTGGCAAAATTGCGGCCCAGTTCGCATTTTTCATTGCTGTAACGGATGTCCATGCCGACCGGGGCGATGTAGATGATCGAGAACCGCAGCGCATCGGCGCCGTATTCGGCGATGACGTCCAGCGGGTCCGGTGAATTGCCGAGCGACTTGGAAAGCTTCCGGCCGAGGTCGTCGCGGATGATGCTGGTGAAATAGACGTTTTCGAACGGAATTTCCTGCATGAACTCGCAGCCGGCCATGATCATCCGGGCCACCCAGAAGAAGATGATGTCCGGGCCGGTGACCAATGTGGTGGTCGGGTAGAAATATTCCAGCTCCGGCGTCTTTGCCGGCCAGCCCATCACCGAGAACGGCCACAGCCAGGAGCTGAACCAGGTATCGAGCACATCCTCTTCCTGACGCCACGGCCCCGGCGCCGTCGGCGCTTCCATGCCGACGTAAACTTCATTGGTCCGGTCGTTGTACCAGGCCGGGATGCGGTGACCCCACCAGATCTGGCGGCTGATGCACCAATCCTGGATGTTTTCCATCCAGTGAAAATAGGTCTTGGTCCAGCGCTCCGGGTAGAATTTGATCCGGCCGCTCCGGACCGCTTCGAGCGCCGGCTTGGCCAATTCCTTCATATTGCAGAACCACTGGTAACTGACCAGCGTTTCGATCGGCACGTCGCCGCGTTCGGAGTAACCGACGGCGTGGCGGATGTTCTCGATTTCGCCCATCAGCTGCTGTTCCTGCAGCATCGCGACCGCTTTTTTGCGGGCCGCGAAACGGTCGAGCCCGGCGAATTCCGCGCCGCACCGCTCGTTGAGCGTCGCATCCGGATTCATGATATTGATGCACTCCAGATGGTGCCGCAACCCGACGGCAAAGTCGTTCGGGTCGTGGGCCGGCGTGATTTTGACGCAGCCGGTGCCCTTGGCCGGGTCGGCATGTTCATCGGCGATGATCGGAATCAACCGGTCGGTCAGCGGCAATTTGACCATTTTGCCGACCAGCGGCCGATAACGTTCGTCGTCCGGATGGACCGCGACGGCGGTGTCGCCGAACAGCGTTTCCGGCCGGGTCGTCGCCACTTCCAGCGCGCCGGAACCGTCGGCCAGCGGATAAAGAATATGGTAGAACTGCCCGTCGACCTCTTTGTAAATCACTTCCTCGTCGGACAGCGCCGTCCTGGCCACCGGACACCAGTTGATCATCCGCCGGCCGCGATAAATGTAGCCTTTGTGGTACAGTTCGACGAATACCTTCCGGACCGCCAGCGACAGGCCTTCGTCCATCGTGAAGCGTTCGCGTTCCCAATCGCAGGAACAGCCGAGTTTGCGGAGCTGTTTGATGATCGTGCCGCCGTACTGTTCACGCCATTGCCAGACTGTTTCGATGAACTTTTCACGGCCGAGCTCATCGCGGCCGGGTTTGCCGGCCTGCCGCAACGACTTTTCGACTTTGCTTTCGGTGGCGATGCCGGCATGGTCGGTCCCCGGAAACCAACTGACTTCGTAGCCGCGCATCCGGTGATAACGGACCAGGATGTCCTGCAGCGTGTTGTTCAGCACGTGTCCGAGCGTCAGAATTCCGGTGACATTCGGCGGCGGAATGACGATCGAATACGGTTTCTTGTCCGGATTCGGGGTCCCGTGAAAATAACCGCGTTCTTCCCAGACCGGGTACCATTTGGCCTCGACATCGGCCGATTCGTATGCCTTGGGCATCTGATTTGTCGCGTTCATGAATATTGCTCCAGCTTACTATCGAAAAATAATGCTTATTCTTTCCAATTGCCTCGATGGCGATAAACTTATTAATATAGCACACATCAGGACGTTGTGAAACGGTTTTTTCGACAAAAATCAAAATCCGCCCCGATTGCAATTGGCATAAGCCGGTGTCCGGCCTTATATTGGTTGCCGGCAACGCCCGGAACGGGGAAAGACAGTCCAACCGAAATGGAGAAGGCAATATGAAAAAGATCATCGTCAGTATTTTCTCTGGCTGCCTTGTTTTTTTGCTTTGTTCCTGCGCCAGTACAACCTGCGCTGATTTCGGCTGCAAACTTGCCGCCTGTTACGGTAATTTCGACTCCTGCGCCCGCGATATTTCCGCTTCGTTGGCCGATCCGGAGGTACGGGCGGAGTTGGAAAAGACGCCGGCGGCGGGTGCCTATTATCACCAGATGCTGGCGGTTGCCGAGCTCAACCGCGGTATGATTGCCAATGCGTTAACTGAATTCGAAACCTCCCTCGCTTTTCAGCCGCTGGCGCTGACCTATTTTTTCCGGGCCCGGTATTTCCTTCGCGAAGGGAAAAATGCCGAAGCGGCAGACGACATCGCCGCGATGGAGGACCTGTTGTCATCCCCGAACGCCGCGGAGGTGGCATATTATCAATTCCTGCTGGCCCTGCTGCCGGGTGAATCCCATGACGAAATGCTCCAACTTTCCAGCCGGGATTTTTTGCAGAGCCGGCTCGACCATTTGAAGGCCCGGCTTGAAGTGCAAAAAGCGTATCCGCCCGGTATTCTGCCGGTTTTTCAGCCGGTCGACTCCAGGCGTTTCGCCGGAATTTCCTATGGGATGACATATGACGAGATGGTGGAACAACTGGGGCCGCCGAACAATTCTTATCCGGTTCGCATGAGTGCAGCGGCAATCATGAACGGTCCGACGGCTTATGTTTACCGCTATCCGGAGGAAGGTATCGCGGTGGAATTCCGTTACTCCCCCGAAACCAGACGGCTCGGCGACATTTTGCTTTTTCCGGCCGATATCTATCTGCGGCGGGGCAGTTCGCATATGCCGGTCCTTCGCCCCCAGTCGGCCGATCTCTATCCGCAGGACAGCCAATATGCGCCGGTATTCCGTCCTGAAGACGCACCGTATCTGCTTGGAACCTACGGAGGTTTGAAATGATTCTGCTTTGCAATATACTGAATGGATAAGGATGAAAATATGAAATTCTGCTATCAATTGGCGGCGGCGCTGCTGCTGGCCGGCGCTGCCGGCTGCGGTACCGCGCAGGTGCGCGGCATCGAATCGAAAATTGAACCGACCGAGGCGACGGTCGAATATCCGGTGGCGACGGTCGAAGCGACCAATGTCTCCTACTGGCTGTTCGGTCTATTGCCGCTTTACAGCGGCAATCCGCATCGGCCCAACACCGGTGATTATCATATTTTTCAGGATCTGGCGACACCGGAAAACAACGAGGAAATGGCGGCGCGCGGCGTCGTCAGGTATCGGGCCGACCGGCTGGATGACGTCAGGACGACGGTGGACTGGAGCGGCTGGTATTCGCTCGGCACCGTCTGGCGCAAAGTGGTCCGGACCGATGCGGTCGTCATGAGGGTGCATCATCCGGAGTGAGCGTTCGTCGGCTTCCGACTGCGGAGGGCGCTCCGGCGTAGGCTTCATACCCGGCGGGACCGGAGCGTTAGCTTTTTTGAAAGCCGGCCGGAATCGTCAGACGGTCAGGTTCCAGTTCGCGCCATTGTCCCGGTGCCGCGTCCCGCAGTTGCCGCAGTACCGGATTGGCTTTGCCCCAGAGGAAATTGGCCAGTTCGATTGCTTTGCCGTTGCTGAATGCACGCTCCGGCAAGCGCCGCGCCTGCTCCAGCACCGCCCGGAACAGCGCCAGCCGGCCGGCTGCCGGCGTCGGCAAACCGCCCATTCCTTCGATCCGGCGCAACAGGTAGGGGTCGCGCAGAAAGCCCCGGGCCGCCATCACCGCCGCACAGCCGGTCAGTTGCCGGAGTTGCCCGGCTTCTTCCGGTGCGATGATGTCGCCGTTGCCGATCACCGGCAGCGGAGCGGCCAGCGCCACCGCCCGTTGCAATCGCGCCGGACCGTCCGGGATGGGGGCGTACTGCTCACGGACCGTCCGGAAGTGGATGATCAGGTAATCCAGCGTTTGGCTGCCGGCCAGCAATGGAATGAATTGCCGGCTCTCGGCCGGGTCGGCGAAGCCGAGCCGGATTTTGGCGCTGACGGAGAGCTGCGGGCAGCGCTCTTTCAGAGTCGTCAGGATATGCAGCATCCGTTTCGGCTGCCGCAGCGCGCCGCCGCCGGCGCCGCCGCCGACCACCTGACGGCTGGGACAGCCGAAATTCAGATTGACATGACGGATGCCGACGCCGGCGAGCCGGCCGGCGGTTTCGGCCAGTTTGCCGGCATCGGTTCCCATCAACTGGACGACAAGCGGAATTGCCGCCGATTGGAATGGCGCCAGAAACGCTTTCAGATGTTTGTCGCGCGGCACCGCGTTGGAAAGGCGCAGAAACGGCGTCAGCCAGACGGACGTCAGGCCGAGCTGGTTGGCCGCCAGCACCAGCGCCGGATGCATGACCCCTTCCATCGGGCCGGGCCAGGCGGCGGGCATATCCCAGGTCAATGCTGGCACTCCGGACAGAAGCAGGAGCTGCGGCCGCCGAGCCGTTCCTGGCGAATCGCGGCGCCGCAGCGCCGGCAGGGCTGGTTGCGGCGGCCGTAAACCATCAATTGCTGGGCGAATTTGCCTTCGCTGCCGTCGACGTGCCGGTAATCGGCGATGGTGCTGCCTCCGGCGGCGATCGCTTTGTGCAGCGTTGTTTTGGCCGACGCGACGAGACGCTCGCACTCTTCGCGGGAAAGGGCGTCGGCCGGCCGCAGCGGCGAGATGCCGGCGTCAAACAAGGTTTCGGCGGCATAGATGTTGCCGATGCCGACGACGACGGCATTGTCCATCAGGACATTTTTAATGCAGCCGGATTTATGGCGGGTCATCCGGTAAAAATAATCGCCGGAAAACACATCGGTCAACGGCTCCGGCCCCAGTCCGGCCAGCAATTCCGGTTCCGCACCGGGCTGCGGCAGTGTGCAAAGCCGGATGGAACTGAACCGGCGGGTGCATTCGAAACGGAACGCCATGCCGTCGTCCAATTTCAGGATGACATGCTCATGCTTGCGCCGGGGAACTTCATACGGTTCGACCCGGATGACGCCGCTCATACCCAGGTGCATGACCAGCGCCAGGCGGTTGGCCAATTCGAGGATCAGATAACGGGCGCGCCGCCGGACTTCGGCGATTGGCGTATGCAGCAGTTCCGGCGTATGCAGCACCTCCAGCGGATAACGCATCACCGGGATGAATGTTTCCGCCTTGACGAACTGCCGGCCCGGCAGGCAATTGCTCAAAGCGCATTTGACGGTTTCGACTTCCGGCAATTCCGGCATGATTCGTTGGCCTCCTGAAAGTAAAGCGATTTGCCTATACAATGCCACCGGAATTGCCGATTTTCCACCTGCGGCCCGAGAAAATTCTCATTCGGGGGACAAATGCCGGCTCAACACCACCAGATCGTCCCGCCGGTCGAAGCCGACGCGCCGCCAGAAGCCGACCGCCTCCGGATTGTCCGTCTCGACCAGAAGATGGATATAGGTCAAGCCCTGCTGGCGCAACGCTTCGGTTGCCGCGGCGACCAGCGCCGAACCGATTCCCCGGCGGCGTTCCGTTCCGGCCACCGCCAGATGGTAAAAATAACCGCTGCGCCGGTCATGGCCGGCCTGCAGCGTTCCCCACAATGTCCGGCGGTCCGGCGAGAGCGCCATGAAACTGCAGTTGGCGTTGCGTTCCAGATAGCTTTGCAGTCCTTCCCGGCTATCGGAAGCGGAAACGCACAACCCGCTGGTTTGCCGCCAGAGCGCGATGATCTGCTCGTAAAACTCCAGTTGCAGCGGTTCGATCAGAAATTCCATGACAACGTTCTCCGGCATTGATTCATATTCGCCATGCCAATATTGTACTGCCGGACCGCAAAAAGTAAAGCCGGGCGAACTTCCTTCTTCTGATTTTTCCATCAAGCATTATCACTCCGCCGGCGGAATCAGCCAATGTTGCAGTAACCGGGCCCGAAACTCATCGGCCATGGCACCGGTTCGAGGTGAAAACACTACCAATGCCATTTCAGCAAGAATGGCTTCTGCTTCGGCTTTCCATTCAGGATCCAGCAAGGCAGCATGAACGATCAAATAATCTTCCAGACCGCTTCGCCATTGGAGGAAACGACGACTTGGCACCAATGTCCCATCGGGCGCGACATAAGTTAGTCCGTAGTTTCGGAATTTCCCTTGATAACGGAAACTGCAACTGTTCGTTGTCCAGAAGAAACACCCGTCCAAGCCGTTCAATAACGCCAACCAAGGTTGGCCGCGATACAGCGCCAGATCCTGTGCCGGCTCACAGTCACAATTGTATACATAATTCGGTTTGCCGCTTTCCCGTATGATATCGAGCTCTGTGGCGAACTGGTCTGTCACGGGGGGAAATTGCCGGGCCAATGGACACCAGGCATCGACCACGCCGACAAATGATGATATCTGGTCTTCATTGTCTACCAGATGGTCGGAAAAAATCCTGACTTCTGGATCGTGTGCTTTGATTGCCCGTGCCGAATCCAGAAAAACGTTGTCGAGAGATTCATCGTAAATACATAAATACCAGTCTTCATATCCCAACCCGGACGCTTCGAATACCGCGACAAGGCGGTCCAGCCAAGTATTATATGACGGCGTCCATCCTCCATTCTGCAAAACGAACCATACTTCAACAAAGATCGTAAATTTCAATTCAGGAGCGACGGCACGAATATTATCGATCATTCGCTCAAGCACAGCGAACTCGTCTTTTTCCCCCGGTTCCCCACGGAAAGCAAAATGAAACATATTGACCCGATTCTCAATCAGAAATCGTAAACCGGCCTGATCAGCAGCCAGAGAATAATCCCAGTGAAAGATATCCAGCGGCATTTGTTCCGGTAGCCTCAAATTCGTCACCGCGACTCGAACCGGGATGCTTTGTACTTCAAAGGCTGTGTCAAAAGGAATCATTTCCAGTTGGCCCCAATAATGGCCGGCTGCGACGTCTCTGGTGTTGAACTGCAGCTGAATACCGACCGTTTCTCCGGCCGGAAGTGTAATCATCTCTCCAGAAGCAAAAATGCGCGGGTAATCAGGATGTCCTTCGACATATTCAAGCTGATACAACGTTGAAAAAGGCGCAATTGATCCATTTACCCGAATCTGAATGTTTTGCGATTCGGTATGATAATTATGAATCAGCAAAAGCATTTCATCCGCAGCGTTGCGAGGCATCATTTTTTCCTGTAAGGCAACCGCTGCCGGTGCAACGAGGGTTTGCTTATTGAATGTCGCCATATTGTCAACTACCCGGCAGGCGATTCCCCATTTTATGGCTTCCTGCTTAGCTTGCCGGAATAAATTCACCGGTACAATACCTTCTCCAAGTACAGTCAAGAAATTCTCCATGCTCTTCAAAGAATTCCGAACCGCCGCCGTTCCGGCAAAATCTGCCGTCGGAAATTCCATTGCTTTCAACTGCAGGGCTGTTTTCTCGACAACGGCCCGTTCCGCCGGAAGCACATAACGGGCCGGGATTTGCAGCGCGCCATTCGGAATATCCAACCGGCCGGATTCATCAGCACAAACCGTAATGCCGCCAATCGCCAGAAAAGTCCCTTCACTGTTATAGTCCAAGCCGGCAGCAACACTGAGCAGATTTTCCGGACGGCTCCGCTTTATCCTAACTCGGATCACTTCCCACTCCAATGCAGTATTGCCCAATTGAACGCTGTCGCGCCAGATGCGATTCCCGTACGAAACACCGTCTGAAATTACCACTGTTGCTTTTTCCGGCTGATTGGTCAAGATAGCAACAGCAACCTCAAGTTCTTCCATATCCCCCAATTCTTCCGGCAGAAAATCACGGATCAAAAAAATCCAACTATTTGCCGCTGGAGTCCGAAGCGCCAGCACAGGCTCATCGTGATCTGTCTGCAACATTTCATATTCTCCGGAGCCCTCCCCATAATTCAGGATTTTCCATTGTTCCTGGATATGCTCTAAAGAAATAAAATCACTTCTCAACAATTCCTGTCCCTGAAGACTGGGTAAAGTCCAACCCAGCAAAACGATTGACAACAGAATCTTAAATCGTTTGATTAACAATTTTTTCCGATACACCGTTGATCCCCGATTACTTCTTTTTTTACTCAGCCTGTTTACTGATATGGCGAACTGCCGCCCATACCTTTCGCTGAAATCCAAATACACATTGAGCGGCAGAACAATTGATTATTTCCGTTAATTATTATAATTTCTCTCAACGCCGTTGACAATCAGGTAAGAAAATCCCGCTTCCCGCAGATCATTTTCACCCCAGCCAGCAACATGCCCGTCCCCAAAGGCAATATTGCCCTGATTGCCGTGATTCAAACTGACACCTCCCCCCAATGTGAAAGTATCAAAATAGATTCCGGAAATGGTGTACCCTTCATACGTTCCCCAATTGGCACGTGTATCCGCCAATACAATAAGATCGGAGGGCGCTTTCATATTGGCTGCCTTATACATCAACTCATACCAACCGCCGGAAACCGCAAAATTTCCCCACTCCTCCACCCGGGGAGTGTAATAAACATTCTTGGAGTCTTTTAAGCACGAAAGATAACCGTAACTGCACCATTGCCAAAACGTACTGTCTTCTTCATCGGTATTTGGTATTTTATTGGCCGGACAGAAGGTGCTTTGGGCTTCCAGATATTCACCCGCACCGCCCAGATTGAGATTCTTATCAGCCAACATACGTGACCAATGACAGTCACCTGTATTCTGATACCAGTAATACATGGGGAAAAGATCATCGTAATCATTGGCATAGATGGCTATTGCCAATGAACTCTGTTTTAAATTGTTGACGCAACTGACGGCAATGGCTTTCTGCTTCGCCTTGCCGAGCGCTGGCAGCAGCATTGAAGCGAGAATAGCGATGATCGCGATCACAACCAGCAATTCAATTAGTGTAAAAAGGTTATTCTTCATCTTCTGGTTTCCTTTCGTATCAAACTTGTTTGAAGAATTCATAAGATTTATAACCCATGTGCATGGCTACTCATGGGATATCGTCCCGAACCGGTGAATTGATCTTTTCACCTTTAAATTATACTGAAAATAACGAAAAAAGTCAATCTTTTCAATGTTTGCATTTTGTGATATATCATGCCATTGTAAATCTGTGGCCATATTTTATCGTAACCGGGAGCATTCCTTTATGATTGATATCGAAAAAGTCCGTTTGTGGTCGGTAGAGTTCATCGTTCAAAATCCGATCGAATATTTCCCGATTCCGGCTCGAATCGTTATGGAGCGGGAAACTGCCGGCTATCAGATTTTGGGCACGCGGCCGCCTCTGAATCAATATTTGCATGGCGGTCAATTGACTATCACACTCAGCGGCAAGGGACAGTTCCATGCCAAGAATTTCTCTCATACGCTGTTGCCTGGCGATGCGTTTTTGTACCGAATTGCTGACCCGGATGTCAGTTATTATTCCCCCCCGGATGCCAGGGAGCCGTGGAGTTTCCTCTGGGTACATTTCGACGGGATGGCCGCAGAAAAACTGATTACTGACTTGAATCGCCGTTACGGCTATCTCTTCGATGTTTCCGAAAATAAGGAGTTATTGAATATGCTGCAGCATTATCAGTCTTGGACCGGCAAGACATTTTTCCTCCATTCTTTGGAAGCGGCGAGTGCATTCTGCGAAATACATTAAATTATTTATTTTTAACTATTTACAATGCATTGAAATTTGAAAAATCCTCCAACTGAAATTATATTGTAATCTTCTAGCAATCAAAATCATAACTCCAGAAGGAGGAATAAAAACCAATGCAACTATCTTTATTCTGCGATTATCGCGGGTACGCCAACTCCAAATACGAGAGCCTGTTTCTTGCGCTGGAAGAATCTCATGCTAGTGTCGCTAAGAAGAAAGGTCCTGGTCGTATCGGCTATGGAGATTTGGCTTACCTCAAAGCATACGTTTACAAGCACGCGGAGGAAATCAAAAGCATTCCGGAGCTCTTGCGCAATCTGCAACGGAATCCGGTGATCTGCGAAATGATCGGTTTCCAGTATGATTCGCTGCCGGACTCGTCCCGTTTTTATACATTCCTGAGCAAGACAAAAAACTCCGAAATCCAGGCGATTCATCATGCGGCGGTTCAGTCGCTGATCGGCGGCGGCGTGGTTTCGCTTGACGTCCTGATCGTCGATTCCAAACCGGTCATGGCCAATACCAAGCACAACAATCCCAAAAATCCGAGTCGCTCATTGGATAAAGAGGATAAAATCCCCCGCAATCCCAAAGCGACTCTCGGCTATTATTCTTACTTGAAACAGCCATTCGGCACGGGCAAGCAATTCAGCTTTTTCTGGGGCTTCCGGACGCACGTATTGGTCTCCGAAGAAGGCGTTCCGCTGGTCGAAATCACCAAGCCGAACAACATCTCCGACGAACAGATTGCGCACTCGCTCTTACGCAAACTCAAACGGGTCTACGGACAGAAGAAAGGCCGAGTTTTTATCGCCGATTCCGCCTATGACCACCGCCAATTCTACGACTTTATCAAGGACGAAATCAAAGGCCAAGCATGCATCCCAATCAATCCGCGCAACCAGCAAGCGGCCAAACTTCTCGGCGAAAAAGGCTGTCCCATCTGTCCCGGCGGACTCGAAATGAAATATTCATGCATCACCAAGAGCGAAGGCCGCACCCGCAAGAAATTCCGCTGTCCGATCATCGCCGGAACGCGCCCGGAAAAAGCCGAATTACCTGGCCAATGCCCTTGCAATCATCAACGATTCTGTACCGGCAGCCGCTATGGCTGTACCGCTTACATCGACGTTACCGATGATGCACGCGCCCAGGTCCCGCGCCAAAGCGCATGGTACAAAGAGACTTATACCAAACGTACCGGCGTCGAACGCTATTTCTCGCGCCTCGGCTCGCGCGAGGTCGAACAGACCACGCATTTCAATTACCGAGCCATCCGCAACCAGATGAGCATTGCACATCTGACGCTCGCGCTCACCGCCGTCGCCGCCGCATTCATTCTCGAACAGCCGGACAAAATCCGCTGTTACAAATCGTTTGCTGACGCCGCATAGCTTCGCGATAATCTCAAATTTTTCAATCAACCCCGGCGAATTCACATCCGCCTTAATTCTTCACGCCTTTTTTCAGCGATTTTTTACCCAATTCTGCACCAACTCGTACTGTTTGCTTGTTTTCAAAGCTTTTGCCGGTGGCTCAAACTGCTTCCTGTTCACTTTTCCTCTATTTCGCAGAACTCATTGGAAGCGGCGAAATGGGCTATGGATTTTTTCGAATTATTATGCCGCAATCAGGAACGCAACAGAGCCGTGGAACCGGCCGCCAAGCTGTCTTTGCAAGCTCAAAGACTGATTGCTGAAGATTTGGGGCAGTCATGGAACGCCAGCCGGATAGCCCGGAAACTGGCCGTCTCCCGGGAACATCTGTGCAAAGTTTTCAAGGCGGAAACGAATCAAACCATTCACGACTATCAGAAACAGAAGCGTTTGGAACTGGCTGTGGAATTACTGACCAAAACCACGTTATCCTGTAAGGAAATTATGATGCGATGCGGCTTCGGCTCCTATTCAAGTTTCTATCGGACCGTCTGCCGCTGTTACGGACGAGCTCCAGAACTTTTCCGGTATGGCGGACAGCCCCAGTTGCCGGGCAATTGAGCCGGTTCCCTGTCCGGTATCGGGCCTGGCTGCTTGCTGAGGTTTGCCCCATCGACTTCGGTCCGTCAATTTACCGGAGTTGCCCGGCTTTTTCCGGAGTGGCGATACCGCCGTTGCCGAACATAGGCGGCGGAGTGACCAGCGTCACCGCCCGTTTTAATCGCGCTGGATTATCCGGGATCGGGGCATACTGCTTACGGCCCGCCCGGAAGTGGATGAGCAGATAATCCAGTGTTTGACTGCCGACCAGCAATGGAATGAGTTACTGGCTCTCCGCCGGGGCCGATGAAGTCGAGCCAGATCTTGGCGTGGATGGAACGCTGCGGGCAAGCGCTCTTTCAGAGTCGTCAGGATACGCTGCGCCGGTCATGGCCGGCCTGCAGCGTTCCCCACAATGTCCGGCGGTCCGGCGAGAGCGCCATGAAACTGCAGTTGGCGTTGCGTTCCAGATAGCTTTGCAGTCCTTCCCGGCTATCGGAAGCGGAAACGCACAACCCGCTGGTTTGCCGCCAGAGCGCGATGATCTGCTCGTAAAACTCCAGTTGCAGCGGTTCGATCAGAAATTCCATGACAACGTTCTCCGGCGGTTTTATTTCCAGTTGCAATTGCGTATACTGTACCGCCGGACCATCAAAAGTAAAGCCGGCAATCCCGCATGGCATGTTTTGGAAGGTTTTCTCTCGTGCGGACCGGTATTATTGCGAAGACAGCCCCAGCAAATAATAGGGAATCCGGCGGTCTCCGGTCAGGCGGATGGAAGCGATCTCCGCTTCCGGCCGCGGATTTTCCCAGACAAAATACCAGTTGCGCACCGGTTCTCCGGTGGAATCGCTCCATTCCACGCAGCGGAATTTGGGCAAATGAACATTATAATCGTCCGAAATTCCGGCAATTTCTTTCTTGAAACGGATCGGAACTGTTTGCCGTCCCCCGTCCTGATAAATGATTTCGGCCGTCGCAACGACCTGATTGGTTTTGAGCATCACATCGGCCCGACCGATGGTATGCAGGAAAAAGAGCCGCCGGGCGGATCGGTTGAGAGCGATCTCCACGGAACCGGGAAAGGCCGGATGCAGTGACGAGGCCAGCGCCACCACCGCCGGAGCTCCGTCACGTTTCGCAATTTGAAACGCGGCGGCACAGCCGAGCGGCGCGGCCAGATGCTCGAAATATCCCGGATCCGGCTCGTCGGCAAAGGGATGCGAATCCGGTGCCAGACTCAGGTTGGCGATAGGGGACAGATCCCACAGCGTCCCCGGTCCCGCCGGGTCGCTCCAGTCGGGGAACAAGCGCAGATTCAACTCATTCGTCTGCGAGAACCGTCCGGCTTCCGGCCGGTTGTCCCAGCCGTAGACGGCCGCGAACAGATAAGCGGCAACCTGGTCGGCGTGATCCGCCAGCAGCCGGTCGGTGCACTGATATCCCGCCCAGGTCGTCACCATCATGCCCAGGGCATGGTACCTTTTGATCCATTGAGCCATCGAAGCATTATTGGCCGGACTGTACCAGGTGCAGCCGATCAATTCAAAACCGGCCGCATGCAGCTTCTCGATTGCCGCCGCCGGTATGGCATCATCGTAGTTCCAGTACGCGAAGATGATATCTTTGGGTAAAGCTGCCAGCTCTTCGTCCAAATTGAAATGGCTGCCGGCTTCCCCGGCGGGCGTTGTGAACACGAACATGTCGTTCCACAGCACCATGCGCAGATCATTCCGCCTGCAGTAATCATAATAAAACAGCACATCTTCGATGATCAGCTTCCGGCCGCCGATCTGCCGGTTGGCGGGCAATTGCGGATAGGTTGCCTCATTGCCGATTTCATCGTGGCCGATATGCAGGTATTCGGGATGATTGAACACCTCGACCACCTCATCCAGCACCCGCGTCATCAACGGCCGGATGCCGGGATGACGGGCGTTGTACACCTTGAGCGTGTCATCTTCGGCCAGTTCGCGGTTCCGGCCGTTTGCAAACAGGTATTCACTGTGTCCCATCGTCTGGAACAACGGCGAAACATCGATGAAATTATCGTTGGCCAGCTCGATCAGCCGGCGCAAATCCGCCTTGCTGATCGCCCATTCCGGCCGGACGTCCCGAAGCGCCTCCCAGGCGGCGTATTCGCATTCGATGAACAGGTGGTTGATCTTGAGCGGCGCCAGGAGTTTTTCAATGATTTCGCCATGTACCTGAAGCGAGTTTTGATCCACCATGATCAACACGCTGCGCAGATCCATATCGGGAAAATCCCTGATTTCACAATGATCCTCGCGGTACATATTCAATGTTTGCAGCGCATAGAAAACTCCCCGCGGCGTGGCGGCGGTGATTTCGACCGCCTCCGGCGCGTTACGCAAACAATATTCCTCCGGTTTCAATTGCGCCGAAAAATGAACGGCAATCGTTTTGGCCGGGGCGTCGGAGTCGTCGTTCAGCCGTGCCGCCGCACGAGTCAGCCGTCCGGCGTCGGCGCCGGCAAACTCCGGCGGTAATGCCAGAGTATAGCTGACAGGCGGCAGCCGCTCGTCGCTTATCCGGGTAAATTCTTTCACCGCCGGCAGCCTGGCCGGCAGATTCTCCGGCATGGAGATCAACTGTTCAACCGGAATCGCTTCCGCGGAACCGGTCGGCGCCAGCGACTCGTCGAACGTCAGAGCCGGCTTGAAATCGAAACGGACCGCCGTCACGTTCCGGCAGCCGGTCGCTTCCGGCAGCGGAAATGCCGAGCCGATCCAGATACCGGGAGTCTCCGTATCGTAACCGACATCGAAACCGAAACCGCGCCGATCGACCATGGTCAGCGGGAAGCCGTCGAGCACCTCAACGGTATATTCGCCCCACTTGGTATGGAAAACGATTTTCGTCAGTTGTTCACAAAGCGTCCGCGCCTGCAATACCCATTCTTCGGGAATGGTTCCGTCGCGCGCCGTGCCGTCCGCCTGGGTTGCCGTGTAGGAAGCGCCGCGGATCAGCCGTTCCGGAATCATCAAGGCGGAATATTCCATTTCGGCCGGACGCCCCGGTACGGTGGCGCCGTCAAAGGTGACGATAACCTCATCCCGGCGGATTTCGACGGAATACTCATTCAAGTGAAAATCCGTCGGTGCGGGCTCGGGCTGCATCAGCAATTTATAACCGTCCGGCGTTTCGATCCGCTCTACTCCGGTTTCATTCAGCAGGGCGGTCATCAGGTAAAATTTACCCCATGGCGGTTCGACGGCAATCACCCGTGAAAAAAGCGACAGATCGACCAGACGCTGAATCGAAATTCCGGACCGGGACATTGCCGCGGTATATTCCGTGCCGGCTGCGGCGCTCAACAGCGCCGAACATATCATACAAATTCCGGCGGCCCGGAGGTTATGCCTGATGATATTTCCAATCCACTTCTGAAAGGTCATGGCGCTTCCCTGTTTTATCACGCCTCCGATTTGAAATGAAGGCGGAGTATTCCCCTCGGAGGTTGCCTGGCGTGTTCGACCGTCCTTCATTGCAGCACCTCTTCCGGCATTCGCCTGCCGGCGACTCTGCGCGGCCCGGTTTCAAACGCCATACCCTGCAGTGGTCTGGCCGGCTCCTTCCGTTTTTGCCCTCGTTCAAAATATGCGGCGATTTCCGGTTTGAGCGGCGGGATCTCCAAGCGTCTGCCGTCGCTTCGCATTGATTCATGCCCTTTCACTCCCACGGCAACTGCATTGCGGGCGGCAACCGGTGACGTTTTGATCGGGGCGTCAAAGCGGACAAAATCGATAAAGTTTCCGATAATTTCGCCATCCGAGCCGCCGTGGGAGCCACAGCCGCCTTTCAGGTGGTAAATCATATCCGGTTTTGCCCGGCTGCCGCGAGAGGTCCACACCCGGATTTCACACTCTCCTTCATCGCCGATGTTTTCTAACCGCCCCCGCGTGCCGATGAAAGTATAATTCCGTTCCGCATCCGGCGTATAATGGCACTGCATATAACACGCCTGTACGCCATTCGCCAGTTGCAGCATGATCATGTTGTGGTCTTCAATGTCGATGATCGGCGAGAGCCCGGTCTGGCTCTTCGGCGGCCAGTTGGCATCGCTCCAGGAGTTATCCCCCGGTTCGTCGGGGGAACGCCGGGCGCAGGCATCGTAGACGCTCAGTCTGCCCATGCCGCTGACTGCGTTGGTGTAACTGTTGCAGAGATAATGAATGACGTCGATGTCGTGTACGCCTTTTTGCAGCAGCAGGCCGTTGACGTAACGCCGCTCCGAATGCCAGTTCTTAAAATAAGCATCTCCTCCGTAATTGATGAAATGACGGCACCAGACTGCCTGAATGTCGCCGATCAAACCGGCGTCGATTATTTCCTTCATCCGGCCGATCACCGGATAATGGCGCATATTGTGCCCCAGAAACAGTTTATTGCCGGTTCGGCAGGCCGTTTCCAGAATACGGTCGCAGCCTTCGATGCTGATCGCCATCGGCTTTTCCAGATAGACCGCTTTGCCGGTGTAAAGGGCCGCAATTGCCATCTCTTCGTGACAGTAGTCCGGCGTCGTGATGACGACGGCATCAATGTCCTGCCGTGCAAGCAGTTCCCGGTAATCGAGGGTGGTGAAAATATTGGCGCCGAATTTTTCGCGAAATTTTGCCAGACACTCCGGCGAAAGATCCGCGCCGGCGACAATCCGTGCTTTCGTTCCGATATAATCGGCAAGGTATCCCCGCCCGCCGACTCCAATCAAGCCAATCCGCAAATCCATTGTCATTCCTCGGAAAATAGAGTAAAATTGTTTTACGACCGTTCTCGCCGCATTCGCTTCATTGTTGGACCGGCCGGCCAAACCGGCAGCTCAGGACGGGAAATCAGGAATTTTCCCATGCTGCCGAATTCGACCGGCCGGCATTCAAAATTACCGACTCAATTGGCCCGTCAATCGACCCAGCCGCCGTTCTGCCAGATTGGCCAGCACAATTGTTTCTGTTTCGCGACGATTTCCGCGCCGCGCAGCCCGATCACGCTGCCGTTGTAAAATGCCAGGTTGGTTGTCATGTCATGGCGCAGTGCGATATTGGAAGCGACCATATCCGGATTTTCACAGGCAGTCTGGTGTGGCGCAATCTCTCCTCCCCAGGTGGGATAACGGGGACCTACGGGCGATTCTCCGGTAATGTAGCAATCGGCAAAGGCGATCGGATCGGAACCATTTTTCCGGCCGGCATTCAGCACCGCTTCATAGCGTTTCGGCGAACCGGATTCCAACCCGCTGTAGCCGAAGGTCGTTGAATTGTGCCCGTAAGGCACTTTGCTGCGGTAATTGCTCCATTCCAGGAACTCAAAATCCGCTCCGGAAGCGGCAGGGCAGAGGAATACTTTATCGCCCATGCCGTAGGAATATTTCATTTCTCCCGGCCAGTAACACCAGGAAACGCTGGGACCCACGCCATTCGCCGCTTCCTCGGTATTGTAGGTAAATGCCGGCATCAGGTAATCATCGTAATCTCCCGCATAGAACAGCGACGCATAAATGATCTGCCGCAGATTGCTCCGGCAGTTGATCATCTGCGCCTTGGCTTTCGCTTTCGACAGCGCCGGCAGCAACATACTGGCAAGAATAGCAATAATAGCTATCACTACCAATAGCTCTATCAGTGTAAAATGGATTTTCTGTTTCATTTTTCATTCCTTTCACTTTCGTTGCATTTCTTTATTTTTCCGAGCATCACCCTGATGCCCGGCGTTTTTGCGGAAGCCAGGGCAAAACTGCCGATGTACTCCTGAATGCCGCATCCAGGACAGATCACATCGTATTTCCGATAATCAGCTCCGGAGAGATTTCGCAATCCACTTTGCTTCGATACCACGGATGTTTGATCTGCTTGAGCAGTTGCCGAATTGCCGTCTCTCCCATCTTTTGGGCGTTGAAGCGTATTGAAGTCAGAATCCGGCCGTCTTCCAGCGGCGCCGCAGTCCCGTAAAAACCGCAGATTCCGAAATCAGGCCCGAGCTTGAAATTATGCCGTGTCAAAACCGCCAGCATTTCAATTGCAATTATATCACTGGTGCACATGAGGAGTATCCGCCGTCGTTTTTTATTCGGTTTCATCAAAGCGAGTATCTGATCGAACTGATCGGTGAAGGCTCTTTCAGTATCGAATAAATGAACCTTGAAATCATTCCTGGCGCCGGAATCGAAATATTCCCGCATAATTTCGAATCGCTTGCAGTCATTCGGATAGCATTTCGCCCGCACGCCGATATAGATGATGTCGGTATACCGCTGGCTGGCATGGCAGAGCAGATAATCAATCCCCTGCCGGTTCTGGATGACCACCGAGCTGATCGGCAGCGCGGTTTCCCGGTTGAGCAGAATCATCGGAATCCGATTCTGCGAAAGGAACGTTTCCAGCAGGCGATCGCTGATTCTTTCATCGATGACCAGGCCGCAGACATGGCGCGACATGATCTGAAGCTGCCGCAGGATTTCCCCCCGCTTGACAAACTCGCCGGAAGCATCCGGCATCAGCGTATTGAGAATGGAGAGAACATGGGAACGCAGATAATCCATGGAATTTTCACTCAGCGTTTCTTCCATCGCGGTATTGATATTGTTGAACAGGTTGTCGTCCTGGTTGTAAGGACGATGTGGCCGGACAAACAAGCCGATGGTATTGCCGACCATTTCCTGCTCCAACTGACTTTCGATGGTCCGGGACCGTTCGGTCACCCGGAAAGAACGGCCGCATTTCCGAACGATACCGTACCGGATCAGCTCCTTCAGGCTGTGCCGGACCGTCAGATGGCTGACGCCGTAAGTCCGGCAGATCCTGTCGATTGTGGGCAATGAATCATTGACCTTCAATTCTCCGGAATAGATCCGATTGCTCAACTCTTCAGCAATTTTCTCATACAAGTACTCGTTCACCGCATTCACCTGTCATGCCCGGTTGGTTGTTGACAAGAAAAGTATAGTGAAAAGCAACGGAAAAGTCAATAGAAATACATTGAAAAATAATAATTTATAAAAAAAATAATATTATTATAATATCTTTGTATAATAAACGCTTCCCGTCTGCCCGGTTCATTCTGGCGGCCTGGCCGCTCCGAAGCGCCTGGGCGGAAAAATACCCTGCAATCAAATATTTTGCCGGACGGATTTGCGAATTTTCCTTCCCGGCAGTACAGTATGAATCCGGCAAGAAAAATGGAAAACGCCGGCCATAAAGCTGTAAGGAGCAGGATTGATGAAAAAACGTTTGCGGAAAAAACTGCGGGTCGGCGAATTCAAAGAGTTGTGTTTTGAGTTTTCCGGCAAGTTGACTGAAATGGACGACGCGGCATCGGATGCCTTTATCGATAAGTTCGTCGAACTGGTGGAGCATTGCCAACTCTGCTGCCACGGCGTTTTCGGCGACGGTGAAATTGAATTGTGCATGGAAACCGGACCGGTCGATACGGACAATGCCGAACGCCGTCAGGCTTTCCTCGACGGCCTGAAAGAGCTGCCGCAAATCACCAGTTTCGAAGCGACCGAACTGGCCTGAAAATCCCGGGGCGAACCGGATTCCAGGGCGTCATTTCAGAATGGCGCCCTTTTTTCGTCATCGCTTTCTGCCGGCGGCAAACCGGTTGAATCCGTTGTAATCCTGGTGCAATTCGATTGCATGAAACGAGCCGGACCGGCGCAGCAGCGCGGCGACGCTTTCTCCCTGGTCGGCGCCGTTTTCCAGAATCAGCAGGCCGTCGGGTTGCAGGTAGTCCGGCGCCTGTTCGATGGTTTGGCGGATCAGCGCGAGTCCTGCTTCCGGCGCCGTCAGGGCCAGCGCCGGTTCGTAATCGCGCACCTCCGGCTCCAGCTGACGATATTCCGCTTCGCTGACGTAAGGCAGGTTGGCGGTGATGGCGGCAAACCGCCGCCCGGCAACCCCGCTGAACAGATCGCTCTCCAGCAATGTGACATTGGCCAGAGCGTAGTTGCGGCGATTGCGCTCCGCCACCGCCAGTGCCCGGGGGCTGATGTCGACGGCGGTTACCATCAAATCGGGCCGCTCAAACGCCAGGCTCAGCGCAATCGCTCCGCTGCCGGTGCCGATATCCAGCACGTCGGCCTGCGGCGGCAGGCTTTCCAGCACCAGTTCCACCAGCAGTTCGGTTTCCGGCCGGGGAATCAGAACATCCGGCGTCACTTCCAGCATCAGGTTCATGAAGGGCGCGACGCCCTCGATATATTGCCAGGGCTCCCGGCGGCGGCGGCGGCACAACAATGGCTCAAGCGCCGCTTCGACCGCCGGATCGACCGCTTCCTGCCGGTGCAGAAACAGTTCCGGGCGGCGACAATGCAACACTGCCGCCAACATCAGTTCGGCTTCGACCGAAGCCGCTTCGATCCCGGCGGCAGCCAGTTGCCGCTGCAATTGCAGCAGCAGCGTCTGATAATTTTTGGCGGTCACGTCTGACCGCCGGAAACTTCGTTCAACAGGTCCCTGAACTCCTCCGGCGAAACCTGCGACAACTTCTTGCCGCGGGCGGCAAGTTGCTCATTGACTTTGATGGCGGTCTCGGTCATCCGCTCGTGCGTCTCTTCCGAGCCGCCGACCAGGTAAAAGTTTTCCCCTTTGGTGATCCGCTTGTGACCGTCCCGATTGTCGAGTCCGACGCCCATTATCCAGGCGTCAGGCATCGATGGCTTACGCTCCAGATTCATAAGCTCGTACCTCCACAATGTTTTGCTGACCGGCTTACTATACCACCTTTTCCGGAAAAACCCAATTCCGGTGCCGGGTTGACAGCATTTCTCCTCTGGTAGAGACAAGCAAATCAACAAAAGGAGCGAAATTGAAAACAAAAAAATTTCATCGGACCGCCGATCAGGAACGGGCGCTGACGCTGCTGGGCGGTCCGGCGCATGGCGTGCTGCTGTTCGGCGGCTCGCGTTCCGGCAAAACCTTCATCATCGTTTACGCGCTGCTGATCCGGGCGCTGAAAGCGCACGGCAGCCGCCATGCGATCCTGCGGCTGCACGGCAATACGGTCCGGCAGTCGATCCTGGCCGACACACTGCCGAAGGTCCGGACCTTGTGCTTCCCGCATCTCAATCTGACGGAACACCGGACCGACGGATTGGTCAAGCTGCCGAACGGGTCGGAACTCTGGTTCGGCGGACTGGACCGCGACAGCCGTTCGGAAAAAATTCTCGGCCGGGAATTCGCCACCATCTATTTCAACGAATGTTCCGAATTGGATTATGCCGCCGTCGTTCTGGCGATGACCCGGCTGGCCCAGCGGACTTCCCTGATCAACCGCGCTTATTTCGACTGCAATCCGCCGGGGAAATCGCATTGGACATATCAGTTGTTCATCCGCAAAATCGATCCGGCCACCGGGGAGGCGGTGACGTTTCCCGACAATTACGCCGCGCTGCTGATGAACCCGGCCGGCAATGCCGCCAACCTGCCGCCGGCCTATCTGACTGAAACGCTGGGCGGACTTTCCGGGCGGCAGCGGGCCCGTTTCCTGGAGGGAAAGTTTCTCGATGACCTGGCCGGCGCGTTGTGGCGGCGCGAATGGATCGACCGGGCCCGGCTGCAAACGCTGCCGGTCGATTTGCGCCGCGTCGTCGTCGGCGTCGACCCGGCCGTCAGCTCCGGCGCCGACGCCGACGAAAGCGGCATCGTCGCCGCCGGACTGGGAGAGGACGGCCATTACTATGTACTGGGCGACTGGTCGCGGCGCGGCACGCCGCTGGAATGGGCCCGGGCAGTCGGCGCCGCTTACGCCGCCAGCCGGGCCGACCGGATCATCGGGGAAGTCAACAACGGCGGCGACCTGATCGAATTGGCACTCCGCAGCGTCAACGCCGATTTAAGCTACCAGGCCGTCCGGGCGACCCGCGGGAAATATCTGCGGGCCGAACCGGTGGCGGCGCTGTACGAACAGCGGAAGGTGCACCATGTCGGCAGTTTCCCGGCGTTGGAAGAGCAGCTCTGCAGCTACGTGCCGGGCCGTTACGCCGGCAGTCCGGACCGTCTGGACGCGCTGGTCTGGGCGTTGACCGACCTGATGGCGGTTCGGGCGGAAAGTCGAATGATTCTGGCTTAAAAACACCATTTTTCCAATGCCGCCGGACAATGCGGGTTGCCGAATCGCCGTTGACGGTGTAAATTCCAGAGATCTTATACAGTAATTCTGGAAGTATGACATGGCGCAATTCAATATCGTTTTGGTTCATCCCGAGATTCCCCAGAATACCGGCAACATCGGCCGGTTATGCGTTTCGACCGACAGCCGGCTGCATCTGGTGAAGCCGCTGGGTTTTTCACTGGAGGACAAATATCTGAAGCGTTCCGGCATGGATTACTGGCCGCATCTGGATTTGCACGTCTATGAGACCTGGGAAGCGTTTCTGACCGTCAACACGCCGGAAACGCTCTTCTTTCTGTCGACCCGCGGCCGGCGTTCCTTCTGGGACTGCCGTTATCCGGACGGCTGTTATCTGGTTTTCGGCAACGAAGGGCATGGCCTGCCGCCGGAGTTTTACGAGCGCTATCAGCACAGCCTGCTGACGATTCCGATGCGCGGTCAATTCCACCGCAGTTTCAATTTGGCCAATTCCGTCGCAATCACGCTGTTCGAAGCCTTGCGCCAGCAGGAGGGATAAATCGTTATGGAGCTACGCAGCAATCTTTCCCCGTTCAGTTGTCTTCTGCTTTCCGTCGTCGTCATCCTGCTGCTGCCGGTACTGCTGATCGCCGGCTTGATCCTGCTGCTGCTGGGCCGCCCGTTGATTCCGCCGGCGCTGCGGACCATGAACCATCGCCGCCGGCCGCCGGAACCGGCCGCCCGTCCGGCCGAACCGCCGGCTTCAGAGGACGTGATCGACGTCGAGGCGCTGGAAATCAAAACCGAGAGCCGCCAACTGGCCGATGACCGGCAGGATTCCTGAGGGCGGCGGGGTAAGTCGCTGAGCTGCATCGATGCTTCGGCAGGGGGGGGACGTGTCACAGTTTGCCGGCCGAATTGGACTTCATACGGGTCATCCAGTTCGAATTGCGCACCGTCAGCACCGCGTACGGCACCAGCCAGAACAGCGTCAGCACATGAAAAATACCGTAGAAATAACAGTACCAGATCAGCCGGTTGGAATTGCGTTGCAGATTGACTGCCGCCGGCAGGGTTGCCCACAGCAACGCCATCGCGATGATGCTCAACAGCAATTCCCCCTGGGTGGCGAAAATATTGTAAATCGAACCCCAGATCATCAGGGCCGGCAGCAGTGTCATCAGCGAATACTGCAACAGGGTGAACAGCATGAACCAGCGTCGCGCGTCCAGCCAATCGAAGTCCTTGAAGATGAAGGTGTACATTTTTAGATTTTCCCGGATGTTGCTGCGTTCCCAACGCAGCAGCATTTTGGAAAAACCCCAATAACTTTCCGGGACATTGGTGGTGATGAAAGCCGAACGCTGCATGACTACCCCATAGCCCTGCTTCAAAATCAGATTGGTCATCGCCCGGTCCTCGCCGATGCCGGCCGGCTGGCCCATGAAACACTGTTCCAGCCAGCCGGTCAATACCGGCATCACCACCGAACGCCGGTAGGCGCTCAACGCTCCGGGCGTGCAGAAGACGCTTTTGAACACACTTTGGCCGCCGCGGATGAAATCGAAGGCGAAAGTGAAACCGGCATCCAGCATCGGCGGAAAAATGCCGCAGGCGGAATTGGCCACCCGGACGTTGCCGGCCACCGCGCCGATCGACGAATCGCGGACAAAGGGACTGACCATGCGCGCCAGGGCATCCGGCTCGACCATCGAATCGCTGTCCACGGTGATGAAAATTTCGCCGCTGCCGCTGGAGAAACCGCGGTAAAGTGCATAACGCTTGCCATGATTTTCCGGACAATCGATCACCCGGATCCGGCCCTTGAAATGGTTGGCGGCTATCCGCATCCAGCGCAGCGTATCATCGATGCTGCCGTCGTTGACGGCGATGATTTCCAACTTATCGGCCGGATAATTGCTCCGGCAGATGCTTTCGAGCGCTTCGGAAATATGTTCGCCTTCATTGTACGCCGGAATGATCACAGTGCATTTCGGCAGCTCTTCCGGCGGAACGGGCGGAATTTCCCGATAGAAGTGATAACGGGCAATCGCGATGACGAAAAAATAACTCAGCGGCCAGAACAGCAGTAGCAGCGACAGTCCCAGAGTCCAGCGGTGAAAGGAGTTGTTTTCTTCCACCCAGCAGTCATAATACTGACTGCAGATGAATACCGCCAGGCCAAAGACCATTATCAGGACCACTACCCGGCCCAACTGTTTCCAGCACCACATGCTATGCCACCAAAATTTCCCTCGCTTAAAGAAGTTTACTATAGCATACTTTTCATTAAAGACAACCGAAACTTTATTTTGGACCGCATTCCGGTCGTTCAGACGATCGTATAACCGCCGTCGGCCAGCCAATTCGCCCCGACGACAAAGCTGGCGTCGTCACTGGCCAGGAAGAGCACCACCCGGGCGATCTCCTCCGGTCGGCCGAAGCGCTTCAGCGGCTGCAGGGCCTTGAAGCTTTCCAGCCCCTTTTGCAGGTCGCCGGTATCGCGGGCGCCGTCATATAAGCCGGGCGTTTCGGTCGTGCCGGGCGCGACGGCGTTCACCCTGATTCCGTACGGCAATAAAGCGACAGCGGCGGCGCGGGTCAGCGAGGCGACCCCGCCCTTGGAGGCGTGATAAGCCAGGTAGCCCGGCGAACCGACGACGGCGAATGTCGAAGAGAAATTGACGATGACACCGGGCTTCCGCTGGTCGATCATGATTCTGGCGGCATCGCGCAGGAAGCGAAAAGCGCCGGTCAGATTGATGTTGATCACCTCTTCGAATTCGGCATCGCTGGTTTCCAGCAGCGGTTTGTTCAACTGGACCGCCGCGTCGTTGACCAGAATGTCGACCGTGCCGTATTCCCGCAGCACCGCCTGTAACGCCTCGCCGACCTGCCGGCCGTTTCCGACATCGCAGCAAACCCCAAACGCCCGGCCGCCGTGCTGCCGGATGGCTTGAACGGTCGCCTCGCCGGCCGGCCGGTCACGGTCGACCACCGCCACCCGGGCGCCTTCCCGGGCGAATAATTCGGCGGTCGCCCGGCCAATTCCCCTGCCGGCTCCGGTAATGACGGCAACTTTGTCCTGTAATTTCATTTCTGCTCCCGGTTTCAATGGTTGTGTCGTTCGCACGACGTTTAAAATTCACAATGTTTGCCGGAAACGCTGCCGATCCAGGCAATGTCGCCGGCGGAAATTTCAAACTCCTTGCCGGCCGGATTGTCACTGGTCAGCAGGATGATTTCGCCGATCCGGCGATAACGTTTACAGACGATACAGTCCGGATATTTGGCGCAGTCGCCGAATTTGACGACGACGATTTTGCCGTTGCCGATCTCTTCCAGCGTAAAGCGCTGCTCGCAAAAGATGATTTCACCGTCCAGGATGGTCGGTTCCATCGACTGCCCGGTCACCCGGAATGCCTGGGTGTGGCGCCGGGTGCCCATCGGCGCCGGCACGGTTTCGGTCTGCACCGGATCCCAATGCGCCAGGACCGCCTGCTCATCGCCGCAAAGCAATTCGATGTGGCCGGCCGCATTGGCCCAATCGACCACCGGAATCGGCCGGATCAGCATGCCGCCGTGATTGTAAATGCCTTCCGGCGCCAGCAATTCCCGTTCGGCCGGTGAAATCGGCGCATTGTCCTGATGGAGGCCGAGGCCGTCGAATACCGCCGAAAGCACATCGGGAAACCAGTTCAGTTTGCCGCTCAGCAATCGTTCGATGCTGTGCGTGCTGTCGTAACCGATCTGCCGCTTGAGTTCCTGGGCGGAGAGGATGCCGCGGGCCATCATCGCATCTTTGATGAATTCCCGCAATTCCGGTGTATTCCGGATGGTGTCCGGGGCCGCCGGGGGGGCTGCGGACTCGGCGGACACCGCCTCCGGCATGGCTTCCGCCTCGAAAATCGCCGACCCGAAAATTTCTTCCAGCTTGGGGTAATATTTGACCGGAATCGCTTTTTTGCCCTTTTCCCACAACGAGACGTTCTGCTTGATGATGCCGCCGAGCCGCCGGCCGAGCTCTTCCTGGGTGATATTGCGAATCAGCCGCTGATAGTGCAGCTTTCTGCCGGATATTTTCATCGGGGTCTCCTGTCGTTATTGTATGATTTATATAACAATATATAATAAATTTTAAAAAAATCTACTTTTTTATCGGAAAAATTTGAAATTATATTTTGTTTAATTATGTTATACATATAATTCCGGAACCGGAAGCGTTTTCAGGCGGGCTGGAGGATGCTCGACCTGTTTGTATAACTAAGTAAAACAAAAAACGGTGTCATCCAAAATGAAGGAGCCAGGAAAAGATGACTGCGACGCGTCAACAAATCGAACAGGCCAAAGCCAAACTGGAGTTGCTGGAGGAGCTGGAGTTGTTGGAAACCGAATTCAAACTGATTGAAAATGAATATCGGCTCCGCAAAACCCGGCTCGAAACGAAATTGAACGCCTTACAACCTGAAGGAGAGTAACCATGCATTCCGTCGAAAACAAAATTCACACCCGTTCCGGCTACATCAACCTCACTTTCGACCAGATTGCGCTGGAAACCGGCCGGCCGTTCGGGCTCAACATCGTCGGCAGCGAGGGCCGGGGAATCGAAACCGGCGACAGCCGGGATCGTAACGGCGAAAGCGTGAAGCTTTCCGAAGTAATGCTGTACATGACGCTGAACCGTTCGGACATGATCGCCCTGGCGCTGGGCGTGGCGGCGGTCCTCGAGCAATACGGCAATTCCGTCCTCGCCGATTTATTGGAAAATCAGGCTGCTGCGCTGAAAAATTCCACCGCGCCGGCAATCTGATCCGTTCGAACGCCGGCTGCGGTCCGGATCGCGGCCGGCGCAATTTTCGGCAGGGACGGCCCTCGCGCAGGCGCAGGAAATTATAGTGCAATTTCTTCCATCGGCCGAAGACGGGACGCTTCCGCCGGTCGGTTTTCCGCCACAGTGAAAAAGCGAAATGGACGATTTTCATGAAGAAGGAATTGACTTTTGCGCTGGAGTTTGCTATAATTTTCATCGAAGGGATCATTACAAAGTCATTGCGATGGTCTGGCGGTTCGGTGGCGATTGAGTCGTGGGTGCCGGAAACGTTTTTTCCCTGTAAATTATGGTGGGGGATTGAATCATTGCACACCGAATGGCGTCGTTGGTTCATTGTGATTTCCGGGGAATACGATATAACATGTAACGAGGTTCCGGCGGATTTGCCGGTGGGGGGAACGGAGGGGGAAGAGCCCGAATGGCCGGAACGGCAATCAACACGGAAGGAAATGCGATGAAATTGGTCAGTGGTTGGCGGTTGGTATGGTTATGCGCGATGCTCTGGGGGCTCCGCCTGGCGGTTGTCGGTGCGGATTTGCCGCCGGTCTATGCGTTTCCGGTGCCCGAACGGGAGGCCGGGCAGCGATCGGCTCTGGCGATGCGTTGTGAGCCGCTGGAAAAAGTCCGGGTCGCCTTTGTCGGCGTCGGGGCGCGGGGATTGGATGCGGTGCGCCGTTTTCGCTATCTGTCCGGGGCGGAAACCGTGGCGGTGGCGGATGTGGCGCCGGAGAACCTGGCGGAAGCGAAGAAAATCCTGGCCGGGGTTCCCGGAGTGGATTTCTATGACGGCGCGGAAGACTGGAAAATAATCTGTCGGCGCGACGACGTCGATTTGGTTTATATCTGTACGCCGTGGGATCTGCATGCGCCGCTGGCGGTCTATGCGATGGAGCACGGCAAGCATGTTGCCGTGGAGGTGCCGGCGGCACTGACGATCGAGGAGTGCTGGCAACTGGTGGACACTTCGGAGCGGACCCGGCGGCACTGTATGATGCTGGAAAATTGCAACTATGACTTCTTCGAACTGACGGTCCTGAACATGGCGCAGCAGGGCGTGCTGGGGGAAATTGTCCATGTCGAGGGCGCCTATATTCACGATTTGCGGGATTACCAGTATCACGGTTATTGGAATCACTGGCGGTATGAGCTGTCGAAGCAGCGTAACGGCTGCCTTTATCCCACCCATGGCATCGGCCCGGTCGCCCATGTGCTGAACATCCATCGCGGCGACCGGATGGAACGGCTGGGGTCGATGTCCACCGGCCAGTTCGGCATGTCCGCCTATGCGGCGCGGGAATTTCCGGCCGATTCCCGGTTCAATCAGGAGACACCGAAACTGGGGGATATGAATACGACGCTGATCCACACCGCCAACGGCAAAACCATGCTCATTCAGCACGATGTCACCAGTCCGCGTCCCTATGACCGGAGATTCCTGGTTTCCGGCACCGGCGGTTTCGCCCAGAAATATCCGGTGGAAGGGGTGGCGCTGGAGCCGAATGCCCATGCGTTCCTTGCCGGGGAAGCCCGGGAAGAACTGTTTCGCCGTTACGAACATCCGTTCAGCCGGGAAATCGGCGAAGAGGCCCGCCGGGTCGGCGGCCACGGCGGCATGGATTTCATCATGGACTACCGGTTGATCTATTGTCTCAACCACGGCCTGCCGCTGGACCAGGACGTCTACGACGCGGCGGAGTGGAGTTCGCTGGTGGAATTGTCGCAAAAGTCCATTGAACTGGGCAATGCGCCGGTCGAAGTGCCGGACTTTACCCGGGGAGAGTGGAAACGGCTGGACGGCGTGCATTATTATTCCGCCGGCGAACCGGACTGCTTGAATGAAACGAACCAGACGACGGGAGGAAACAATTGAACATTCATCTGACTATACTGGATTGGTGGATCATCGGCGGCTTTTTCGCGTTGACGATTCTCATCGGGATTGTTGTTGCTAAAGTCGCCTCGAAAAGTCAGGAAGAGTTTTTCCTCGGCGGCCGCAACATGCCGTGGTGGCTGCTGGGCTTTTCGATGGTGGCCACCACCTTTTCGACCGACACGCCCAATCTGGTGACTGATTTCGTCCGCCGCTACGGCGTCTTCGGCAACTGGTCGTGGTGGTGCATGCTGCCGACCGGGATGCTGACGGTGTTTCTCTATGCGAAATTATGGCGCCGTTCCGGCACGGTCACCGACCTGGAGTTTTACGAATTGCGCTACAGCGGCCGGGCGGCGGCGTTTCTGCGCGGCTTCCGGGCGGTCTACCTCGGTTTGCTCTTCAACGTTTTGATCATGGCTTCGGTGTCGATGGCCGCCATCAAGATCGGCGGGGCAATGCTCAACCTGGCGCCGTGGCAAAGTGTCTTGTTCGCGATGACCGCCACGGTGTTGTTCAGTTCGATCGGCGGTTTCCGGGGCGTGCTGATCACCGACTTCGTGCTGTTCATCCTGTCGATGGTCGGCGCGTTCGGTGCGGCGTATTTCGCGCTGAAGCAGCCGGAAGTGGGCGGCCTTTCCGGGCTGCTGGAAAAAATGACCGCGTCGGCGGAGGACGCCCGGAGGCTGGAGGCGTTCGGCTACTCCGGCGCCGACGCGCTGATCACCTTGTTCATCGTCCCGTTTGCAATCACCTGGTGGAGCATCTGGTATCCCGGCGCGGAGCCGGGCGGCGGCGGTTATCTGGTGCAGCGGATGCTGGCGGCGAAAAATGAAAATCACGCGGTGGCGGCCTCCCTTTTCTTCAATGTCGCGCATTATGCGCTGCGGCCCTGGCCGTGGATTCTGGTGGCGCTGGCCTCGCTGGTGGTATTTCCCGATTTGAACGCGATCCGGGCGGCGCTGGGCGGCACGCTGCCGGAACATCAGGTCTCTCACGATGTGGCGTATTCGCTGATGCTGACCCGTTTGCCGGCCGGCTGGATCGGTTTGGTGCTGGCCAGCCTGATCGCGGCGTATATGTCGACGATTTCGACCCACCTGAACTGGGGGGCGAGTTATCTGGTCAATGATGTCTGGAAACGTTTTTACCGGCCGCAGGCGTCGGCGCGCGAATTGGTCTGGATGGGCCGGCTGTTCACCGTGCTGTTGATGGTGATCGCCGGGGTGGTCGCCCTGCAGCTTTCGTCGGCTGTCGATAATTTTCAACTGATTCTGTCGATCGGCGCCGGCACCGGTTTGCTGTTCATGCTGCGCTGGTTCTGGTGGCGGATCAACGCCTCCTGCGAAATCATGGCGATGGTGGCCAGTTTTATCTTTGCCGGGCTGTTCCGGTGCTGGCAGAGCTGTCCGTTGAGCGATTGGCAGCAGACGGCGGCGGCGGTGGGGCTGACTACGCTCTGCTGGCTGCCGATGGCCTGGCTGGGGCCGCAGACCGATCGCCGGGTGTTGTGGAAGTTCTGTGCCCGCATCAATCCCGGCGGCAGCGGCTGGAAAAGGATCTTCCGCGAGGCGGCCGCCGCCGGCGAGCCGGTTCGGCCGGAACACCCTGCGCAGAGCATTCCGGCCGGTATCCTGGCCGCCGTTTTCAGTTGCGTCGCCGTCTACAGTATTTTGCTGGGAACGGGGGAATTCATCTATCTGCGCTGGGGGCAGGGGTGCTTGTTCCTGGCGGTCGCCCTGCTGGCCGCTGCGATCTGCTGGCGCTGCTGGAAAAAGATGAATCGCGTTTGAGACAAAATGTGCCAGACGCCGGGCCGCGTTTTGCGAACGCGCCTGGAATGTTTTTTCAAAAATACCGGAACAGCGCGAAAAGCCGGGTCGAAGCATCGGTGCCGGCAAAATTGCTGTGCCGGAGGCCGGGAAGCCAGATAATTTCCCGTTCGGTCCGCAACAGCGGCAGGCCGTCCCGCTTCGCGTGGGGAATTTTGGCGTCGATCAGCAGCTTTTTGACTTTGAGCCGCCGGCCGTTGAAATCGGTGAGCCGGTCGCCCGGCCGGCGCGTCGTCAGCAGCAGTTGGTCCGGCAATCGCGCCGCGTCGAACAGCGCCTGGTCCGGCGGGAGCGGCAGCGGGGGCGTTGCGGTCAGCAATTGCACTTCGAAACGGCAGTTGTGCCAGGAGATTTGCCGGACTTGCCGCCAGGACCAGACGATGGTTTCCGGCGGCATTCCGGCCGGCGGTGTTTCCACCGTCAGTTGGCCGTAAGCCAGCCGCAGGCGGACTTGTCCGTTGAGCGGGATGGTACAGGGCGCCGGCTGGGCCAATGACGTCGACAGCCGCTGCAGCAACGCGGCCGGCGGGATGAAGTCGCGGTGAAGCCGGGCGGACAGAAAAAGGCGCAGCACTCTGCCGCGCAGGGCCGGATGCAGTTGCTGCCAGAAAGCCAGCGGTGTTGCCGCTTCGCCGGCGATTTCCCGGTAGGCCTCGGCGGCGCGTTCTTCCAGGTAGATTGCGTCGCATTCCAACGCTTCCAACGCCCGCTGGAAACCGCGCCGGGCCGGCGGAAATCGGCGGTAAAGAGCCGGCAGCACTTTCAGCCGCCAGTAATTTCGCAGAAAAACGCTTGCGGCGTTGGTCTCGTCCCGCCGCCAGTCGGTGATGCCGTTCTGGAGCAGGAATTGTTCGATTTCCCGGCGGGAAATATGCAGCAGCGGCCGCAGGATCGGGATGCCGCCGACGACGCGGAACGGCCGCAAATTGGTCAGAGAAGAGACGTTGCCGCCGCGCAGCAGCCGCAGAAAAAGGTTTTCCACCGCGTCGTCGGCGTGATGTCCGAGCAGCAGCGCCGCTTGCTGCCGGCCGGCCAATAGAGACCGGAATGCTTCCAGCCGCAGCCGCCTGGCGGCCGCCTCCAAACTTTCGCCGCCGCGCCGGTTGGCCGGAACCTGTAGCGGCAGCAGCCGGAAGGGGATGCCGCGCCGGGCGGCGAATTGGCGGCAGTATTCGGCGTCGGCCAGACTGGCCGTGCCGCGGATGCCGTGTTCGCAGTGGACGGCGACGACTGCAATCCGGTAAGGCGCGGCGAAACGGGCGGCCAGCAGCAGCAGCGCGCAACTGTCGGCGCCGCCGGAAAAGCCGACGAAAAAGGTGCCGCCTTGCCAGGCTGCCAGCAGAGCTTCGATGCGGTTAAAATCCATGATAAAACCTTCCGGAACGGTTGAATTGTCGGACCTTCGGCCTATAATATAAGATGAATTGAAATCTTTGTAAAGAAAGGATCCGAAGAATGGCCTACATTGTCGCGGCGACCGCCAACTTGCACAAAGTCGAAGAGTATCGCGAGTTGCTTGCCGATCAGAAAGTGGAGCTGAAATCGCTGGCCGATTATCCGAATTTTCCGGAAGTGGAGGAGGATGGCGCGACGTTCCGGGAGAATGCCGCCAAAAAGGCGTTGAGCGCCTGTATTTATTGCGACGTGCCGGCTTTTGCCGACGATTCCGGACTGGTCGTCGACGCGCTGAACGGCGAACCGGGGATTTATTCCGCCCGATATGCGCCGACCGAGGCGGAGCGAATTGCCAAAGTCTTGCAGAAGCTGGCGGGCCAGACCAACCGGAAGGCCCGTTTCGTCTGCGCCATCGCCATCGCCGCCAACGGCGAAGTGATCGAGACGTTTGAGGGCGTGGTCGAAGGGTCGATCATCGAGGCGCCGCGCGGCGCGAACGGTTTCGGTTACGATCCGATTTTCGTGCCGGACGGCTATACGCAGACTTTTGCCGAAATGCCGGCGGAGTTGAAAAATAAGATCAGCCACCGGGCGAAGGCGTTTGCCAGGGCGTTGGAATTCGTCGAGGACGAAATGTCCGTGCTGGATGACGATTTTTGAGCGCGGGAGGAAATTGACATGGCATCGGATTTTGTTCATCTGCATCTGCATACCCATTACAGCCTGCTGGACGGCGCCTGTACGGTCAAGGGCCTGATCGAGCAGGCGAAGCTCTACGACATGCCGGCGGTGGCGATGACCGACCACGGCTATATGGGCGGCACCCAGGATATGTACCAGAATTTCACCAAGGCCGGCCTGAAACCGATCATCGGCTGCGAAGCCTATGTTTCGCCGACGACCCGGTTCGACCGCAATCCGTCCAATCCGCGCATCCGCGGCTATCACCTGGTGCTGCTGGCCAAAAATATGGACGGTTATCACAGCTTGTGCAAGCTGCTGAGTGAGGCTTATATCAACGGCATGTATTACAAGCCGCGGATCGACAAGGAGATTTTGCAGCAGTACCACGAAGGGCTGATCGCCCTGTCCGCCTGCATCGGCGGCGAGGTGCCGTCGGCGGTCCTGAATGACGATATGGCCGAAGCCGAGCGGCTGATCGGCGAATATTGCGAGATCATGGGACGGGACAATTTTTACCTTGAATTGATGGATCACGGCATGCCGGAGGAGCGCAAGGTCAACCGTGCGCTGGTGGAATTCAGCAGGAAACTCGACCTGCCGCTGGTGGCGACCAACGACGTTCATTATCTGAAAAAAGAGCACGCCAAGGCGCATGAGATCATGCTCTGCATCCAGACGCAGGCGAAACTGGACGATCCGAAGCATTTCCGTTTTTCGGCGCCGGAGTTCTATTTCAAGAGTCCGGAGGAGATGATGGCGCTGTTCAAAGAGTTGCCGGAAGCGATCACCAACACGCGGGCCGTCGCCGAACGCTGCGAAATCGAGTTCAAATATGCGCCGCACGTCAACCATTATCCGGTGTTCAATATTCCCGATCCGGCCGTTTCCGAGAAGGAATACCTGCGCAACTTCTGTATCGAAGGCATCAAACAGCGTTACGGATTCGATCCGCGTTCGGAGAACCTGACCGATTTCCAGAAGACCGTCGTTGAACGGATGGATTATGAACTCAATATCATCGACGGCTCGAAATACTGCTCTTACTTTCTGGTGGTCAGCGACTTCATCCGGTATGCGAAATCGCAGGACATCCCGGTCGGACCCGGCCGCGGCAGCGGCGCCGGCAGCCTGGTGGCGTATGCGACCGGCATCACCGATATCGAGCCGCTGCGGTTCAATCTGCTGTTCGAGCGTTTCCTGAACCCGGAGCGCGTCAGCCCGCCGGACTTCGACATCGACTTCTGCGAACAGCGCCGCGGCGAAGTGATCGATTATGTGCGCAACAAATACGGTCATGACAGCGTGGCGCAGATCTGCACCTACGGCACCTTGAAAGCCAAGGCGGTGATCAAGGATGTCGCCCGGGTGCTCGGACATGATTTC
Organism: Victivallis sp. Marseille-Q1083; assembly: GCF_903645315.1. Classification (NCBI taxonomy): domain Bacteria; kingdom Pseudomonadati; phylum Lentisphaerota; class Lentisphaeria; order Victivallales; family Victivallaceae; genus Victivallis; species Victivallis sp. Marseille-Q1083. The sequence goes on from NZ_CAHJXL010000001.1 coordinate 2,255,580, forward strand.
GAACATGGCGACCGGATCACCAAATTGATTCCGGCTGATCCGAAGATGACGCTGGCCAAGGCCCGCAAGGAGTCCAAGGAGCTCAACGAACTCATCGAGAAAGAGGATTGGGTCAAGGAAATTTTCAGCTATGCCGAGGTGCTCGAAGGGATCAACCGGCAGTTGGGCATCCACGCCGCCGGCGTGATTATCGGCGACCAGCGGCTGGACAATTTGGTGCCGCTGGCGCGCGGCGCCAAAAATGAAATCATCACCGAATTTCCGAGCGTGCCCTGTGAAGAGCTCGGTTTGCTGAAGATGGACTTCCTCGGCCTGCGGACGCTGACCATCATTCACAATGCGGTCAACCTGATCAGGAAATCGCGCGGCTTTCATCTGGATATCTCCAATATTCCGCTCGACGATCCGAAAACCTACGAGTTGCTGAACCGGGGCGACACCGTCGCGGTGTTCCAGTTGGAATCCACCGGCATGCAGAATCTCTGCCGCCAGTTCGGCGTGGAGACCATCGAGCATATCATCGCGTTGCTGGCGATCTACCGGCCGGGGCCGATGCAGTTCATCCCGCAATTCATCGCCCGCAAACGCGGCGATGAGGAGATCGTCTACGAAAATCCGAAGATGGAGCCGTTGCTGAAGGAAACCTACGGCATCATGCTCTATCAGGAGCAGATTATGCAGGTGGTGCAGGTGCTGGCCGGATTTTCGCTGGGCGGCGCCGATATCCTGCGGCGGGCGATCGGCAAGAAGAAGGCCGACGTGCTGGCGCAGCAGAAAGCAAAATTCGTCGCCGGCTGCGCCGAACACAGCGGCATCAACGAAGCGGTGGCCAATGCGATCTGGGATAAAATCGAGATGTTTGCCGGCTACGGCTTCAATAAATCGCACAGCGCCGCTTACGCGATCGTCGCTTATCGGACCGCTTACCTGAAAGCCAATTATCCGGTGGAATTCATGGCGGCTATGCTCACCAGCGAGCTGGACAACGCCGAAGAGATCGCGTTCCTGATCAACGCCTGCCGGGAGATGCACATCAAAGTGCTGCCGCCGGACGTCAACGCCAGCGATATCAGCTTCGGCGTTTCCAACGGTTCGATCGTTTTCGGGCTCGGGGCGATCAAAGGGGTCGGCGAGGCGGCGGCCGGCCGGATTATCGAGGCGCGCGAGAGCGAAGGCGCTTTCAAGGATTTCACCGATTTTTGCGAACGCTGCGGCGATGCGCTGAACTCCCGGATGATCGAACATCTGACCCGGGCGGGAGCGTTCGATTCGCTCGGTCTGCGCCGGTCGCAGATTCTGGCGATCGCCGAACCGACGATGAGTTATGCGGCCGGCCGGATCAAGGACCGCCAGAGCGGGCAGGGGTCGCTGTTCGACCTGCTCGACGACGGCGACAAGGCGGAAATCTGCACGATTCCGGTGCCGGATATTCCGGAGTTTGATCCGGACGAGATTTTGAAAAGCGAAAAGGAATTGCTCGGATTTTATGTGACCGGTCACCCGTTGGCGCGCTATGCGGAGTTGATCAACACGATGTCGACGTTGAAACTGCGCAACCTCGACCAGTTGGGCGACAACGTCGGCGTGCGGATCGGCGGTATGATCAAGAGCGTGCAGAAGAAATACAGCAAGAACAACAACAAACCGTTCATGGTTTTGACGCTGGAAGACCTCGACCACAGCGCGGAATGCATGATCTATGAGCGCGGTATCGAACGACTGGAGCAATCCGGCATCGAACTGACGCCGGAGATGCCGATTTTCATCGAAGCGTTGAGCAGCCGGCGGGATGAAAGCGAAAAACCGCGGCTGATTATCGAGAATGTCGTGACGATGCAGCAGGCGCCTGAATTGTATACCGAAGAGTTGCTGCTTTATCTGTACGAAAAGAACACCGACGCCGCCTTGCTGGATCATTTGAAAGCGCTCTGTTTGGAGTATCGCGGCGAAACGCGGGTGATCCTTTGCGTCAGTTGTCCGGAACCGCAGGAGCGGGTGGTTTTCGTCGAGGTGAGGGCGTTCACGGTGCGCGTCTGCTTCGAACTGCTGGAACGCCTTACTTCGCTGCTCGGAGAGCAATGCTACAAACTGAAACCGAACAAAAAGGTGCCGGAAGCCAGGGCGCGCAATTGGACGCCGCGGCCGGTGATGCAGAATTGAGCGGACCTCCAGCGCCGGCGCCGGCTTGCAGTAGGCCGGACCGTCGAAAAGTCCGCGTATAAAACCGGGATATCGGCGGCGGCCGGAATTATGGCGCCGGCGCCAAATCCGGTTCCGGCGGCTGTTCCGGCTTGAGAATCCGCTGCCGATGTTCCAGGTCGTAGAATTCCCGGCGAAACGGCAGCGCGTATTCGCCGAGCAAATCAACCGGCAGTCCGACCGCGGCGCTGAATTTTTCTTTGTTCAACAGCAACGGCCGGCAGAAACGGTTGATGAAGCAGATCAATTTTCCCTCGTCATCAACAGTCGGCGCGCCGCCTAACAGCAGTTCGCCGTAAGCCTCGTCCGGCTGCCCGGACAGCATCAGCGCATTGGCCTTCAACAGCCGGGCCAGGGTCAACAGCTCCTGCTTTTTCACATCTTCATCCGGCAGCCGTTCGGCCCGTTTCCGCAATTCGGCCGCGCCGTAGGCTTGACAGCCGCCCTGTCCGGCCAGACCGGCCGCCAGGCTGTAAGCCAGCCAGAAGCCGGGTTGCTCCTGTTCGGCGGCAATGCCGGTGAAATAAACTTCCAGCCAGGCCGCCGGCATCTTTTCCTCCAGCAGCCGCAGGTAATCGTTGGCCAGATAAAAGGACAACGGAAATTCCCGGACCGCCTCGGCAAACAATTGGTCGCTGCCGGCGATGTCGTGTTTCCAGCCGTCGATGAACCGGTTGACGCCGGATTCGCCCATCGCCAGATTTTCCGGCAGCAGGCGGTCATCCCAGGTGAAACGTACCGGATAGTACAGCGCGGAATCCTGGTCCAGCCTGTCCAGCAGGGCTTGTGCTTCCGTATTTTCCGGCTCTCGGCGAAGCGCCATCTGCGCCAGCACCATCGCCTGAACCGGATTCGGCGTAATCGCGTTCTTGTAATCATCCGCCAGGGCGAGCATCGCCGGCAGAATGCCCCGCTCGGCCGCCCGCGTCAGATAAGCGATTGCCTCCGGCGTGCGCTGTTCTCCCGGCTGGCTGGCATAAATTTCCAACAGGGCGGGCGGATAATTCAAGTCGGCCGCCAATTTCAACAACTGTTCCGCCCGCGTCCGCCGGCTTTCATCCGCTGTGTCCTTCAAGTGTTCGTAGGCGGCGAAAATTGCCGGCGGATATTTCTTTTTCATCGCCCGTTCCAGCCAGTTGACTGCCGGGGTCGTCTTGCCCTGTTCCCGGTAAACCCGGGACAGCGCGTATTCCGCCTCCGCATAACCGGCTTCCGCCGCCGGCAGCAGCAGTTCGGCCGCTTTGGCCAAATCCCGCTCGACGCCGCGGCCTTCCAGGTACAAAAGTCCCAGTTTCATCTTTGCCGGGACAAAATTTTCCTCCACGCAGAAGCGGTACAGTTCCACCGCCCGCGGCAGGTCCTCTTTCAAACCGCGGCCATGTTCGCAGGCATCGCCGAGCAGGTAGAGCGAAGTCAAATTCTTTTGGCGGGCATATTCACTCAACTGCGGTATGACCACCTCGTAGAGCTTGTCGGCCCGCTGCCGGTCCGGCAACGGCGTGCCCCAGCCGTTTTCCAGCATTACCGCCTGATAGTAAATCGCCGCCGGGTGGTTGCCCAGCGCCGCTTCCCGGAAATAATCGGTCGCCGCCTGATAATCGACGCCCCCTTCGCCATAGCCGAGCAATGCCTGCTGGCCGAGTTCCGTCTGCGCCGGACTGCTGCCGTGACGGGCCAGTTCGATCAAGCGCTCCTGTTTCGAAGTGGTCAGCGTGTACATCCAGTCGCTGTCGCTTTCGCAGCCGGTTGCCAGCAACAATAGTCCGGCGGCGGCCAGCCGAATCGAAATCCGCTTTTTCATGGCATTCTCCCTCAGGAATCAGCCCGGCAAACCGAGGTTATCTCGGATTCCAGGTGAAGCCCATGTTGAAATGAAATCTGAGTTTGCTCGACAAACCGTCAACATTGTTCAACACCGGATAAGCCAGATCGAGCTTCACCGGCGCATTCAGATAAGGCACCTTGATGCGCAGGCCGTAACCGACGCCGACATTGAAATTGCCGATGCCGAAACTGTAGGGATTGCTCCAGACGCTGCCGGCGTCGACGAACGCCGCGCCGCGGATGAACTGCCAGATCGGATGACTTATTTCAGTGGTCAGCAACAGCATCGACGAACCGCCGACATTGTGGTCGTCCTTGTCGACCGGCGACACTTCCCGGTAGGGGAAGCCGCGCAGCGTATCGCCGCCGCCGAGGAAATAGCGTTCGTACAACGGCACCGTATTGTCGCCGTCGAAATCGTCAATGACGCCGATCTTGCCGCCGATGTGCCAGATCAGCGCTTTGTCGAGGAAGGAATAATAATAACTTCCCTGGCCTTCCAAACGGTAGAAATTGTGCGACGAGGCCAGAATTTTCAGCGCCGCCGCCGACAGGAAGCTGACCTGGTAACCGCTGGTCGGCTCCATCAGGCTGTCGCGGGTATCGCGGTTCAGCAGCAGCGATACTTGGCTGACCCAGTCGTGCGTCTGCAGGTCGCGCAATTCCTGCGACAAACCGCGGCTCATATCCTTGACGTCGACCCGTTCGAATTTATAACCGAGCGTCGCGCTGGTGAAATCATCGAAAAACCGACGGGTCAGCGCCATGCGGCCGCCGATGCGGTCCTCCTGCCAGTTGTCGTAAAGAATCTGGTTGACATAGGCCGAGAAATCGAAGCGCAGCGGCAGATCGAACAGCCACGGTTCGGTGAAATCGAGGTTGACCATACTGCGTTCAAGGCCGCCGATCGCCTGCAGGCGCATCCGCTGGCCGCCGCCGAGGAAATAGTTGCTCGGTTTGGTGATGTCCATGTTGATGTTGGACAACTCCACCATACCGGCCAGACTGTTGAAGTCGGAATACCCGGCGCCGATTTTAAAACTGTAGAAGTCCTTCTCCTTCACCTCGAAATGGACATCGCGCTCACCGACTTTGTCGGCGTTGGCGGTCACCGCCTTGACTTCGTCGAAATAACCCATCCCCATCAGGCGCGATTTGCTGGCTTCCACCCGGTTCGGGTCGAGCAGGTCGCCGTCGTGGATCACCAGCTCGCGGCGGATCACCTTCTCCTGGGTCAGTGTATTGCCGGAAATCACCACCTTGTTGACCGTGTATTTCCGGCCTTCGTTGATATCGAAAATCACCTTGACGGTATGGTTCGTGAAATCGGCCTGGCGTTCCGCCCGGCAACTGACATCGGCATAGCCGTGCGTTTCGTATTCTTTGGTAATCGCCTCGCAGGCGGCCGTTTCCAGCGCATAATCGAAAACCTGATCCGGCTTGAGCTTGATCAGCGCCAACAGCTCGTCGGTCGGCAGCACCTGATTGCCGACCAGTTCCACGCTGCTGACCCGGTAGGGTTCCCCTTCGAAAATTTTGAAATTGATATCGACGTATTCCGGATCGTCCGCGGTCGGCGTCACGGTAATGTCCTCGACCTTGAAGTCGAGATAGCCGTGATTCCAGTACAAGTCGCGCAGCCGCGCCTTGTCCAGTTCCAGTTCGCCGGAATCGAACAGCCCCCAGCCCAGGATGGAGATCCAGCTGAAATAACTGTGCCGGTTGGCGATGGCGCCGCGCATGTCCGACGCATCGACGGCGGTGGCGCCGTCGAATTCGACGTCGTTGACCTTCAGGCGCAAATGCTCCTCGATGTGAAAGGTGACGGAGACTTCCTGCTCGCCGGTTTTCTTCACCAGCGGAATGATCCGCGCTTCGTTGTAGCCTTTGTCGCGGTAAAATTCCCGCAGCTTCCGGGTGCCTTCCTCCAACTGGCGGTTGTTCAGCAACGTTCCCGGCTGAATGGCGACCAGATTGCGCAACTCGGCGGTCTTGAATTTCTGGTTGCCTTCGAAGATCACTTCCGACACTTCCGGATTGAGCTGGACTTTGAACACCAGCACCAGCCGTCCGTCCGGCAGTTCCTGCGTCTCGAACACCACATCGGAAAAATAACCGCTCTTCGACAGCCGGGCGATATCCTCCCGGACGATGGCCGGGTCATATTCCGTCCCGGCACGCTGCTGAATATTGTACAACAGCAGCTCTTCCTTCTGCGGATGTTTGCCCTGTTGCTCAATTTTCACTTCGGCAATCTGTTCGGCCCAGGCCGAAGATCCCAACCCGAAGGCCATCACCAACGCCAGCTGCCACTTATTCAGTTGCTTCACAAAAACAGGCCCTTTCCTTATTCGACGTGAGCCGGACGATCAGCATCGCTGAAACGGCTCTCACTGCAAAATTCCATTCGTTGCGGGAAGAAACGCAGCTTGACATAGCCGGTCTGTCCGTTACGGTTCTTTTCGACGATCAATTCGGCTTCCAACCCGTCGCGCAACGACTCCGGCGTGACGATTTTCGCCTCGTCGCGGTCGCGGTGCAGGAAGGAAACGATATCGGCATCCTGCTCGATCGCCCCGGATTCGCGCAGATGGCTCAGTTTCGGGCGGCTCGAGGCGCCGGCGGTTTTTTCCACTTCCCGGTTCAACTGCGCCAGTACCAGGATCGGCAGATTCAATTCTTTGGCCAATTGTTTGATGCCGCTGGAAATTTCGGCGACTTCCTGCTGGCGGCTGTCGATCCGGCCGTCCGCTTTCATCAACTGCAGATAGTCGATGACGATCAACTCGATTTTCTCGTTGTAATAAAGCCGCCGCGCTTTGGCCCGCAATTCGGCGATGGTCAGGCCGCCGGTCGGATCGATGAAAATCTTGGCCTTCCGGAAAACGCTGACCGCCTGGGTCAATTTCGGCAGTTCATCGCTGCGGAACGAATGGTCGTAGAAACAGCTTTCGGAAATTTTCGCTTCCGTGCACAGCAGCCGCCGGGCAATCTGGTCGGCGGTCATTTCCAGGCTGAAGAACGCGATCGGCCGCTGCCGGTTGCCCTGCAGCGCGACATTGCGGATAATATTCAGCGCCATCGACGTTTTGCCGATCGACGGGCGCGCCGCCAGCACGAACATCTCCCCCGGCTTCAATCCGGCCGTCATCCGGTCCAGGTCCGGGTAGCCGGTCGGAATGCCGACTTCGACTTCATGGTTGATAATCTGCTGAATGCGCCGGAAGGTCTCGACGATGCCGTCCTTGATCGGCACGATGTCGCTGCGGGTATTCTGGTTGCGTACTTTGAAAATATCCGTTTCGATCTCTTCGACGACGGTTTTCGCATCGGAATCGGCGTCGTAACATTTGACCAGCGCCTCGGAACAGACCGCGATCATTTTGCGCAATACCGCCAGCTCCCGGACGATGGAACACCAGCTTTCCAGATTGGCGGTCGTCGCGATGCAGTGATAGAGTTCCGCCAGGAACACTTCACCGCCGATGTCTTCGAGCCGGTTGAGCTTGTGAAGGTGGTGGGCGACGCTGATCAAATCAATCTGCAGCTCGCCGGCGTTGTGCAGATCCCAGATCGCCTGAAAAATTTCCCGGTGAATATGCGAATAGAACACCTCGGCGGAGCCGAGATGTTCGATCGCCATATCCACGCACGGACGCGGCTCGCGCAGCATCGCCGCCAACACCGCCCGCTCCGCATCGAGATTGTGCGGCTGGGGACGGTCGCCGGCGACGACACCGGGTGTCGCCGCGCCTGCGAATGGTCTTCTGTCATCCGGCATAATCAGGCACGGACAACCCAGACTTTGACGGTGGCATTGACGTCATGATGCAATTTGATTTCGACATCATAACTGCCGAGCTGCTTGATCGGCTCATCCAATTTGATTTTCTGATGTTCCACTTCATAACCGCTCTCCGCCAATTTTTCGGCGATGGCGCGGGCGCCTACCGAACCGAACAACTGATCGTCTTCGGAAGCCTGCGCCGCGATGGAAAGCTCCACCTCGGCCAGTTTGGCGGCCAGCGCCTGGGCGGCGGCCAGCTCTTCCTGGCGGCGCTGCTGGATCTTTTCCTGACGGGCCGCCAGCAGGCGCAGCGTGCCGGCGGTGGCTTTGGCAGCCAGGCCGCGCGGCAGCAGATAGTTGCGGGCATAACCCGGCGCCACCGACACTTCCGCGCCGGCCAGACCGAGGTTCTCGACATCTTCGAGCAAAATAAGTCTTACGTTAGCCATGACCAAAATTCTCCTTCAGATTAATAAACCAGGCTGATGATTCTGGCCCGCTTGATCGCCATGCTGAGCATCTTCTGGTGGTTCAGACAGGTTCCGGTAATCCGGCGCGGCAGAATTTTGCCTTTTTCCGTCTGGAATTTTTTCAATGTTTCAGCATCCTTGAAGTCGATGTAATTGACTTTCGCTTCACAAAAACGGCAAATTTTCGGCTTGGCAGCCTGTCTTCTGCGTGAACTTCTCTTCAGCATTTTATTTTAAGCCTTTCTAAACTTGTTGCCAAATTTTCAAATTTCCCCCGGCCGGCGGCCGGAACCTTGTTACCCGAATTTAAAATGGAATGTCGTCATCGACGTCATTGCCGACGTTGAACGCGTCGTCCGGCAGCGGCGGCATGCCGCCCGGACCGGCCGGCGCGCCGCCCTGATTGTAACGCGGCGCTTCATTCTGTCGCGGCGGCGCCTGATAATACCCGCCGGGGCCGTTGCCGCCGCCCTGCCGGTAGTTGCCGCCGCCGCCGCCGGAATACTGCTGCGGCTGTTGCGGCGGCTGGCCGGCCCCGTAGTCGCCGGCCGTCCCGCCGTCCTCGCCGCGCCGTCCGCCCAGGAATTGCACCTGTTCGGCGACCACCCGCAGCCGGCTGCGTTTGGTGCCGCTGTCGCGGTCCTCCCACTGGTCGTATTGCAGCCGGCCTTCGATGAACACCTGCGAACCTTTGGTCAGGAACCGGCTGCAGGTCTCCGCCGGCTTGCCCCAGACGACAATCTCGACAAAACAGGTTTCATCGCGTTCCTGATTGTTCGACACGAAACGGCGGTTGACCGCGATGCCGAATTCACAAACAGCCGACCCGCCGGGCGTATAACGCAACTCCGGATCACGGGTCAGGTTTCCGAGCAAAAAAACTTTGTTAAGCGAGGCCGCCATGGCAAGGATCCTCCATTTTTCCGGGCTGTTGATTCATGAAATGGTTTGTTTACGCCTGCTCGACGACCAGCGACGTACGCAACACCTCCGGACGCTCGTCCGCCACGGTCATATTGCGCAGGACGCGCTCGTCCAACCGGTATTTTTCTTTGATCTCGATCACTTTGACCGCGTCCAGTTCAAACGCGAAATCCCAGTAGATGCCGCCTTTGCGCTTCTTGATCTCATAGGCGAATTGGTTGCGTCCCATCGCCTTGGCTTCGGTCAGCCGGCCGCCGAGTCCTTCGATGAACGCGGCAAATTCCTTGCTGAACGCCTCTCCTTCATCCTCAACCTTGCGGATGTCCAGAATGAAAATCGATTCATATTTTTTCAAAATAAAATCCTCCCAAAAATTTGATTTCTGCTTCCACTTGCTCTTATACAGAATGCTTCGCCGCCAGTTCGGCGGCCAGATCGCGGCCGTTGAATTCATTCATCGCCGCTCCGACGCCGCGCGCCAGCGCGCACACTGCCGCTTCGGTCGCCGTCTCCAGGACCAGTTTGAGCAGCGGCTGCTCCTCAACCCCGAAGGGAGACAGCACATAGTCGGGCACTGCCGTATGACCGTCCCGGCCGATCCCCAGCCGAAGTCGGTTGAACCCGCCGCCGCTCAATTCCTCCAACATCGATTCGATCCCGCGATGACCGCCGGACGAACCGCCGCGCCGCAGTCGGATCCGCCCCAGCTCCAGGTCCAGATCGTCATGCACCACCAGAATTTCTTCCGGCATGATATTGGCGCTGTTCACCAATTGCCGCACCGCCACACCGCTCAAATTCATATAGGTCTGCGGCTGCTGCAAATACAAATTGCGTCCCCGGAACCGTCCCTGCCAGTAGAAACTGTTCAGGCCGTGCCTCTTCTCGAAGCTGCCGGGAAGTGCGGCCAACAGCGCATCCAGCGCCATAAATCCGATGTTGTGCCTGGTGGCGGCATATTCTCCGCCGGGATTGCCCAGCCCCACCACCAGCCGGATCGGATTCGCTGTCTGCATCGTTCAAGTTTTCCGCTGAATTGCCGAACCGGTTACTTCTTGTCCTCAGCCGGAGCCGCTTCCGCTTCCGCCGCGGCGGCCGGAGCTTCCTCTTCCGCACTCTGCGCCATCACGTGGAACACCGCCATCTCCGGATCGGAAACCGCCGTGATGCCTTCCGGCAGCACGATATCCTTGACTGCGATGGTATCGCCGATTTGCATGCCGCTGACGTTGACTTCCAATTTTTCCGGCATATTCATCGCCGAACCGCTGACTTCGATGTGGTGCATCAACTGATCCAGCACACCGCCCCGGTTCGTTCCGGCCGCCACGCCCAGCGGATGGACCGCCAGCGTCGCATGGATCACCGCGTGGACGTCGACTTCCTGGAAATCGATGTGCACGACATAGCTCTTCATGTAATTGATCTGCACTTCCTTGACCACCGCGGCGGTCTTCCGGTCGCCTTCGTTCAGAAACACGACGGAGAAGTCATGCTTGCTCAGCACTTCCCATTCGTTCTCCTTCAGAAAGATCGCCCGTCCTTCCTTGCCTTTGCTGTAAATAATGGCGGGGACCAGGCCCTTCTTCCGGGCCCGGCGCGAAGCATTCCTGCCGAATTCGCTTCGTGCGGTCACCGCAATCTCGTGAACTGTGCTCATACAGTCTTCCTTTTCTTGTTTATGATTGGTTCAATGTTTTTCACATTTCATTGGCAGCTATTTTTCCGGCCGTGGGGCCGCCTCAATCCTTGGTATAGAACAGCGACGAAACCGATTTGCCCTCGTGAATCCGTTGGATCGCCTCGCCGAGCAATGGCGCGACGCTGACGACTTTGACTTTGCCGCCGAGATCGTCGTCAAACGGCACCGCATCGGTGCAGATCAGTTGCTCGATCGCCGGCGTTTCCAGAATCCGCTTTTTGCCTTCCTCGCTGAGCATGCAATGCGAAATGGCGCAATACACTTTGGCCGCGCCGTTCTGCTTCAGCAAATTGGCCGCCGCGCAAAGCGTACCGGCGGTGGAAGTCAAATCGTCGGTGATCACGCAGACTTTGTCCTTGACTTCGCCGACCAGATGCGAACTGGCGACGCTGGTGGCGCTCAAACGGCGCTTGGCGACGATGGCGAAGCCGCCGTGGAGCATGTCGCAATAGTACATCGCCATCTTGGCGCTGCCGGAGTCCGGCGCGACGACGACCGGATCCGGACCGAGGATGGTCTTCAGATACGGCACCAGCGCCGGGCGGGCATAGAGATGATCCACCGGGATATCGAAAAATCCCTGGATCTGCTGGGAATGGAAATCCATCGAGAGAACCCGGCTGGCGCCGGCAACCGTCAACAAATTGGCGACCAGCTTGGCGGTGATCGGCACTCTCGGCTTGTCTTTGCGGTCTTGGCGCGCATAGCCGAAAAACGGCAGCACGGCGGTGATCCGGGCGGCGGAAGCGCGTTTCGCCGCGTCGATCATGATCAGCAATTCCATCAGATTCTCATTCGGCGGCGAACAGGTCGGCTGAATGATGAAGACATCGGCGAGCCGGACGTTTTCACCGAACTGCACGAAAATCTCGCCATCAGGAAATTTGGTCAGATTGACTTTGCCGAGCGAAATGCCCAGGTAATCGGCAATCGCCTGCGACAACGCCGGATTGGCCGATCCGGAGTAGACGCAAATGTGTGTTGCTGCTTCCATTTTCTCTCTGTTGGTTTCAAGTTTTTAAGTGAAACCCGCCGCAACACTTTCCGGCAACGCCATCGTCCGGCTCCGGATTCGACCGGAACCGCCGTCGGCGATGCCTTGAAAACCTTGCGGGTCGCCGACCGGTCGGACGGCTGTGATCACTGCGCCAAACCGCGATGATCAAGGTTTCATTCGATCAATAAACAAATTGTCTTAAAACTCTTAAAAATACTCTCGATTCGGTTTTTTGCAAATTTTTCCGGGCCATTTTTTCATAAAATAAGTGTACAAATCCAATTTAACAGCTATATTAGATGACGCAAGCCGCCGGCTGCTGCTTTCGGGCCGCCGCCGGCAGAACCATATGTCATATAAATAACAGTACCGAAGTTATGCAGAAAATCATGTTGTCGGGCAAAATCCACACCGCGCGGCTGACCGCCTGCGAGCTGGATTATGAAGGCAGTCTTGAAATTGATCCGCTGCTGCTGGCGGAAGCCAATATCCTGCCCTATGAAAAAATCCTGGTCGTCAACCGCAACAACGGTGAACGGCTGGAAACTTACGCCATTCCCGGTCCGCCGGGCAGCCGGCGTTTTTGTTTGAACGGGCCGGCCGCCCACAAGGGCGCGGTCGGCGATGTCGTCACCATCATGGCTTTTTCGGTTTGTACGCCGGAAGAAGCCAGGGCGCTCAAGCCGCGGGTGATCATTTTGAATGACAAGAATGAGATCATCGAGCGCAAAGGCAATCTCAATTCGTAAAGGAGCCGACGCATGTGCCGTAAGTCCAATCCCCAATCCGGTCTGGCCGTTCTCGAGTACATCATCATCATCCTGGCGGTGATCGCCGTCGCTTTCGTGTTGCTGGCCTGGCTCGGGCCGCAGTTGCGTTCCGGCGCCAATCTGGCGGCCGATGCCGCGATGCCGGCGGCGGAAACGACGGTCCGCAAACCGGTGCCGACCCCGCCGGCCGCCGCCGAACCGGCTGAAGCCGAAAAAGCTGCGGAAGTTGCGGCGGACAAACCGGCGGATATCACGCCGCCGGCCGGACCGGCATCGGAAGCTGCGCAATAAACTGCCGCATTGTTTGACATTTTTTACAAAAAAAACTCACTTTTTATGCGTTAAAGTGAGTTTTTTCATATCTTATGTGATATAATTCCATTAGCAACGCTTTAATAATGGGAGATTTCATTATGGCTCGAACAATCTTACAACCGGTCAGAAGCTATTGGGAATTTTTCCGACGGGCGGGAGCCACCTTGCGAACGCATTGGCTGAAAGCATTCTTTTTTATGTTGTTCAGCGTTTTTATTTTCGGTTTGGCCTTTTCTGTATTCTGGAATCCCTTTTTTCATGGCAAATGGTTCGGCGGCGGCTTCTGGACGCTGGTCTCTCCTCTGTTGACGGTTGGCTTTTATCGTTTTTTCATCTGCCTGGACCGCGATCAGCCGGCTGGAGCCGGCAGTTTATTTTTCGGGTTCCGCCGGATCGGCACCATCCTGGGGGCTACTCTGCTTATCGGATTGATTGTGGTTATCGGCTTTATTCTGTTCATCATTCCGGGGATTGTCTTCGGCTTGAATTATGCGATGACCTTTTGCATCCTTGCCGACGACAAACCGATGACTGTTCTTCAGGCCATGCGCAAAAGCAAAGAGATGATGTACGGGCACCGCTGGCAGTTGATCGTATTAAGTGCGTTTCTGCTGTTTATTCTCCTGCTGTTTATTTTCCTGATGGCAGCCGGACTGATCCTGTTTGGGATTCTGCAGATGATTTCACTTTTTGTCTTGTTCTTCATACTGTTCTTCCTGGGAAGCATGTTGTTCTTTTATGCTTTTTCGGGGATGCTTTATGTTTCGTTCTATCATGCGATCCGGCCGGATGACCACAATCAGCCCGACGACGTTCCCTATCGCGGTATGAGAATCTTTCCGACGGTGCTGCTTTGCCTTTTGACCTTTCTGGTCGGCACAGCGCAACGGCTTGGGGTCGACGATTCTTCCGGGGTGACGAGCGTGCAGCAGTTGCGGAATGCCGAACTGGCTCGAATCAGAGACGTCATCCAGAAAGAATCATCCACTCTCCACCGTTATCCCACCGAAGCGGAATTAACCGCCTTATTCGGTCAAAACTGGCAGACCTACGATGTCACGCTGCTGCTGAGCGAACAAATTGTCTATCTGGGGGATTTAATTCCGGAAGATGCCCCGGGCGTCGCCCAAAATGCTCCCCTGCTGATCAGTTACCGAAAAATCGGCGATAAAACTCTGTTGCTGGTATTTCCCAGCGGCGGAAGGATGAGCCAATATGAATTTTCCAATGGCGGCCCCGCAGCGGTCGTCGACTGTTTGGAATATGATTTCCAGTGCACGCCGGCGATGCTCCAACGGGTTCGCGAGCAGTTGACGGGAGCTGCTGCTGCCGGCGTACCGGCCGTTCCGCCGCCATCTGAGCAGCCGGAGGAAAAGGCGCAATGAATATTCAGGAAGCTTTGATTTTCACGCTGGACCGCGGTGCTTCGGATTTGTTCATCACCGGCGGCAAACGGCCGTATGTCCGCCAGTTCGGCACGTTGCGCCCGATTGCCGAGCATCCGGTCGCCCCGGCGGAACTGGACGCTTTCCGCCGGCAGGTGCTCAGCCGGGAGGCGGAAGCGGAATTCCAGCGGACCGGCGGCGCCGACGCCGCCTGTGAGATTGACGAGCAGCATCGTTACCGGTTGAATTTCCTGACCGCCCAGGGGCAGCCCGGGTTGGTCGCCCGGCCGCTGCGCAGCGGCGACGGCCTTTATTTCGACCAACTGCATCTGCCGGCGGCGGTGCTGGAAAAACTGGCGGCGGCGCCGCGCGGCCTGATCCTGGTTTGCGGTTCCGCCGGCAGCGGCAAGTCGACGACGTTGAGTGCGCTGGTCAATTATATCAACGACCATTTCGAGCGCCATATCGTCATGATCGAAGATCCGATCGAATATCTTCACCACGACAAGACCAGCTTGATCACCCAGCGGGAGGTCAATACCGACACCAGCAGCTTCAGTGAGGCGCTGAAGCATGTCGTCCGTGAAAGTCCCGATGTCATCGTCATCGGTGAAATGCGCGACATGGCGACGATGCAGACCGCCATCTCGGCGGCGTTGACCGGCCACCTGGTGATCAGCACCATCCACACGGCAGACACGTCGTTGGCGATTGAGCGGATCATCAACTATTTTCCGGAACAGTTGCGGCAGATGGTTGCCGAAGATATCGCGCTGGCGCTGCAGGGCGTCCTGGCGCAGCGGCTGATTCCGTGCGCCGACGGCAGCGGCATGATTCCGGCGGTGGAGATTCTGCTCGGCACGCCGCTGGTGCGCCACCTGATCGCCCGGCGGGAATTCAACGATCTCGACGAGGCGCTGAAACGCGGCAAAGAGTCCGGCATGATCACCTTCAACCGGGCGATTTTCGAATTGGTCCGAGGCCGGCAGATCGCCTTGAACGAGGCGCTGCGCTTCGTGACCAACCGGGAGGAGTTCGAACTGCTGCAGCGCGGCATGGAGAGCGGCAACGACTCTTTCCGTCACAACTTCGAGGCGACGGAATTCGAAACGGCCGAACTGGATATGAAACAGCTGCTGAAAGCGGCGGTCGGCAACGGCGCCAGCGATCTGCTGCTGACGGTCGGCTCCCAGCCGATGCTGCGGGTCAACAGTTTCCTGCTGCCGCTGGATACCAACGTATTGCGCCCCTATGAAACCCAGCAGTTGCTGTACAGCATTCTGTCGCCGCGCCAGCGGGCGGAGTTCGAAGAACGGCGGGAAATCGATTTCGCGCTGACCATCAAACTGAAATCCAGCCGGGCTCCGGCCGACGCGCCGGCCGAGGCGTATCGCTTCCGGATCAACGGCTTTTTCCAGCGCGGCCATGTCGGGGCGGCGCTCCGGGTGATTCCCCGCCGGATTCCGACGCCGGAAGACCTGCTGATTCCCGCCTCGGTGGTCCGTTTCTGCGACAAGAAGAGCGGGCTGGTGCTGGTCACCGGCCCGACCGGCCACGGCAAGACCACGACGCTGGCCAGCCTCGTCGACTGCATCAATCATAAATATTCCTACCACATCGTCACCGTCGAAGATCCGATCGAATATGTCCATACCCACGACAAATCGATCATCGAGCAGCGCGAGCTGCACGCCGACACGCTCAGCTTCGCCAACGCGCTCAAATACGTGCTGCGCCAGGACCCGGATGTCATCATGGTCGGCGAAATGCGCGACGCCGAAACGATGGCGGCGGCGATCACTGCGGCGGAAACCGGCCATCTGGTGTTTGCCACGCTGCATACCAGCAATGCGCCGCAGAGCATCGACCGGATCGTCGATTCCTTTCCGCCGCATCAGCAGCCGCAAATCCGTATTCAGTTGGCCGGCACGCTGCTGGGGGTGATCGCCCAGCGGCTGATTCCGCGGCAGGACGGCAATGGCCGGGTCGCCGCTTTCGAAGTGATGGTCGGCACGCCGCCGATTGCCGCATTGATCCGCGACGGCAAGACCAGCCAGTTGGCTTCCATTCTGGAAACCAGCTTCAAGGACGGCATGATCACGATGGACAAAGCGTTGGATGAACTTTACGGCAAAGCGTTGATTAGCCGTGCCGACTACGACAGTCTGCGCCGGATTTACCGAACCGTCAAGGAGTATTGAATCATGTACCGCATCGGACAGGGGTATGATGTTCACCGGCTGGTTTCCGGCCGCAAATTGATTTTGTGCGGCGTGGAAATACCGCATGAATCCGGCTTGCTCGGCCACAGTGACGCCGATGTCGCCGCCCATGCGTTGATGGACGCGCTGCTGGGCGCGCTGGCGCTGGGCGACATCGGTAAATTTTTTCCGGACACCGATGAGCGTTACCGCGGCGCCGACAGTCTGCGTCTGCTGGCGGAGCTGTTGGCGCGGGAGCCGTTTGCGGCCTGGCAGATTGAAAATGTCGACCTTACCATCATGGCCCAGCGCCCCAAACTGGCCGGTTACATCGACGCGATGCGCCGGAAGCTGGCCGGGGTCATGCATCTGGCGCCGGACCGGGTGTCGGTCAAAGCGACGACGACGGAAAAACTCGGATTCTGCGGCCGCGAGGAAGGCATTGCCGCCAGTGCGGTTGCCTTGTTGCGGAGAAGGAGCGATCGCGACTGATGGAAAAAATGGAACCGGCGGAGCTCATTTATCGGGATGGCAGAGTGGAAGCCGCGCTGGTGCCGGCCGGCCGGGAGGAGGCGGCCGCCGAACTGGAAAAGACGGACCCGGCCAATCACCGGCGGCAGTCGGCGGCGCTTGGCGATATCGTTTATCTGCTGAAACGGCGCTTCCGCTCGGCCGGCGCGATTCGGCGGTCCTCGTTTGCCGGCCGGGAGCACACGATTGCGGTACTGAATACCCCGGTCCGGCCGGAGGTCATCAGGCGGGACGGCGCCGGCGCGCTGGTGCTTCACACGACGGAGTCGGTGATGCTGGTCAATTTGTGGTCGACGACCCAGTCGGTCTACCGGTTGCCGCTGGCGACGCTTCCGGTCAGGGTCGAAGCGGTCGGGGAATACGTTTTCATCGCCACTGCCGAACAGCTTGTCGTCTATACGCTGCCTCCGCGCCGTTTTCGATTCCTGGTTATGCTCCTGCTGTGGGGATATTATCGGGGCTGGCTGCCGGCCGGTGCCGTTCTGCGAAAAAAATTTTCCAATCGAACCGCCGGTCAGCGCAGATTGAATCCGGCTCAAACGTATGCCAAACCATTCTGGAGACTGTTCTGGATCAAATATGGCCTGCTGATCTATTTCGGCATGTTGGGCGTCGTTTTCGCCGTATATCTTCATACCGCCCGGCAGGTGACCGCTTCGCTGGCGTTCCAGCCGTACGTCCGGAACGTGGTGGAAAACCGTTTGCGGGGCACCTTCCGGACCGATGGCCGCCAACTGTTCATCACGCTCCGCAATCCCGGCGACGCGGCCGCCCAGACCCTGCTGCTGCCGCCGGACCGTTTCATCGCTCTGACCCCGCAGGCGATTGTTGCGCTGCCGCCGCCGGTGGACGCGGTGCAAACCGTTGAAATCGGGCCGGGCCGGACGATATCGTTCGTCTGCCCGCTGACCGAAAAAATTCCGGAGGATACCGAAAAACTGCTGCTCGACTTCGAGCACCAGGTCATTGCGCTGACCGCCGAATGGTAAGGCGGCCGGCTGGCGGTTACTGTCTGCCGCGCCGCAGCAGCCAGATGAAAAACGGTCCGCCCAGCAATGCGGTGATAACGCCGACCGGCAGTTCCTGGGCCGGATAGGCCAGCCGGGCCAGCGTATCGCAAAAGATCAGAAAAGCGCCGCCGCCCGCCATTCCGGCCGGAATCAGCAGACGGTGTTCGACGCCGAACAGACGGCGCAGGATGTGCGGCACGATCAAACCGATAAAACCGATGATGCCGGCCATCGCCACCGTTACCGCCGCCAGCAGCGAAGCGGCCAGCAGCAGCAGGCAACTGGCCCGGCGCGGCGGCAGGCCGAAATTATGGGCCAACTCGCTGCCGAGCGTCAGCAGGTCGACCGCCCGTCCGTACCAGGTCAGCAGCGCGGCTAAAATGATTACGGTCGTTCCGCCGAACCACAGCAGCGGCCAGTTGCCGCCCTGCAGATTGCCCAGCAGCCACCAGGTGATGCTGTTGAGTTCCCGCATGCCCAGCGTGCTGATGAAAAACATGATGCCGCTGGAGGCCAGCGAACTGACGATGACGCCGGCCAGCAGCGCGTTGTTGGAAAATTCCGGCGGTTCTCTGCCGGCAATCAGCCAGACGACCGCCAGCGCCAGCAGCGCCCCCCCCAGCGCCGCCGCCGGCAGCGCCCAGACCATCGTCAACGTCAGTCCGCTCCAGACCGCCGCCACCGCCGCCAGCCCGGCGCCGCCGGACACTCCCAGAACGAACGGTTCGGCCAGCGGATTGCGCAACACCGCCTGGTAAATCAACCCGGCCACGCTCAAAGCGCCGCCGACGATGAAGGCCGTTAGCGTCCGGCACAGCCGCAATTTCAACAGGATCGGGGCCAGCGGATTGTCCCGGTCGAAGACGGCCAGCCCTCCGGAGCCCAAACTCAAGCCGGCCGCAAACGCGACGACCGTCAGGCCCGACAACACCAGACCGATCCGGAAATTGGTCGATTTCATGACTGATTCAACCATCCGTTCCGGCCGGCGGCGCCTGTTTTTCAAATAATTCATAGATATTCAGATGGTCGGTTACACTGCCGGGCAGCAACTGCAGCGGGACCACTACGGTGGTCGGATAATCGAAATCCGGGCTGGCAACCGGCCGGTCGCGTTCACAGAACAAGGAGCCGGTCAGAAACGGCCGGGTCAGGTTGCGGACCCGCGAATTGGTCAGATGGACGCGGTGCTGCTGCGGGTAAAGTTTCCGGACCCGTAAATCCGCTTCGGACAGCATCTCGTCTTCAAAAATTACCAGCGGGACGTCACGGCAATAGCGCCGGGAACCGACTTCGTATTCAATATGGACCACCGTGTCCTTTTCCCAGTGGTTGAACAGCAGCAGGATATCCCAGTCGTCGCCGTCGTAGACCGGCGGCAGCATCGGCGGTATCAGCGCCTCGCCCCGCTCCACCGTGATCTTCAAACGGGCCGGCGGCTGGATGATCCGGGTGAGGTGGCGCATCATCGCGCCTTCGACATCGGCGGGCCGGACGACCACTTCGATCACTCCGCCGGTGATGAACGCCAGTTTGAACAGCGAAGAGGTAAACGGCGCTTCGCCGACCGCGACCGGAAAAATCCTGGCCTCGGGATGACTTTTCAGCAGCGGTTCCAGCCGGCCGCCGAACCAGTAACCGCCGTCGGTCAGGATGACGATAGAACGCCGCGCCGCCGGTAACGGCGGTATGCGATATACCGTTTCCAGCGCGCCGATCAGGTCATTGCCCCGCAGAAAGGTATGGTCCCCGACCGGAATTTGTTGCAGCAGAGCGGAGATATTATCCGGCGTCACCGGCACCGAATGCGGAAACAGCAATCTGGTTTCCCGGGCTATGCTCAGCACATTGAAGCTGTCCTGTTCGGTCAGGCTGGCAAGCATCTTATTGAGCGACTGAAACGCCAGTTGACGCCCTCTTTCGGTCATCGAACCGGATTGGTCCAGCATAAAGACAATTTCCTGCCGCCGGTTTTCCGCGACCAGCGATTCCAGCTCGATTGCCGGCCGGAAATACAACTGGGCGCGCAACTGGTCCGGCGTATTGTGAATGGCGTAGCAGAAATCCGGCATCCCGTCCCGCTTTTGCAGGCGGAGGATGAAATCCCGGTCCGGCGCACAGCGTTCCGTCAGTTCGACGACCGCTTTGTTCCCCTGGCGGGCAACCCGCAGCGCATGGGTCGTCGACTCGATCTGCAGGTCGTCGGCATTGGGCACTTCAAAACGCATCGAACAATCGTAACCGACTTTGCGGCAGAATTCGGGCGCCACCATCCTGAAATGCTCCGGCGTCACTTCGGAAGGCATATTGAACGGTACGATCGTCAGCGGCAATTGCAGCACCGAACGGCCGGAATGGTGCATCATCGCGCCGAACAGCTTGATTTCCACAATGATTTCACAACCGGGCTCCAGCCGCGAATGGCACAGCTCCCAGACATGATACGGATAACTGGTCAATTTGGCGGCCGGCCGGCCCTCTTCCAGCGCCTGCGCATACCGCCGGCCGGCTTCCAGGCGGGGCAGCAGGGACGCCTCCCGATGATCATTTGGCCGGTAAATTTTAAAATCATAGACATCCAATTGCGGGGTGCTGCGAAAAAAATAGACCATTTCATGGCTGACCCGGTCGCGGTTCACGAACGACAGCCGGACGGTGAGATCGACCGTTTTGGTCGTCAGAGTGCCGCTGAAATCGACGGAAGTCAGCAGGTGATTGAAGTCAGCCATTGCCGCCTCCCGCTTTCGCCGTCAGCAGTTGCTGGAAAAATCCGGCGATATCCAACAGTTCCGCTTCGTTGAAAAAATCCGGCGGATAATGCAGGGAAATTTCGTTGCTCAACAGCAGCCGTTCCTGGCGCAGCCTGGGCGGCAGGTCCAGTTTCGGCAGCAGGCCGGCGGCATCCTGGCCCTGTTCCACCTGGTCGAGGCAATATTTGATCCGGCTGAGCGGCACGCCTTTGCCGGCCAGTTCGACGACCAGCCGCAGGCGTTCCAGGTGATCTTCCGTATAATAGCTGCCGTTCGAACTGTTCAACGGCGGCGGCAGTACGCCGCGCTGGATATAATATCTGACGTCCCGTATCGTCGTACCGGCGGCTTCCGTCAAGGACTCCAGGTCGTACATGCCATATTTCCTTTTGTCTGTAAAAATTAGTAACCCCGAACTTAAAGTAATATTTCCGATAAAAAAAGCAATTTTAAAAACATGAATTTCCATCGTATCCGGAAAAAAATCCGCTGTGAATTTGATTTGTTCTCCGTTCTGTAAGATATTATACCGTTGTTCAATCGGGAGCGGTTTCCCGAAACCCGGTCCGAAAATACCGTGGAAAGCAGAAAAACCGCCGGACGGGTTGCGGAAAACTGCCCGTTCAATCCAACAGACAGAGGAGCATTGACCGATATGACCGCCCAACTTATTGACGGGAAACGAATCGCCGCGAAAATCAACCGGGAAACCGCCGATGCCTGCGCCCGGCTTTGTGAACATCATATCCAGCCCGGCCTGGCCGTCGTTTTGATCGGCGACGATCCGGCTTCCCGGATTTACGTCAACAGCAAGGAGAAGAGATGCCTGGAACTGGGCATTTACTCCGACAAGCGGGTGCTGCCCGCCGATGCCACGATGGACCAGGTGCTGCGCCTGATCGACGAGCTGAACCGCGATTCGCGCATCAACGGCATTCTGGTGCAATCGCCGCCGCCGCCGCAAATTGATGAGGAAGCGGTCATCGCCGCAATCCGGCCGGAAAAGGACGTCGACTGTTTCCATCCGGTCAATGTCGGCAAAATGCTGATCGGCAAAACCGACGGTTTCTTTCCCTGTACGCCGTATGGCGTCATGGTGCTGTTGCGGGAGTACGGGATTGATCCGGCCGGAAAACACGCGGTCATCCTCGGCCGTTCCAATATTGTCGGCAAACCGATGCTGGCGCTGCTGCTGCAGAAAGCGTCCGGCGCCAACGCGACGGTGACCTGCGTTCACTCCCGTACCCCGGATATCGGCAGTTTCACCCGGCAGGCTGACATCCTGATCGCCGCGATCGGCCGGCCGGAATTCGTCACCGCCGATATGGTCAAACCCGGCGCCGTGGTCGTCGACGTCGGCATCAACCGGGTCGCCGACGCCGGCGCCGCCAAAGGGTACCGGGTGGTCGGCGATGTCAAATTCGAGGCAGTTTCGCCGTTGGCGTCCTATATTACGCCGGTGCCCGGCGGCGTCGGTCCGATGACTATTGCCATGCTGATGGCCAACACCCTGAAGGCCTGCCGGCTGCAACATCGGCTCGGCGAATGATAAGATGAGCAGAAAAGATTTCATCAGCGACAACCTCGTCCACATGCGCGACCGTCTGCGGGAGCATGCGGAAGCGATGGCGGCCGCCCGCAACGCGCAAACGGAAACGGCGGCCGCTCCGGAAGAGATGGCGCCGCCGGAAGCAGTTCCTTCGCCGGAAAGTACGGGCCGGGCGGCAGATGCCGTTCAGCCGGAGGAGGAGCGATTGCCGACTTGGCCGGAACCGCCGGCGATTGAGGAACCGGTTCCTTCCCGGGCGGACGCGCCGCCGGTCGAGCCGGTTGCCGCTCCGGAAGCGGTGCCGCCCGTTCCTCCGCCGGCGGAGGAACAAAAAAAAGCGGTGCGGCAACGCATCGCCGAGATCAAACGAACCCGCCGGGACCTTCTGACCAGGCTGCACCGGGAGCATTCCGGACTGCAGACCGAACTCGAAAAACAGCGGGAGCAATACAAGGAAACCGAATTTTTCGCCGATTTTCTGACCTGCAAACTGGCGGAAATCGAAAACGGCGATTCGGAAATCACCCCGGAAAACCTGCGCAATTCGGCCAGAATGCTTGAAAATGTCCGGCTGGAATATCTGCGGGCGCTCAGCCGTTATGAACGCCTGCAAGGCCGGAACGCCGCGGCGGGCGGCGAAGCCGCCAACACCGCCGGCGTGCTGCCGGAATTGTTGTCGCTCTCTTTCGGGCAGCTGGTGCGTTTCGGGCTGGCGTTGTTCCTGCCGGTCGTCATCGCCGTTCTGCTGGGCGCCCTGCTGCTGACGCTCGGTTATTTTGCCGCAGTGCGTTGGTGAGGAAAATTATGTGGCGCCGTTTTACCGCGAAACGTCCTCGACGCAATTTAAGCCGCTATATCCATCCCGGCGGTTTTCACCGCCTGTCCGGCCGCCGGCGCGAACGGCGCGTCCGGAATTACGCCCGCAACCGGCTGATCTGGGCGGCTGTTTTCGCCGCCGTGGTGCTTGGCGGACTTTTCTTCGTGCTCTTCTGACCCGGTTTTTCTGGATAACTGAGAGGGACGGGCCGCGGTCCAGGCCGTTCCCGGCCGCGGCTGTATTTTTGATTCAGCGGCTGAAATGCAACTCGTTGAAGGAGGCGATTCCCTTGTCTGCGGCGATGCCGCCGCCCCATTCGAGGTACCCGTCGCGCACTTCGCCGTTGCTGCCGTTGACCAGCAGGGAAAAACCGAGCAGGTATTCCGGCCCGAAATGATCGGCGCCGATTGCCGTTTTATCAAGATCGATCACATACAGCCAGAGTCCGGGCGCCGGTTCCAGCAGTTGCAGTCTTGTGCCGTCATCGGCCAGGCCGGCCGGGGCGCCGATATGCCGGAACAGGTGCTCGCCGTCCTGTGACCGGGCGGCGGTGAATTCATGGTACGAGCTGTTCAGCAGCCCGCCGTGCGCTTCCCGCAACTGGACGGCAAACTGGACGGAATCGCCGTTCCAGGCGTCGCCGGCCGGGTAATTGCAACTGTGGATGCCATCTTCGACCAGCACTTGCAACTGCAGACGGTCGGCGGTGTACAATACCCGGAATTTTGCGGCGATGTTGCAGTCGATCAAACCGCCCTGCCAGCCGTGCCAGTCCACCTTGTCCAGTTCAATCCAGCCGTCGGCTGCGGCGAGCGAATCGGGATCGAACTGTTGGGTTGCCGGCGTCAGCGGCAGAATTTCGCCGCTCCGGCGTTCATTGGCGCGCAGGGAAATCGCCAGCGGCGTCGCGTTGCCGTTGCTGTCCGTCACCTGGAAATGGGTATAGGTGTTGGCGGGCAGCCGGTCGTTGATTTTGACCGTGAATTCGAAGGTCTGAGCGGCGGCGGGCGGCAGTTCGAATGGTGCCGAAGCGAAGGCGACCGCTTCGATGCCTTCCGGCAACTGCAGTGCCGGCGCAACCATGACGGAGCAGTCCGAGAAATTATTGAATTTCAGGCGGAACGTCATCGGTTTTTCGCGTACCACATCGTAGCCGTAACAGGTGTAGAACTGGCCGGCAAGTTCATAATCCGGCTGGATGACGACCGCTTTGGCCGCCCGCGGCGAGGCGTTGAAATCCTTCGCCAGCCGGTAAAGCTGCATCGCCCGGGTGTCCGGTTCGATAAAATTCCGGGCCGCCGGTTCCGACAGATAGAGGTAGGCGATGCCATCGGTCATCGGCAGCCGGTTGCCGTTCACTTCAAGCGGCCGGCCGTCGAGACCGGCGGCCCGGACGTACGGCAGACCGGCCGGCAGTATCAGGAAGTCGGTCGGGCGCTCTTTCAGACCGGTGTAAACCGCCGCGACCGTCTCTGTGCCGTCGGAAAAGACCCGGCTGCGCACCGCACCGTCCAGTTTCAGGTCGCCGATATATGCCTTGTTGCCGACTGCCCGTACCAGGTGGGTATAGGCGGCCATCGAACGCATCGGGGCGAAATTGCGGTCCATCATGCCGAAATTATTCTGGTTTTCGTCGTAATATTTATATTCGAACGCAAAATAGCGTTCAACTCCGAGGGCACGGAATTCCAGCGCCTTGCCGACGATTTCCGCCGCGCTGTGAAGGTCGTCCGGCACCAGGGCGCGATGGGTGCCGCGTTTCCACGGCATGCCGCATTCGGTGATCCAGTACGGAATGCCGGCCCGGTCCGGCGCGAGCTGCAATTCGGTTTCCCGCAGTAACGTCATCTGCCGTTCCAGCGCCGTAGTGACATTGTAGGTGTGGAAGCTGAGCACGTCGCAATCGGCGAGCAGGCCGTTTTCCAGATACAGCCGGTAAAAATTGCTCTCCTCCCGGGTGCCGGCGAACACGCCGCCGACCACCAGCGCGTCGATTTTGTCGGCGGCGAACTGCCGCGAAACCGCCTTGGTGAAAGCGGTGACGAATTCACCCGGAAAATCGTTGCCGAAAAAGATATCCGGTTCATTCCAGACCTCCAGCGCCTGCAGCGTGCCGCCCCAATGCCGGACGATCGCGCTCCAGCTGCCGGCGGCGGCGATCAGATCGCGCGGGTAACGGTTGGAGCCGTATTCTCCCGGCGCGTCGAGCCGGTTCCAGGCCGGAGTGTCGTGAAAGGTGTCCAGCGTTCGGATGCCTTCTGACGCGGCGATCCGGTGATAGAGATCGAAACGGTCGGCGAAATGGTAACGGTTTCGGGCCGGATTGATGAAATCCCAGGCGATCCGGTCGCGGTTCCAGCGGATGCCGTTCTGTTTGAGCAGGCGCAGATAGCTGCGGATCATCGCTTCATCGTCCGGCGGTCCGCCCCAGCTGAACGAGGAGTCGATGGCGAAGTAATCATCATATTCGCCGTCGAACGGCTCATCGACGACGACGCCGGACCAGATGCCCAGTTCCGGCAGCAGGAGGTCGTAATAGCCGATCTGCTGCGGCGGCGGAACCGAGATGACCTGCTGGTCGGCATCGAATTCGGCAGTGCCGCCGGCTACCGTTTTTCCGCTGTAATCGCGATAGCAATAGGCCAGCGCCGCCGTCGGCATGGCCGTCGGCGTCATCAGCAGTTGAAGTTGAATCGGTTCGCGGCTGCCGGGGGCGATAAAGTTTTTTTCCGGCGCCGGTGAACGGTAGGGCGGCGGACTGCCGGCGGCAATCTCGTCGAGCCGGACATCCGTCACTTCAAAAGTGCCGCGGTGGACGTCGAAATCGCCGCGGTGGACCACAAAACCGATTTCATTGACCGGCTGCCGCAGTTTGCCGTCGTTGTCGCCGCCCCAGTGATGTTCGGGAGAACCGGCGACCGGCACTTGAAGTTCCTGCCAGTCGTCGGCATTGCCCGACAGCGGCAGGAAATGCTGGTGGGTTTCGCCGTCGGCATCGGTGAAGCGCACCGCCAGATTGGCGGCAGCGGTCCTGACCTGAAAGCGCAGAAGGCCGAATTCCATCGTTCCCGTCCAGAACGCCGCGACATAACCGCCGCCGTTTGAAAAATCCCCGTCGACGCGCACCGCGCCGTCCCGATGCGACAGCGTTCCGGCCGCACCCGGAAATTCCGGGCCGTTCGAAAAACGCCAGCCGGCCAGCTCCGGCGTGATCCGGACTTGATAGTTCAACGTGGTGTCTTCCGCCGTCACCGGCCATATTGCCGCCAGCAAGGCCAGGCCGATCAGTAGCATCCCTGTCCGTTGTATCACTTGCGCCTCCATTGTGTTACGCCGACAGGGCCGCCCTGAGGGCGGCCCGAAACGGTTTGAATTGCCGTTGCCCGAGAGGATCTCATCAGTTACTGTAGTTCTTGATTACGCCGTCGACCACCAAAGTCGTGAAATCCATATCGCGAAAATCTCCTACCGTCTGGGCTTCGACGTGGCCGTCGCCGAAAGCGACGTTGCCGCTGTTGCCGTGATTGATGGCGGCGGCGCTGCTTTCGCCCGGCTGGTCCGGATAGAAGGAGTAAAAGCCGCTGCCCATCCACCCGCCTTCGGCGGTCAGCGTGTCGGCGAATACCGGGATTTCAGTCGGCGCTTTCATATTCGACAGAATAAAGAATTGCGCATAGTAATTCGGATTGCCGTAAATCATGAAGTTGCCCCAGGATTCTTTGTGATCGTTGTAAAAATCCTGGTTGTCCTTCATATTGAGATAACCGTAGGTGCGCCATTGCCAATCCCAGTTGTTGTCCGTATTCGGCAGCTTGACCGACGGGCAGAAAACAACGTTTCTGTCCAGGTAGCCGGCGGAGTCGCAGTGATCGGTATCGGCCAGCGGCACGCTCCACGGCCAGTTGATGCCGTTATCTTCATAATAGTAAAGCAGCAGATAATCTTTGTTGTCGCCGGCGTAAAGCTGGCCGCCCAACATCACCTGCTTGAGGTTGCTGGCGCAACTGATGGCGACCGCCTTCTGCTTCGCTTTGCCCAGGGCCGGCAGCAGCATGCTGGCAAGAATGGCGATAATCGCGATCACGACCAGCAGTTCGATCAATGTAAAACTCTTTCTCATTTTTCATCTCCTTATTAGATGAGATTGAAAATCTTTTTCTTGAGTGTTTTCCTTTCTGCCTCGATACGCTAACCGAAAGACCATTGGAAAACCGATCATGATAATATTATAGATAATTTTTCCGATTTTGACAAGCCCTTGCATTTTCAAAAATGATCGTTAAATTATCAAAATAATGGTATTTTTGGAAAAAATTGTTTCTTTTTAATCGTCAAGTGATAAAATTGTCATGCCGATTGCAATCCGGCGCGACTCGGGAAAGGGACTGTGGCCAGGAAGAAAAAATATGTGATGCACGAGAAGGTCATCCCGGCCGATTGCGATCAGCTTTTTCTGCCGATCTACTATCAGCAGAAAGCGGCGATGCTGCTGCAGGCCAACGGCGTACTGCTGGCCGGCATCAGCCATGCCACGCCGGGGTTCCGGATCCGGCGGACGCCGGATTTTCACCTGGCCTTGTTTACGCTGTCCGGTGACGGTTATCTGTGTTCCAACGGGCTGGAAGTGCGGCCGCCGCCCCGTTCGCTGATCCTGATGCCCGCTTATGTCGAGCACCTCTATTATCAGGACGGGCCCCGGCCGTGGGAATTTCTGTGGGTGCATTTGTCGACTGCCGAAAAGCGCTGGGATTTCATCAATCTGAACAAACCGGTCGTTGGCCGCGCCGATTCGCTGTCCGGCTTGGACTATGCCGCCCGGACGTTCGCCACTGAAGTATTCTCGCTGCACCAGGAGCATTTCGATGTTGCCCGTCCCAGCTATCTGTATCTGGATCTGCACAATCAGGACCAAGTCATGCGGTCGTTGAATTTGCCGGTCGGCCGGCCGAAACTCCATGCCGCCGAATTGGCCGAACATGCCGCCGAAACGCTGCTGCTGTATCTTGAGCGTGATCTGCTGCAGCTTCTGAACCACGAGCCGGCCAACTCCGAACGCAACCAGCTCGATCTGCTGTGGAATAAGATCAATCTGTCGCTCGCCGATGAGTGGACGCTCCGGGAGATGGCCAAACACGTCAATATGTCGATTCCAACTTTCATCCGGCAGGTCAAGAACATCTACCACGACACGCCCGGCGCCATCCTGCAGCATTTGCGCATCCGGCAGGCCGGCCAGTTGCTGCTGGAAACCGACATGGCGATCGGCCTGATTGCCGAACGGGTCGGCTACCGTAAGCTGGCGGCCTTTTCGGCGGCGTTCCGCGCCGGCTTCAACTGTTCGCCGCGCGAGTACCGGCGCGCCAATGCCGGCGAGTTCCGCTTTTGAGCGGTGTTTTCTGAAAACAAAACAGTATAATACCCGCGCGGATGGCCTTTGCCGCCTGGTTTTGCCGGAGCCGGAAGGCGGGCGGGCGATTGAGGGAAAAGAAGAGCGCGGGCAGAAAAGATCCTTTGCTGCCAAAGGTTTTTCTGCCCGCGCCTCAGGTTGTCCACCCTCTAGCGCAATTCGACGCCGAGGTCGCCGGCCAGTCGTTTGCGCAATTTTTCGAACGCCGCGTTGACCTCTTCGTCGGTGAGCGTCCTTGCCGCATTGCGGAAGGTCAGCTTGTACGCCATGCTCTTCCGGCCGGGACCGAGGATTTTTTCATCTTCGAAGATATCGAACAACTCGATTTTTTCCAGATTTTTCAGCCCGCTCTGCCGGATGAATTTCAAAATTTCCGCATGGGTCAGATTTTCCCGGGCGATAAACGCGACATCGCGGGTCGTCGCCGGGAATTGCGACAGCGGCTGATAATAAAGCGACCGGATTTTGCCGTTCAGGACGGCGGCGACTTCGAACACGGCGGCGAACACCGGATCGGCGGTCCGCCAGTTTTTGGTGTATTCCGGCGCCAGCTTGCCGAGGTGGCCGATCACCCGGCCGTCCAGTTTGATGGCGGCGCAGCAATGCGGCGCGAAACGGGCATCTTCGGTTGCTTCAAAGCCGTAATCGACCAGCTTGCGCTGTTCAAACAGACTTTCGAGCAGGCCTTTGAGATCATAGAAATCATAGCGCGCTTCCAGCTCGGCCGAATAGCGTTCCGGCGCTTTCCGGCCGGAAATCATGATACAGCATTCGGTGCGTTCTTCCGGAAACAGGGCGGCGTTGCCGCAGAACACCCGGCCGAATTCGAACAGACGGAACGACAGATTGCGGCGGGAGACGTTCCGCTCCACCGTCTGCAGCATCTCGCCCCACAGCGACGGCCGCAGCCAGGCCAGTTCCAGGCTCAGCGGATTGCCGATCCGGATCAGGTCCGACGCGCGGAAGCGTTTGTCGCTCAATGCCGATTCCTCCGACACCATGCTGTAATGCATGCATTCGTAGAGACCGAAATGGATCAGCTCCTCCCGCAATTGCTGGCTGGCCCAATGGGCGTCTTCCGCCAGCGTGTTGACCACTTTGGCGGCCACCGGCTTCAGCGGCACCATATCCAGGCCGTTGATCCGGGCCACTTCCTCGGCCAGATCCGCTTCCCGCTCCAGGTCCGGCCGGAAACGCGGCACCCGGACGCGGCAGGATTCCGCCGAAACATCGAATACCGTCAGGCGCAATTTCCGGAAAATATCCATCATCGCTTCGTTGTCGACTTCATAGCCGAGCAGCCGGCGGACACGGTCGAAACGGCAGAGGATCTCCTTTTCCGGCGGCACTCTTTCGCACACTTCGGCCAGTTCGGTGACCAGTTCGCCGCCGGCGGTCGCCAGAATCAATTGCACTGCCCGGTCGCTGGCGGTTTTCACCATGTCGAAATCGACGCCGCGTTCATAGCGGTAGGAAGAATCGCTGGAAATGCCCAGCTCCCGGCTGGTCGCCCGAATATTGGACGGCTGGAACAGGGCGCTCTCCAGCAGGATTTCGGTCGTCGATTCGGTCACCCCGCTGGATTCGCCGCCCATGATGCCGGCCAGCGCCATCGGTTGCCCGGCGTCGGCGATGACCAGATGGCGTTCGGCCAGTTTGACCGTTTTGCCGTCCAGCGTCGTGATCGTTTCGCCGTCGCGCGCCCGCCGGGCGACGACCCGGCCGCCGCTCAATTTGCTGCGGTCGAAGGCGTGCAGCGGCTGTCCCAGCTCCATCAGGACGAAGTTGGTGACGTCGACGACGTTGTTGATCGGCCGCAGGCCGATGCTCTGCAGCCGTTCCTTCAGCCAGTCCGGACTTTCGGCGATTTTGACATTGCGGATGACGCGGGCGGTGTACAACGGACACAGGTCCGGCGCTTCCACCGTCACCAGATTGTCGATCGTCTCCGGCCGGGCGGCGGCCGGCGCCGCGATTTCCGGCAGCCTGGCCGTCGTATTCAACAGGCAGGCGACATCGCGGGCGATTCCCCAGTGCGACAGCCAGTCCGGCCGGTTCGGCGTCACTTCCACTTCAATGCAGGCATCGCCCGGGTAAAGTCGGCCGAGCGGCGTGCCGGCCGGCAAATCGGTCGACAGCTCAAGCAAACCGTCGTCGTCGTCGTTCAGTCCGAGCTCGGCCCCGCTGCACATCATGCCGCACGATTCAACGCCGCGCAGTTTCGACTTCTTAATTTTGAATTGCCCTTCCGGCGAGACCATCACCGTGCCGACGGTGGCCAGCGGCACCCGCTTGCCGGCGTCGCAATTCGGCGCGCCGCAGACGATCTGCAGCGTTTCCCGGCCGATGGAAACCCGGCAGACCGACAACTTTTCCGCGTTCGGATGCGGCTGCCGCTCCAGGATGTCGGCGATCACCACGCCGTCGGGCACCCGTTTGCTTTCTTCGATTGCTTCCACTTCGATTCCGGCCATCGTCAGTTTCTCGCACAATTTTTCCAACCCACACGAGATATCGACGAATTCCGCCAGCCATTGATAGGATATTTTCATTGTCCAAAACCCCAGTTAGAACTGTTCGAGAAACCGCACGTCGTTTTCATACAGCAGCCGGATATCGTTGATCCGGTAGCGCATCATCGTCAACCGTTCGATGCCCATGCCGAAGGCATAACCGCTCCAGATTTCCGGATCGTAGCCGACGTTGCGCAGCACGTTCGGGTCGACCATGCCGGCGCCGGCGATTTCCAGGTAACCGGACTGTTTACAGACCGAACAACCCTTGCCGCCGCAGATGATGCAACTGAAATCGTATTCGACGCTTGGTTCGGTGAACGGGAAGAAATGCGGCCGCAAGCGGATTTTCACCCCTTTGCCGAACATTTCCCAGGCGAAGGTCTGCAGCACGCTCTTCAAATCCGCCATCGAAACGTTCCGGTCGATGGAAAGTCCCTCGATTTGATGGAAGTTCATGCTGTGGGTCGCGTCCGGCGTGTCCCGCCGGAAGCAGCGGCCCGGCGCGACGATCCGCACCGGCGGTTCCTGGCTTTCCATGACCCGGATCTGAACCGGCGAAGTCTGGGTGCGCAGCAGCCGGCCGTCCGGGAAATAAAAGGTGTCGCCCGGATCGCGCGACGGATGGTCCGCCGGCGTATTCAGCGCGTCGAAGTTATGATAAACGTCCTCCACTTCCGGCCCGCTGGCGACGATGAACCCCATCCGCCGGAAAATCGCCACACAGTCGTCGATCATCGCGGCGATCGGATGTTTGCGGCCGCTCGACCATTTCCGGCCCGGCAGCGTCAGGTCGGGCGGTTCGATTCCGGTCGTTGCGCAGCCGGCCAGCCGATTTTCCGCCGCTTCGAAGAAATTCTGAAATTCGCTTTTGGCTTCATTGAATGCCTGTCCGACCGCTTTCCGCTCTTCCGGCGGAACCGTGCTCATTTCCTTGCTCAGGGCCGGAAACAGGCCTTTGCGTCCGAAAATTTCGATCCGCAACGCTTCCAGCTCGGCGGCGTCGGCCGCCTGTTCGGCGCGGCGTCCGGCCATGGTCAACGCCGCCTGAATCTTTTCGATGATGGGGTTCATTTTCCAAACCTGTATGTTATTGAACCAGTTAAAATTTGCTGTAAATACAAAAAAAAGACAGCCTGAAAGGGGCGGGGCCACTTCCAAGCTGTCGGTGATTCGGTAAGACGAAACAAGTTAGTTGGCTTGGGTGACTTTCGCAACCAAGGCCTTAAACTCCTGAAATTCCGTCACTGCCAAATCCGCCAGAACTTTGCGGTTCAGCTCGATATTGGCCTTTTTCAGACCATTCATAAACTGACTGTAATTGGTGCCGAGCATCCGGCAGGCGGCGTTGATACGCACCGTCCACAAACGGCGGTACTGGCGTTTTTTCTGCTTCCGGCCTTCATAGGCGTGCACCAACGCCTTATCGACGGCATCGTAGGCGGTACGAATGTTTTTGCTGCTGCAGCCGTAGAATCCTTTGGCCTGCTCCAATACCCGTTTCCGGCGTTTTCTGCTGGCGACCGCACAAGTAACTCTTGCCATAGTTTTACCTCACACTTTCCGAATTACAGGCCATACGGCAATGCGACTTTGATCCGGCGCTTTTCGGCGCTGGAAACGGCACCGTCTTCTCTGAGGCGGCGGCGGCGGTTGGCGTTCTTGCCGGTCATCAGGTGACGGGCTCCCACTTTGTTGTGCCGGTACTTGCCGGTACCGGTCATCTTGAGCCGCTTGGCGGCACATTTTCTGGTCTTCAGCTTCGGCATCGTTTGTACTCCTTGTATTGTGACAAAGTTTTCGCTTTCGCCCCGGATCGGCAGATGCCATCAGCCTGATCCGGCGCCGCACCGCAATTCAGGGGCGTTTGTTCGCCTTCGGTGCGAATCCGACCGTGATGCTGCGTCCGAGCATTTTGGGCTTGCCGTCCGAATCACCGTATTCCGCCAGATCCGCCATCACGCGGTCCATCAGTTCGAATGCGATGTCCTTGTGCGCCATTTCACGGCCCCGCAACATCAACGTGAGCTTTAATCTACAGCCTTCCTGCAGAAATTCAATCCCGCGTTTCAATTTTATGTTATAATCGTTGGTGTCGATATTGACGTGGAACTTGACTTCCTTGACTTTCTGGGCCTGATTGTTCTTGCGCTGCGCCTTGAGATTCTTTTTCTGTTCAAAGACCAGCTTGCCGTAGTCCATGATACGAACCACCGGCGGCACTGCTTTCTCTGAAACCAGTACCAGATCCAGACCGGCTTCCTGCGCCAGCTCCCTGGCACGCGCATATGAAACAATGTCCAACTGCTCTCCATCCTGGCCGATCAGTCTGACCTCATCGGCGGTGAAAGTACGATCTCCGGGTTTTAACAGCTTAGCGATAAGAACATCCTCCTTTTTTGCATTCCGACTGACTTACTGTTCCGCGGTAAAGATGCTCCGGCATTGCTTCTCGCCGTACCGGAGCCAAAATCCGCTCTTTCAATAATATAGAGTCAGCAGATTTTATTATCAACCTCATTTTGCATTTTTTCTGCAACTTGCTCGATGGAAAGAGCGCCGACTTCTCCTTCACGCCGCGTCCGTACCGCGATCCGCCGTTCCGCCGCTTCCCGCTCGCCGATGACCAGCAGATAAGCGATCCGTTCATTGCGGGCGTCCTTGATGCGGCCGCCGAGTCCCATCGACCGGTCGTCCACTTCGACGCGCAATCCCTTTCGCTTCAGTTCGCGCGCCGCTTCCCAGGCGAAATCCCGCTGCTTTTCGGTGATCGGCAGGATTCTGGCCTGGATCGGCGCCAGCCACAGCGGGAAGGCGCCGGCATACTGTTCGACCAGAATGCCGAAGAAGCGTTCCAGCGAACCGAACAACGCCCGGTGGACCATGTAAGGCCGGTGTTTTTTGCCGTCTTCGCCGATATAGGACATGTCGAAACGTTCCGGCAGATTGAAGTCGAACTGAATCGTCGAGGTCTGCCATTCCCGGCCGATCGCATCCTTGATTTTCAAGTCGATCTTCGGGCCGTAGAAGGCGCCGCCGCCTTCGTCGACTTCGCATTGCAGCCCGGCTTTGCGCACGGCATTTTCCAATGAGTGCAGTGCTTGTTCCCAGCGTTCCGGTTCGCCGACCGCCTTGGCCGGCCGGGTCGCCAGATACGGCTTGATTTCAGTGAAGCCGAAGGTCTTCCAGATGTTCAGGCTGAAACGCAGCACCTCGGCGATCTCTTCCTCGATCTGTTCCGGCGTGCAGAAGATGTGCGAATCATCCTGGGTGAAGCCGCGCACCCGCAGCAGGCCGTGCAGCACGCCGGATTTTTCATAACGGTAAACCGTGCCCAGCTCCGCCCAGCGCAGCGGCAGTTCCCGGTAGGAACGCAGCCGCGATTTGTAAATTTCGATGTGAAACGGACAGTTCATCGGTTTGACGAAATACTCGGCATCGTCGATCTTGATCGGCGAATACATCGCATCCTTGTAGCATTCGAGGTGACCGCTGACCCGCCACAGGTCGCTGCGGCCGATGTGCGGCGTGTAGAGCAACTCGTAACCGTTCCGGTAATGTTCGGCCCGCCAGTAGGTTTCGAAGGCGTTGCGGATGAAGGCGCCCTTCGGATGCCACAAGACCAGGCCGGGCCCGACGTTATCGGAGAAGCTGAACAGGTCCAGCTCCTTGCCCAGTTTGCGGTGGTCGCGCTTTTTGGCCTCTTCCAGCAGCTGCAGATAGGCGTGCAGTTCCGCTTTGTCGGCAAACGCCGTGCCGTAAATACGCTGCAGCATCGGGTTCTTTTCGTCGCCGCGGAAATAGGACCCGGCGATCGACATCAGCTTGAACGCGCCGATCTGGCCGGTGTGCTCGACGTGCGGGCCGCGGCACAGGTCGGTGAAATCGCCGCACCGGTAAAAACTGATTCTTTCGCCTTCCGGAATGTCTTTCAGGCGCTCCAGCTTATAGGGCTGGTTGTTGTCGCGCAGCAACTTTTCCGCTTCCGCCCGGCTCAGTTCGAAAGATTCGAACGGCAGTTTTTTATTGCAGAGCTTGCGCATCGCCGCTTCGATCGTTTCCAGATCTTCCGGCGTCAGCCGATGCGCCATGTCGAAATCGTAATAGAAGCCGTCCCCGGTTGCCGGACCGATGTCGAATTTGACGTCGCCGAACAACTCTTTGACCGCCGCCGCCATCACATGGGAGGCGCTGTGACGAATCGTTTCCAAAGGAAATTTACTCATTGTTTATCTCCAAAATAGTATCTGAAATTAAAAAATTCCTGTATCGATATGGAAAGACAGCCGATCGCTGCCGGAGTTTGCTCATTCAACCCGGAGGATGTCGTCGGCCCGGGGCCGCATCCGGTCACACCCGCGTTGGTAACGCGGGGCAGCCTCCTGTCATTGGGCAGTAAAAATCGATTGCACATTTTCATCCTCGTTCACAGCAACGTCATCTGTTCGGCCGTCGCCAGCAGTTCCCGCACCGGCGCAAACGACCGGCGATGAATCGGCGTAACGCCCAGCCTGCGCAGCGCCGCCAGGTGCTGCGCCGTGCCGTACCCCTTGTGTTCCTCAAAACCATAACCGGGAAATTCCATCCCGTAACGGACCATCCGTTCATCCCGGTACACCTTCGCCAAAATACTGGCTGCCGCGATCGACGCCGATTTTCGATCGCCTTTGACCACCGCCAGCGCCGGGCCGGGCATCTGCCGCACCGGCCGGCCGTCGATCAGCAGAAAATCGGCCCGCCGCAGTTTGCCGACCGCCAGCCGCATCGCCAGATGGGTCGCCTGCAGGATATTGAGCCGATCGACCTCTTCGACCGAAACCTCGGCTATCCCGTAATCGACGCCGGGCAGTTCCCGGATGGCGGCCGCCAGTTCCCGCCGCCTGGCTTCCGACAACAATTTGGAGTCGTTGACCGCCGGCAACGGCGTGTCGCGCGGCAGCACCACCGCGGCGGCCACCACCGGTCCGGCCAGCGGACCGCGCCCCACTTCGTCGATGCCGGCCACAAAAGAAAACCCCTCTGCCCACTTCGATCGCTCGAGGCAGAGGAGTTCCGTTTCTGTCGCCAGAAATTTCATGGCCAGACTGACTGCATGATCGGTCTTGTCAGTTGACGCGCAGCTCCTTGACGCGGGCCGCCTTGCCGATCTTGTTGCGCAGATAAAACAGTTTGGCGCGCCGCACGCTGCCGCGGCGGACTACCTCGATGTGGTCGATGCGCGGGCTGTTGATCGGGAATACCCGTTCGACACCCTGGCCGGAAACCACCCGGCGCACCGTAAAGGTCGCTTCGATGCCGCTGCCGCGGCGGGCGATGACCGTACCGGCAAACACCTGAATGCGTTCCGTGTTGCCTTCGACGATTTTCACGAAAACCTTGACGTTGTCGCCGATATTGAAATCCGCGACATTCTCCTTCAAACCTTCGTTGCGGATCTTGTCCAATATGTTCATTTCAACTTGCCTCCAAGTTTATTTATTTTGTCCATTCCAACTTTCTCCGGAAGAATCCGATTCTTCACTCCGCTGCGCCCGGTAACGTTCCCACAAATCCGGCCGCAATTCCCGTGTCAGCGTTTCCGAACAGGCCCGCCGCCAGGCGGCTATCCTGCCGTGATCGCCGGACAACAGAATCTCCGGCACTTTCATGCCGCGGTATTCCGGCGGCCGCGTATACTGCGGATACTCCAGCAGTCCCTGCGAGAAGGATTCCTCCTGACTGGACTCGTCCTTGCCGAGCACCCCCGGCAACAGCCGCGAGATCGCATCCGCCATCACCATCGCCGCCAGGTTGCCGCTGGTCAGGATGTAATCGCCGATCGAAATTTCCCGGTCGATCACTCCAGTCCGCACCCGCTCGTCGACGCCCTCATAATGGCCGCAGACGATCACCAGATGCTCCAGCCCTGCCAGCTCCGCCGCCATTTCCTGGTCGAATTTCCGGCCGCGCGGTGAAGTCATCACCACCAGCGTTTCCGCTTCGCGCAACGCTTCGACGCATTCGAACAGCGGTTCCACTTTCATCAGCATCCCCGGCCCGCCGCCGTACGGCTTGTCATCCACCGTTCCGCGCTGGTCGTGGGAGAACTCCCGCAGATCAACCGCTCTGATCTCAAGCAGGCCGTTCTTCACCGCCCGCCCGATGATGCTGCTGCCCAGCGGGCCCGGATAAATTTCCGGGAAGAGCGTTACCACATCGATGCGCACTTTTCAGTCAACAACCTCGACTGTCACCCGTTTCTGCAAGCGTCCGGCCGCACCGCTGACCAGCGAACGAATCGCCATGATGGTTTTGCCGCGCCGGCCGACAATCTTGCCGATGTCTTCTTTCTTGCAGTCGATTTTAATAACATAAGCTTCTTCCGTCGATTCCGAACTGATCCGGACCGCATCGGGCGCATCCACCAGCGCGCGCACCACATAGTCGACAAAATGTTCGAGATCCTGCAGGCCGCCTTCGCTTTTGACTTTGACTGCCGCCGCGCCGTCGGATGACGCGCCATTGTCGCCGATCAGAAGCTTTAAGATTGCTTTTAACACTTTACTGTTTCCTTATCCGCGGCTAGGCCGCAAACCGTTCTTATCGTCAGGCTTCCGGAGCAGCGGCTGCGGCTGCTTCCGCTTCCGCTTTTGCCTTGGCTTCCGCCTCGGCCTTCGCTTTGGCCTGGGCCTTCTTGGACAATGCCTGCGGTTTGACCTTGTCTTTCAGGGATTTGCCATTTTTCGCCCGGTCGATGATCGCCGCCACCGTCTCGCTGACCGCCGCGCCGACTCCCGTCCAGTATTCCACCCGGTCCAGCGCCACTTTTTCCTGTTTGCCGCGCGGGTCGTAGAAGCCCAACTCTTCGATCGCCCGGCCGTCACGGGCGGAGCGCACATCCATCACGACGATCCGGAAGCAGCTCTTGTTGCGCGTCCCGGTTCTCTTCAACCTGATTTTTACAGCCATTTTCTTTCCTTTTGTTTGAAACTGTTCGTTTCTCAACCGGTTCGTCCGACCCAACCGGACCCAAACGAACATTCGCCTGAGTCGATCGAACTACTTCCGATTCTTTGGCCGGGCCAGGCATCCACCTGACGACTGGCCCGGAGAAATCATAATATATCATC
This sequence comes from Victivallis sp. Marseille-Q1083, assembly GCF_903645315.1. NCBI lineage: Bacteria > Pseudomonadati > Lentisphaerota > Lentisphaeria > Victivallales > Victivallaceae > Victivallis > Victivallis sp. Marseille-Q1083. The sequence continues at coordinate 2,293,840 of NZ_CAHJXL010000001.1, forward strand.
ACTAAATGATTCTGCAAGAGGATTTTTCGAAAGGCGAAGGAAAATCGGAAAAAATATCCGGCGCTGTCTCGGGGGCAACGGTGAAAAAATTGCCCGTCGATCCGGGTTAAAGGTTCAAATGATTCAGCTCCAGCAGCAGCCGCCCGGTCGGCAGGCCGATGACATTTTCGCGGTCGCCGTCGATTTGCTGGATGAGCAGTTCGCCGTGGTCCTGGATGGCGTAGGCGCCCGCTTTGTCCAGCACCGGCACCGCCTGGAGATATTGATCGATCACCGCTGCGGAGACCGCCTTGAACCGGACTCGGGTGGTGACGGCGAATTGCCGCTCCAGCCGCAGTTCGGCACAGCAGATCGCTACCGCGGTGATCACTTCATGAACGTTGCCGGCCAGTTTGTGCAAGATTGCCGCCGCCTCGGCCAGGTCGCGCGGTTTGCCGATGATTTCATCCCGGTACAGAATAACCGTATCGGCGCCGATGACCACGGCCGCCGGGTACAGCTTGCCCACCTGTTCCGCTTTGCGCAACGCATTGATTTCCGGGACCCGGCGTGGTTCCGGGGCGCTGCTGATTTCCGGCGTCTCTGCCGTCACGACGGTGAAATCGACGCCGTGTTGCCGCAGCAGTTCCTGCCGGCGCGGCGATTTAGAGGCCAGCAGCAGGCGGCGGTTCATGAAACGCATGTTCAGTGGTTTTCGGCAATGCTTCGTCGTGGCCGACATTGCCGACTTCCAGGCGGATGTCCCGGATGGCGTCGATGCCCAGCTGCTGCAGCAGAACTTCCTGGATCCGCTGTTTGAAGGCGGCCGAATAATCCGGCAGCCGGCCGCCCCGGGCGTCGAAATCGAAACCGACCCGCAATGAAAAGACGCTGCGGCGTTCGTACAGCCGTACCCGGTTGATGGCGATGTATGGAAATTCGCTCTGCAAGGCGCCGAGCGCCGAGCGGATCGCTGCCCGGGATACGAACAGTTCGCCATTTTCCTGCGGCAGCACGATGCCGGGCGTGTTCCGGTAGCGGAAGCTCGACACAATCAAAGTCCGCAACACCAGCAAGCCGATCAGACAGAGCACCGTCACCGCCACGCCGGTCAGATAGCCCCGGTTGAATTCGCCGGTCAACAGCGTTCGCCAGTCGGTCAACTGCATCCAAAAATCCGACATCGTTCACCCTCTTAATTTGAAAGATACCCGAAATACAGCTCGTTCCGGCCGGTTTCATGCCGCCGGCCGGAACCTTGCCGCGGCGTTATTCCGCTTCCGTTTCCGGCGTTTCTTCCGGGAGTTCTTCGATTTCCTGCACCAGCACGTTGACTTCCGTCACCGTCGTCCCGGTGGTGGCTTCGACCTGCTCGATGACGGCGCGCTGCACCGCTTCGGCGACGACCGGAACCTTGAACCCGATTTTGATGTTCAATTTGACTTCGACGGCGACTTTCGGCGCCCCTTCTTCCTGCTTGATGATCGTGATGGCGCGGTCCTGGATTTTCCGGCTGCCGACGATTTCGGCGATGTTGTCGACAAAGGTGCTGCCGGCCAGCCGGGAGACACCTTCGACGTTCAATGCGGCCCGGCGCACCAGCGAAGAAATGACATTGTCATGAATCTGGACACTGCCGAGTTCCGAAGTCTGTTCCACCACTGCGGTCGGACTTTTGGCCGGACGTTTTGCTTCCTGAGCCTCTTTCATAGTGCACACTCCTGAATTTGTTTGCGCGTACAATTACGCTTTTTCTTCCTGGTTGATTTCCACTTTTCCGATATCCTGCATCATCCGTTCGATAAAGCCGGTATCGAATTTCCCGGCTTTGAAATCCTTGTTGGCCAGGATTTTCTGGGTGAACGGGATGGTGGTCTTGACTCCTTCGACGACGAATTCGCTCAACGCCCGCTGGCAGCGGGCCAGCGCCTGCGTCCGGTCCGCGCCGCGAATGATCAGTTTGGCGATCATGCTGTCGTAATACGGCGGTATCCGGTATCCGGCGAAAACATGGGAATCCAGCCGCACGCCGATGCCGCCGGCCGGGATGAATTTTTCCACCAGGCCGGGGGAGGGGGTGAAATTGCGGTCGGGGTTTTCGGCGTTGATCCGGCATTCGATGACATGGCCGGTAAATTTGATATCCCGCTGGCGGAACGGGAGCCGTTCGCCGGCGGCGATGCGGATCTGCTCCTTGATGATGTCGATGCCGGTCAGCTCCTCGGTCACCGGATGTTCCACCTGGACGCGGGTATTCATCTCCATGAAATAAAACTCGCCGCTGTCGGTCAACAGAAATTCAATGGTGCCGGCATTGGTGTAGTTGGCCGCCTTGGCCGCTTTGACCGCCGCGGTGCCCATCTTCTCCCGCAGGCGCGGATTCAGCGCCGGCGACGGCGACTCTTCGATCAATTTCTGCTGGCGGCGCTGAATGCTGCAGTCGCGTTCGCCCAGATGAACCACATTGCCGTAGTTGTCGGCCAGAATCTGAAATTCGATGTGGCGCGGGTTGATCAGGAATTTTTCCATATACATCGCGCCGTCGCCGAAGGCATTTTCCGCTTCGGTTTTGGCGGCGTGGTAGCCCTGGATCAAACTGGCGTCGTTGTGGGCGATCCGCATGCCGCGTCCGCCGCCGCCGGCCGATGCTTTGATGATGACCGGATACTTCAGCGTGTGCGCCGTTTTCAACGCGTCGCTTTCGCTCAAAATCAGGCCCTCGCTGCCCGGCGTGGTCGGCACGCCGGCTTTTTTCATCGTATCGCGGGCCACCGCTTTGTCGCCCAGCGCCCGCATCGCTTCCGGCGTCGGGCCGATGAAAGTGATCTTGTGCTTGCGGCACGCTTCGGCAAAATAGGCGTTCTCAGCCAGAAAACCGTAACCGGGATGCACCGCTTCGACGTCGCTGATCGCCGCCACGCTCAGAATACGGTCGATCAACAGGTAACTGGCGCCGGGCGCCGCCGGGCCGATGCAGTAGGCTTCATCGGCCATTTGAACCGGCAGGCTGTCCCGGTCCGCCTGGGAATAAACCAGGACCGACTGGATGCCCAGCTCCTTGCAGGCGCGGATGATGCGCAGCGCAATCTCACCCCGGTTGGCAATTAAAATCTTGTTAAACATCAAGTAATTTCCTGAACAATATTTACTTATTCGATGACGAACAACGGCTGGCCGTATTCCACCGCCTGGCCGTTCTCGACCAGGACGTCTTTGATCACACCGGCTTTTTCCGCCTTGATTTCATTCATCACTTTCATCGCCTCGATGATCGCCACCGTCGTTTCCGCCGTCACCTTGTCGCCGATCTGGATGAACGGCTTGGCATCCGGCGAACCGGCGCGGTAGAAGGTGCCGACCAGCGGCGCATCGATCGTATTCAAAGGCGCATTGTTCTGCTCCGCAGTTGGAACGGTGACCGGCACCGGGACTGCCGCCGGAGCCGGCAGCGTGGCGGAAACCAGCGGCACGGCTGGTGCCGGTGCCGAAATGGCGACCTGGGTGCCGCCGCGTTTGATGCAAAGATTGTATTCTTCCGCTTCGATCTTGAATTCGGTCAAATCATTTTCCGACATCAATTTGACGATCGTCTTGATTTCTTCGATTTTCATAATTATCAATTTCCTTTTTTCTCTGCTTTTTCAATTAGATGATGGTACAACGCCGCAAAGGCCAGTTCGTAGCTGTAGGCGCCGAAACCGGCAATGATGCCGAGGCATCCCGCGGCGGTAATGGATTGATGGCGAAAGGCCTCGCGGCCGGTGATGTTGCTCAGGTGGATTTCGACGGCCGGCAGCCGGACCGCTTTCAGCGCATCGAGGATGGCGATGCTGGTGTGGGTGTAGGCCGCCGGATTGAGCAGAATGCCGTCGACGCCTTCCGCCGGGGCGCGGCCGATGGCGTCGACGATGGCGCCCTCGTGATTGGATTGGAAACAGACGACTTCAACTGATCGGTCCGCACCGAGCCGTTGTAAACGGCCGTTGATGCCGTCCATCGTCGTATTCCCGTAAATTTCCGGTTCACGACGGCCGAGCAACTGCAAATTAGGTCCGTGTATGACTAAAATTTTCATGAAAGTTAATATAATACAATTTCAACCGTTTTTCCAATAGCAATCGTTTTTTATGGTTTTTTTTCGAATTATCAATCGGTTACAGCAAGACCGCCCCGGCGGGAATACAGGCAAAAAATTGCGGAACGGCCCCGGCCGTTCCGCAATAACACGTCGCAAAGTTGTTCTGCCGGTCACTCGACCAGCTGGGTCGCGATCGGCGTTTCCGCCGGCACGTCCTGCAGCACGCTGAAATCGGCGAACCAGACATAAATCGCCGCGACGACAACCAGCAGCAGCACGCCGATGTGCACCGCGTATTTCCACGGCGTCATATCGACCGCCCTGGCTTCATATTGCACCCAGGCTTCCTTCAATGGGCGGACGGCGCCATAGAGGTACATGCCGGCGACCAGCAGTACGAAAACGACGCTGATGAAATGGTATTTCTGCATCTGAACGACATATTCTTTGATGCCCGGCATGAAGTAGCCGATGGCGATGACGGCGACACCGGCGACCAATGCGACGTTGGCGGCGATGGCCGGCACCCGCTTCGACAGCATGCCGACGACGACGACCGCCAGAATCGGAATGAAATAGATGGCGTTCATCTCCTGCAGATACTGGAAGATGTTCTGCATGTTATCCAGCATCGGCGCGATGACGATGGCGACGATGGTGATGATCCAGCCGAACCAGCGTCCGGATTTGACCACTTCGGCGTCGGTGCCGTCCGGCCTGAGCAGGCGTTTGTACAAGCCCAGGCTGAACAGCGTGCAGGTGCTGTTCAGCGCCGAGTTGAAGCTGGACAGAATGGCGCCGAGCATCGCCGCGGCGAAAAATCCGGCCAGGTAGTTCGGCAGCACCAGTTGCACCAGTTTGCCGTAAGCCTGATTGGAGGCGGTGACTTCATTTTTCAGCAGCGCGTAGGCGATGATGCCGGGCAGCACCAGGAACAGCGGGCCGACCAGCTTGAACGCCCCGGTCAGCAGGACGCCTTTCTGGCCTTCCGCCAGCGAGCTGGCGCCGAAAGTGCGCTGAATGATCTGCTGGTTGGTGCACCAGTAAAAAACGTTGATCAGCAGGATGCCGGTGAACAGCGTGAAGAATGGCGCCGTCGTATGCGGGCCGCCGATCGAATTGAACGCATTGGGTTTTACTTCCTGCGGCAGAACATCCAGGCCGGTCATGAAACTGCCGTTGCCGAGTTTGACCAGCGCAAAATAGGTGATCAGCAGGCCGCCGATGTACAGCCCGATGCCGTTCAGCGTATCGGAAAAAGCCACTGATTTCAAGCCGCCCCACAGCGCGTAAACCGAGCCGATCAGCGCCACGACGATGACGATCAGATAAAGCAGGGTGCGGCGGTCGTGGATGCCGGTCAGCTCCGGCACGTTCAGGATGTCGAGCAGTCCGGTTGCGCCGGTGTAGAGGATGATCGGCAGCAGGATGACCGCGTAGGCGGCCAGAAAGATCAGGTTGGTGAGCACCTGGGTGGTTTTGTCGAACCGCATTTCCAGGAATTCCGGCACGGTGGTCACGCCGCTTTTCAGAAAGCGCGGCAGGAAGAACAGCGCCATCGCCACCAGCGCGACGACCGCCACCACCTCCCAGGCCATGACGCACAAGCCGTGGGTGAAGGCGTCGCCGTTCAATCCGACCATCTGTTCGGTCGACAAATTGGTCAGCAGCAGCGAGCCGGCGATAAACGGAAAGGTCAGACTGCGCCCGGCCAGAAAAAAGCCCACTCCGGTGTGATGGTCGGCTTTGCGGGTGAAAACCCAGGTCAACACCGCTACCAGTGCCGTGAAGAACACAAATGTTACAAGTGTCACAATAGCCCCCTGTCGGTTGATTAAAAAATTGTTTGAAAATGAAAAGCCATGATTTTACATTAAAGTAACATACGAATCATAATGTTTACAAATTTGTTTCCGATCTTTTCCGTAAAAAAATCTTCCTCCGCCGCCGGGCGGCCATTTGCTTAACGGGTCCTGCGGCGTTAAATTATTTCTTAATATGAATATGGACCAATACCGCGGGATGCGGTAAAAAACCGACGATTGGAGGATCGAATCATGAATGAATTGAACCAGGGCGCCATCGGCGTGCTGACTTCCGGCGGCGACGCCCAGGGCATGAATGCCGCTATCCGGGCGGTGGTCCGCAGCGCGATTGCGGCCGGATTCGAAGTGTTCGGCGTCTATGAGGGCTATCAGGGCCTGGTGGATGACCGGATTGAGGCGATGGGATGGGAGTCGGTGAGCGGCGTCATGGAGTTCGGCGGTACTTTTCTCGGCACTGCCCGCAGCATGGAATTCAAAACGCATGCCGGGCTTTTGAAAGCGGTGGCCAATCTGCTGAAACACCGGATCGACAAACTGGTGGTCATCGGCGGCGACGGCAGTCTGGCCGGCGCGGATGAGTTGCGGGCGAAATGGCCGGAACTGGTCCGGGAGCTGGTTCAGGACAACCGGGCGCCGGCCGGCGCCATCGAAGCGTTTCCGCAACTGAAAATCGTCGGCATGGTCGGCTCCATCGACAATGACATGGCCGAGACCGAAATGACCATCGGCGCCGATACGGCCCTGCATCGCATCTGCGAGGCAGTCGATGCGTTGAGCAGCACGGCCTTCAGCCATCAGCGCACCTTCATCGTCGAGGTGATGGGCCGCAACTGCGGTTATCTGGCGCTGATGAGCGCGATCGCCGCCGGCGCCAGCATCGTGTTCATCCCGGAAGCGCCGCCGGTGGAAAATTGGGAGCGTTCGATCTGCACGCTGCTCGAGGCCAGCCGCAAAGCCGGCCGCCACGATCACATCATCATCGTCGCCGAGGGGGCCCGCGACCGCAGCGGCAAACTGATCACTTCGGCTTATATCCAGGAAGTGCTGGACAAGCGGCTGCACATCGAATCGCGTATCACCATCCTCGGTCACGTTCAACGCGGCGGCGCGCCGAGCGCGTTCGACCGTTATATGAGTACCGCTTTCGGTTGTGTCGCGGTCGAATCCTTCACCAAGGATACCAGCAACGAATCGCGGCTGGTCGCGCTGCGCGGCAACCGGGTCTGCACCGTTCCGCTGATGGACGCGGTCGCCAAAACCCGGGCGACTGCCGCCGCGATTGCCGCCGGTGAATACGCCAGGGCCGATGAATTGCGCGGCAGCGACTGGTGCAAAATGGGCGATATCTACCGGACGCTGGCGCTGGCGGTGCCGTCGCTGCGTGAACCCGGGTCGGTTCGCCGCCGCCTCAGGATCGGCATGATCACCAGCGGCTGGCCGGCGCCGGGCATGAACAGCGCGCTGCGCACCATCAGCCGCCTCAGCCAGGAAGCCGGACATCAGGTCATCGGCATCGTCGACGGCGCGGACGGCCTGATCCAGAACCGCACCCGGGAATTTTCCTGGATGGAGGTGGAAAACTGGAATTCGAAGGGCGGCTCCAAGCTTGGCGCCAACCGCCATCTGCCCGGCGACCGTGATTTCTATGCCGTCGCCCGGACGCTGGAACAGTTGAAGCTCGACGGACTCGTCATGGTCGGCGGCTGGTCCGGTTACCTGTTGACCGATTTGCTCAACGAGCGCCGCAAGGAATTCCCGTCGTTCCGGCTGCCGATCGTCTGCGTGCCGGCCAGCATCAACAACAATCTGCCGGGCGCCGAATTGGCGATCGGGCCGGATACCGCCTTGAATACCATCGTCGAAGCGATCGACAAGATCAAGCATTCCGCCGACAGCGCCCGGAGGGTGTTCATCGTCGAAGTGATGGGGCGTTACTGCGGTTATCTGGCGATGATGAGCGGACTGGCCTGCGGCGGCGAATATGTCTATTTGCACGAAGACGGTTTGAAGCTGGCGCGGCTGCAGCACGATATCGAAGAACTCAAGCGGCAGTTCAGCAGCGCCGAACGGCACATGGCGTTGATCATCCGCAACGAACTGGTCAATCCGACCTATACGACGGATTTCATCGAGCAGTTGTTCTCCGAGGAGAGCGACGGCTGGTTCGATGTCCGCAAAACGATCCTCGGGCCGATGCAGCAGGGCGGGACGCCGAGTCCGTTCGACCGCATCCAGGGCGTCCGGCTCGGCCATCTCGGCCTGACCGCCTTGATCGACCGCATCACCCGGGATTCTTCCTGCTGCGCGTTCGTCGGCCAGAGCGAAGGCAAGCTACGGGTGTTCGACTGGCACGAATTGCGGGCGATGGTATCCAGCCGCCTCCAGCGGCCGCAGGAGCAGTGGTGGCTCGGCCTGAAGCAGATGGCCGAAATGCTGAACCGCCGTCCGATTGCCGCCGGCGAAAAGGCGTAAGCGCCGATGGAGTTGAAGGGCAAACGCATCCTGATCACCGGCGGCGCCGTCCGGGTCGGCGCCGCGATTGCCGGGATGCTGGCCGATGCCGGTGCCCGAGTGGTCATCCATTGCCGCCGTTCGCAGCAGGCGGCCGGACAGTTGCTGGCGGCGCTGCCGGGGGAGGGACATGCGCTGGCGGTGGCCGATTGGAACGAACCCGGCGCCGTCGAGGCGCTGCTGCCGTCGATCGGCCGGGTGGATGGCCTGGTCAACAATGCTTCGGTGTTTCATCCGGGAACGCTGGCGGAAGACAATCCGGAGGCGGATGCGGATCACTGGCGGGTGAATTACCTGGCGCCGCTGGCGCTGATGCGGGCCTTGAACAACCAGGCCGGTTTGACGGAGGGGGTCATCCTCAATCTGCTCGATCAGGAGGTGGCGCAGAGTGCCGCCTGGGGCGGGATTTACGGCTTGTCCAAGCGGGCGCTGCGAGACGCGACGCTGGCGGCGGCGCTGGAATGGGCGCCGCGCATCCGGGTGAACGGTCTGGCGCCCGGTCCGGTACTGGCGCCACCCGGCCTGGAACATCTCAGGATGCGGAAAACGCTGCGGCAGGTGCCGATGCAACGGCCGGTGGCGATGGCGGACTTGCTGGCCGGCTGCCGTTTCCTGCTGGAAAATGATTCGGTGACCGGCCAGATCCTTTACGTCGATGGCGGCCAGCACCTGCGGCAGCGGGCGGCTGCCGCTTCGGTTTTGCCGTGTGATTGAAGGCCGGCAGCTGCGCGGATGGCCTGACGGCGGGCCGAAAGACTTGTCCCCGGCGTTTGCTGGTTGTTTTTGTGCGAAATAAGATCAATTCCAATTGTATGGATCGTTTTCTTCGCGATACTGGCCGGGCGTCAGGTTGGTTGCCCGTTTGAAGGCCCGATAGAACACTTCAAGATTTTCGAAGCCGCAGATGGCGGCGATCTCTTTGATGCTCGCCGTATTGTCGGCCAGCAGTTGGCGGGCCCGGTTCAAACGCAGGTCGGACAGATATTTGTAAGGGCTCAGGCCCAGTTGCGTTTTGAACAGTTCGAACAGATACGGCCGGCTGATCCGGACATTGGCCGCCAGGTCGCCGACCGAGATGTTTTCGGCCAGATGCTGTTCCAGGTAGTTCATCGCCTTGCGCAGTTTCGGTGATAATTCGCCGCTGCCGCCGGGATGATCGAAACGATTGCTCTGCCACAGGAGCGTATGGTAGCAGTAAGCGGCCAGTTGCTCGACGTCGCAGCGTTCGTGGTGAAAGGCTTTGCCGACTTCATTGGCGAAGCCGTCCAGCGTGGCGGTGTCCCGCCAGAAACTGACCCGCGGCGCCGGGCGTTCCGCCGATTGATTGACGTTGAAGTGAAAGACCAGGCAGCGGTAAGGGGTCTCCGGCGGCATCCGGCAGATGGTCGGTTCCCCGGCGACATGCCAGAAAATCGTTCCCCGTTCGTACAGGCGGTCCCTGCCGTCCTGTTCGAACCAGACTTTGCCGCCGGTTAAAATCTCGATGGTTTCATGGCCCGGCGGCGAAATGAACGGCTTGAGCTCCTTGACGCCGGCCGGCGCGGAGAAAAAGCTGATGATTTCCAGAGTTTTCAGGTGATTGGCGTAGATTGCGCGCATCGTCTCTTACCGGATTGCGATTTTTCATTAACATAGCCCGGTTGGCCGCGTTCGGCAACCGCCGAAGAATGTGAAACCGGAATTTTCGGGTAAATAAGTTCCGGCGGTTCCGGAATTTTGGCCGCGCCGGTTGTAAAAACCGTGAAACCGTTGTAAATTCCACTCCGAATGGAAAGACCGTACGCAATTATATTATTTCAATGGCAAAGGAGCAATTTTCATGGTTACGATTCACACCAATCTGGGCGATATTCAGTTGGAGTTGTTCGAAAAGGAAGCGCCGGAGACGGTGAAGAACTTTCTGGCCTATGTCGATGCCGGCCACTACGACAACACGCTGTTCCACCGGGTGATTGACAATTTCATGGTGCAGGGCGGCGGTTTCGACGCCGATTTCAAACAGAAGCCGACCGGCAAGCCGATTCGCAATGAGGCGGACAACCAGCTCAGCAATAAAATCGGCACCATCGCGATGGCGCGGACCAGCGAGCCGCACAGCGCGACCAGCCAGTTCTTCATCAATGTCGCCGACAACGATTTTCTGGATTTCAAGGCGCCGACGGCGCAGCACTACGGTTATTGCGTGTTCGGCAAGGTCACTTCCGGAATGGACGTGCTCGACAAAATCCGCAAAGTGAAAACCGGCCGTCGCGGCATGCACAGCGATGTGCCGGTCGAGGATGTCGTCATAACCGCCGTCACCCGCGACTGAAATTCGCAGGTTAAGCTCGTCGCCGGTTTCGCGGCTGAATGCGGCCGGGGCGGCCGCCGGGATTATTTTCCGGAAAATTCCGGCGTCATTTTCCGGTCGTAGAGCTGCTGGTATTCCCGTTCGAGGATATCGCCCATGCGATGCCAGTCGAAATACTCTTTCACCAGCGCCTGCCCGTTGCTGCCAAGCTCCGCGGCCAGCCTTGGCGAGGCCAGCAGCTCCAGCGTCCGCTCCGTTACTTCGTCGACGCTTTCCGGCGTGACGCAATAGCCGGTTTGCCCGTCGAGCAGCACTTCCGGCGTTCCGTCCAGCCGGTAGCCGATTGCCGGTTTGCCGGCCGCCAGCGCCTGGACGACCGACCGGGGCAGGCCTTCGCGCAGCGACAGGTGCCAGAGAAGGTCCATCTGGGCGATATAGCCGCCCACCTGGTCCGGCGGCACCAGTCCGGCGAAGTGAAAGCGGCCGGTCAAACCCAGCCGGGCGATCTCCCGGTCCATCCACTCCCGCAGGATACCGTTGCCGACGATCAGAAAATGGACATCCGGCTGAACGGCGGCCACCTGGGCTGCCGCTTTTAAGAAGTGGTCGTAGCCTTTCAGCGGAAACAACCGGGCGACGGAACCGATGACCCGGGCCGCCGCCGGGATGCCCAGTTGCTCGCGCCGGGCCGGGTCCCGTTGGGCGTTCAGAAACGCTTCGAGGCGCATGCCGCTGTAGACGACCATATATTTCTCCCGCGGCGCGACGCCGGCGCGGACGCAGTCGTCGATCATCGCCTGAGCGACGGCGAAAATTTTATCGCAGCGTCTGGCGGCGAATTTCTCCAATTGGATGTAAAGAGTGTTTTTCCACGGTTTTTCGTAACGGTGGAATGCCTGGCCGTGAACGGTATGGACGACGACCGGGACCCGGCTGCTCCAGGCGGCGGCCCGGCCGACGACCCCGGCTTTGGAACTGTGGGTGTGGACGACGTCGAATTGGCGGCGCCGGAACAACTGTTGCAGCTTCCGGCAGGCCTGCCAGTCGGCGAGCGGATTGATGGCGCGGACCAGCGACGGTATTTCGATGATTTCGAAGTCGGGCAAATCGACCTCTTTCAGCAATTCTCCTTCGGGCCCGGGGGAGGGACCGGTGACCAGCGTGACCCGGTGGCCTTTCTGCCGGTGGTCGGCGATGGTCAGCAGGGTATTTTCCTGGGCGCCGCCGACGATCATCCGGGTGATGACATGGCAGATGTTCAACTTCCGTTTCTCAGAATTCATAAGTATAGGCTTCCAAAAGGTTGACGCAGCCGACTTGCCGTTCGAACACCGTGCTGCCGTTCCGTTCTATACGCCACCGGCATTGTCCGTCCGGATCGTCGTATAAATACAGCTTAATATTTTCGCCGAAGGGGTGATATGCAAGCGCCAAGCGGCGATTTTCCCGGATTATCTCTCCGTTGGCGATCGACAGGACGGTTGCCGTTTCGCCGGCGGGCTGTGCGGTCTGAAGCGGCAGAACGCAGTTGCGCAGCAGTTCTTCCAGCGGTTTGCTGCGGCTTTTGTCCGTATTGAGCCGGGCGAGCTGTTGCAGCCGGCTGCGCCGCAGCAATTCCGGCAAACCGTCGAGGTTGCCGATCCGGTTGTCGGAAAAGGCCAGCAGTTCCAGGCGGCGGATGCCCTGCCGGTCCAGCAGAGTGCCGACGCTCCGCGCCGCTTCGTAGCTCGGCAGATTGATGGCGGCGGCGTAATTGCGGGCCGGATCGCACAGCAGCACGCCCGGCAACTGGCTGTCGCCGCCGCGGAACACGGTCAACTGAATCGTCTGCCACTCCCGGCCGAGGTGCCAGCCGAGCAGCACGGCGAGCAGCAGCGCCAGGCCGCAATACAGCCGGTGCAGCCGGCAATGATGGCCGACCAGCAAGGTCAGGCCGAGAAAATAGAGCGCCAGACTCCAGAGCGGCGGCCGGATTGCCGACGTTGCTTCGGCTTCCGCCGCGCAAAAGCCGACGATCCGGCTGATCAGTCCGGCTAAGAAATCCAGCAGCCTGGCGCTCCATTCCGCCGGCAGGAATTGCAGCAATGTCAATTTCAGGCCGACCGCCAGAAACAGCAAATTGACCAGAGGCAGCAATATCAGATTGGCCGGAATGCTGCCCGGCACCAGGTAACCCTGATGATACAGCGAAATTGCCGCGGCGGCCAGGAAGGCCGTCAGGCAACCGCCGCAACCGCTCCACAATTTCAAGCCGATCGCCTCGTAATCGAGTTGAAAACGGTGGCGGACGCCGGGCGGCAGCCAGCGGCGTTTTTCCAGCCACAGTTGCCGCAGCCGGCGGGCGCCGGACGCGCCGAGCAGCAGAAAACCGGTGACGATGAACGTGTATTGAAAACCGAGGTCGAACCGGTTGGCTGGCTGCAGCACCAGCAGTACCGCCGCCGTCACCAGGATGATGTTCAGGCCGGGAACCTGCCGCAGCGAAGCCCGGCAAACGCACCAGATACCGAGCAGCAGCAGTGCCCGGAGGGCCGGAATTTGCATTCCGGTCATCATCACGTACAGGATCAGGGCCAGCAGCGTCAGCCAGTAACGCCAGCGGTATGGCACCGGACGCAGCAGCAGCAGCGCCAGCATCGCCACGATGCCGACGTGCAAACCGCTGACGGTCAGTAGATGGATGGTGCCGCTGACGATATATTCCTGCCTGGTGGCCGGAGGAATGCCTTGGCGGCAGCCGAACAGCATGGCGGCCAGCAGTTGCCGGGTTGCCGGCGCCGTGCCGGCGATCGTCCGGTTCAGCAGCGCGTCGCGCCAGGTCAGCAGGGTGCCGGTCACACCCGGATGGGGCGGCGCGGTGATTTGCAGAACCGTTTGAGCCAGGAAAGTGGCGGCGACGTCGCGCGCCGCCAGGTAATCGGCGTAACGGAACCCGGGCAGAGGCGTGACAGTTCCCGCCGGATTGTCCGATGAAAACCGGTACCAGCGGGGCGGTGGCGACGGTTGAAAAAAGATCCCCTGCAGAACCAGGCGGTCGCCATAATTGACCGGCGGCGCTTCCGCAGGCAAACGAATGAGCGTAACGCCGTTGCAGCGGACCGCCGCCGGCATCGCCGTCGCCTGGAAAGAACGGACCGCCGCCCGGCATTGGGCCGGCCGGCCGATGTCCGGCGGCAGCGCGGCGCTGCAATTGTAATCGATGATTTCGACGGTCAGAATGCCGGCTTGATTGCGGCCGTTCAGCAGTTGCGCATAATTTCCCTGCGGAATGTCACTCTGGCGCCAAGCGCCGAGCCAGCCGGCCAACAGGCCGATGATAAGCCACGGCAACGGCTGGCGCCGGACCGGCCGGGCGGCCAGGAGCGGCGGAAAAAGAAAAACTCCCCACCGCAACGGGGTGAAAAATACGGCGATACCGGATAACACGCCGATCAGCAGCATTGCCGGCGCCGCCGCCGGCAGTTGCAACAATCGAGTCAGTTCCGCCGGCCGGCAATGCCGGCGGTCAGACATGGCGCGCTCTCCACCGGCCGCCGGTCGACAAAGCGATTCGAAAAGCCTGGCACGACATTTTCAGCGAAAGATCATGCCGCGGCCGGCTCAGGGAAAAATCGGCCTGGCCAGCCGTTTGGCCATCAGAGGCGAACAATTCGGCGGCGGCGAGGTGACCACCTGAACGCCCTTCGGCCAGTCCGGCGCTTTCCAGAAAAAAATCAGCATCATCTGATCGGATTTGGTCAGAATTTTCGGCTCTTCGGCCAGAATGAAATCGGCTTCTTCGTCGCTCAGGATCAGTTGCTCCTGCGCGTAAGAACGCACTTCCGGCAGATGGGCGCGCGGGTCTTTCTTGGCTTCCATTTCGGCCCGCATTTCCTCGTAGCGCTGCCGGGCCTCCTCGTCGCGTTGCGCCGCTTCCTTGTCCAGGCAGCCGGAAACCAGCAGCGGCAGCAGTCCGGCGGTCAGCACTGCCAGCGAAAGGTTCAGAAAAGATGTTTTCATGGGAATCTCCCTGATTGAGTTATGCGCTAATATAACGCGTCTGTTGCCGTTCTACAAGTTTTGCCAGCAGTCCGGCGTCCACCGCCAGGTTGCCGTACCCGCAGCCGAGCGCGATTTCCGGATGGCGGCTGCCGTGGTAATCGCTGCCGCCGGTTACCGCCAGTTGGAATTCTTCTGCCAGTTGCAGGAGAATTCGGGTCTGCTCCGGCGCGAACGAAGTGTAATACGCCTCGACCCCGTCCAGACCGGCCGGCACCAGGTGACGCAGCACCCGTCTGGCCCAGGAGCGCTCCCGCGACTCCCGGTAGATCGGATGGGCCCAGATCGCCATGCCGCCGCAGGCATGAATTTCCTGGATGACTTTCAACGGATCGGGCAGCCTCCGGGCGACGTAGGCCGGCGCGCCGCGTTTCAACAGCGTGTCGAAAACTTCGGCAACCGTGGTAAATTGATAATTCTCCACCAGCATCGTCGCAAAATGCGGCCGGCCGACCGCGTCACCGTTCGGGCCGGAGAACAGGGTTTCGACATCGAGCGGATAACCCAGCGAAGCCAGGCGGACCGCCATCGTCCGGGCCCGTTCCAGTCTCTCCTGCCGCAACTGATCGAGGAAGGCCAGCAGCCGGGGGGAAGTGTAATTGATGAACAGCCCGAGGATGTGCAGTTCCCGGGCGCCGTAGCGCGAGGAAATTTCAACGCCCGGCACGGCGGTGAAATTTTCCAGCCCGGCGCTTGCTGCGATGAATTCCGCCAGGCCGTTGATGGTGTCGTGGTCGGTCAGAGCGAGGGCCGTCAGCCCGGCTTGCCGGGCGAGTTTCACCAGTTCCGCCGGCCGGTCGGTGCCGTCGGAGCAGCAACTGTGAACGTGCAGATCAATTTTTCCAATGATGCTCAAATTCCTGTTATCCCATTCCCGGTAAACGATCGCCGCCGAGGCAAACGACAGCGAATATTTTTTCTTAAAAAGCAAATCTAACCTCCTTTCAGGGAATTGGCAATTTGATTTCTTGAAAAAAATCGAAATAATGCTATATTTGATATCCGATGTTAAAGCAGTAGACAAAAATTGCGTTTTTTTTCAACGTTTTGGGTGAGCCGGCACTTCAGGAGAAGCGCAGCGGACCGAACCATCGGAGGCGGCTGGTGAAAAATGCGAACCCATATCACATGAGGTGTGGATGATGGCAAACTTGAATTACAAAGACATTCCGAAGTTCGAGGGCAAGCAGAAAGAATATTTCGATGCTCTGATGCAATATCGCGATGCCGTGCTGGGCCGCATGAAGCAGTATCGCGAAGACGCTTTGGATGCCAACAATGCCGACAAGCGCGGCGTTACCACGCACATGGCCGATCTCGGCAGCGACAATTCCCGCCATGAGATGGAGTTGCAGCGGTTGACCGAGGAAGGCGACGTGCTCGAGTTGATCGAAGATGCCATCAAGCGGCTGATTGACGGCGATTTCGGCAAATGTCAGGACTGCGGCGGCGATATTCCGCCGGCCCGCCTCGCGGTGCGCCCCTATGCCATTTATTGTACCAAATGCAAGAGCATCCGCGAGCAGAACAATGGACACAACCCCTTCGTCAAATAGGCCGCGCGGCCGGGTTGTTTTTCACAGCGCCAGAGAGTACCGGGTGCTCTCCGGCGCTGTCGCGTTATGTATCGGCCTGCTGTTGCTGGATCAGGCGACCAAACTGCTGGTGGAGCGGTACTTTACGCTCGGCCGCAGTCTGGAGATCATTCCGGGCTTCTTTTCGCTGACCTATGTGACCAACCGGGGGGCGGCCTGGGGTATTCTGACCGGACATGGCTGGCTGCTGCTGCTGATCGCCGTGGTGGTGGCGGCGGCGATGCTGTATTTTCTCCGCCATCTGACCGAAGGCTGGCCGGAGCGTTATTATGCGCTGTTCGTCGTATTGAGCGGCGTGCTGGGCAATTCGATCGACCGGATCTGGCGTCATGCGGTGGTCGACTTCTTCGATTTTTATCTGGCGAATTATCATTGGCCGGTGTTCAATATTGCCGATTGCGCGATTACCGTCGGCATTGCGGTCTATCTGATTTCCGTCTTATTGCGTCCGGCCAAGAAATCTGCCGGCGAGGCATCGCCGGCCGTTGCGGAACATGACGAGGGGGCCTGATTCGCCGCTGGTGGTGATCATGGGGCCGACGGCCAGCGGCAAGAGCGCCCTGGCGCTGGCGGCGGCCCGGCGCTGGCGCGGCGAGATCATTTCCGCCGATTCGATGCAGTTCTACCGCGGGTTGAATATCGGCACGGCGAAACCGACTGCGGCGGAACAGGCCGAAATTCCGCATCATCTGATCGACTGCCTGGACTTTGCCGAACGAATGGATGTCTACGAGTTCGTCCGGGCGGCGGAAACGGCGGTCCGGGCGATCCGCCGCCGCGGCCGCCTGCCGATTGTCGCCGGCGGTTCCGGGATGTATTTGAAAGCGTTGTTGTATGGTTTGGATCCGTTGCCGGGCGACGAGAAATTGCGCCGGGAGCTGGATGAAGCATACGATCATGATGCCGGTTTTGATGCGTTGAAAGCGCGGATGGCCGAACTGGATCCGGCGGCCCTGGCCCGCTGGCGGCAGCACCGCCGGAAATTGATTCGGGCGTTGGAGGTCCGGTTGCTGACCGGGCGCTCCATCCTGGCGCTTCAATCCGGACAGCGGTCAACACTGCGTTTCGCGGTGTCGGCCTGGCGGCTGGAATGGGAGCCGGCGGTGCTGAAAGAGCGGATTGCCGCCCGGACGCGTGAAATGCTGGCGGCCGGTTGGATTCCGGAGGCGGAAGCGGCGATCCGGAACGGTTTGCTGGAGTCGCCGACTGCCCGGCAGGCGTTGGGATACCGGCTGATCGGCGACTATTTGGCCGGCAGCTTGAACTACGATGAACTGACCGCGCGGATTGTCACAGCCACCTGGCAACTGGCCCGCCGGCAGCAAACCTGGTTTCGCCATCAGCATCCGGAAGCTGCCGTGTTGAACTTGCCGGCCGAAGAACCGCTTTTCTGGGAACGTCGGCCGCCAGACTCTTGAAAAATAACCTGAAGTGTACCCGAAAAATTGGAGGCGGCCTCTGGGACGCACTTCAGGCTGCTTTCAGCCTTCTCCTCTCGTTTCCGTTCCGCCAGAAACATTTTTCCTTGTGGCCACACTGAACGTCACGCCTTGGCGTCTGCTCAGCGTCGTTTGAATGATGCAAGCCGGTAACGGTGATAATATATGGATATTTTTCTGTTGTCGTAAGATTGGCAGTCAGACCAGAAGGCTGCCGGTGATTCAACCGCCCACATGAACGCAAAGACCGGGAAACTTGACGAGATGGCGTTTTCACGCTTTTCATCGGCTGGTTGCCGAATCCAACTGTTCTCCCGCGCTGCGCCAGATCTCCGCAACGGTGTCCTTTTCCTCCCCAAAGGACACCGTTGCGGACCAATGCCGGGAATAATAGACAAAAACTTGCAGATGGTATCTATTATTCAATAATGCCATTCACTCCGAAAGCATTTCCCCATGGTTTCACTTCTTGAATTCTCGAGGTGGTAATTAGTTCGATCAACCCGTCTCGATATGCATTGAAGTCTCGGGGATCGAGTGAATAGGTACGTAAATCTTTTACCAGGGAATCCGGTACTTCAAGCAGGTTGCCGGCTTTGGCAAGCCATACTTGTTGTTCAACAGTGGGATTATTGAGTTTTTTATGTTCTTCAAACATTGCCTGTGCAATGCAATAATAGGCATAATCATCCAGCCCATCTCGAATATTTTCCAACCGTATGCTCGGAACCAACTTTCCATCGGAGGTCGGATAAACCAACAAGCCGTCTCCGTGGTATGCAATCTCATCGTCGGTATGGCCCTGCCAACTGACACCATTCCAGTCGGTAAACGGCCCATCCGCCAGGTAGGTGTTGCCCCACCATTGGCACATGCTGTAATAAAGGAATCCGTCCGGCTTGAATTTGATGGTTTGCGGCCCCATCAGACTTCGCGCTGAAGCCGGAGTATTTTCAAAAAAGAAATTGGCGTAGGGCTCGAAGGGCATACAACAAACATACCACCATACTTTTTTGCCGTTTGCCCGGGCCTTTTCCGCCATTGCCGGATCGTACTGCGGAGTCAACGGACACCAGGCGTCAACACTCTTAACAATACTGTCGGTACCGAAAGAATGATCGTATGCAGTGGTCATCGTCGTTACTTCGGGAAATTCCTGTTTGAGACGTGCCATAACTTTTTCCAGCTGGGCGAACAATTCCGGGGGACGTTCGTCAAAACCGTAAATATAGGCATAATCCAGAAGGCCGCGTCTTTTTATCTCTTCATAGCAAGGGCGGATTCGTTCCACCAGGTCTTCCAGATCCTGATCCGCTACTTCTGAATTCACGTTGTTGTAAACATTAAAAAGATTAAAGGTAACCAACCTCCCGGCCTCGGCAAGTTCGCTGAGAATATCATATTCAGGGGCTTCCATTCGGTAAATTGAATCAAAATCGATATAATATTCAGCAAGGAATCTTGCATATTCAAAACTTTGGCTGGCCCAGTTTTTTTCGACTTGTTGACGCTTTAAGAATGTAAACGCGGTCGGAATTGGCGAATGCGGCGGCATGGTGAACGGTAAAACTGTAACAGAAAGATTGAACTTGTGCAAAATCTGATCTCCGGCGCTGACGGTGATCAGGCCGGAATATTCGCCGGGAGTCTGGTCGGATGGGGCTTTCATTCTGACAAAGAAACTCTGGAGGATTCCCGGTTCGATTGCGCAACTGGTCATATACTCAAGAATTGGGTCTGCATACCATCCTGTGTAGTCGGTTACAAAGCTGGTACGTTCCTTTACTTCGACAAACCCTATTACCGGTGTTTGAATATTTTCCGGTGGGAAAATGACTCCATCGGCGGATTTCAGTTCTCCAACTGTAACTTTTACATTTTCAAGTTTACTCTCCAACGGCAGAACTGCCACCTGGAATGATTCATATTCCCTTCTGGCGATTTTTACGGAAATATCGTCGGAAACAGTGAGGTTATACGAGGCGGTGTCAGGGCTCAATTGAGAAGACGCAGGAGCGAATCCGACTGCCGCAACAGGGCTTTCGGCTTGCGATTCATGATAATTGTCAATAAAAGTAATATCGGAAACTAGCCGACGGAGCTTTGCCGGGAGGTTGTAGAATGCCAGTTGAGCCGCTTTATAATCTTCATAACTGCATTCTGTGTTCATTTTTGCCAGCAATTCGGCATATTCTTCTTTTATTTTATTAAATTCACCGATAAATTCTTGCGCATATTTGGTCGTTTTGCAGAATTCAATGGTTTTTATTCCGTTCGCAAGTTCCTTTTTAATTTGCGAATCCCGTTCTTTCATCAATGGCCACAGATTTTTTACATCCTGATTTGAAAGCAAAGGCAATTCCTCGCCTGGTTTCAGCAAGCGAAAACCGGAAAAAAAGACATCGACCCCTTCCCGTATTTCAGAGGAATAAAGGTGCATTACGTTGATGTCGCTGAGATCTATTGTTTCAGCGACTTTTTTTAAATCGATGATTCCACGTGTCAATGCGGCATTTTCCAAATGCAGAAAGGTCCGGAAACCCTGCCTAACCGGTTTTTTGCTGTCGGAAATGGCAAGTCCCATCACAAAGGAAGTCGCAGGATTGGGATTTACCGAGTAAACGACCAATCTGTCGTATTCCGACCAATCTCCGAGCGGGCCATTGTATTCAAAAGACGGCCAGCGTTCCATCCCGTCAATAAATTCAGGGCTGAGAAAATGAATTGATTTGTCACTATGAACCGCATATTCATTTGAAATGCCCAATATATTACTGCGCTGGTTGTTGCTCCAGTTTTTCAGCGCATCTTTTGAGGAAAAGTCGAAAAGCTCCTCTGCTGCTCCCATCATCGTTGTACATATTAATGCTCCAGCGAAGAGGCAGAATTTCATGCCCGGCAAACTTCTCATATTGGATTCATCCTTCTAATTTTCTAATCACAAAACGGTGCGGCCTCGCGTACAAACGCAGGTCTGTGGCCGACACTCTCTGGCGTATTGTAATAATTACATCGCCCGCTTGGCAAACGGTAAGTCATCTTCATTTTACAAGTGATATCAATTGCCGATACCATAGGAACAGTTCAGTCAACTGCCACCATTTGTCAATGGTGGCAGCTCAATCATATTCACGCAGAATCCTGCATCTTTTGGGGCGGAATAACTGTTATGATTATCGGCATTAGGCGTCTCCATGACCGGAAGTGTTTTGGTATTGACTCCTTCTTGATTTCCGCCATCTTCCACACCGCATGATCCTTCAGCGAATCATTCCTCGTAATACCACTTATTGTCATTCTGATATGGACGAAAATATTTGGTAACATCAATGCGGCACTGCATGCGCTTCAGCCCCAATGCGCTGCCGTCCATGAGCGCCAAATTGGCTGAATTGGAATGCGGAGTATGCAGCGGATAAGCGGCCATGAGGCCAGAGGACGCGTCGAATAAACCATCTTCATTCTCACTCCTGATGGACGCCCCGCTGATCATATAGCCGTTGGCGCGCCAATTGTTGGGCGCCATAAGTTCCGACACCGAACAACCGAATACCGCCGGATTCTCCCCGTTCGTGCATAGATTGGCAAGGGTTGTCAATTTAACCGGTTTCTGGGCTGAACCGTGAGAGTAACCAAATGTAGCCATATTTTGCCCGATCGTTATGCCCCTTTCGAACAGTACCCCGGCGTTACGTCCTTTATATTGGCCTTCGGCTGCCGCACATAAAAAAACATCTCCCGAAATACCGTACAACAACTCATACATTAACGGCCACGAGGTCCACGCGTTGTTATTCGTACTGTCCCGTATTTCTGCAGAAGTGGAGTAATCATCATGATCCAGTGCGTACATCGTAAAAACCAGAGCGAGCTGCTTCATATTGCTTCGACATTTTATTGCGAGCGCTTTTGCCTTCGCTTTACCCAGGGCCGGCAGCAACATGCTGGCAAGAATCGCAATAATAGCGATGACCACGAGCAATTCTATCAGTGTGAATCTTTTAACCATTTTTTTTTGAACCTTCATTGAAATATTATTTTCTTTGTTGATAACATTTTTGCATACAGTAAAGTAATTTTTACAACGCATCCTGTTCAATTTACATATTAAATCTCCTTTGCAATTTTTCAAATTGTCTTGTGTCAAATTTTAACAGTTTTGGTGCGCATTTGCCAATTGGCAATCACTAAAAATCCATCGTCACGAAATAGTGATCACTGGGAAACATGCCGTTGACACTGTCTTTGATAATCGTCGCATCTTTGGGGCTGATTCCACCTCGATAAAAGATGAAATCCATTTTGCCGAAAACGGAATTGTCAAACGCCGGTCCGATAAAATCGTGATAGGTAAAGCCGGGTTCTTCCACTTTATGTACCACTTGATAGCTCTCCTTCCAGCCTCCTCCCACCAGACGCTGCATCGCCGGATTGATGATATCGCAGTTCATATCACCGGAAAGAATATGCGGCAGGGTTGCCGGATATTGAGAGATTTCGCGATTAATCACTTCCGCCTGCTTCTCGCGGGCCAATTGGCTGATATGATCCAAATGCGTATTGACAAAACGGAAACAATCTCCGGTAATTTGATCTTCCAGCAATATCGCGTTGGCGAACCGAACGCAATCGCTGGCCCAGGATTTACTGCCCAGGACATCAGGTGTTTCCGAAAGCCAGTAACTTTTGCCTTCGACTAAACGGTAACGGTCATTACGATAAAAAATCTGATTCAGCGGATGACCATTCTCTTCGTCAATCGTTCCAAAGGTGGCATATTCCGGAAAAGCCGTATGCAAATCACGGAATTGTTCTATTCGCATCTCTTGAAATCCAATCAGGTCAGGCGCATATCGATGAATTACATCAATACAGGCAGCACGGCGATTGTTCCAGCAATAGTGGGTATCCGGTGCGCTGCACACCCGGATATTAGATGTCATGATTTTGGGCATAGCATATCTTCCGTTGAGATGTTGTCCTTATGATTAGTTGATTTGGAATTTTAAATCGATAAAATATTTGATTTGGCGAGTAATCATCTTCAATATTCCAATCCTTCTTTGCTATGAAACTAAATTACATTCTTTAATTTATTCCGGATTTAAACAACTTTTATGCAATTTCAATAAGATTTTGTGAGTATCATGCTTTCTGTAAAGACCTTTTCCAGGTAAAATTCATCATGATTCCTGCTCTGCTATATTCGATTTACCGGTGAATCATCAATAAGTATAGTTAATTTTGACGAGAAAGTCAATAGTCGGGACGGATTTTTTTCAAAAAAAATCGCAAAAAGAAAGAAAATCACTGAAAAGAAAGATTCCGACATTGCATTTGGGAAAAAAATTGTCACTTTAAAAAAGTGATTCGGAAAGCAGGGTTGTCAAAATTTCAGGAGTTTTCAAGTGATGGAGAATGGGGATTCGACCAAACGTTCCAGCCGCGGCAAGGTGCGGCTGCAGGATATTGCCGAGCTGGCTGGGGTGAGCCGGATCACCGTTTCCCATATCCTCAATCCGCGGGCCGGCTCGGTGCGGGTTTCCCGGCAGACCAGGGAGCGGGTGCTGCAGCTTGCCGCCGAGCTGGACTACCATCCGAACCTGATCGCCCGGCAGTTGACCGGCGGCCGCAGCGGCATTGTCGGTTACATCATCGACAGTTGTGCCTTTCCCAACTGGATTACCTGCATGGCGCATGCCGAGGAGGTGCTTTCCGCCGCCGACTACCGCATGCAGGTCGGGCTGCTGCACGACCGGGTCGATCTTTTGGAAAAGCATCTGGACGACTTTTACAGCCGCGGCGTTGAAGGGGTGATCTGCAGCAGCCATACCTACTTGAATTTCAAGCCGGAAACCGCCCGGCTTTTCCGGCGATTCAACAATCTGGTACTGATTCAGGAGCCGGTGACGCGGGGAGACAGTTCCTTCATCGGCCAGGACCAGGAATACGGCGTCCGGCTGTTGTGCGAACATCTCTTTTCCCGCGGCCGGCGCCGCCCTCTGCTGGTCAATTTGAAGGTGATCGACTGGACGCAATACAAGCGGATCAGTTCATTCGTCGAGACATTGCGGGAATTCGGCGTGGAATCGCCGGAGGAACTGCTGGTACTCGACGATATCCCCGCCGAACA
This sequence comes from Victivallis sp. Marseille-Q1083, assembly GCF_903645315.1. Lineage (NCBI taxonomy): Bacteria > Pseudomonadati > Lentisphaerota > Lentisphaeria > Victivallales > Victivallaceae > Victivallis > Victivallis sp. Marseille-Q1083. The sequence continues at coordinate 2,317,729 of NZ_CAHJXL010000001.1, forward strand.
CCGGCAGTTCCATCGCGGGTTTACCGAAAAATTGCTGCGCCGCGAGCCGGATTCCTTGATCGTTTTCAGCGATTACACCGCGTTGTGGCTGATGCGGGAACTGCAAGAGCGCGGCATCCGGGTGCCGGAAGACATTGCCATTGTCAGCAACCGCCATGAGAAATACGGGGAAGTGACTCGCCCGGCCATTACCGGGTTGGATTATCATTTCGACCGGATCGGCCGCATGGCGGCGGAGTTGCTGGTCAATTATATGCAGCAGCCGGCTGCTCAAAAGCGGGAGCTGCGGGAAGTGCTGGTTAAGCCCACGCTGATTCAGGGCGAATCATCCTGAGCGGACGGTGTTTACTGAACTTTAAATTTTTTCTCGTTGTTTTTGATTTTTTCCTCTTGCTTTTTCTTCAAAGGTTTGCTATATTCAATTAGATTTCCCGGTAAATCAAAAAATGGTCTGTTACGGAATGCCGTCCGATAACCTCGGCGCCGCCGGAACAGAGGAGTATGAACAGGAGTGAAGCGAATTAATTTTTTTATTGAAAAAGATATTTTCTGAAGGCGATGTAAAGATAAAAAAATCCGGGAAAATCCTTAATTTTCTTGGATTTTGAGGGTTATAATTTGGAAGTGATTTTGATGTTGGTCGCGCCAAACGTTGCAACATCATTGGCACTTGTCTTCATTTCAGGGGGCTGGAAATGGCTTGTCAATAGCTCAATTCCTTTTTCAGAAAGCAGCAGAAGAAATGAAAAACAATCAGACAGAGGTGAATTTCCAGGAGGTGGCTGTTCCCGGCCGTTATACCTGTGGCACGTTGAATTACACTTTGCGCTCCCTGGCGGCGGTATTCATCTGGCTGATGGTTGGCGGAATGACGTTGAGCGTATTCACGATGCTTCCCGGCTGCATGTTGCCGGTCAAGCTTCAGGAGCTCGGCGCTTCCGATTTCCAGAATTCGATTATTCTGGCGGTGATCGGTGGCACTTTGAACATCATCATCTGCCCGATGGTTGGCTTCAAGAGCGACCGCTACCGTAGCCGGTGGGGACGGCGCATTCCGTTTATTCTGATGTCGCTGCCGTTCATTTCGCTGTCGTTGATTCTGTTTGGTTTCGGCGATCGGATCGGCAGCTGGCTAGCTGCCGCCACTGCTGGCTGGGTCGATATCGCGCCGGTCACGATGACCATCGTGGTCATCGCCTTGGTGATGTTCATGTTCCAGTTTGCCAATATGTATGTCAATTCGGTTTTCTGGTACATTTTCAACGATGTCATTCCGGCCCAGTTTTTCGGCCGGGTGATGGGAGCGTTTCAGGTGGCGTCGAATGCGGGTATTGCCGCTTTCAATTTCTTCGTCTTCAAATATGCTGCACCGTGGTATACCGAGATCTTCGTCGTTTCCGGCATTTTATACGCAGTCGGCATGGGACTGATGTGCGTGATGATTAAAGAAGGCGAATATCCGCCGGTGGCCGGTGAAGAAGCGGAAGGAGAAAAGACCTGGTATCACACTCTGTGGCTGTTCTGCCGAGAGAGCTGCTGTAGCCGTTTCTATCTCCTGCGCTATGTGCTTACCACATTGGTGGCAATCAGCGGTGGAGCGTATATTTTCAGTTATTTTTTCAACCGGGAAATGGGATTGGATGACGACCTGATCGGCAAAATGGTCGGCATCGGCGGCATGGTTTCCTTCGGTGCCACACTCTTGGTCACGTTGGGAGCCGGGGTGCTGATCGACCGCTGGCATCCGATGCGGATTTATATTTACGGCATCCTGTTCGGCGTATGCGGCAGCGCCTATGCTTGGAAATGGTTGTTCGGCATCCTGCCCGGCGGCTCCTACTGGATAGTCGGGATTTTCATCACTGCCGGCGGGGCTCTTTTGACGGCGACCTGTTCCATTGCCAGTCTGCCGATGCAAATGCTGACCTTTCCTAAATCCCGCTTCGGGTCTTTCTGTTCGGCGCAGGCTTTGATTCGGTCGCTGGTCTGTACGCTTTTCAGCCTCTTTATCGGCGTATTGTTCGACTGGCTGCGGATCTGGTTTCCGGTCAGCCAGACCTACAATTACCGCTTTGTGCCGATCTGGCAACTGGTCTGGCTGGTTCCGACGGCGGCGGTCGCCTATATCATGTACCGGGAGTGGGGGCGGCTGGGCGGCTACCGGAATTATCAGGCGCCGGCCAACTGGGTACCAGGCGGCCGGGAGCCGCTTCCCCAGCCGGAAACCCTGCCGCCGAATGCTGGATTGCTGCGGCTGGCAATTTACTGCTTCGACCTTCTGGTCCTGCTGACGCTGGCGACCGTGATTGTTCTAGGCTGTTGGGCATGGCAACGGGAGCTGACCGTCCTGTCGCGGCAGCTTTTTGCCTGGGCGTTGCCATGCCAGACCGGCATTCTCATCGTCTGGATCTGGGTCCGCCGGGGAATCCGGCGGGATATCGACCGGGTTCTTGTCGGAGAAATGCCGCGGAACGGCATCCCGCATCATGGATTGCTGCTGTTGGTGGCACTGCGGCAATTGGTGCTGGTCGGAGTGGGAATCTATCAGGTAATGCTGTTGGGCGGGAACGGCGGGTTTGCTTTCATGATGGCGGAAGTTTCCAACAGCGGCGTGATGGTATTGAGCGTTTATATCGTCGCCCGAATGGAACGCGGCATTGTCACCGAAGCAATGCCAGGCCGCGGCTTCCGTGACCTGTTTCGCCGTCGGCGGAATGCCTGATGCGCGGTCCGCTGCGGGCCGTCGGAGCGATGATGGTCATGGATTCGATCGACGGCCGTTTTCCCAGCGACCATTATTTCGTCATGTCCGATTTCGATTTGATTCCGTCGGCCGCTTCAACCGGCCAACCGGAGGAAGAAGAACGGCTTGAGCGGGAAGCAGCCGTCGTTTAAAAGGCGGCGCCGGTTGCTTTTCTATTGCCACAAAAAAAACCTCCCCTGGAAAAATTTCCCGGGGAGGTTCGTAATTACCGGAACAAGTTCGATCAATTTTCCGGAATCGGAATCAGGATCAGGCTTTTGGCTTTCAACTGGCCGTCGGACGGCAGATCCGGATTGACCCGGTAAAGGTCTTCCGCCTTGATATTGTAATCTTTCGCCAGCGCTTCAACGGTCGTATCCCGTTCGACATCGACCGGAATGATCGTCTCGTTGGTGATCACCGGATCGGTCGGGACTTCCGCGCCGGTACTCGGCGTTTCCGTCGTCGGAGTTACCGGTGTCGAAGGCGTGGACACTGCCGGCGCGGCGGTCCCGCCGGTGGCCCCGCCCAGAATGTCGCCCACATTGGACGAATCGGTCGGCTGAGGCGTTATTTTCGGCGTATTGGCGGTCGTCGTTGTCGTACCGGCCGGCGCGTTCGGCATTTTCAGTTTCTGGCCGATCTGCAACACCGGATTGGCCGGCAGATTGTTCAATTTGATGATCTCGGCGCTGGAAATCTGGAACCGCTTGGCGATCAGCCACACCGAATCATTTTTCTTGACGACGTAAACGCCGTCGGCCGGCAACGGTTCGGCTTTGTGGGAAGGAGCGCTGCCGGAGGATTCTTTCTGCGGTTTGGTCGGCTTCGACGCATCGCCGGTCGGCGCCGCTTGGGTGACGATCTTGGCACCGGCAGCCGGAATCTGCAACGTCTGCCCGACGCGGAGAACCGATTTTTCCGAAAGATTGTTGCAGGCGGCCAAATTGGCGACGGTGACGCCGTGCGCCTTGGCGATTTTCCACAACGAATCATTTTTCTTGACAGTATAACTGCCGCCGTTTGACGACGCGGCAACCGGCGAAGTCTTGGCCGTCACCGCCGGGGTTGCCGGCGCTTCTTTGATGGTACTGGGGTCGAAGGCCGGATATTTTTTGCCCGCCGGTTTTTCCTGGGTGGTCACCTCCGCCGGAATCGTGGTATCGGGTTCTTCCGCCGGGAGGGCAGCCGATTGGAACGCCGTTTCGGCCGGCATGTTCGGCGGCGGCACGGTGGTGATCGCCGTGTCGTCATACCGGTAGGAGTCGGAAACCGGTTCCGGCACATAACGCCGTTCACCCATGACCGAGGAGCGACAACCGCCGGTCAAAACGAGACCGGACAGCAGTACCAGTTGCGATACGGTGAAGCCGGTGATGAATTTCAAATTGCGCTGCACGATAGAACCTCCGTTAAGCTGATAAAATTTTTATGGTTTTGCAACCTGTTCTTTTGAATCGAATACCTGTCTATGAAAATATACGAATTTACCGGAAAAATGCAACGGACAATTAAAAATATCGCGAGGAAAATTTCCACTTCCCTCCGATACGGTCCCGGAGGCCCGGCCCTTCGGTCATTTCAATTCATTCGGCGGTAACGCATGATGATTTCGCCTTCGCGGCACAAACCGAATTTTTCGCGGGCCACTTTTTCCACCGCCTGCGGGGAGTTTTCCAGTTCATGCACCTGGCGGTTGAGCTTGATGCATTCGGCGGTGCGCCCGGCCACATAGGCCCGGAGGTCATTCAAGGCAGCCTGCTGCTTTTCATATTGCCGGTGAACCGGCCAGATCAGGACGGCGGCGGATACGATCAGAGACAGTGCCACCACATAGAAGAAGCACAGCAAAATTTTCTTCTTTTTCTCGTCCATCTGTCCGCCGCCCATATTTTCCGGAATTGTCCCGCCGGCATTTTTTATTGACAATGCCGGCGGAAGAGCTATACGCTAATTTTCAACAATATAGACCGGAAACGCCGGTTGTCAAACCTGCATGGTCAACAAAAACTCAATATTTGTCGGAATTTTTTTCAGCTTGCCGATCAGCAGTTCCATCGCCTCATTGGCCGGCACGCCGTTCATCGCCCGGCGCAGTGTCCAGAGTTTCTGCAACTCATCCGGATGCAGCAGCAACTCTTCCTTGCGGGTGCCGCTCTTTTCGATATTGATGGCCGGATAAATGCGCTTGTCGGCCAGGTTGCGGTCCAGATGCAGTTCCATGTTGCCGGTGCCCTTGAATTCTTCGAAAATAACTTCATCCATCCGGCTGCCGGTGTCGATCAGCGCGGTGGCGATGATGGTCAGGCTGCCGTGGTTCTCGATATTGCGGGCCGCGCCGAAGAAACGTTTCGGCTTGTGCAGCGCATTGGCGTCGACGCCGCCGGAAAGAATTTTGCCGCTGTGCGGCTGCAGCGTGTTGTAGGCGCGGGCCAGGCGGGTGATGCTGTCCAGCAGAATGACGACGTCGTGTTTGTATTCCACCAGCCGCTTGGCTTTTTCGATGACCATTTCGGCGACCTGGACATGCCGCTCCGGCGGTTCATCGAAGGTGGAGCTGACCACCTCGGCCGCCACCGAACGCTGCATGTCGGTCACTTCTTCCGGGCGCTCGTCGATCAGCAGGATGATCAGTTTGACTTCCGGGTTGTTTTTGGAAATGCTGTTGGCCATCTTCTGCAGCAGCACCGTTTTGCCGGTGCGCGGCGGCGCGACGATCAGACCGCGCTGGCCTTTGCCGATCGGCGTGACCAGATCGACCACCCGGGTGGACAGGTCGGTGGAATCGTGTTCCAGCACCAGCCGCTGGGTCGGAAAGTACGGCGTCAGGTTGTTGAACGGGATGATCTCCTTCTTGCGCTCCGGCGCGTCGTCGTTGATCGTCTCCACTTTGAGCATGGCGAAGAAGCGCTCCTTCTCCCGCGGCGTCCGGATCTGGCCGCCGATGAAATCGCCGGTTTTCAGCGCGAAACGCTTGATCTGGGAGGGACTCAAATAAATATCTTCCGAGCAGGGCAGGTAGCTGTAGTTGGCCGACCGCAGGAAACCGAAGCCGTCCGGCAGAATTTCCAGATAGCCGCTGCCGTACATCTGGCCGCTTTTTTCGGCGTTGGCTTTGAGAATTTCGAAAACCAGTCGCGGCTTTTCCAGCGCGCCGATGCCTTCGATGCCCAGTTCTTCGGCCATCTTCGACAGCTCGACCATCGATTTTTCGTGCAGTTCGGCGATGTTCAGGCTCGGCGCAATCCGGTCGCGCTGCTGCTCCTTGTGGCGGTTGTGGCGGTTGTTGTCGCGCCGGTTGTTGATGTATTCTTCGTCGGGATCCGCCGGCAATCCTTCGATTTGCGGCGTTTCCCGCGGCCGCGCTTCCGGCGGGTAGCCGTACTCCTCCTGATAGGCCGGGCCGGGCTGGACGGAGTCTTCCCGGTAGCCGTCGGCGTCATAATAGCGGTTTTCTTCGTTGTAGCTGTTGTTGTAGCGGTATTCGTCCGGCTGGTTGCCGCCGTTATTGTTGCGGGACGGTTCGTCGCCGTTGCCGTTGCCGTTGTAACGGTTGCGCTGCTTGTTGAAGCGGTTCTTGTTGTTATTGTTGTTGTTGCGACGGTCTTTGTTGTTATTGTTGTTGCGGAAGCCGCCTTCCTGTTGGCGTTTGGCCGGCCGCTCGGCGGCGGGAAGATTTTCTCCGGTCGGCGGCGGTTGAACGGCGGCTTCCGCTTTGGCCGGCGGCGTTTCCGGCCTGGCCGGCTGCTGCGGCGGTTGAACCAGTAAGTCCGGTGCGGCCATCTGCGTTGCGGCGGGCGCCGCCGCTTCCGTTTCCTCGACTTTTTTCTTCGGCGGCCGGCCGCGACGTTTCTTTGGCGCTTCGGCGGCCGGTGAACTTTCCAGATTGAATTCTTTTTGTTCGTCCATGATTTTTCCTTACAGGTAGTTTTGATCAAAAATGATTATGAATCAATAATAAGCGGTTGTGATAAATTCAGGCCGTCAGCCGATCAGCAGACGGCATTGGCGGAGCAGTTCGTCGCGGGTTCCGTTGTTGATGATGCCGATGTCGGCCTTTTCCAGTTTGTCGTCCGCGGACAGTTGCGCCTGTTCCCGGCGGGCGGTTTCGTCCGGCGACCAGCCGCGTTCCGCCAGTCGCGCGTAACGGACCGCCGGCGTGCTCCACACTGCGACCGTGCAGTCGAACATCGCCTCCCAGCCGACCTCGAACAGCAAGGGAACTTCGAAAATCGCCGGGTAACCGCCCTGTTGCTCCGCGGCCAGCAGTTCCGCCAGCCGCTGTTTCAAATAAGGGTGCAGCAGACCGGTCAGAAATTCCAATTCCACGCTTTCCTCGAAGACGATACCGGCGATTCTCCGGCGTTCCGGCCGGCCGTCCTCACCCAAAATGCGCTTTCCCCAGCGTTCCAGCAGCGCATCGACGATGGCCGTTTCCAGATATGCCTCGTGGCAGATGCTGTCCGCGCTGTAAGCATGGTAGCCGTGCTCGGCAAAAATCTGCAATACCGTGCTTTTGCCGCAGCCGATGCCGCCGGTCAGGCCTATTCTCATTTTTTTGTCCTCATTGAAATCATATCGCTGAAAAAACTTGCCGGAATCGGCCGGATGGCCGCCCGGATGAAAAAAAGAAAACTCAACTGTGTTGATCGCACCCGTCCGGAATTTTTCTTTTTACATTTGGAAGTATTTTCAGCAAAATCATCGGTTTTCGGGATTGTTTTCCTGCCGATTGAGGTTATTTTTTCTCAAGCGACGAAATACAATCCATAATTTTTTACAAAAGTCAAAACAACAAACTGGAATTTAAAAGATCGGATATTCTTGAAAATCAATTGTCACTAACAGAATCATCAGGAAGCCGCTGTGGGTAAAATAGACCATGCGGTACTTTTTTGCAAATATAAATTCAAGAAAAAAATAACTTTTTTAAAAATCATGAGCCATAGTCTTCCCCGCATTGTTCGAACCGACACGGTTGCCGAAGGGCGTTTTCTGGCGCTCAAAAATATTCTGTTTCAGGACGAACGCGGCCGGGAGCGGCACTGGGAAGGGGTTGACCGGGTCAATTCCGCCGGCGCCGTGCTGATCGTCGCGGTTCTGAAGCCTTCCGAACGGCTGATTCTGGTCCGGCAGTTCCGGCCTCCGGCCGGCAGATACCTGATCGAGTTTCCGGCCGGTTTGATCGACCCGGGGGAAACTCCGGCCCGGACGGCGGAGCGGGAACTGTATGAGGAAACCGGTTATTGCGGCAAATTGCTTGCCGTCCTGCCGCCCGGCTACAATTCGCCGGGCATGTCCGGCGAAACGATCGTGACCGCGGTGATCGAGGTGGCCGACGCCGATTATCCCGAGCCGCCGGTGCCGCATCAGGAGGATTCGGAACAGATTGAAGTCATCCTGCCGCCGAAGGCCGGTCTGGCCGCTTTTCTCGAGCAGGCGGTGAAAGATGGTTGCGGCATCGATGCCAAATTGACGGCTTATGCGTTGAATTGCTGAACGGAGAACGAAAAATGTCTGCTGCTCTGGAAGAATTGAAGAAAATGTTGAATGAACAGGACCGCTTTTGCCGGTCGAACCGGATTCAGGTGGAATGTATTGAGCCGGGGTATGCCGAAGCGGTGCTGACGGTGACCGAGGCGAGCCTGAACGGGCTCGGCCATGTCCAGGGCGGCGCAATTTTTACGCTGGCCGATCTGGCGTTGGCCGCCGCCGCCAATTCGCACGGTTTCAAGGCGGTCACCCAGCATTCCGGCATCACCTACCTGCGGCCCGGGGCCGGGCCGCAACTGCGGGCGGTGGCGACCGAGGTGAACCGCGGCAGACGCACCGGGCTGTACAACATCGACGTGCTGAATCAACAGGGCAAACTGGTGGCCAGGGCGACCGCCAACGCGTTCATTTCCGAGGAGCGTTTCGCGTTCTTCTCCGATTGACCGGCCGGAGTCAGGCTTCCGGCCGGGCCGCCTTGTTCCGATTGACGATCAGTTCGACGGTTCTGGTCCGGCAGTTCCGCATCGCGGTGCGCAGGTAATTTTCGTCCGGATTTTCCGGCTGAAGCTGGCTGTTGCCGCGTTCCATGCGCCGCAGCACCCAGAACGCTAGGTAGGTGCAGATCCCGCCGATGGCCGTTCCCAGGTAATAGATCCAGACCAGTTGATCGTCATAGACCCGGAACACCAGCGCCCAGATCCAGACGAAGCCGATCAGCGTGCTGCCGATATTCTGCAACGCGAAAATCAACGGAATGCCGTGATGCGGGATGCCGAGCTTGAGCTCACCGCCGCGCTGGGCGATTTTCAGGTCGCGCCGGATGCCCCTGACAATCGCCAGCCACCAGAACATGCCCAGCGCCGCGACCGGCAGCACGGTGAACACGAATTTCCAGCCCAGCGACACCCGGCCGGCCGCAAAGAAATAAACCGTCAACCCGGCGTACTGGATGACGCCCCAGATGACCAGGACATTCCAGATTTTCAGCGCGAACCGCAGCCAGTACGGCGAAATGTAGGTCACTTGGGGATTGGGCATCGTTTCATATCGGTCCTTGCTCCACGGCGCCGGCGCCCGGTAGTGTTCCAGTCCGCCGAGCCGGAGCCATTCCCGGTAGATGTAAAAACCGATGACGCCGGAAAGAGCGGTGAAGACGCCGGCCCAGATGAAGATATAGCGGTAGGCGAAATCGGGATTGTCCGGATAGAAGCCTTTGATTTGGGTGATGAACAGCCCGGCCAGCACGCCGGTGACGGTGGCGCCGATGCTGCGCAGCATCGCCTGCGCCGAGCAGATCTGTCCGAAGCGGGAACCGGCGAACACCCGCATCTCTTTCGGGAAGCCGCTGCAATTGAAGAGGATGGTGCCGAAGCAGCCGATTTGCCCTGCCAGGTTCATCCAGAAGAAATAATTGTCCGGCGGGGTGACGAACAACCAGGTCCAGGCGCCGAACGCGCCGACGGCGTTGAAGATGACGAAATAGGCGTTGACCCGCATCGGATGCCAGCGGTCGGCCAGGTAGGCGGCGAAATAAGTCAGCAGCACCACCAGAATTTGCGCCACCGCATTGATGACGCCGAGTTCCGCCAGCGAAATGTTGAGCTCCCGGTTGAAGAAGATGGCGAAAGTCCAGATGGTGCCGCCGATCGCGCCGAGCGTGGTCTGCAGGTAGATCAGCCAGTAGAGTTTGACCGAGAAACTCTCCAGAAAAAATTCGATGACCAGTTTGGTCTGCTTGCCCAGGCTGCGGATTTCCTGGTTTGACAGCTCGCTCTCTTCGACCGGCGGATAATGGCCTTCTTTGACCCGCCAGCAGAGTAAGCCAAATCCGGTCAGGAAGGCGACGGCGGCCAGCAGGAAGATTTCCCGGGCGTGTGTTTCGGCGTATTCGAATAGAAAGTAATTGAATACGGTGGCGCCGGCCGCCTGGCTGATGGTGAACAAACCGGCGAAGCGGGTCAGAAACTGCGCCGGAATCACATCGTTGAAAAGATACCAGAAGACGGAACCGGTGAACATGTAGAAAAATTGGTAAAAAACCACCGTGCAGCCCAGTACCGCGATGGTCAGCGTCGTCGCCGAATAGTTCGAAAAAGCGGCGATGCCGTGCAGGAAGCTGCCGATTTCCGGGCCGAAGGCGAACAGCACCAGCCCGCCGACCATACACGGCAGCGTGTAGAGAATGTAGGGAATCCGGCGGCCGAACCGGCCGCGGTGACGGTCGCTGGAAGCGCTGACCCAGGGGCAGACCGTCATGTTCCAGATGCCGGGCAGCGTGGTGAGAATCAAGCCGATCAGCCAGTCCGGCGTTTCATACAGCTTCAATTGGATCGGCAGGACGTTGCTGGTGATATTGTTGACCAGGCTGTAACAGAAGCCGGCCAACAGCAGCCAGCCGGAGACGACGATCAGACTGAACAGCGTGTAGGTAAGCGTGCCGCAGCGGTAGACGGCCGCTTTCGGAGTGGGAGCAAGGGTATCTGCCATCATTCTTGACACCATTGGTTGATTGTTCCGAAAACAATGAAACGTCTAATTCCGATAAGTCGAAACACTCCTGCACGGGTGTGGGCATGGGGATTTCAACTTTATTAAGTTGAAAGTTTAGCATAATTGAGCGGGAAAGTCAACCATCAAGCCCGGTGCAAATCGAATTTTTCAACTAAAAAATCGGACGCGGTCGTTTTGGCGGTTTGCGGACACAATTGCGGCTCGATTCAGGTAAAAAAATAAACACCGCATTCAGTTTTACTCGAATGCGGTGTCCGGGGCTGAAAACCGGTTTCGGAAAAGCTTATCGTGACGGAATGAATTCCGCCGGACCGTTTTTTTCGAAAATCCGGCCGATTTCGAACAGCCGTCCTTCCGCCAGCGCCGGCGCGATGAACTGCATGCCGATCGGCAGGCCGGTTCCCGGCTCCAGGGCGCTCGGAATGCTGATGCCGCAATTGCCGGACAGATTCAGCGCAATCGTGAAAATATCCGACAGGTACATCTGCAACGGGTCCGATTTCTCGCCGAAACGGAACGCGGTCGTCGGCGTTACCGGCGTCAGCAGGATATCGCAACGCCGGAACGCTGCTTCAAAGTCGCGCCGGATCAGCGTGCGGACTTTCTGGGCCCGCAGATAATAGGCGTCGTAATAACCGCTGCTCAGCACGTAAGTGCCCAGCAGGATTCGCCGCTTGACCTCTTCGCCGAACCCCTGGCCGCGGCTCTTGAAATAGCTGTCGACCAGATCCTTCGATTCGACCCGCGCTCCGTAGCGGATGCCGTCGAAACGGGCCAGGTTGGCGCTGGCTTCCGCCGTGGCGATGATGTAATAAACCGCCACCGCGTATTTGGTATGCGGCAGGGAAACTTCAACCGGTTCCGCGCCGAGCTGTTTCAGACGCTCAATCGCTTCGTCGAGCGCCTGTTTGACGCTGCCGCTCAAACCGGCGGCTTGGCAGTATTCCCGGGGCAGACCGACTTTGACGCCGCGCAGATCCTTGGTTTCCGCCGCTTGCACCGCCGCCAGGAAGCCGCCGCAGTCGAGCGGCAGCGACGTGGAGTCCTTGGGATCGTGGCCGCCGATGACATCGAGCAGCCGCGCGGCGTCCTCCACCGACAGCGTCATCGGCCCGATCTGATCCAGCGACGAAGCGAACGCCACCAAACCGTAGCGGGAAACCCGGCCGTAAGTCGGTTTGACGCCGACGACGCCGCAAAAGGCCGCCGGCTGGCGGATCGAACCGCCGGTGTCGGAACCCAGCGCCGCCGGCACCAGCCGGGCGCCGACCGCGGCGGCGCTGCCGCCGCTGGAACCGCCCGGCACCCGGTCCAAAGCCCACGGATTGCAGGTCTTTTGAAAGGCGCTGTTCTCGCAGGAGGAGCCCATCGCGAATTCGTCCATATTCAACCGGCCGGCCGGAATGAAGCCTCGGGCTTTCAACCGGGCGACGACGGTGGAATCGTAAGGGGAAACGACCGGCTCCAGCAGTTTCGACGCGCAACTGCAGCTTTCGCCGGCGGTGACGATGCAGTCTTTGATGCCGATCGGAATGCCGTCGTATTCGCTCAGCGCCCGGCCGTCGGCCCGGCGCTGATCCGCCGCCTGTGCGGCGTCGAGAATCCGGTCGGCGTCGATTTTCAGGAACGCTTTGACCTGGCCGTCCTGGGCCTGAATGCGGTCCAGGTATCCCCGGCACAGCTCAACGGCGGAACAATGCTTCTCCGCCAGCAGCTTGGCGGCCCGACCGACGGTCAGACGGGTGAAATCGATGCTCATATATCAATTCATCCCTTCTCCGGGCAGCACCTGGGGTACCCGGATCAATTCATCGTTCAGCAGCGCCGGAGCATTTTTGAGCATGGCCTCGCGGTCGAACGGCTGTCCGGCGACATCTTCGCGCCCCACATTGGTCAATTCGACCGCATGGGCGGTCGGTTCGATGCCGTCGACGTCCAGCTCGCTCAACAGTTCGATATAATCGACGATCGCTTCCATGTCGTGCTGGAGACGTTCGCGCGCCTCCGGGGCGATTTCAAGCCGGGCCAGCGCTGCGACATAGCCGACGTCAATGGATTTGCCGGTATTGGTCATTTTGCCGTCCGGATTATTTGGATTGTTCCAACAGTAACGTCTTGGTCACCAGGTCGCAGACTTCGCTCGGTCCGAAATACTGGATCGGCCCCGGATAAACATAGCCGGTCTCCACCGCCCAGGCGTCGCGGTTGGCGGCGAAGAACTGGAACGGCTTGCCGTCGAGTTCGACCAGCGCCTTGCGAATTACCGGTTTGTCTTCACCGTGGCGGCGTTCGATGTTCATCATCATCGTGATCGGAATGCCGCCGGCGACCCATTCCGAAGCCGGGCGGGTCGTGTTGCGGACCGAGGACATATAACCGGTTTTGCCGGCGCCGATCAGGGCGGCGGCCGTGTAACCGAGGCTGTAGCAGTAGTCGGCATCGTAGTTGGACGGCGCCGCGCAGCGGCCTTCATAGCCGAAGAAATGAACCTGCGGGCTGAATTTGCCGTTGTATTTGCCGGCGGCGGCCAGTTCCTGCAACCGGGTGCGGACCATTTCGGCCAGCATCTTTTCGGTTTCGATCAGCGACACCTGGACGTTGCCGTGCGGGTCGCGGTCGAGGCAGAGCTGCAGCTGAATGCCGCGCGGCAGCGTATTGAACACCGCCGCTTCGGCAGCATTGAGCTTGCCCTGGACGAAGGCGATTTTGCTGTCGGCGTCATTGAGTTTGCCGAACGCTTCCGCTTCGCGGGCCAGCAGGTCGTTGAGTTCGGCGATCAGCGCTTTCACTTCCGGTACGAATTCGATCAATCCTTCCGGGATCAGGGCGACGCCGAAATTGTCGCCGTTGGCGGCGCGTTTGGCGATGACTGCCGCCATCTGGTCGACGATGGCGCCGAGCGTCATCTTTTTGGCGGCGACCTCTTCGGAGATGATCGCGATGTTCGGTTGGGTCTGCAGCGCGCACTCCAGCGCGATGTGGGAGGCGGAACGGCCCATCAATTTGATGAAATGCCAGTATTTCTTGGCGGAATTGGCGTCACGGCCGATGTTGCCGATCAGTTCACTGTAAACCCGGCAGGCGGTATCGAAGCCGAAAGAGGTTTCGATCTGGTCGTTCTTGAGGTCGCCGTCGATGGTTTTCGGGCAGCCGATGACATTGATCGGCAGGTGGTTCTTTTTGAAATATTCCGCCAGCAGACAGGCGTTGGTATTGGAATCGTCGCCGCCGATGATGACCAGCGCCTGGATGCCGAGCGCCTGGCAGTTGGCAAAACCCTGCTTGAACTGTTCTTCCTTTTCCAGCTTGGTCCGGCCGGAACCGATCATGTCGAAGCCGCCGGTATTGCGGTAATCGGCGATCAATTCCGAAGTCAGCTCCATATATTTGTTCTTGACCAGGCCGTCCGGACCGTTGAGGAAGCCGTACAGCTTGTTGGCCGGATTGAGCGATTTCAACCCATCGAACAAACCGGCGATGACGTTGTGTCCGCCGGGTGCCTGGCCGCCGGAAAGAATGACGCCGACATTCATCGCCGGATATGCCTGGCTGTCGCCGCTGCCGGCCTCGAAAGTCAGGACCGGGCTGCCGAAGGTGGCGCTGAACAGCTTCTGAATTTTTTCCGCGTCGGCTACCGCCGTGGTCGGAGCGCCTTCCGCAACTTTCACTTTGGCGCCGTTGACCAGCGCCGGCGGCAGCTTCGGCGCGTAAGCGGCACGGGCTTTCTGCAGCGGGGAAATTTTGCTCATCATCAAATCCTTTCCTGAATTTACCATACAATTGCTGTCTGAATGAAGTTGTCTTTTCAAATCAATAAAATAGTTGTTTTGCGGAGTTTTATCAAGTTTAAAACTGTTTTTTCCCGGAAAACGCCGAAAAAAAAGGGCGCCCGCGGCTTTGAAATTTGCAATTCGGCCGAAAAGCAAGTAAATTCTGTTATTTCACTATTCAAGTAGTTTGAATTGAGTCTTTCATAACCCAAACTTTTTCAAAGGAGTCGAAAAATGGCTGTGAGCTATAAAGATCTCGGTTTGGTCAACACGCGCGAGCTGTTCGCCAAAGCCGTGAAGGGCGGGTACGCGATCCCGGCCTACAACTTCAACAATATGGAGCAGCTCCAGGCGATTATCCAGGCCTGTACCGAAACCCAGTCGCCGCTGATTCTGCAGGTTTCCAAGGGCGCCCGCGAATACGCCAACCAGACGCTGCTGCGTTACATGGCGCAGGGGGCGGTCGCTTATGCCAAGGAATTGGCCGACGCCGCCGGCCAGAAGCCGATTCCGATCGTGCTGCATCTCGACCACGGCCCGGACTTCGAAACCTGCAAGAGCTGTATTGATTTCGGTTTCTCCTCGGTGATGATCGACGGTTCCCATCTGCCGTACGAAGAGAACGTCAAGTTGACCAGGCGCGTCGTCGAGTATGCTCATCAGCATGACGTCACCGTTGAAGGCGAACTCGGCGTGCTCGCCGGCGTCGAAGACGACGTCAAGGCGGAAAAACATACCTATACCCAGCCGGAAGAGGTCGAAGACTTCGTCAAGCGCACCGGCGTGGACAGTCTGGCGATCGCCATCGGCACCTCCCACGGCGCTTACAAATTCAAGCCGGGCGACGATCCGAAAATCCGTCTCGACATCCTCCATGAAATTGAAAAGCGCATTCCGGGTTTCCCGATCGTGCTGCATGGTTCTTCTTCGGTTCCGCAGGAGCTGGTCAAGATCATCAATGAAAACGGCGGCAAGCTGAAAGATGCGATCGGCATCGGCGAAGATCAGTTGCGCGAAGCGGCCAAATCGGCGGTCTGCAAGATCAACATCGATTCCGACGGCCGTCTGGCGATGACGGCGGCGATCCGCAAAGTCTTCAACGAGAAGCCGGAAGAGTTCGACCCCCGCAAATATCTCGGCCCGGCCCGTACGGCGCTGAAGGAACTTTACAAGCACAAAAACATTGCGGTGCTCGGTTCGGCCGGCCACGCGCAGGATTGATGATTCTGTAAAGTGAAGCGCCCGTCATTGGCGGGCGCTTTTTTTTTATTTACAGGTAAAATTCGGCCTGGCTGGAACTCTTGCCGAGTTTCCGCAACCGTTCCAGTTCCGGGCGCTTTTTATGCCGCTTCAAGTAAAAATAGAGTTTTTCCAGAATCCGGCCGGGATTGCCCGGCAGAACCGACATCAGCAGGCCGGCGGAAATCATCTGCCATCGTTTCTCCATCCCGCTTCTTGAGTTTGGGGCGTTCGGAAAGATTGCCCCGGTCCCGGACTGAGCTGGGGGCGGGGCATTTTCAACCGTTGTAATTATTTAGCGGCTTCGGTCGTTTCGATTTCCTTGATGATCAGCCAATGTTCGTCCGGGGCGGTCACCCGGATGCGGATGGCTTTGACCGGTTGGTCGATCCGGTTTGCCGCCGCTTCGCCGTCGACGAAGTCGGCGGCTTTGGTGAACGTCCTGCCGTCGGCGGACACTTCCAGCACCCCTTGGTGAAGGATGTCCCGGCCGTGGTCGCCGGTCGCGACCCGGATGTTGTCCAGTTTTTTGGGCGTGTGCAGGACCGCCGTCAAATATTGACCGTCCTGCTGCGGTTCGCCGCTCCAGAAATAGGTGGCTTCATCGTAATCCCAGGCCGCTTCCGGTCCGTGATCCATGCCGTAAGGCTGAGTCATATTGGTCTCGAAATGGATTTGCGGCCGGTAAAGTTTTTTGCTGCTGACCGGAAACAGCGCGCCGTGGTTGCCGGTCAGACGGGCCTGCAGCGTTTTGCCGTCCTGCCAGGGAATCAGTTGGCCGTCCCGGGCCTGCAGCGAGGTCCAGCCCGGTTCTTCATCGTTCAGCGTATAACGGATGGAGGCGCCGGGCAGTTCGGAGTGCAGGCGCACGCCCTCTTCGGCCGCTTCGAAAAAGACACGCGGCTGACGGGCCGGGAATTTCATCGCGCTGTAGCGTTCCAGCTGCGTGAGCATCCGGCGGGCGAAATCCGGCCAGTCGCGCACTTCCGCCGGACTCCAGACCGCTTCCGCCACTGCGGCGATCCGCGGGGCCAGCATATAGGCGGCATGGGCCGGCGTCGGCAGATTTTCCGCCCACAGGTTGCCTTGGCCGCCGAGCACGTAGTGCTGCTGTTCCGGCGTCAATTCCGGCGGCGTCGGCTGGAACTGATAAGTCTTCGACATCGGCAGCAGCGCGCCGCCGAACGGTTCGTTGCCGCTCTGGCGGTAGTCCAGGTAGACGTAACCGGTCGGCGACATCACCGTGTAGTGCCCGAGTTTGGCCGCTTCCACGCCGCCGTCCTGGCTGCGCCAGCTCATCACCACCGCTTTCGGCGGCAGGCCGCCTTCGAGAATTTCGTCCCAGCCGATCAGGGTGCGGCCTTTGGACTGCAGATAGTCGTTCATATGACGCGTCACGTAACTCTGCAGCGCTTCCCCGCTGGCCAGATTTTCCTGTTTCATCAGAGCCTGGCACTTCGGACAGTTCAGCCAGGCATCTTTCGGGCACTCGTCCCCGCCGATATGGACGTATCGGGAGGGAAAAATCTCCAGGACTTCATCGAAAACCTTTTCGAGAAACGGGAAGGTTTCCGGATTGCCGATGCAGTAGACGCCGCTCGACGGATTGCAGTTCAAATGCATCACCCGGGTCACCGCCGTCGAATGGCCGGGCAGGTCGATTTCCGGGACGATGGTGATATGGCGTTCCGCCGCATAAGCGACCAGCTCCCGGAGCTCCTGCTGGCTGTAGAAGCCGCCCGGCGCGCCGGAATAGGAGCCGCTGCTGCCTTCCTTGACCAGTTGCGGGAATGCCTTGATTTCCAGCCGCCAGGCCTGGTCATCGACCAGATGCAGTTGCAGAGTGTTGAGCTTGTGCGCCGCCATGAGGTCGATGAGCTGATAGAGATATTCCATCGGCATATAGTGACGGGCGACATCCGCCATGCTGCCGCGCCATGGATAACGCGGCCGGTCGTCGATGGTCAGTTTCGGCAGGGCGACGGTTTCCGGCAGGGCCGGCGGCACGGAGTAAAGGCTGCGGCTCAAATCGCGGTGTTCCCAATTGTCGTCGAAACGCGGGCCGTCAAAGGAGCCGTAGGCCAGCCGCGGCGGCAGCAACTGCAGCAGTGTCTGCAGACCGTAGAACAATCCGGCCTCGTCGCCGGCAGTCACGCAAACGAGGTTCGGCTCAATCGTCAGTTGATAGCTTTCCCTGTCCAGTTGGTCGGCATCGGGCGGCAGCTCGGCCAGGCGGAATAGAATGCCGTCGGCCGATTCGGCCTTTACAGCCGCCTCGACCGGCAATGTCCAGTCGGCGGTTTCCTTCAGCCGCTCGGCGAACAGACGGGCGCATTTTTCCGCTGCCGCTCCGCCGGTGTAGTAGACAGTACAGTGGCTGCTCAGGTAAAATGGCCGGGCCTCAGCGTCGATCGCCAATTGGGCCGGCTGCGGAATCAGCGCCGGCGGGACCGGAGAGACGTTGCGGGCTTCGGCGGCGGAGACGGTCAGGAAGGCCGCCAACAGCAACAGTGAGGAGAAACGGCGATGGAAATTCATAATTTCGCTTTCCTGGTTTGGTGGTTGCCAATGATCTCGATGCGGGACCGACGATTCAATTTGGAACTCAATGTTTATTATAGAATAAATTGTTGAAAAAGTCAACCCGTCGCCGATCGGAAAAAGCGAAATTGCCGGCCGGCAGCCGGCGACGCCAAGAAAATCGCAAAAAAAGTGTCTTTGGATTTTGACTAACGGCAGATTCGGCGTTAACTTATTTATCTAATTGGATTTAAATTGTTCATCGGCTGTTGAAAGAGGATTGCGCCGGCAAAGTGCGGTGGCGATCGCCCTGATTCATTGCGCCAGGCGGCGCAATTTTGTTTTTAAAACGGCCGTTGCGGAAATGATTTGAGGTAATGAGATGGCAAAATTTTCTCCGCCGCCGGGAACTGCGGATATCTTTCCGGCCGAGACCGTTCAATGGCTGGAACTGGAAAATACCGCCCGGAAAGTGTTCGCTTCCTATGGGTATGGCGAACTGCGGACGCCGGTTTTCGAATATACCGAAGTTTTCCAGCGCGGGCTCGGCAACGAGACCGAAGTGGTGCGCAAGGAGATGTATACTTTCGAGGACCGCGGCGGCCGCAGCCTGACCTTGCGGCCGGAAGGAACCGCCGGGGTGATGCGCGCTTTGCTGAACACCGATGTGCTCAATGGCACTGAGCAGCGGGTTTTTTATATGGGGCCGATGTTCCGCGGCGAACGTCCGGCCGCCGGCCGCCGCCGGCAGTTCCATCAAGTCGGCGTGGAAAATGTCGGGCGGGTGGCGCCGGAGTTGGATGCCGAAAACATCGCCATGCTGATGGATTATCTGGCGCGGATCAAAATCACCGGCGCTGAACTGCGGATCAATACGCGCGGCATCCAAAGCGATCGCGGCCCGGCCGGCGAGGCGCTGCGGCGGTATTTTTCACAGCATATCGATTCGATGTGCGAGGATTGCAGGCAGCGGCTCCACAACAATATCTGGCGGATTCTCGACTGCAAACAGGAAAATTGCCGCCGGATCATTGCCGGGGCGCCGAGTTATCTGGAATTTTTCAGCGCCGATTCGCGGCGCTATTTCGATACCGTCTGCCGGACGCTGGACGCATTGCAGGTCGCCTATGTGATCGATCCGTTGCTGGTGCGCGGTTTGGATTACTATGTGCATACCGTCTTTGAAATCGTCCATTCCGGTCTCGGCGCCCAGACGGCGATCGCCGGCGGCGGCCGCTATGAACTGTTGCTGCCGGAGCAGTCGCGGCCGATGGTCGGCGTCGGTTTTGCCGCCGGGATGGAACGGCTGCTGCTGGTGCGGGAAGCTCTGGCGGTGGCGCCGGCGGCACCGCCGGCCGCGGCGATCTACCTGGTCGGTCTTGGCGAAGCGCCGCGGCTGGCGAACATGAAATTGGCGGCGGAGCTGCGCCGGGCCGGTTTCACCGTACTGACCGAAGTGGAGAATAAATCGATGAAATCGCAGATGCGGACCGCCAACCGGCTCAACGCCGCCTTCGCGGTCATCCGCGGCGAAGACGAGCTGTCCCGCGGGGCGGTGATTTGCCGCGACCTGGCTTCTTCCGAACAGCGGGAACTGCCGGAAGCGGAAGTGGCGGCCTATCTGCGACAGGCAGCAAAATGACAATACAACGTTACCGTTTTGTGGAACAATGGAAGGAAACAATGGTATGATCAGTAAACGGAATTTGATTTTCATCGGCGCGCCGGGCGCCGGCAAAGGCACCTTTTCGGCGCTGCTGACCAGGGAGTATCCGCTGGCGCATATTTCCACCGGCGATATTTTGCGCGGGGAAATCAAACGCGATACCGAATTGGGCCGCCAGGCCGCCGGGCTGATGAAGGAAGGCAAGCTGGTGCCCGATCAGGTTGTCGCCGGCATGGTCCGCAACCGCCTGACTGAGAAGGATTGCGAATACGGTTTCATTCTCGACGGTTTCCCGCGGACGATCGGCCAGGCTGAACTGCTGGAAGAGGCGTTGAAATCGCTGGCGCGGAAATTGGATGCGGTAGTCTACTTCAAAGTGGATGACGACATTATCCTGCAGCGGCTGACCGCGCGGATTTCCTGCAAGAATTGCGGGGAAATCTACAACAAACTGTTCCTGCCGCCGAAACAGGACGGCGTGTGCGACAAGTGCGGCGGCGAACTGTTCCAGCGGCCGGATGACTCGCTGGAAACCGCCACGGAGCGTTTGAAGGTGTTCTATGCCAATACGCAGCCGCTGATCGATTATTATGCCGCCAAAGGTCTGTTGCTCACCATCACCGAGTTGGAAATGAACGCGGCGCTGGCCCAGCTCAAAGCGGGACTGGCCTGATTATGCCCCCGCGCAAGGATTACATCATCCATACTCCGGAGGAAATTGTCCGCATCCGCCGTGCGGCGGCGCTGACGGCCGGAGTGCGGGACGAATTGGCCAGGCTGACTCGTCCCGGGATGTCCACGTTGGAATTGGATGAACTGGCCGGTTCGCTGATCGCCCAAACCGGCGGCCGCAGCGCCTTTCTCGGCTATCACGGTTTTCCGGGGAATATCTGCATCTCCGTCAACGATGTCGTCGTTCACGGCATCGGCCGGGCAGACCTGATTTTGTCCGAGCAGGATATTGTCAGCATCGATATCGGCGTCGAAATCGACGGCGCCTGCGGGGATACCGCGCTTACCTTTGCTCTCAACGACAAACCGCCGGCCGATACGGTCCGGCTGTTGGAAAATACCCGTGCCGCTTTGATGAGCGGCATCAGGGCGGCAGTGTCCGGCAATTGCATCCGGGACATCAGCCGCGCGGTTGCCCAGGTGGCCAGACATGCCAGGCTCGGCGTGGTCGAAGATTACGTCGGCCACGGCTGCGGGATCAGGCTGCACGAACCGCCGGAAGTGCCGAATTTCGACAACGGCTACCGCGGCCCGCGGCTGGTGCCGGGGATGGTGCTGGCGATTGAGCCGATGTTCAACCTCGGTTCCCGCCGGGTCTACACCGAACCGGATCAGTGGACGGTGCGTACCGTCGACCGGAGTTTGTCGGCCCATTTCGAGCATCAGGTATTAATTACAGAACAAGAACCGGAGATTCTAACGTGGCCAAAGACGATGTAATCAGAGTGGATGGGGTGGTCAAGGAGCTGCTGCCCAATACCATGTTCAAAGTGGCGTTGCCCAGCGGACATGTGATCAATGCTCATATCAGTGGAAAAATGCGGTTGAATTTCATCCGCATCCTTCCGGGAGACAATGTAACTTTGGAGATGTCGCCTTACGACTTGACCAAGGGGCGCATTGTGTTTCGCAAGAAGTGACCGGCTCAAAATAACGTCTGCCGGGTCGAACCGGGTGGCGTTTCTGGATGGCACCGGCCTCTTCTTGAACGAAGAGGCCGGGTGCTGTTTTTTGAAAGACAATCCAAATAGAAAGTTTAAGGAAAACAGGAAGCGGAAAATGAAGATTCTCGTATTGAATGCGGGCAGTTCCTCGATGAAGTTCACATTGTTCAGCATGGAAAACGAACAGGTGCTTGCCAAGGGACAAGTGGAGCGGCTCGGTTCCGACAAGCCGAATATGATTTACAAGCGGTCTGACGGTTATGTCGAAGAGGGATTGATCAAGGAAAATACACCGGTCGGCGCACTGCGGAAGATTTGTGAGAAACTCATCGATCCGGAGCACGGCGTTTTGAAAAGTCTCTGTGAGATCGATGCGATCGGCCACCGCGTGCTGCACGGCGGCGAAAAGATTACCGCGCCGATCCGGATCGACGCGCAGGCCAAGGAGATCATCCGCGAATGTTTTCCGCTCGGACCGTTGCACAATCCGGCCAATCTCGCCGGCATCGAAGCGTGTGAAAAGGAGATGCCGGGCGTGCCGAACGTCGGCGTTTTCGATACGCAGTTCCATATGACCATGCCGCCGGAAGCCTATCTTTACGCGCTGCCCTATGAATACTACCGTAAATTCGGTATCCGCAAATACGGATTTCACGGCACCAGCCACCATTATGTGACGCTGGCGACCGCCAAATTCCTCGGCCGCTGCCCGGAAGAACTCAATTTGATCACCTGCCATCTCGGCAACGGCTGCAGCATGGCCGCCGTCCGGAAGGGCAAAGTGATCGATACGTCGATGGGCCTGACGCCGCTGGAAGGCCTGGTGATGGGCACCCGCTGCGGCGATCTCGACCCGGCCGCCGTCCTGCGGCTGCTCGAACTCGGCCACAGCCGGGAAGAGGTCGATCAGATTTTGAACAAGCAGAGCGGCTTGCTCGGAGTGGCCGGCATCGGTTCGTCCGACATGCGCGACATCATCGCTGCCGAACAGGCCGGCAATGAACAGGCGCTGCAGGCCAGGAAGATGTTCATCCGCCGGGTCGTCAAGTACATCGGCGCCTATTACGCTTTGCTGGACGGCGCCGACGCGCTGGTCTTTACCGGCGGCATCGGCGAATGGAGCGCCTATACCCGGGAACATGTGTTGTCGGCGCTCGGCTGCCTCGGCATCCGGTTCGATTCGGCCAAAAACAATGAAACGCTCGGCAAACGCGGCGTCATTTCGACTCCCGACAGCAAATTGACCGTGGTGGTGATGCCGACCGATGAGGAATTGATGATTGCCCGCAGCGTCGTGAAGACGCTCTATCCGGAGAAGTCGGCGGACTGCAATCGATAATAAATTTGGGGAGAATACCATAAAATGTCAGCAATTGATCTGTTTGTCGCCAAGGCCCAGCAGGCCGGCAAAGCCCTTGTATTGCCGGAAGGACACGATCCCAGGGTCGTCGCCGCCGCCAATATGATTCTGGAAAATCGGGTGGCTAAAAAAGTGATCGTCCTCGGCAGCGAGGAGGAAATTGCCAAGGCTTGCGCCGACGCGAAGCTTACCGGACGCAAGTTTGACGCGCTGGATTATTTGAACAGCGACCTTTTCGAGGGGTTCGCCCAGCAGTATTGCCAGATGCGCCAGAAAAAGGGCATGACGCTGGAACTGGCCCGCGAAGTGATGAAGGTGCGGATCTATTTCGGCGGCATGATGGCGCGCAGCGGCATGGTGGACGGCCTGATTGCCGGCAGTATCGCCTCGACGGCGGATATGCTGCGCGCGGCGTTTCACTGCATCGGCACGGCGCCGGGCATGAAGATCGCCAGCAGTTGTTTTATCATGGATCTGGCCAGGCCGACCGCTTCCGGCGATAGTGTGCTGTTGTTCGCCGATTGTGCGGTCAATCCGAATCCGACTGCCGAACAGTTGGTCGATATCGCGATGGCGACCAGCAATACCTATCGCGCCCTGATCGGCAAGACGCCGAAAGTGGCGTTCCTGTCGTTTTCGAGCTACGGCAGCGCCAAGCATGAAATTCTCGAAAAGGTGGTGGCGGCGACGGCGATGTTCAAAGCGAAAATCGATGTGGAAAATCTCGATATCATCGCCGACGGCGAACTGCAGGCCGATGCGGCGCTGGTGCCGTCGGTGGCGAAGAGCAAAGCGCCCGGCAGCGCGATTGCCGGCGATGCCAATGTGCTGATTTTCCCGGATCTGAATGCCGGCAATATCGCTTACAAGCTGGTGCAGCGTTTGGCCGGCGCCGGCGCCTATGGGCCGATTCTGCAGGGATTGGGGCGGCCGCTGAACGATCTGTCGCGCGGCTGCACGGCGGAAGACATCTACGGTGTGGCGGCGATTACCGTCTGCCAGGCGATCGGCCACTAAAAAAAAATTTTTGGCGATCATCGGCGCTCCGGTTCTGATAAATAAACTCAGAACCGGAGCGCCGTTGTTTTGCAAGCGAGGAGGAGAAAGGGCGGCGAGTGTAAAAACAGGGAAAAACAAGTTCGGAAATCCGCCGCCGATGTGGTCCGGCGATTATTTTCGTCGTTGTAAAAAACGGTTCAACGCGTTGATGAAATGAATGCGTTGCCGGTCCGAAAAGGGGGCCGGACCGCCGGTGACCTCACCGGCGACGCGGAGTTCGTCCAGGAGTCCGCGCATCGCCATCGCGTTTTTGATGTTCGCCGGCGTAAAGAATTCTCCCCGGGTATTCAGTACTGCCGCATTCCTGGCAATGGCGCGGTCCGCCAGTGGGATGTCGGCGGTAATCACCAGATCGCCGGGTTCAAGATGTTCGACAATCCAGTCATCCGCGCCGTCGAAGGCCTTTCCCGCGCCGATCGCTTGGAGGAATGCCGATTCCGGCAGTCGCGGCGCCTGGGCGGCAACGAAGACCGCCGTGATTTTTTCCCGCCCGGCCGCTTTGCAGAGCGCTTCCTTCAACGGACGCGGCATCGCGTCGCAATCAACCAGAATTTTCAAAGTGTCTCCTTCCCGCCGATATGGTTTTCACCGGCTCGGTCAACGAGCGGTACAGAGGGTAAAACGCCGGAAAAAAACGAACGAAAGATATGACTTTCACGGAGCTTTCACATACAAAAGAATGGTCGGGGTGAGAGGATTTGAACCTCCGGCCTCTGCGTCCCGAACGCAGCGCTCTAGCCAGGCTGAGCCACACCCCGAAAAAGAATGGTCGGGGTGAGAGGATTTGAACCTCCGGCCTCTGCGTCCCGAACGCAGCGCTCTAGCCAGGCTGAGCCACACCCCGAAAAACCATGCGCCCTTGGAGCAGGCGCATGTCTATTAAAATAACTCGGCTTTGAAAATTTTCAAACCGGCAATTAGTCTTTTTTGAGATTAATCACCACTTTCTTCAGCGAACCTTCTCCTTCGCTCTGAGTGGTGATTTCCGGGTCATCCTGCAGCGTGATATGGATGATCCGCCGGTCGTGCGCATTCATTTTCGGCAGGGTGACCGGCTGCCCCCAGCGCTTGACTTCCTTGGCGGCATCCTGCGCCTGGGAGATCAACTGTTCCTCCGGAACGCTGTTGCGGTCGCGGCGGTCGCGCCGTTCCCGGCGTTCCCTGGGTTCGCCGCGGCCTTCCGGCGCGCTGCCGTCGTCGTCACGGCGGTCTTTGCCGCCTTTGCGGGCATAACCGTCGATGTCCAGCATGATGCGCGGGCACTCTTCGTCGCCTTTGAACATGATACGGTTCAGCAGCAGTTGCAGACTTTCCAGCGTTTGACCCTTGCGGCCGATGATCCGACCGGCATCTTCCGAGGCCACTTTGATGGCCAGTTTCGAACCTTTTTCTTCCACGTTGAGCGTGGCGTCCAGCCCCAGGTAATCGAGCATGACCGCGAGGGTCTTCTGGGCTTTGGCTTTCTGATCTTCGATTTTACTGATGTCCGACATCTTTTTTGCTCCTTGACAATGCCCGAAGGCATATTCATTGGATGGGCGCCCCGCACGGGCGCCGGATTAAGGTTTTGTTACGCTTTGGCGGCAGCCGCCTTGTTGACCGAATGGCGCTGCCAATACAATTGAATGATACTGAAAATCTGGCTGACCGTCCAATACAACGTCAGGCCGCTGGGCAGATCGTAGAAGAAGAAAACCATCACCAGCGGCATGATCATCATCATCTTCTGTTGCGTCGGGTCCATGGCGCTCGGCGTGATGCGCTGCTGGAAGATCATCAGGCCGGTCATCATCAGAACCAGCGGGTTGATCGACAGATTCATGAAGCCCAGCGGCAGGACCGCCACCGTGTCCGGAGAAGCCAGATCCTTGGCCCAGAGGAAGGAAACCTGGCGCAGTTGCACCGCCGAGTTCAACGCCGAATACAAGGCCAGAAACACCGGAATCTGCAGCAGGATCGGCAGGCAGCCGCCGAGCGGATTGATCCCTTCCTCCTTGTACAGCGCCATCATCTTGGCGTTGAGAATCTGCGGCTCGTTTTTGTATTTTTCCCGCAATTCCTTGACTTTCGGCTGCACGGCGGCCATCTTTTTCATCGACGCGTTGGCCTTCTGGGTGATCGGCCAGAAGAGCAGCCGCACCAACAGCGTCAGGATGATGATGCTGCAGCCGTAAGAACCGCACAGACCTTTGAGGAAGATGAGGAAATAGAGCAGCCATTCGGCCAGAAAGCTGATCGGCCCCCAACTGGACAGGTGCATCAGCTTGGTGGTCGAGCCGTCGAACGATTTCAGTTGGGAAAGAATTTTCGGTCCGGCATAATACTTGAAATCGAAACTCTGCTGCTGGCCGGCTTCCAGCTTGACGTCGTAATAATCGGCGCCGACCATCGCCAGAAAATATTTCCGGCCGGCGTCGGTCACTTCCGCCCGCTTTTTCAACAAACCGTACGGCGTATTGCCGACCAGGATGGTCGTAAAATATTTGTTGCTCATGCTGGCCCAGCGGACGGCGGCATCCGGCATGACCGCGAAGTCTTCCGGATCGTCGTCGATGGCGATCGACTTGGTGGAATCCTTGACCGTCAGCACATCGATGGTATTGGTGTCGCTGCGGCTTTTGCGGTCGCCGGACAGAATGTGCCACGGCTGCAGATCGCCGCCACTGATAGAAAGCCGGCTGAAAACCAGCGGCCGGTCGGAGAGGTTGGTCAGGGAAAAACGGTAAACGATGGCGTAATCGCCGCTCAGAGTCCACTCCTGGGTCAGGATGAATTCGGAGCCGTCGGCCGTCGCCAGCTTGCGCTGGAGGTGATAGGTGCTGTCGTCGATTTTGCTGTTGTCGATGATCTCGACCAGTTGCCACGGCGTCGCGCCGAAAACCGACAACGCGCCGGGATGCAGCGGACTGGACATCCGGCCGTTCAGGTTGTTGTCCAGTACGATATGCTGTTCGTGGTCGGCAGTCAGATAATCCAGCAGCTCGATGGAACGGATCGCCCCGGCCGCCGGTGAAAATTCCACTTTGATCGAAGCGTTGCTGAGCGTCTGCGGCGGCAGCGCCGGCAGATTTTCCGGCACGACCGCCGGCGTTGCCGGCGACGGGGCCGCCGCTGGCGTGACCGGTTGCGGAGCGGACGGCGGGGAGGGCGGTACGGTCTGCTGCCGCGTTTCAACAGGCGGCGGCGCCATCCAGCCCATCCAGCGGCAGAACGGCGTCCATCCCAGGATGATCACTGCGCCGACGATCATTATCAATATCGTTTCACGATCAAACTTCACTGTATATTTTCCTTATGATTCGGTTCTTCAGGGTTGCCGGCCCGCTTTTTCGGCGGCACCGGATCGTAACCGCCGCGGCAAAACGGCTGGCAGCGCAACAGTCGCCAGAGGGTCAGCAGACTGCCGCGCCAGAACCCGTGCTGCTTCAGGGCTTCGGCGCCGTAATGGGAACACGTCGGCGTAAAACGGCAGCAACCGGGCAACCAGGGGGAAACGATTCGCTGGTAAAGATAGATCAATCCGAGCAGGTAGTTGGTCGGATTGCAGCATGCCTTCCATCGTGCCAGAGGCCCGCTTGCCGCAACAAATCTTGCAGTTCCCGCTGCACTTCCGGCTGTTTCCGGGCGATGATCCGCTTGCGCGGAATCATCACCAGACGCCCGGCGCAGACCGCCGGTTTCAACAGGCGGAAACTTTCCCACAGCAACCGGCGCGCCCGGTTGCGCACTACCGCCCGATGATTGAATTTCTTTCCGCATATTACGCCACAACGCAACGCTTCGTCCGGCGGCGGCGCCACCACCAGCACCAGGCAGGAGCCGACATATTTGACGCCGTTTTGCCGAACATAGTCGAAATCCGATTTGAAACGCAGTTTATCCGTTTTTTTCAGTAAATATTGCAAAACTCGGATTCCGTATTTATTTTCTTTGCCTTAACCGCCTGTTTTTTCAAAAAATGAAATCCAGCCGGAACTTCTTGCAGCAAGCGCCGGCTGGTCATATTTTCGAAAATCCGCTTCGCGGCCGGTTACGGCAGGCGACTGTTCGCTTCCAGGAAAATATGCCGTCAGGCGCTCAGAACCGCACGACCTTTTTGACGACGGCGCTTCAGCACCAGGCGGCCGCTTTTGGTTCTCATTCGGGCCATGAAGCCGATTCTGCGTTTTCTTCTTCGGTTGGACGGCTGAAACGTTCTTTTCATCTTTCAATCCTTCAATGGTTTAGAGTTTCTTCATTTCACACTTATCGTCCGCCGGCAGCCAAACAATTTCCGCCGGGAAGTCGTTCAATTAAAGAACTTGAGCCCATTAACTTAATTCAACATCGCCGATTATTCAAGCCGTCCGGGCACTTTTTTTGCGAGAATCGCGGTCCGGGGACGAAGAGAGAGGCTAAAAATTCGCCTTCCCGGCGCTTTTTTGTTGCCTTTCCGGATTGACAGCCGCCCGGCCGGCGGTATATTGCTGACGAAGCCGGCTTGTCCGGCCGGGCTGCGTCCGGGTTGGCTGGGACCGGATGCCGAGTTGCCGGGGAGCGCAGGAGGCGATTGCAACGCAGGAAAGGAAGGTGGCCTATGACCGATGAACAAGGTGAAGTCAAAGAAATTGCGGTGGAATACCGGATGAGCAGCACCTCCGACGGCCGCGGCTGGATCATTACGCCGGTACTGCATGCTTTGTCCTCGGTTCCGCGGCTGCTGATCGCTTCGCTGGAAATCGACGGGCATGAATTGGTGCCGAGTTGCCGGATCGATTTGAAGGAGGGCGATAACCGGGTGGAATTGCCGGTGATGCGGGTGCTCAGTCCGCCCGGCTGTGAACTGGAAAACGGCCGGATTTACCAATTTGTCCTGAAAATTCATTCGCGTTTCGGCGTCGAACTGATTCTCGAACAGCATTTGCCGTTGGGCTGATTTGTAAAACCTTTGGAAAACTGTATATTGAATCCGCAACGGAAGGAATGATATGACAGGCTATGAAGTAACTTCTCTGGTGGAGTTGTGTCGGGCGGCCGGCGAGATTGCTTATCGCTATTACGACGACCCGCCGCAGGAATTGAAGCAGGACCTTTCGGTGGTCACCGCGGCGGACCGGGCGATCGAACAATTTCTGGCAGCGGAATTCGACCGGCCGGAAAATGGCAGTTATCTGATCGGGGAAGAAACGGTCGGCTTGCGCGATGAAGCGTATCTGGCGGCGGCTTTGGAGGCGGAATACTGCTGGATTGTCGATCCGATCGACGGCACGGCGCCTTATGCGACCCATTTCCCGGCCTGGGGGATTTCGATCGGCCTGATGCGGCGCGGCGTGCTGAGCGACGGCGCGATTTATCTGCCGGAGCAGGACCGGCTGCTGATTACCGAAAATGAGCTGGTCTGGGAATATCGCGGGATCAGGGCCGGGCAGCCGGAGCGCCGGCCGTTCGAGTTCGTCACCCCGCCGCTGGAATCCGGCCGGCCGGTCGGAATTCCGCAGCGCTACGCCAAACACGGTGAAATTTCGTTCAGCAACCAGGTTTACGTCTGGTCCTGCTGTGTGGCCTCCTTTTACTACTTGTTCCAGGGCAAGTTGCTGGGATATTTGGTGTTTGCCAAACTCTGGGACATCGCCGCCGCGATGGCGATGCTGGCGCGCAGCAACTGGTGCATCCGCTCGACGGCCGGCCGGCCGTATGCCCTGGATTGGCGGCGCGGCGACTTCCGGCTGCAGCCGGGTGATGCGCACCGTTGGGAATTGACCAGTCCGCTGGCGATCGGGGCGACGGAGGAGATCGTTTCCTATCTTTTGGCAAATGTGAATTTGCCGGAAAAACAATAAGTTTTGGATCAGTGATTTATGGCAAAGCGAAAAGGAGCATCCCAAAGCGCCGCCGGCGGAGTATTTCTGGTCAGCCTGGGCTGTCCGAAGAATTTTGTTGATACCGAGGTGATGGCCGGCGGTCTGGTGAGCAGCGGTATCCGGTTGACTTTCGATCAGGAGGAGGCGGATACCGTCTTGATCAATACCTGTGCGTTTATCCCGGAAGCGCGGGACGAAACGGTCGATGCGATCATGGAGGCGATCGATTGGAAAGCGGCTGGAAGCGGCCGCCGGGTCGTCGTCACCGGCTGCCTGATTCAATGGGACAAGGATCAGGAGTTCCGCAGTGAGTTTCCGGAGGTCGATCTGTGGTGCGGTGTGGACGAGGTGCCGCATCTGGCCGAACGGCTGCGGGAGTTGCGGCGGTCGCCGGCCGGGGCGTTGCCGGAAGTGTTCAGTTGTGCCGAACCGGCTTACCTGTACGACGAAACGACGCCGCGGCTGCAGTTGACTTTGCCGCACCTGGCCTATCTGAAAATTGCCGACGGCTGCGACAACCGCTGCAGTTATTGCAGCATCCCGAATATTCGCGGCAGTCTGCGCAGCCGTTCGATCGGCTCGGCGGTGGCGGAGGCGGAAAATTTGCGGCGGAATGGCGTCAGGGAACTGATCGTCATCGCCCAGGATGTCACCGCTTTCGGCCATGACCGGCAGGATGGGACGACGTTGGCCGGACTGCTCCGGGAATTGGACCGGCTGCCGGGAAAATTCTGGATCCGTCTGCTGTACACCCATCCGGCCCATTTCACCGATGAATTGATCGAAGTGCTGGCGTCGTCGAACCATGTGTTGCCCTACCTGGATATCCCGCTGCAGCATATCGACGATGGAATTTTGCGCCGGATGGGGCGCAAAGTGACGCGGGGGCAGGTGGAAATGCTGCTGTCGCGTCTGCGGCAGGCGATTCCGGAGCTGACCTTGCGGACGACGTTCATCACCGGTTTTCCGGGCGAAGGCGACCGGGAATATGAAGCGTTGAAGGAGTTCGTCGGCCGGATGAAGTTCGAACGGCTCGGTGTATTCGCCTATTCGCCGGAACCGAATACGCCGGCGGCAGATTTTCCGGAGCAGGTCGATCTGGAAGTTGCCGAACAGCGGGCGGCGGAGCTGCTGGATTTGCAGCAGGCGTTGTCGCAGCGGTACAATGAGGCTTGGGTCGGCCGGGAACTGGAAGTGCTGGTCGATGCGGTGGAAGGGTGCCGGGCGACGGCGCGGAGCCGGATGGATGCGCCGGAAATCGACAATATCGTAACCGTGAAGGCTTCGCGGGAGTTGCGGCCGGGCGGCTTTTACAAGGTCAGGATTACCGGTGGCGACGAATTCGATCTGACGGCGGAATTATAAGCGGTGGAAAGGAGAGAGACAATGAAACGGAATCTGCCGAATATCCTGACGGTGGCGCGTATCGTTCTGATTTTCATCTTTTTGATTTTGGCGGCCAATGCCGGGGATGTCGACAGTACGACGCTGTCGACCCGGGATCTGGTGATTCGGATCATTGCCGGCTGCCTGGCGATTATCGCCGGGGCGACTGATTTTCTCGACGGTTATCTGGCGCGCCGCTGGAAGGTGGTGACCGATTTCGGCGCCCTGATGGATCCGCTGGCCGATAAAATTTTCGTGACGGCGACGATGCTGATCGTCGTGGAATTCCGGTTGATGCCGGCCTGGATTGCGGTGGTGGTGATCTCCCGGGAGTTCATGGTGACCGGCTTGCGGATGCTGGCGGTGAAAAAGGGGGTGGTGATCAGTGCCGACCGCTGGGGAAAGTTGAAGACGGCGATGCAGATGGTCATGCTGTTCCTGGCCGGGATTTCCTGGGTCAATCTCTATGATCTGCGGGTCGATGTGGTGTGGGGAATCCGGCTGTGGTATGTCTGGCTGGTATTTTTGTGGGCGATCGCGTTGATTACCGTCGGTTCCGGCCTCGGATATTTCATCAAATACCGGGCGCTGATCCGGCCGGACGAGCCGGTGGAAAACAATTGAAAAAATCGAATCCCGATTTGCCAAACGGTGAATCGGGATTATATTAAACCCATTCTATATGCCGGAGAGGTGGCCGAGTGGTCGAAGGCGCAGCATTGGAAATGCTGTGTACGGGAAACTGTACCGTGGGTTCGAATCCCACCCTCTCCGCCATTTTGTTTTATCCAACTGAGAGTAAGTGGTTGCGGCAGCTTGTGGTGAGACTGTCGTCGCTGGGATAACTGTTGCAGAAACCTTGTTGCCAGGAAGGATGCCGGGCGATTTCAGCCGCCACAATTCTTCGCGTCCGGCGTTGGCTCGGAAAGGACCGGAAAAATCGATTATTTCGCCGTCTTTTGCAGCTTTGCCACTTTGGGCGTTTTCGTCGGTTTGGGCCGGCGGGGCGGCGGTTGCGGCGGCGCTGGTTGCCGGATGCCTCTCAGCGGCCAGTAACGGCGGGCCAGCCGCGGCAGTTCGATGGTCGATTGGGGTTCTACTTCGGGCAGCCTGACCGCGTTGCGCGGAATCGCGCCGGATTTGAACAGCGCCAGTTTGGCCGCCGCCGGACCGATCAATTCATACAGAATGGAGGACGCCAGAACGATGGTGAGCATGGTGTTGCCGACTTCCGGCGATAGGATTCGCTGCCCCATGAAAGCCAGGCCGATCGCCACGCCGGCTTGCGGAATCAGTGCCAGCCCCAGGTAATTTTTGATTTCCCGGCTGCTGCCGACCGCGGCACAGCCGAAATAAGCGCCCAGGTATTTGCCGGCGATCCGGATCAGGAAATAGGATACCCCGATCAGGCCGACCGACCCGAGGATCCGCAGGTCGAAGCTCATACCGGAAACGATGAAGAAAATCGACATCACCGGCGGCGTGAAGCGGTTGATCTGCTTGAACAGCGTCTTATCCCGCGTCAGGTTGATGTACGTGGCGCCGAAAACCATGCAGGCGAGCAGTGGGGAAATTTCGAAAACATCGCACAAGCCTGAAATGCCGAGCAGCATGGCCAGCGCCAGGATCAGCCGGTTTTCCCGGCTGCGCTGCGGGGTGAGCAATTTGCTCAGGATGAGCCCGCAGAGAAAACCGATGCCGAGGGCGGCGAGGTTGTAGACGATTGGCAGCAGGATTCCGGCCAGCGATACTTCGCCCCGCGTATTCTCCAGCGCCATCACCGCGCTGAAAGCGAGCAGGCAGATGACGTCGTCCAACGCCACCACCTGCAGCAGCGTATTGACGAATTCCCCCTTGGCGCGGTACTGGTTGATGGTCATCATGGTGCTGGCCGGGGCGGTGGCGGTGGCGATCGCCCCCAGCAGCATCGAAAACAGCCAATCCAGGTTCAGCACCCAGTGCATGAACAGCATGATCAGAATGCCGGCCAGCAGCGCTTCCGCCGCGGTCACGACGACAATTTTGGCCCCCGTCTGCTTCATCACCTCTTTTTTGAAGAATTTGGCGACGCCGAACGCGATGAAAGCCAGCGCAATGTCGGAGACAAACCCCATGTCATGGATCACATGGCGCGGCACCGCATTCAGCACGCAGGGTCCCAGCAGAATCCCGGCCAGAATGTAGCCGGTGACGTTGGGGAGTTTGGCCAGCTTGGTCAGGCGGGTCACCAGAAAACCGGAAAACAGAATCAGCGACAACGCGACTAGAATCACCGTGGCGTTGTTGAAGTGATCGTAAAATGAACTGATGGCTATCGTCGGCATTCGTGGTTCCTGTTGAAAAATTCAATGTTTCGGGAAGAATCGTTTTACCGGTTCCTCCAGCGCCTTGCCCAGTTTGCCGGCCGCCTTGCGGGTCAGCTTGCGTTTGCCGTTTTCATAATCGCTGATTGCCGCTTGCGCAATGCCGGATTTCCTGGCGAGTTCGGATTGAGTCAATTCGTGTTTCAGACGAATGGCGGCCAGCCTTTCGCCGGGCGTTTCCGGCGGTAGCGGCATGGCTTCGCCGCCGCTGACGACTTCGAGGTCAAAATGTTTTTTCAGGCAATCGAAAACCTCGCTGCCGCCTTCGCCGTTCAGCGCGATTTCCGTATATGGCGACTTGATTACAAGCAGCATACAGACGTCCCCTGTGGTTAAAATATATCGTATAATATCACAAAATATATTACTTTCAAGCTGGAAATTTATTTAATTTCGACTGTTTGACGGTTAAGCCGTCGTTTGGCGGGAAGCGTTGAACTCGAAAGTATTGGGGCACGGAGATTTTGAGCACACACCATGAATACGGTCAATTCAGATTTGCAAAACAACCGGAAAATGATATGATAATGAAGGGGATAATTTGGTCGCTTTTCAATGGTCCGAAAATCATTTTTCGACGGGAAAATGGTAATTTTAACTTTCCGGGAGGAGAAGTGTAATGAAAAAGTTTCTTTGGGCGGCGGTCTGGGTGGCGGCGGTCTGGGGCGGCGATCCGCTGACGATGCAGGCGGAAACGGTTGAGCCGGTCGCTTCATTTCAGGGAATGCAGGTGACCGGCATCGCCGTCGCCGACGATGGAAGGATGTTTGTCAATTTTCCAAGATGGCGGGAAGGGGTACCGTATTCGGTCATGGAAATCGGCAGGGACGGGGCCCGGAAGCCTTATCCCGACCCGGCGACCAACGCCTGGGAGATCGGCGATGAAGTCGTGCCGGATCGTTTCATCTGCGTGCAGTCGGTGGTCGCCCACGGTGGCCGGCTGTATGTGCTCGACACCAAAAATCCGCTGATGAAAGGCATTGTCGCGCCGCCGACGATTTATGTTTACGACCTGAATACGGATGCCTTGGTCAGGACCTACCCGTTGACGGAAGCGGTTCACTTGAATTCCTATGTCAACGATTTGCGCGTCGACGACAAAAACGACAAAATTTATCTGACCGATTCCGGCGCGCCGGGGCTGATCGTCCTGGATCTTGTTTCAGGCGGGAATTACCGGCTGCTCGATCATCATCCGTTCACGACCGCTGAAGTGGATCAACTGACGATCGGCGGGGTGAAATACGCCGGCAGGGTGCATGCCGACGGCATTGCGCTGGACCGCGAACACGACATCCTTTATTTTCATCCGCTTTCCGGCTATACGCTGTACGGCATTCCGACCGGACAGCTGATCGAGCGCCGGATTGATGAGAAAAATATTTTCAAGCTGAAAACGCCCGCGCCCGACGGCATGATCATGGCGGAAAACGGCGACCTTATTATGGGGGACCTGGAAAAGAATGCGATTGTTTACCTGACGCCGGACCGGAAGGAATTGCGGACTCTGGCGGCCGATGGCGGTATTTGCTGGCCGGATACCTTCGCGATCTATGACGGCTTTCTGTATTTTACCAACTCGCGCATTCATGAAGCGCAGGGGGATATTTCGCGGATGGTATTTTCCGTCGACCGGGTTGCACTGCCGGATAACCAGAAAATTTTTGAGAAGGAGGGAGCGTTATGAAAGTACTGTTGCTGAATGGAAGCCCGCACCGGGATGGTTGTGTATTCACCGCGCTGAGCGAGGTCGCCGAGGCGTTGCGGAGCAATGGCGTGGAATCGGAATTCTTTCAGATCGGCAACCGGGCGGTCCAGGGCTGTATCGGCTGTCTGCACTGTGCCGACGGCAACGACGGCTGCGTATTCAAGGAGCCGCTTTATACCGAGCTGGTGGCGCAATGCCGGGGCTGTGACGGCATTGTGATCGGGGCGCCGGTTTATTATGCCGGACCGCCGGGAAGCCTCTGTGCGCTCCTCGACCGGTTGTTCTTTTCGGCGGGAAAATATTTGAAATATAAGCCGGGCGCCTGTGTGGTCAACTGCCGGCGCGGCGGAGCGAGCGCCGCTTTCGACCGGCTGAACAAATATTTTACGATCAATCAGATGCCGGTGGCGTCATCGCAGTATTGGAACTCGACGCACGGTTTTACGCCCGACGAAGTCCGCCGTGATCTGGAAGGGCTGCAGACGATGCGGACGCTCGGCAACAACCTGGCTTATCTGTTGAAGAGTGTTGCGAAGGCGGAGGTGGTACGTCCGGAACCGGAAGAACCGGTCTATACCAATTTTATCGGAACGACTCAATAGTACGGCATTTCTTGCAACCGTAAAGTGACGCCTTGCTCCATCTGGGAGGAATAAGTCAGTTTCGACCGGTAAATATTTGCTTTCCTGCGGCAGATGGTTTCGCCGCTCTTGCCGTTGATTGGAAGCGTCGATGCGTTGGAGTCTGAAAACGCCCGCCGGCGGCTGTGATCCGGTGTGGGGGTAGCCTTGATGCCGTTCAGGCGTAATGGTTCCGATGTCATTGCGGCTCAGGCTGAAAAATCAACGAAAGTCAGGTTGACTTCCGCTTCCGGAAGGCAACCTGACTTTCTGAAGTTATCGGTCCAGTTTCCGGTAGAAATAGAGTGCCATTGAACGCGGCTCTGACAGCTCCACCGGAAATTCCGCCAATTCATTGCCGGAAACGGTGACCTTTTCTCCCCGGAAGCACTCCAGCTCGTAGTGCTTTTCCGGATTGATATTCCGTAAATCAAGCGTGCGCCGGGTTTCGTCACCGTCCGGCCGGCGGAAAACAGCGAAGAATCCCGAACCCTTTTCCGGCGCATGGCATTGATAGGCGTAAAAATTCCGGCGCGACTCCGGCGCCGGAGTCAGCAAGTGGAAATCGAAGTAAAAATATGCCATCATCCGCTTCGCCGTCTCCAGAACTTCCCGGTACCACTTGAAGTCGAACCCGTCGTTCACTTCGCCCATGCCGGCGTTCACTCCCGAAGCTACTCCGGAAAAAACGCCGTAATCGTCGCCTGAAATCACCGTCGTGCCGCCGGCATGCAGCGGCACCCATTCGGAAAGGTAGGGAATCTCATTGTGGTTGGCTTCACTGCAGTCGTACATGGGCCGTCCCAGCATATCGGAACGGAAGAGGCAGATACTGCGTGAGTTGGTTTCAAAATCAATGCGGCGGCCGCCCGAGGCGCAATTGTCAATCAGCATGTCGGGGAAACGCTCGCGCAATGTATCCCAGAAACGGTACAAGCCGGCAATGTATTTCATCTCGGTTACCCCCACCCGGTCGGGCGCGTCGTTGTCGGCCCAGAAGGGGATGGTGTTGAAGTTGAAGTCCTGACGATAATAGTCGATTCCCTCTTCACGCACCAGCCGTTCCACTTCGCCGATCGCCCAGTCACAAGCGGCCTCGTTTCCCAGATTCAGCAGGAGATTGCCGTCATCGGCCGGCGTGGTCAGCAGCCACTCCGGATGTTCCGCCGCCACCGGGGTTCCCGGCATCACCCGTTCGATTTCCACCCACAGCAGAAATTTCATTCCGGCCCGGCGGATCGCCTCGGCCACGGGAAGGAAACCGCCGGGATGGGGAACCCGGTTCACCCGCCAATTGCCCACCGTGCAAGCCCAATCGCTCGCACCATACTCCGTTGGAGAAACCGGCCGGTCAACGCCGAACCAGCCGGCATCCACCCAGAAAGTGTCGAAAGGCAATTCGTAGCGTTCCTTCTGATCGATTATCTGCATCATTCCATCGGAGGACTGCCCTCCCCAGGCGAAACGCGGCAACGGCGTTTGCATCACACTGCCGTCGGCCCGGCGGGGCGAATGATACTTTAGCAGAAAACGCCGCAATTGATTCTGGCCGTCCTCTACACTCATGCCCTGGCGGTGATGAATGAATATCGACGGCTGGCGCAGACACTCGCCGGGAAGCACCCGGAAGTGGGTCTTCGGCATCCCGGCTTCGATCAGGAGCTGGTCGTCGCCGTGCCGCAAATCGGCATACCATGCGCCGCTCCAGCCGATGCCGAAATTGAGACCTTCCGTTTCCGTGACATCCACGCCGAAAAAAGGCAGCCAAGCCGCCGAACTGCGTCCCTCGTCGGTATCCAGCCGCCAATGATTTTCCGGATAACGCGGCCGCAGCCACACCGTTCCCCGGGTGAAATCGCTCTGCGCGTTCTTGCTGCCCACTGTCCGGCGCAATGCCACGTCACGCTGTGGAAACCTGCAATCGAATGCGTATGGATGGGACAGATAACCTGTTGAGCGGTCTTCCAGAGCCAGGCGCAGCGAGAGCGACCGGAAATCGTCGATTATCCGGCTGGGCTGCGCTCCCGGGTTCAATACCTCCGGCAACCATTCGATCACCGGGAAATCACGATAGACCGTCACCGTAGTGCGCACGGTCAAAGTCCCATCGGCATCGGTTTCTTCCATTTGCCAGCGTGTCAGTTCGGACGTTTCCGCCAACTGCCGGACTTCGCGCCGCGCCGTCGTCATCTCGCCGCCACCGTCATAAACGAAAGCCGCCGCCGGCCGAAACTCGAAAGCGGCGAAATCTGGAGCGGCCAGCTTCCGGCCGTCCGCCAGCGTTACCGCCGGATCGCACCAATTAAAATTGGCCATCGGCGGAATTCCGGGGAAGTCCGCCGGCAACGCAGTATCGAGCGACCGCAGCCTGATCGCGGTTGCACCGTTCAAATCCGCTTGCAGAAGGAAGGGCGCCTGGTCGCCCCGCAGCTCCGGCGACCGGGCCAGCTCCCGCCCGGCGTCGTCTTCGACGATGAAGCGAGCCAGCGAATGAAACGGCAAACCGGCCTGAACTCCGACCCAGGCCTTGAAACGCTTTCCCGGCGACGGAAGATGCAGGACCAAAAGACTCTGGGCATGATCGCCCCAGCCGGCCCCATAACTCCGCTCGCCGATCTTCAAAGGCGCTCCGCCCACGGAACAGCCGCACCGCACTACACTTCCCCAGCCGA
The DNA here is from genome assembly GCF_903645315.1 of Victivallis sp. Marseille-Q1083. Taxonomy (NCBI): domain Bacteria; kingdom Pseudomonadati; phylum Lentisphaerota; class Lentisphaeria; order Victivallales; family Victivallaceae; genus Victivallis; species Victivallis sp. Marseille-Q1083. Next base: position 2,356,355 of record NZ_CAHJXL010000001.1, read on the forward strand.
TCCGCCGGGTTTCGATCGCCGCTCCCTTTGCCGGCTTCAGAATCGAATTCGCCGTCGCCTCGATAAAGTTTTCCAACTGCATGAATACCCCCATTGAATTGCTGCGTTCGGAAATTCACTATCCACATCTCATATGCTGGATGCCGCCGTCTTTATTTTAACCGTTCCCGGATTTTCTCGATATAAGAATCGGCCAGATTCGTTTCATAAGTCTTACTCAATACTTCTTTCATGGCTTCGGCGGCGGTTTCCTGCGCCGCCGGACTCTTCTGCGCCAGTTCGAGGATACGCCAATCCTGGATGCCCCGGAACCAGGCAAGCTGACGGACGCTGGCCTGCGGGCCGCGGCTTCCTTCATAGATGACCGAGTAATCGCTGCGGTCATTGTCGAAATCATCCCACATGGAGGCGTTTGCTCCATAGCCGACATCATCGTAACTCCAGTACCCGGCACCGATCCCGCCGCGCTGCAGCGCCCGCCACAGCATCAGCCGGTACGACGCATACGGCGAATAGGTACGGTTGCTGACCGCATAGAACAACAGTTCCTGCGGTTTGCGGCCGCCTTCGCGAATCGTTTTCATCTGTTCGGGGATGGCGCCAAAAGAAGGCGACCACAAATTGACATACGGATTCATCATATCCAGAACCTGAAGTGGAATTCCGTCATAGAAGGTACAGAATATTTTCTGCTTCGGAGCATGTTTGGCTATAAGTCTGGCCAGCGGCAGAATATTTTTTGCCCGCGCCATATCGGGCTCATCGGTGATATACCACCCATAATTCGATTCGTCGATGCCTTGAGCGGCAAGATATTCGCGAATTTGTGTCAATACCTGCAGAAAATTCCGTTCCACGATTTCCCCGCTGACTTTTCCATACCCGTAACCATTCAGTGTATCAGGCGCAGGGACCACCATATAGATTTGATCTTTGACTCCGAACACCCCGATCAGCCGGTCCATTTCACGAAAATCCGGCGCTCCGATCAGATTCCCCGACTCATCAGTTTCAAGGGACAGTCCCGATGGGCAGATCAAATGTACGTTCGAACCATTCCGCTTCTGATCCAGCAGCACGGCGTGGCGATAAGCGTCACTTTGTCCATAACCGCTCACTGACATGTAATTGTAGTAGTGAAAATTCAAGGAGTATGGCTTGCCGTCGCGCGGCAATTCGACCGGCATGATCTGCAGCTCCACGGGCACCGTTTTCGCCCATGCTCTTTCGACCGTCGGTTTGATCTGCAGGCTGAAAGTCCAGTTTCCGGGTTCCAATGCGGCGGTATCGATGGTCAGATAGATGATCTCATTTTCCCCTTGACGGCAATCAATTATGTCGTGAATGTCCACGTCGGCCAAAGCGTCGCGCTGAGTGGAGCCGGTACGCAACGCGGTCTCGACAAGCCGCCGGACGGCAACGGCATCCTCCGGCCGGACCTGCCGGTTTTCGTCCGTGGCGGCGACGATTTTCGAAAGCTCGACCCGGAAGCGTACTGCCTTGTCCCAGGCATTGCCAATCCCGACCGCCAGTGTAACGACTTCACCGTGCAATGCCGTCAGCTCGAAATTCCGATGCGAGGCTTCCGGCAGCGGCAGAAATGTCGATTGGGGAACTTGCCATGGGTTGGCAGGCCAGACATAAAATTTTCTTTGGGATAATTTTCCCGGATCGCCCGCCGGGTTTCCTGGGCGAGCTTTGCCAGAAATCCATTGTAGTCGTCGGCATTGCGGATGTTTTCGGACTGCGTCGCGAGTTCCCGGTACATCTCCCTGACTTTCGGCTGCCGGGCGTTGTTCAGCGGGGACTCCGACAGTTCCGCCCGCGCGCCATCCTGAAAACTCCCGACGACCAGCACCGGAAATTCATCGCGTTGGTGAAAACTGCCGCCCAGCGGCATCAGCGACTGGTAATGATCTTTGCCGTTGGCCGCTACCCGACACACATTCATGGCGATCCGGTCACCGCTTTTCAACCCGTCCCATAATCCGATCGATTCCAGTGGAATCTTGATTTCCGCTGTGTAGCCGGCATCGCTTTCCACCATGGCGAACGGCCATGGAAACGCATAATCCGCCGGATTGCTGATCCCGATTTCCGATTGCGACTTGCCAAACGGATCAATGCTGAAATGGTAATATAATTTTTCTTTTACCTTGGGGGCGATAAATATTTCTATTGTTTCGTAATCATAATGGAATATGTCATCTTCTGCCGGAGGAGTCAATTCTTCGGGCACAGTCACTTTGCAGGCGACATAAATGGATTTGCCGTCGGTGAACATGAATGCTTCGGTCGCGGGATCGGCCGGGCGGGCGGCATCGTTAGCGCTGAGTTTATCAAAACGGGCATCTTGGTATAGCACCTCATCCAATCTGCCGTCCACCTCCAGTCGGCCGGACAGCAGCGGCAATTCGGCGACTTCCGCCGCGCCGGCCATCATGCCGAAGACCATCGATAATCCCCATGCCAATTGCTTCAACCGATTCATGACAATAATCTCCTTGGTTCTCGCTCGATCCGATTCGCTGGTAAAGGCATGGCGCCAAACAGCGTCTTCCCGGAATTTGCGCAGCAGTCCCCGCCGCGTCCGCGTGTATTTTTCCTTACGTTTCTTTCAATTGCCATCATTTGCTGTCATTGCCCATCCAGGTACGCCAATCCACCGCCATTGCCCGGGTAAGATCCGTAACGCTTCCGTCTGCCAGCGAAACGTTGGCCCGGTTGTTATGCCGAAGCATCAGCGGATACCAGTCGCGATCGAAAGTATTGTAGGTAATTGCCGCGTCGCTGTCCGCCACATCCGCGTCCCAGTTGATCGTCGAACCGTCGCCGTACATCACCGGATTGCCGATGACGGCGGCACGTTTTTTCATGTTCGCCTCTCCCGCGTAACCGAAAGCATCGATATTCAAACCGTAAGAAAACCAGCCATAATCGATCTTGTGATAACTCACCGACGGGCAAACCAGCACCGCTTCCGGCAGATACGCTTCCTTGATAAAAACCTGGGGCCATTGGCCGTGTTCCCAGTCGGAAAGATAGACGGGGAAAATCCAATCTTCCCAGTCGTCGGAATAGAGAATCGATCCCAGAGCCACCTGCTTTAAATTCGACTTGCATTTGGTGCTCATCGCCGCAGCCTTGGCTTTGCCCAGGGCCGGCAGCAGCATGCTGGCAAGAATGGCTATAATAGCAATAACGACCAGCAGTTCAATCAATGTAAACTTTTTCATACCATCTCCTTTGGTTTGGCCCGTCGGGCTTGTTTTTTTCGTATCATGTCATCTCCCGGATAACGGCCTGGTACTGGCCCGGCAAACCAGTTTCGGCCGCAGAAACAGGGAGAATACATCCTCTTCCGGAGTTCCGTCCAGTTTTCGATTTAAAAGATAGACGGCTTGCGCGGCGAATTGATCTAGGTTGAAGTCGATCGCGGTCAGCGGCACCAAATATTCCGTTTCCGGCAGAAGGTTGTTGCAGCCGACCACCGAAACCTCTTCGGGGATTCGGAGGTTCCGCCCCAGAAGCGCTTGAATCGCCCCCTGGGCAAGCTGGTCGGTGGCGCAGAGCAGCGCATCGAACTCCGACTCATCCACCAGGCGCAAGACCCGTTCATAACCGTGCAGACTCGAATAGCCGGCGGCCAGAGCTTGCCCGGGCGAGAATTCCAACCCCAGCTCGTGAAGCGCCAGTCGAAATCCCAGATAGCGCATACTTGTTTCCAGATGCTCCTGCGCCAGCGGAGAATTCCAGTGGAAATTGCCCAGATAAATGATTTTGCGGCACCCCGTCGCGTACAAGTGGCGCATGGCCATCATCATGCCGGAAATCATATCGGTTGCCACATAGGTGTCCTCACGAGGAAATTCATTGCCCAGAACTACATAAGGAACTCCAATCCGACGCAGTTCCCCGGCCTCGGCCCCGTAACCGCACAAAATCAACGCATCCATGCTTCTCAGGTCGGATTCCATCGTGGCCAATTCGAAATGATCTCCGCCGGTCACGAACAAAGTCGGCGAATATCCCCGTTGCCGCAATTCCGGACTCATCCGAATTGCCATGGTGTGGAAAAACTGCGAATAATCGGCCTCCGGCACCAGCAGGCCGACTTTGCGAATCCGCAGGGCTTCTCCGATGAAAGTGCCGGAACCGTGCCGGCGTTTCAAAAAACCGCTGTCTTCCAATAAGCTGACCGCCCGGCGCACGGTCGTAACGGACACCTGATATTCCTTGGACAGTTGCTTTTCGGTCGGAATTCGTTCACCCGGCAGCCGCCCCCGAATATATTGATCGAAAATCTGTTGACGGGTCTGCTGAGTACAATCGGTTTTTGAATTATTCATATCTTTTGGTTCATGTCATATTATAAATTATATCAAAGTCATCAATCTCTTTGGATAGTATAGGATATTTTCAAACAAAAGTCAACCCCCCGGCAAAAAAAATCCGGTAAAAAATTCAGAAAATTCAGATGCTTTTTAAGCCATGACAATACCGGAGAAATTTTTTGATCGGCCGCGAACCCCCCTGGGGGCCGGAATGATATTGCCGGTGAAGCGGCTTTTAACCGTCGCAGCCGGGTCAGGAATTGCTTGGCAGGGAGCGCATCGACAGCGCCGCCGGCTTCGTTCAGAGCGTGTTCCGGAGGTTTGAATGCCTGATAATGAAGGTGAAGGGATTTGAGTCTGCCGCGGGGCGCGGCCGAATGGTTTTTCCGAAACGCGCCCCAGGGCCGGTGAATTTCCTGACGGATACAAACAAATCGTCAGGCTTCATCTGGTTATTTCGCCGGTTTGCCGGCCGCCCTCCTGCTGTTTTTCTTCACGGTTTCCCGGGTTTTCTGAAAAACGGCGAACATCGGCGGAATGAAGGCGACGCCGATCAGCGTCGCCGTCAGCATGCCCCAGAAGGTCGTGGTGCCGATCACCCGGCGGCTTTCGGCGCCGGCACCGGAAGCGAACAATAGCGGCATGACGCCGATGATGAAGCTCCAGGCGGTCATCAGCACGGCGCGGTAACGGTAATTGGCGCCGTTGATGGCGGACCGGGCGATCGATTTGCCGACGTTGCGTTCCTGCATCGAGAATTCGACCATCAGAATGGTGCTTTTGGCACACAACCCGATCAGCATGATCAACCCGAGCTGCGCGTAGATGTCCAGCAGCATGCCGTTGAAATACAGCGCGGCGATGCCGCCCAGCGAGGCAAAGGCGACGGAGAGGATCACCGGCATCGGAATCGTCCAGGATTCGTATTGGGCGACCAGGAAGAGGTAGCCGAAAATCACCGCCAGCGTCATCAGCAGCACGATCCGGCCGTCGTTGTTCTTTTCCTGATAGCTCATATCGGTCCAACTGACGGCGTATTCCTTGCCGAAGTTGTTGGAGGTCAACTCTTCGAGGTCGTCCATGATGCGGGTGCTGGACGCGCCCGGCATCGGGATGACGGTGACGCCGGCCGACAGGTTCTGGTTGAAGCGTTCCAGCTTCTGCGCGCCCAGTGTGACTTTCGCTTCGGCGATCGCGGTCAGCGGAACCATTTGGCCGTAATCGTTCTGGATCATCAGCTCTTCAAGGTCATTCAATGTGGAGCGGTCCTGGCCGTCGAGCTGGAGCTTGACCTTGAAAGAATAACCGTACAGATTGAAGTCGTTGACATAGAGCGACGCCAGATTGCTCTGCAGCGCGGTGAAAATGCGGCTGATCGGCACGCCGAGCGCCTCCGCCTTGTCCCGGTCGATGTCGAGATGGAGCTGCGGCGTCCGGGCGTTGAACGAACTGAAGGCGTACTGGATGTCGGGCATCTGTTGTTTGTCGTTGAGCATATCGAGCAGCTTGCCGAGCTGCTGTTCGAATTCCTGCGGGGTATCGTTGCCGGAGGTGCGGAGCGCGAAGGTGACGCCGCCGGTGACGCCCAGCCCCATGATGGCCGGCGGCTGGAAGGCGCGCACCTGGGCTTGCGGAATTTGTTCGCCGATCGCCATGATCCGGTCGCGCAGCGCCTGAATCGACAGCTCCGGCGTTTTGCGCAGATCCCAGTCATCGAGGGTGACGATGGCGAAACCGAGGTTTTCGCTGGCGCCGCTCATCAGCGAATAGCCGGCGACGGTGACGATATCTTTGACGCCCTTGAGCTGCAGACATTTTTCATTGAACAACGCCATCGCCTTGTCGGTACGCTCCAGGGAAGCGCCGGGCGGCAATTCCAGTTCGCAGAACAAACTGCCTTTGTCCTCGTCCGGCAGGAAGCCGCCACGCAGGCCCTTGAGCAAAAAGACGTTGGCCGCCAGGACGGCGAGGACGAGGATGACCGTCAGGTAAAACCGCCGGATCATGAATCTGGAAAATCCGATATAACCTTTTTTGGTCGCGTCCAGGGAAGCGTCGAACCAGCGGAACAGGATGAATTTCCGGCGTTCGGCCGCCGCGGCCGGTTTCAGGATGAGCGCGCAAAGCGCCGGGCTGAGGGTCAGGGCGTTGAACGCCGAGATGCACAGCGCGACGCACATCGTCACCGCGAACTGCAGATAAATCGTGCCGACGATGCCGCCGTAAAAACCGATCGGCGCATAGATGGCTGCGGAGACCAGCGTGGCGGCGATGACCGGGCTGGTGATCTGTTTCATACTTTTGGCGGTGGCTTCCGGCGGCGGGAGCTTCTCCTCTTCGATGATCCGCATGGTGTTTTCGACGACGACGATCGCATTGTCGACCAGGCTGCCGATGACGAGGATCAGACCGAATAGGGTCAGCACGTTGATGGAATATCCCAGCAGCGCCATGACGAAGAAGGTGCCGAGCAATGAGACCGGGATGGCCACCGCTGGAACCACGGTGGCACGCCAATCCTGCAGAAAGAGGTAAGTGATGGCGATGACCAGCAGCAGCGTGATGACCAGCGTCGTCGCGATTTCCCGGACATTGACCAGAATGTAATTGCTCGGGTCGTAGGCGTGGACGGCTTCGACGCCCTCCGGAAAACGTTTTTTCAGTTCGTCGAGCAGTTGGTTGGCGTTTCTGACCAGTTCGACGGCGTTGGCGCCGTCCTGGCGGTAGATGGCCATGGCGACGCTGGGCTGCCCGTTGAAGTAGCCTTCATCCGTGTAGCGTTCGGCGCCGAGTTCGAGCCGGGCGATGTCGCCGAGCCGGATCTGTTCGCCTTCCGGTGCGGCGGCGACGACGATGTCGGCGAATTCCTCCGGCGTTTTCAGCCGGCCGGTGACGTCGAGCTTGAGTTGCAGATAAGGATTGGATTTTTCGCCGCCCAGCGTACCGGCGGCGGCCGGAATGTTCTGCGAATTGAGTTTGGCGATGATGACTTCCGGCGTGAGGTTCAGCGCGGACATCTTGAGCGGATCCAGCCAGATGCGCATGCTGTAGTTGCGTTCGCCGAGGATTTCCACCGAACCGAGGCCGGGCAGCCGGGCGAAGATATCCTTGACGTTCATTCGTACATAATTGGCCAGTTCCAAATGCGAAAGCGTCGTGCCGTCGGTCTGAAACGAATAGACGCCGGCCATATCGGTGGACTGTTTTTTGGTGACGATGCCGATCTGTTTGACGGTGTCCGGCAGTTGGGCTTCGGCGCGCTGGACGGCGTTCTGGACGTTGACCTGGGCGATATCGGAGCTGATGCCGGGCCTGAAGGTCAGCGTCAGCGTGTAGTTGCCGTTGTTGTCGCTTTCGGATTTGAAATAGAGCAGGTCCTCGATGCCGTTGATCTGTTCCTCGATGACGCTGGCGACCGTCTCGGCGATCACCTGCGAGGTGGCGCCGGGGTACATGGCGGTGACTTTCACCGTCGGCGGAGCGATTTCCGGATATTCGGCGATCGGCAGCCGGAAGAGACAGATTGTGCCGACCAGCACGGTGACGATCGAGATGACGAAGGCGAATTTCGGGCGTTTGATGAAAATTTCGGCAAACATGATTTCCTCACTTCACCGCTTCCGGCGCGACCGGGGTGACAACCATGCCCGGTTTCACCTTGTGAGTGCCGTCGATGATGACTTGCTCCGAGCCGTCGAGCCCTTCCAGAATGATTTGCAGCCCTTCGGCGACCGAACCGGCCTTGACGGGACGCTGAACCACTTTCCGCTCGTCGTCGAGAATATAGACGCAATAACCCTCTCCGGTCACAATCAAGGCGGACGGCACGATGGCGAAAAATGCTTTTTCCGCTTTGGCGGAAACCAGCGCGGTGACGAAACTGCCCGGAATCAGTTGGCGATCCCGGTTTTCGAAGGTCGCCCACAGCGTGATGGTATTGCTGGTCGAATTGACCTTGTTGTCGATCAGGGTAATGCTGGCGGTTTCGTCGTAGATGGTGTTGTCGGCGAGCTGAATGCGGACGACCGCTTTGTCCCGGATTCCCTCCATGCCGCCGAAATCGCGCCGGAAAACCCGCTCGCTCAAACTGAAGCGGACGTAAATCGGCGCAATCATTTCAATGTCGGTCAACTTGCCGCCCTGCGGGGTGATCAAATTGCCCTCGGTAAAGACGCTTTTGCCGATGCGGCCGGTGATCGGTGCATAAATTCTGGTGTAGGACAGCGTATTTTCCGCATCGGTCAGACTGGCGGCGAGCTGTTTGAGATTGGCCTGTGCCGAATCGATTTCCAGCACCGCTTTGTCGTGCGAGGAAACTGCCACCGCGTTGCTTTCCAACAGCGTACTGTTGCGTTTGAATTCGGCGTCCGCATAACGCAGCGAAGCCTCCAGCAGTTCTTGCTGGGCTTTCAGCCCATCCACGGCCGCGCGGTAGGTGGTGTCTTCCAGCTCGTAAAGCAGGTCGCCCTCCTGAACCATCGTTCCTTCGGTGAAGTTGATCTTCAGCAAAGTGCCGGTAATGCGCGGCATGAGGTCGACGTGTTTGATCGCTTCCACCGAGCCGACGTAACGTCTGGGCGCCGCTTCCGCGACCGTTTTAACGGAATCGACGATCACCAGCGGTGGCGCGTTGTCCGTTTCGGCGGCGTGCGTCAATCCGGCACCCCACAAAAATACGGCAGCAATTCCCGATAGCAACAGTCGTGACGTCATGTTTCCTCCCTGTCCGTGACAGATATTGTTTGATTGCAGTAAGAATAATGGTCAATTATATTGGTTCTATTGCGAACTATTTTAATATATGTTTAAACTTTGGAAAGACAAATCGATTTTTGATTTTTTTGTTTGAAAAGTATTGTAAACGCGGTGAGGTTTACTATATTAATTCCAGCGATAAAGGTTTTGCTGCGGACGGTTTTTGGTTCGGAGAGACATGAGAACATTTGGGGGCAAGTGACCAGAAGATGAAAGACGTGGCCGCCATGCGGGAACTGACGGTGGATATTTATACCATCAGCCGGTGTACGCACAACTATTATGCGCGCGAATTGCGGAAACTTCACATCACGATGGGGCAGTTCCCGTTTATCATGGGCATCGTCGAGAACGACGGCATTTCGCAGGAAAAGTTGTCGGCGGAGATCATGATCAGCAAGAGCACCACCGCCGCCATCGTCCAGCAACTGCTGAATGCCGGCCTGGTCACCCGCGAAATCGATCCGCTCGACCGGCGCAACTTCAAACTCCACGCCACCGGCAAAGCGCTGCAACTGGTGCCGAAGATTGAAGAAAGCATCGACCGCTGTCACGAGATGATCACCGGGGAGCTGACTGAAATCGAGCGGGATATTTTTGCCAGACTGGTAAAAAAAGTTCGAAACAGAACTGAAATTATCCTGGGACACAAGCGTTCCGGCAAAAACGTTTCCGGTACCCGGAAAGACGAAGGGTGAGATCGCTTTCTAACGTTTGCATAAGCGGTTCGGCACCGTTGACCGCCCGCAACGGCGAATCGTTCAAAACCTGAGATTTCCTGAACCGCCACCAGCAGAAATGCCCCGACTCCGCACGCCGGCATCTGACTTCGATCACCTACCGCATTTGCCCCGGAAACGCCGCCGGCCGCGCGGCCTGACTTCATATATCGGTAAAGCATTTTTGACGATTGCTCATATTATCATCATATTACCGATTGGAAAAATTCAGGGAAAGAGTTCGGGCGTTCCCGGCATTCCATTGACAAAAATTTTCTTTTCTCCTATACTATTACCAGATCGGAGAAATACCATGAATCGAAAACTGCTCTACGAAAACATCGTCGACGACATTCGCGCCCGGATGCGCAGCGGGGAATTGGCCGCGGCCGATCCCCTGCCGCCGGTGCAACAGCTCTGCCGTCACTATCAGGTCAGCCATATCACCGTGCTGCGCAGCCTGAAGGAGTTGAACGCGGCCGGGGTCATCCACCGCCACGGCCGGGGGTATCGTGTCGCTCCGGTCCTGAAGCTGGAGGAGGAGTTCGCCTTGAGCTCCCGGGCCACCACCATCGGACTCTTTTTGCGCTCCTACTGGAATGCCCCGGACAACTACTTCAATCAGATCAACCAGGCCATCGAGAACGAACTCTTCGCCTCGCGCATGGATACGCTGCGTTCCCACTTCAGCAATGTGTTCAACTACTGCCAGCCCGACTCTTCCGGCGAATACGCCGAAGCCGATGAGATCCTGCGCCAGATGCTGGCCATCGCCCGGCGCTGCTGCGGTCTCCTGGTCGATGAACGGGTTTCGGACCGGATACTGGCCGGATTCCTGCAGCACTCCGACGTGCCGGTGGTGGTGGTCAACCGCGCTTCCGAGCTGCCGGTCGGTTCCATCGCCATACCCAACTTCTCCGGCGTCAAGCTGCTGCTGGACGCCGTCCTGACCCGGGGCTATACCGACATATTCTTCTGCGGCACCGCCGCCCGGCGTTTTTACAACGACTATCAGCGGTTCCGGGCTCTGGAAGAATTGACGGCGCAGGAGGAGTACGCCGGGCGCTTCCGGATGCACTGGCATACCGACTGGGAGGTTCCTTTTGAAGTTTATTACCAGAAACTGTATAGCGCACTGACCCGGCTCTCTCCGCCGCGCAAGCCGCTGATCTTGGCTCCCAGCGACCTTCTGGCGCTGGAACTTTACAAACGGCTTTCCACCCGGGACTGCGAAGTTGGCCGGGACTACGGACTTTGCGGCTTCTACGGGAGCCCCGTGACTCTTCCCGGCGGCCGGATCATCACTTCGGTCCGGGTCAACACCGACGCCGTCGGCAGCAGCGCAGTGAAGCTGCTGCTCAAATTCGTCCACAACCCGTGGTGCGAACGCAAAGAAGGAAAGGAGGTCGGAGCCGAACTGGTCTACGGCGATACCGCCTGACCGGTGCCGGCACAAAAAAAACGGATTCATCGTCCCATCCCGTCAATTCCCGAAACCATCAACCCGGAAAGGATCCCGAACCATGAAAACCAAAAAAATCACACTGATAGAACTCTTGGTGGTGATTGCAATCATCGCCATCCTGGCCAGCATGTTGCTTCCCGCCCTAGCCAAGGCGCGGACCGCGGCGCAACTGACCAAATGCGTCGGCAACCTCAAGCAGCTCGGACTGTCGTTCACATTGTACGCCAATGACAATCTGGATCAATTGCCGCCTTATTTCGACGCGAACGGAATCGCCTGGAGCGATTCCACCGAGCGGGGAGTTCTGACCGCCTATCTCTTCCCGGCCGGAACCGACATCAACATTCATATCGGAGCGGTCAAAGTGCGCGACGGCAAACGCCATCCCATGGGTTGCGCCGCGTTGAACGTGTCGGTCAATCCGGCCGCCGATGCGGGCGACAGCCGATACGGCTACGGCTACAATCTGGGAGCCTGGGCTCCGGTATCCCTCTCCGGCTGCCGCTATCCCTCTCTGTTGCTGCTGATCGGAGAAACCGACCATCCCTGGGGCTCGTTCGTCAATTACACCGCCGACGCTCCGCCGGCCTATCCCCATAACCGCCGGGGCGCCTTTACCTTCACCGACGGCCATACTTCGACCTATGGTACCGGGCAATTACCCAATGAAGCCCGGGGAGACAACGGCGTCGACTGTTATGTAAGCAACCTTTACAATCCGAATCCAAGCGTGTTCTTTCAATATTGAAGCATAATTCTCGACTGGGAAAAGCACTTTCCGGCCCAACCCGGCTCCGACCGGAGAAAGTCATCTGCCATGAAACGTTTTTTCATCCTGTTTCTTCTCTCCTTCCGCAGCATCGTTTTCGCCGACTTGATCGCCACCGGTGAATCTCCCTCGCCGCTGGAAGAAACCGCCGCTTTCGAGTTGCAGAACTTCATGCAGTCAGTCACCGGACGCGAATTCACAGTGGTCCGGGAGAGCGAACTGGCCGGGCGCATCCCGGAAATCTACCTGGGACAGACCGGTTTCGCCCGGGACCACCGGATCGACGGCCTTGCAGCACAGGACGAGGAATGGATTTTGCGTACCTGCGAAGAGAGCCTCGTCATTACCGGCGGTCGTCCGGCGGGCACCCTCTACGGAGTCTACGCCTTTCTGGAAAAACTCGGCGTCGCCTTTCTGACCGAGGACGAGACCGTGATTCCGCGGTGCCCGGACTGGCGGCCGGAACTGATCGACGGGCGCGGCGAACCCGCTTTTCGTGGCCGGGAGATCTATGATGAACGTCCCTATCACTTCATCCGGCAGGAGGCCGCGCCGGAAGTGCGCCGGCGCTACTGGCTTTTCAAGTTGCGCAGCCGCATCAACGGCGCATCGGCTTTCGGGGAAGAGATACTGTACCGCGCCCGGTTCCTGCAACGTACCGACCGCACTCCCTTCTGCCACAACTTCTATCGCTACGTGCCGCCCGAAACATACTTCGCGGAACACCCCGAATACTTCACCCTCGGTCCCGACGGCAAACGCACCACCGCCGCTTATGTCGGCCAGCTCTGCCTGAGCCATCCCGACCTGGTTCCCATCGCTCTGGAGTCACTGCGGGAATTCATCCGGCGCGACCGGGCCGAGCTGCCGCCGGAGCAATGGCCGACCTTTTACGACATCTCCCAGAACGACGGCGGCAACACCATGTGCGGCTGTGAAAACTGCCGCAAAATCGTGGAAGAGGAGGACGGCGAGTCCGGTCTGCTGCTGCGCTTCATCAATCCGATCGCCTCCGCCATCCGCCGCGACTATCCCGAGCTGACCATCCGCACCTTCGCCTACAGCTTTACCGCCGGACCGCCGCGCCTGACCCGGCCCGAATCCAACGTCTTGCTGCAGTATTGCGCCGGAGGCAGTTGTTACCGGCCTATGGCCGAAGCCGATTTCCGGGAGTTGGCCGAATGGAACCGGCAGGGCGCGACTTTTGCGCTCTGGGATTACTGGAACATGGGGATGTTCTTCAATCCGCCACGTCCGGAAACCATGGTCGACGCCATTGCTCCCGATCTGCGGCGTTTTCGGGATAACCGGGTCACGGCGCTTTTTCTGGAGGCCGAGAAAAATCCGGTCACGCCGCAGAATTTCATCGAGTTGCAGTATTATCTGGCGTCGCGCCTGATGGTCGATCCGGATCTGGACGACCGGAAGCTGATCGCGGAGTACATGACCCATTACTACGGTCCGGCCGCTCCGCTCATGACCCGTTATCTGGACCGGCTGCGGGAGGGAGTCGCGCAGGATCTCACTCCCGGCCCCGCCTGGGAACGCCGCTGGCGCTACCTCGACGGTCAATTCATGCTGGACAACTATCGCTTGCTCCTGGAAGCGGAGGCGGCGGCGCAGTCGCCCCGCTTCCAGGCCCGGGTGCGGGCGGAAACCATCCCTCTTTTCTGGCAGATCGTCTACTGGCGGCAGGAGACTGAAGCCGACTTCCGGGAGCACGGTATCTCCGTTGACGCCGTCCGCGACCAGTTGAAAAACAACATTCTGGAATACCTGGACCGGACCGATTGCGTCAATCCCGGTTATTTCCGGGAACGCTTCGCCGGCCAGTTCGAGATCCTCGAAGCCAATCTGACCGCCCCCGAGCCTTTTCGCGCCATCGAGCCCAAGTATGTCTTCGGCTATCCGCAGCAGAACGATCCCGGCCCGGAGTTTCAATGTTCCGTCACTGCCGATCCGGATTCTATTCCCGGAAAAACCCTGCTGTCGCGCCATCCCAACCAGGTTCCCGGCGACGGCAATCTTTTCGGCACCTATGATTTTGCGGTCAAAGACGGCAAAAATCTGCTGGTCGCGCCCGAAGACGAAGCCTACCACTGGTATCGCATTCCTGAAATTACGCTGGGCAGCAATTGCCTCTTTTTCGCCCATCGCTGGCATCTGCAGATCAACCTCTCCCAGGCCTACGCCATCCCCAACGCGGAAAACAGCGAGGATAACTGCTGGGACCTCTGGTTTCACGCCCGTTTTACCGGTCCCGCCTGGATTCCCGGTTCCGCCGCGGCCAATACCATTGCAGTGGATATGGTGATCCTCACCCGCCCCGGAACCGCCGAATCGATCAGGCGGAAGCTGAAGTAAAACGGTTTCCGGCCGGAGCCGGGGATTCACCTGCAGCGGCGGGATGTGTGTGCGGCAAAAAGTCTCAACGCTGTCGATTGCGGCAGCGAATCGTTGAAGATTTGGGCCCTTTCCGATGGCGGAACTTGAAAACGGCCGCCATTCCCAACAAACCGATTTCCCCCAGTGCTAAAATTGCGGCACCGTTTCATCGGGGTAAAAATCCGCCCAGGGGTGTTCCCAAAGAAATGGTGAACTCACATCTTTTTGGATCGATATGGTATGGGGCCGGGGTGGGGGGAAGCCAAAATAGTTTCTGTTTTTGCGGAATCCGTTTTGCGGCGGCTTGATAAATGTCCTCTTGATGGATATGGTATGGGGGAGGCGGCCTCGATGAGCGGTCGTCTTGGGGGAGAACCATTTAATTCAGTGAAGGAGAATCATGAAACGATTGATGGCGTGTGTTGTAATGTGGGGTCTGGGGATGGCGGTATTGTCCGCCGGGGTGATTCCCTTGAACAAATGGAAGGTGATCGGGCCGATTCCGGAAGCCGCTTATGTGGAAGCCGAGGCGGATCGTTTTCTGGCTGAGCCGCTGGAGGAGGTTTGCGGGGTGAAGGCGGCCGACTATGTCAATCCGCGCAATCCGGAAGGGGATGGCCTGTATTTTCTCGACTTCTTCGGTGAAGTTCCCCACGGCAAGGCGATGGCTTACGCCGCGGTGGAGGTGGAAGCCGAAGCCGGGTACTATGTTTTTACGTTGAACACCGATTTCTCGGCCGAGATATTCGTGAACGGCGAATCCCGTTGCAAAGCGTTCGGCGACTCGTGGGGGAACGTTTTCTTCGCGAAATTCCATGAGGGCGCCAACCGCATTGCGGTGAAGAGCTATCATGAAGAGGGCTATTGGGCGGTGGTGCTTGCCGTGGTTGAGGGGCCGCTGGATGAGGAGGAATACCGGCAGGCGCTGGCGGAAAATACGCTGCGGCAGCGCATTGTGGATTTTTCCTATAACAGTCTGACCATCGGCGGCTATTTTGTCGGAACGGTCGGGACAAAGCCGGAATTGACCTGGGACAATCCGGCCAATGCGACGGAGATGTTCGGGAAAAATCCCCAGCAGATTACCTGGTTCGACGAAACGATGCAGGCGACCGAAGATTTCCGCGACAGCGGCTTGTATTACGCGCTGCTGGAAACGGAAACGGCGGACGGCAAGCCTTACAAGGCGCTTTTCAGTTATTATCTGTTGCCGGAGGGCTGGAAAGAGGATCCGGAAATTGTCGAATTTGCCGGGAATTTCCAGTGGCAGGAGCCGTTCGACGGCTTCCAGACGACCTGGACGGCCATTCCGCAGCGGCTGAAGCTTTTCCGGGACAGCGCCGGGACGGATTTGGGCCTTGCGTCAAAACCCGGCGTGGCTCCGGCGGTGGTGGCCTGGCGCCAGCGTGCTTTTCCGGTGGAAACGGTTCGGCTTGCTCCGCCGATCGAATTGACAAAAGCCGCTCCTGCGTTGCGCTATGGCAGCGAGGAGGAGGCCGGCTTTCTGCCCGGCAGCCGGGAAAAATTCGATGCGCTTTGCCGGGAGCTGTATGAAAAAACCCGGAAAGCCTTTTACACCGTCATCGCCCGCAACGGCGTGATCGTCTATGCCAGGGGGTACGGCGAACTGGCCGGGAAGCCGATCAATATCGCTACGCCGTGTTCGATGGCCAGCATGTCCAAACTTTTTACCGGGTTGTTGTTTGCCCGTTTTCTGGACCAGGGCCTGATGGAGCTGGATGAAGACATGTCGCGTTTCATGCCGGCGTTGGCCGGCACGCCGGAATGGAAACTGACGCCGCGCCGCTGCTTCAACCATACCAGCAATTTTACCGGACACGGCAATTTCGGCGGCATCCGCAACCCGCTGGGCGAATACGGCATCGCCTGTTGGCTGCCGGTGGTCAAACCCGGTTCCGCCTGGAGTTACAACGGAGTCGGCCCCAATTTGATGGGCATGTATATGATGAATGCCACTGCGTTGCCGATCGACCGGCTTTTCGCCGAGAATTATTACCGTCAACTGGGAATCACCTCGATGAGCGGCGACGATCAGGGCGGCGGTTATCTGGCCAGTGCGGACGACCTGGCGAAACTTGCGCAACTGCTGCTGAATCGGGGCAGCTACGGCAAATGGCAATTTTTCGAGCCGAAAACCTATGAATTGCTGATGCCGCGCAATCTGGCGGAAGACAATCCGGGAACTTCGATCGAAGGGTATTACGGAGTGGGCATCCAGCCGTTCTGGCCGCCGGCGGCGGGGGAAGACGACATCGCCTATTACGGGCACGGCGCCGCGAGCGGCACGGTGTTCAGTTTCGATCCGAAATACCAGACGATGGTGATCCAGGCCCGCGATGAAAATTCGGAAGCCAACGACGAATACCGCAAAAAGCTGGAACAGCTGGTCTGGGATTCGGTGGCCAGGTAGGTTTCCGTTTCGCATGATTTTTACTTTCGGGCATCGATCCGGAATGGCGGCTCACCCGCGGTGAAAACCTTGCCGTCCGGTTGTAAACTGGCCGGTGCGGCATTATCTTATCTTCCGACGGAACAACCGGTGGAGGCTGAATGTGAAAAAGGCGAAAAGTGAGCTGCGCGGCATTCCCGGCGTCGGCGAGAACATCGAACAGGATTTGCTCAATCTGGGCTATTCGACGCTGGAGTCGCTGAAAGGGCAGGATCCAGAGGAAATGTACCGGCGGGATTGCCGGCTGAAAGGTTTTCAGGAGGACAAATGCCAGTTGTACGTTTACCGGCTGGCGGTTTACTTCGCCGAGCACGCGCAGCCGGAGCCGGATAAGTTGAAGTGGTGGAACTGGAAAGAGGCGCCGCCGGAACGTTGAGAACGATTGCGGGAAAGGGGCGGGATTGCGATGCTTGAAGTCATCGGGGTCGTCGGCGTCCGGATTTTTTCCAATACGTATGCCAATGTGCTGCAGAAACGGCTGATCGGCCGGGCCGGGATTCCGGCGCTGCCGATTAATTTCGCAGTCTACCTGCTGCTGGGTTTGGCGATGTCGCCGGCGATCTTTCTGGGCGATTGGCACTGGAGCCGGGAACTGTTCGGCTATGCCTGCGCGGTCGGGATTTGCGGGGCCGCCGGCAACGGTTTTCTGGTGGCGGCGCTCCGCTCGGGTGAACTCTCGGTACTGGGGCCGATCAATGCCTGGAAGCCGGTGGTCGGCATGATTTTCGGTTTGCTGCTGCTGCACGAATTGCCGACGGCCGCCGGTTTGACCGGGCTGGCGCTGATCATCGTCGGCAGTTATTTCGTACTCGGCGCCGATGAACGGGGATTCCGGCTCCGGACGTTGTTGCGGCGCGATATCGTCCTGCGTTTTCTGGCGCTGCTTTTTTCCGGAATCGAGGCGGTATTTCTGAAGAAAACGGTGCTGCTTTCCAGCGTCGTCGGCAGTTTCCTGATCTGGTGCTGGTTCGGCGCGTTTTTCTCATTGGCCGGCTTGCTGCTGGTGCGGCCGGAAACCGGAACCGCGGTGCGGCTGCGGGCCGGTTTCCGGGAATTGCTGGCGCTGGCATTGATGTTCGGGATAATGCAGTATTCCACCAATCTGGCCTTCAAGCTGCTGCCGGTCGGGCCGGCATTGGCGCTCTTTCAGCTGTCCGGCGCGCTGAATCTCTGGTTCGGCTGGAAACTCTTTCAGGAGAGACATATGGGCATGAAGATCGCCGGGACGGCGATTGTGCTGCTCGGCGCCGCGCTGATTATCCTGGGCGGATGAACTGGCCAATCCGTAATGCCGTCGCCCAGGCCGGTAAGTCACGCCGATCGGGGCGCAGCCGGACCCGGCGGTCGACGCCAATAAGCTGACCGCCGGCGGATCCATCGGTTTTTCCGGCCTTATCGCGGCCGGAAATTCGGAACGGCCAGCAGCTTACCGCCGCAATTGGCCGATTCGGCCGCCAGAATGGCCGGCGCGGCAGTTTCGACCGCGTCGTAGACATCCATCGGCAGCGGCCGGTTTTCGACGATCGCCCGCAGAAAGGTGTCCACCGGTTTGAAATCGGCGCCGCCGTGGCCGGTGGCCATCTCTTCGGGGGTGGCGCCGAGCGGGGTGGTCGACAACTCCACCGGCCGGTAGTCGCTCTGGCCGGGATCCCATTGCCGGAAACTGTCGCCGGTATGACGCGGCGTGGTCACGGATCGTTTGCTGCCGCGCAATTCATACCAGTGGGCGAAGCAGGCGCCGCGCGAGGGACTCGGCAGCGAAAAACCGGCGCCGACCAGCAGCACGGTGTCCTTGGCGGTGTGCATCAGCGCATATTCGATGTCGCGGGAAGCCAGTTCGCCGGCATAACTCTGCGGCCGCGTTCCCATGCAACTGACCGAGACGACCCGGTCGTCGAGGATTTTCAGCAGCGGACTCAGGGTATGCGGCAGATAGAGAATCGCGTCCGGCCACAGCCGACTGCGCCAGGAGGGCGCAACCCGCCGGCCGGGCGGCCGGGCGTTCCGGCGGATCGTTTCGCCGGTATCGAGATCCAGCCAGTTGTCCCAGACCGGTTCGTAGTGGACGTATTCGCCTTGCGCCAGGCAGACGTGGCCCAGTTCGCCGGCCCGGTTCATGCGGGCATATTCTTCGACGAAGCCCCAGTAGCGGGCCTGTTCCATCAACTGGTACTTTCGGCCGGTCCGTTCTACCGTCTCGACCAGACGTTCACACTCCGCCAGGGTGAAGGCCGCCGGAACTTCGGTGCAGACATGCCAGCCATTTTCCATCGCCCGGCAGGCGAGGTCGATTTGTTCGAACGGATTGCCGGAGAAGAACAAGGCATCCGCCGGCGCTTGCCGCAGCATGTCATCCGGGGTGTCGTGGATGACGGCGTCCGGCAGGTGCAGTTCCCGTTGCGCCGCTTCGGCGATGTGACGGTAATGGTCCGACAGGGCGACGATTTCACACTGCGGATGGTGTTGGAACAGGGCGGCGACCGCTTTGCCGCGGGGGCCGCAGCCGGCCCAGGCGAGTCTGACTTTTTTGGGCATGATTTTTTCCTTCAATGGGTGATGGCTGAGGATTCGATGATCAAAGTGGCGCGGTCGCGGCCGGCCGGCAGCTCCAGGGCCAGATAATCGGCCTTCCAGCGTCTGACCGGTCTGGCTTCGAGCCCGCCGTCGGTCCTGACGCTTCGCAAGCCGGCCTGGACCGGGATGAGCACGGTTACGGCGCCGGCGAGGTTGGACAGATGCCAATTGCCGTCGCCGGTCCGCTCCATGACGATTTGCCGCCGGCGGTCCTGAAAATCGCACCAGTCGTCGCCGTTGTAGACCGGCACCCGGTTTGCGGCCAGTTGCCGCAGGCAGTCGTCCATCAGCGGCTTGCTGTAACGAGTGTAACTGATCGGATGGGAGGAGAAGGACATCGCGGTGTAATGTTCGTCCAGGCTCGCCTGCAGCATCCGGCCGAAATCGGCGGCCAACGGCCTGTGGTCGGCGTGGATGAGTTCTTCCAGCGTCGCGTCGTCGAAAGTCATCGCCGGCTGCTGGTAACAGTCGTGGATGGTTCCGGCGTCGTCGATGAATTTCATCGGCCGGCCGGAACCGCACAGATAGCGGTTCAGCAGTTCGACCGGAATGGAAAGATAGGCGTGCAGCATCCGGAAGCCGGCAGTCTGAAAGAGCGGAACCCAGTCCTGGTATCCCTGCCAGGGGGCGCAGTGGCACTGCAGCGAGGGACTGCAACGGCCGTAACGACGCTTGAAATCGGCGGTTTCGGCGGCGATGACGGCCGGAAAGGCGAAATACCACTCCTCCTCGCCGCTGCGGTGCGGATTGAGATGCGGGGCGAAGGTGTGGCCGCGGCGGCGCAGTTCGGCCACTTGCGCTTCGGTCAACTGGGTGTCGGCCATCAAATTGAACGTAATGCCGCCGCCGTGGGCTTCGACTGCCCGGCCCAGCGCATCGAAATCCTCCCAGCTCGAATCATCGTCGTCGCTGGAAAATACCGCGGCGGAACACTGGTCGGCCCGTTCGTAATACCACAGCCGCGGCAGCGGCAGCGGTGACAGTTCGGTCAGCAAATTGGCGAGAAATTGCGCCTGCAGATCGGCTTGCGGCCGATGGGCCAGCCGCCGGTCGAGAACGTCAACGAACAAATCGGCGCTGTGGGACCACCAGAACCAGCGGCCCAGCGTCGCATAGCCGGCCAGCGCCGGATCACCGAACCGCAGCCGGACGATGGTCTGCGGCAGGTCGTAGAAGAAAACCGCGATCCGTCCGGCGCCGCGCCGCAGGGAGACGACTGCCGGTTCCGGCAGCGGCTGGCGCTCCCGGTCGACGGCCGCGGCCAGAATGCTGCCGTCCGGTGCCGGCGGCCGCGCGTGGCAATTCAGGATGCCGTGGGTCTGCAGCGGCGTGCCGCCGCCGTGGCTGTCGTCGGGCAACTGCAGATAAAAATCGCGCCGAATCTGCCGCAGCGGCTGGAGGCCGAGCGCCAGGCTCAAGCGGTCGGACGGCTGAAAGACGACCAGACCGGCGCCTAGCTCGACCGCCGCCAGCAAAGCGGCGATCTCCGCCTGCCTGAGATAACAGCGGGTCAGAACGATGAGGCTCTGACCGTCGAAGTGCGGCAGCGGCTCCGTGTCGAGGTCGACGGTCCGGAAGGAGTTGAATCCTTCCGCGGCCAGGATCTCGCGGGTGGCGTTGCCGAACGTGTTGACCGTTTGCCCCGAATGGATCAGAAGATAATGTGCATTCATGACTTTCCATCGTTGGGTTGAGATGGCTGCGCCGGAATGGCGGCAGTTCCATTTGTTTTTTCGTCGCAATGACTTCCTTCATAGTATAGCCGGAATCGGCGCGGAAATGAATGAATGTTTTTACTGAAAAGATGAATAAAATTACTGAAATGGAGGTGAAAGCCAAGCGCGGTCCGCAACTTCGACCGTTTATGCAACCGGTGGTGTTCCGGATTTCCCGAACTTGATTTGCTTCCCGGCCGTTTCATATGTATTATAACGTAAGCGGAATGAATATTTTTACTGATGATATGAGCAAGAGCGTCCAGAATACTTTTTACTATCCGGAGATGGCTGACCGCCGGGGCCGGGAGATGCCGCCTTTGAACCTTTTTTTCGAGTTCGCCGACGGTGCCCGGTCGCTGGTGGTTTGCGAACAGACTTCCGGCTGGCGGAGCATGCCGTTCAACCTGATCGGTTTTCAGATGGCGGGACGGCCGGAGGAGCCCGCTTACCGGGTCGAAGTGTCCGGCGAGCGGGACCGGCTGGTACCGGGCGGCGAACTTTTTCTGATACCGGGCGGCACGTTTCACCGCATCACCAACATCGCCGGCCGGCCCTTTTTCTGCGCCTGGCTGCATTTCCGGCTGACGGTGCTGCAATCGCTGGAAATTGCGGATTTGTATCAATTGCCGCCGAAGATCGGCGAGCCGGCCGCCGAACGGCTGCGGCGCATTTTGCTGACGCTGGTCGATACGCCGTCGCCGGGGGATTTGCACGAGGCGGTGCAGTTGCAGCTGCTCGGCGGCGAACTGGCCCGGGAGTTGTTGACGCTGGCCGAGCCGAAGGAGATTTCCGCTTTGTGGCACAGCAACATGTACCGGATGCTGCCGGTGTTCAAGCGGCTTGCCAACGTGGAGAATGGCCGGCCGGCTACCGCCGAACTGGCTGCCGCCGCCAATTTGTCCGCGTCCCGGTTCCTTGCCATTTTCCGTTCGTTGACCGGTACGTCGCCCGGACGGTATTTCGAACAGGGACGCATCCGGCGTTCCTGCATCCTGCTGCGGTCGTCCCGGTTGACGATCAACGAGATTGCCGACCGGCTCGGATATGCCGATGCTTTTCATTTCAGCCGGCATTTCAAAGCGGCGATGGGCGTGAGTCCGTCAGCTTACCGGGCGAAAAACTGGCATTTCTGAGCTGGTTTGTTTTTTTCCGCCTGTCCTGCTGTTCGGCGCTGATTGCGAAGCGATAGAATGGATAACGATTCTCGCCGGCACGCACGTCCAGCGTCCGGATTTTCCGGTCGTGATCGGGATTTTTGAATCGTCCGATGCCGGTCTGCCGAAACTGATTCCATCGTTTTCAAATTGATCGCCGTTCTCCTCTTTGACATGGCCGTCGAGCTTCAGTCAGTTCGCCTTTGGGGTGTGAATCGGGCCGAAGCCATGGGAGTAATCGGTGCCGTGGGGGCAGGGGACCGCATCGGCGCCGTTGGCGACGTCGCCGGACATGGTTGGTGCTGCGGATGAGTTGCGAACCTGCCGGTCCGCGCGGTCGGACTTCCGGAATTACCGTCCGGCAAAGGCGAACAAGCGGCCGGCCAGATCGGCGATATAAATCCGTTGTCCATCGGTCGCCGGGGCCGTCAACACCGGCGAGCCCAGCGGAAATTGCCGGATCACGGACCCGTCAGCCAGATTGATGAGGTA
Source organism: Victivallis sp. Marseille-Q1083 (assembly GCF_903645315.1). Classification (NCBI taxonomy): domain Bacteria; kingdom Pseudomonadati; phylum Lentisphaerota; class Lentisphaeria; order Victivallales; family Victivallaceae; genus Victivallis; species Victivallis sp. Marseille-Q1083. Next base: position 2,379,190 of record NZ_CAHJXL010000001.1, read on the forward strand.
AAATATCCCGTCGTTCGCGCCGAAAACGCCTTGATCGCCGATCGCCAGCAAGCCGCCGTCGATGGTGCGGGCGTGGCGATGGTAAGCCGCCGTGTCCAGCAGGCCGACCTGTTGGGCCTCGAACCGCCAGCGTTGCTTCCCGGTTGTCTTGTCGAAAGCGCAAAGTCCCCGGTCGGTAGTGCCGGCCAGAATCAGCTCCGGCGTAATCACCAGTGGCGCGGCGCTGCGCAAATCCTCGCCGGTGGCAATGCGGCGCGCCTCTTTACCGCTGGAGGGGTCCACCGCCACGATGTCGTTTTCGGATTTGAACCAGATCAGGCCGTCGGCGTAAACCGGCGTGGCGGTCAATATCCGGTCCCGGCCTTCATCATATTTCCACCGCAGTTTGCCGTTCCGGCGGTCGTGCGCAAAAAGACCCGCCCAGTTCGAGCAGCCGATCACCACGTCGCCGGCGACGGTCGGCGCTCCGGTGAATGACTGCGGCGCCGGCCAAGCTTCGTTGCGCCAGATGACGCTGCCGTTCCGGGCGTCGACGGCCCGGAACGACGGGCCGCTGCCGGCATAGATGACGCCGTCGGCACAGACCACGCCGCTGTTAGTCGGATTCAACTGCCACGGCGGGATTTCCCGCCAGACTTCTTTGCCGTCTGCCGCCCGGTAGGCGTACAGTGTCCCGCGGGTGTCGTTCAGATAGATTTTGCCGTCGCCATAGGCCAGCGCGCCTTTGACTGAAGTGCCGATCCTGTTACTCCAGAGTAAGTGACCGGATACCGCGTCATAAGCGTAAAGCCGGGCTTCGGTACCGTTGGAATCGTCGTGGCTGGCGATGAAGACCCGGCCTTCGGCGACCACCGGCGAGCAGCGGGCGAACTCTTCGCCGCTGGCGGCAAACCACTGCAATTGCAGTGTCTGGCAGCGATGGCCGCCGGGCAGGTAACCGTTATGGCCGCAGTCGCCCAGCAGATTGTGCCATTCCCGATTGCCGGCTGGAGCGGCGGTCACGCCGGGCAGCAACGGCGCCCGGCGTTCTTCGACGGTTCCGTCCGAAAATTCTCCGCGCACCGTCACCGTCGCGGCGGCGTCCGGCCGAGCCGGCAGCGCCGGCAGCGCAGCTTGATAGCTCCAGGAATTTACTGGCTTCAAGTCCGTTTCGATACTTTCGCCATCCTCCGTTTGAATGGCCGCGGTCATTTTGACGACCGTTCCGCCCGAATGGTAGGCGGTGGCCAGAATGGCCAACTCATCCGGTTCGCCGGGCCGGACCAGGCCGGGAACGGTGAGTTGCAGATGATGCGACAGACCGCTCCAGACCAGTTGCCCGGTCATCTCGCCGGTCGGCGCGATGGCGATTAAACGAACGCAGTTCGGATCGTATTCGATGCCGCCCTTGTTCGGCGCGTTGGTGCAGAACGCCCGCAGCGGGCTGTTCGAATAATTCCGCGCCATATTGTGGTGGGCGTGGCCGTAGATCGCTCCGGTCAAATGGTACTGTTCCAGATCCACCTGCCTGCCGTCGTGCCCGGCGACGATCATGCTGTCCCGCCAGTCGGGCAGATAGTGGCCGATCAGCACTTTCGGCTGTTCCGGCGGCAATTCCTTCATAAGTCCGTCGAGCCAATCGCCGTAATCGGCCAGGTCGTAGGGCAGCGGCGTTTCTCCGTAGTGGATCGGCGCGGCGATGAAAATGATGCCGCCGCGTTCGAACGAATACCAGAACGGCCCGAGATAATCCTGATAGTTGCGGCCATCGGGCTGCGGCGGCACCAGGTCGTGGTTGCCGACGGTGTAGAATACCTCGCGTCCCATCGTTCCGGCGTTGAACTCCCGGGCATGGACCGCGATGTCGGGAAAACGGCACAGATCGCCGGTCGCCAGATAGAAATCGACGTTTTCCAGTTCGCCGCGCTCTTTTACTTCCGGCAGCCAGTCGAGATTGGGACTCTCCTGGTCGGCCACCTGCAGAATCCGCACGCCGGCGGCGGCGGGAACGCGGGTCAATGCAAAATCGAACGTTTCGCCGGCCAGAAAGCGGTAAAAGCAGCGGACGCGGAATTCGGAGGGAACATGCAGCATTGCGAAGCGCGCGTCCGGCGCCGGTTCCATTGCAAAGGTGCCATCGGCACCGCTGCGGACGAATTGAAAACCGTCGCTCAACAGCAGGTTCGGCAGCGGCAAGTCGCCGGCATCGAAAACACCGTTGGCATTGACATCCTCGAATACCCGGCCGGTAATGGCTCCGGTCGCCCCGGCGCTGCCGAGCAGCAAGCAACTGCCCAGCAGCAACTGCCATTTCTTCATCATGGTCCTCTGTCTTTATTTTGTCGTTATGACGGCGTTGAAGTTTGCAGTGTCGGCAATCGAAGGCGGTTGTCCGGGGCGGACAACCGTCTTATCATGCCGACCGCCTGGTCTATTTGAAGCAGCCGGCCGGAGGCTTCACGGACGATGGCCGTAACGGTACCATTTGTTTTCCGGTTTGTCGAAAATGATCTCATCGTTTTCGAACTGATCGCCGTTTACCCCTTCGACGTGGCCGTCGAGCTTCAGGCAGTTCGCTTTTTTGTTGTGGATCAGGCCGAAGCCCCAGGCGTAGGTATTGCCGCGTTCCGCATGCTCGGTATAGTTGCCGTTGGCGGCTACGCTGCAGAAAATAAATTGGGAACCATCGGCGGCGGCGACATCGCCGAACAGGACGACATCGGACGGATTGGTCGGTTCGGTGCTCTTAATGGCAATCAGATAGCGCGAATGAACATAGTTTATTTTGTACCCGTTTTCGGCGTTCGGATCGCCCCAGATGCTGCCGACCGAATTGGTCGGGCATTGCAGCAGATTGTTCAGCTCGCCGAGGCCTTCTCCGCTGTAAATCTGCTTCCCGCTGTACCACCAGCCCAGGTCGAGGAACCAGTAGCCGGGGCCGGCCGCCCAGCCGTCAGGCAGGGTCCAGTCGTCATTGTCGTTCAAATACAGATTGTAGACGACCCCGGCCTGCTTCAGGTTGTTGGTGCATTTGATCTCCTGGGCTTTGGCTTTCGCTTTGCCGAGCGCCGGCAGCAGCATGCTGGCGAGAATTGCAATAATCGCGATGACGACGAGCAGTTCAATCAATGTGAATTTCCATTTCTTCATTTTTTCTTTTCCTTTCGTTGATGGTTGCGTTTTTTATTTAGAGTTGGAACACTTAATCTTCATTCACGGCTGCGGTGCGCTGCCCAGCGGAAGTTCCGGGTACCGGGCCGGTGGAATCCCGCATGATCAGCTCACCGGCCCGGTAGAAAGCGAGAAAAGCCTGCCGGACTTCTTCCCGGCTCTTCCTGCCTTCCAGAAGATCGAGCAGATTTTCCGCCGCGGTCGTGCCGGTTTCATAGAGCAGATCGTCGGTGGCGGTCAGCGGGATGATGCCCTGGCGGCTCAACGCGCTGTCGGAGGCGACGATGCTGATATGATCGGGGCAGCGCTTGCCGTGGCGCAGCAGATGACGCAGGAAGCCGGTGCAGAACTGATCGTTGGCGATCAATGCCGTCGGCGGTTCGAGCTGATGAAGCCAGCCTTCGGCGAAAATTTCACCGTCGATGAATTCGTCGACCGCGCTGTAAAACGCCAGGCACAACTCGAGGTCGTGGTAGCGTCGGTCCATTTTCAGCGTGCGGAGCGCCTGCTGGTAAACCGTCATCGTATCCTGATAATGATAGGGCACCAACAGTTTGCGGTGTCCCAGCCTGTAGAGATAGGCGATGATCTTGAGTAGCGTCGAATAGCTGTCCGATTTCAGCGACAGCACATCGTCCGGATAGTCGCCGCCGATGATGACGAACGGGGTGCCGGTGTCCTGGATCTTCCGGATCACCGTCAGGTCGGTCGCCCCGGCGGCAATCAGGCCGTCGACATTGCGCTGCCAGATGTTGACCGGGATGATGAAGTTGTTCAGCATGGACAGATCGTAGGTGGTGACCACCAGATGATAGTCGCGGCGTTTGCAGACTTCGGCGATCGCCGACAGGATCGAACTGAAGTAACTGTTGGCCAGGCCGAGCGTCACTTTGCTGGAAATCAGAAAGCCGATCTGGAACGATTTGCGGGTCGACAGCGCCCGGGCCGACCGCTGCGGGACGTAGTGATATTTGTCCACGACGCCCAGCACCCGTTCGCGGGTGGCGCGGCTGATTTGCGGCCGGTTGTTCAACGCAGCGGAAACCGCCGAAATCGAAACGCCGGCCAGTTTCGCGATATCGCCGATCTTCAACGGCCTTTTTTCGTCGATTTCACCTTCGATCATCTTTTCATTGCTCCAGTCATGAAACGGCTGAACTTCCAAGCGGATCCGGAAAGCCAAGACATTCCTTTTTTTTGTTCAATTTTGAGGGTGTTGATGCTAAATCGTTTTAGTGTTATAAGAATATTACCAAAAATTTTTAAAAAAGTCAACCCCCTTGTCAATTTTTTTCCATTTTTTTCCAGCATTTTTTTTTCGCTTGGAAGATTGATTTTTCTAAAACGATTTACTATATTAAGAAATCGCGACTCAAATCGTTTTAGTGCCTCGAGTGCGGACAACCGGCGCTGTCGTTCATGGTGAACGATGGCGTTTCCGGTTTGACTGTCAACGGAAAAACTTTCGTCTTTCTCTTATATAAAGGAATCAGAGGCATGAAACGAAAACTGTGGATTTTGTCGCTTCTTATCTTCTGTTGCTGCTGCTGCAGTTGGGCCGGCGAGGCGTGGACCTTGCGCGGCAGTTTGGACCGGAAAGGTCTGCACCTGGCAAACGGCCTGGAAACGATCTCGCTGGGGTCGCGGGTCATCGCGGTCGATCCGGCCTGGAAACACCGTTTCTTTCTGCAGGACAGTCCGGTGGCGGTGACGACGGTGGAAAACGGTATGGTGATCACTTCGGCCGGGCCGGCCGGAGATGCGGTGCTCGAGGAGTATTCGCTGCAGTTGAATGGCAGCCGGGCGCTGCTGACGCTGCGGATGAGTTTACCCGAAGCGATGCCGACGACGGTCGAATACACCGCGATGCTGCCGGCTCCGGCATTGCTGGCCGGGGCGTCATATCGGGCGGAACTATGGGATGGCCGGCAGGTTTCCGGCGCGATTCCGGAGAAATGGACCGACCGGCATAATCCGGAGACGCTACTGGAAGATATTCGCAAGGTCACTTTTATCAATCGCTACGGTTATGCCAGGATCGTCATTGAAGTGCTCGAAGGCGGCGCGTTGCGTCTGGTCGACCGCCGGGCGATTCCGTTTGAAAATCAAGAATGTTTCTGGCTCGGCGGGGAAATGCCGCTGACGACCGCAGGCCTGGCCAGCCGGATCGCGGTGACTTACGATCGCCCGGAGATCGTTTATGCCGAACCGCAACCGGGCGGCGCGTTGCCGGACGCATTGCCGGGAACGGCGGTGAAAAGGGTGGCCGGGGCGTCGATGCCGCCGTTTCCGTTGTTGCCGCAGCCGAAGGAAATCGTGCCGGGAACGGGGGAATTGCGGCTGCCGGAGGTGATTTCTATGTCAATCACCGGAGCGGCGGAAGCCGACCGCGGCCGGTTGCAGCGGGCGGCGGCGCGACTGTTCGGCCGGGAGACCGGCGCGACGGTAACGGCGGCAGCGGCCGGCGAGGCGCTGCTGAAAATTACGGTTGCCGACGCTCCGGCGCTGCCGGTTTCTCCGGACGGCTATCAACTGGCGATCGACTCCAGCGGCATTGCGATCGATTCCCGCAGCGCCCGCGGCGCGTTTTACGGCTTGCAGACGATTCGCGGGCTGCTGCGCGACGGTGCGATTGCCGTCCGGACCATCCGGGATTATCCGGATCTGGAGTTTCGCGGCATTCATCTGCTGGTCGACGATCACTCGCTGGCGGTACAGGGGGAATTGATCGAGAAAGTCCTGGCGCCGTTGAAGATCAATCATCTGGTGCTTGAGTGCGAGTACGCCGCCTGGGATGCGACGAAGGAACTGCACCGGCCGCAGGCGATCAGCAAGGCGGATTTGCGCGAACTGATCGAGCTGGCCGAGGAGAATTTTATCGAGGTGTCGCCGCTGCTGCAGACGCTCGGTCACTGTGAGTGGCTGTTTGTCGACGGCAAAAATCTGGATATGGCCGAAGATGTTTCGTTCCCGTATGCGTACAACGTCTCCAACCCGGAGGTCTATGAGCTGATGACGGCGATTCTGGACGAAATTCGCGAAATGTTCCCGAACGCCCGCTATCTGCATATCGGCCACGATGAGGTGAATATCTTTCTGAATTTCCCGAAACGGCCGGAAAATATCGCCCGCGGCATGGCGGAAATCGTCTACGACGACGTGATGTTCTATCACCGCTACGCAACCGGGCACGGCTGGCGGCTGATGATGTGGCACGACATGTTTGCCACCCATCAGGAGAATCCGGATATCGCCGGAGCGAGCGATACGCCGGAAAATCTGTCGGCTTTGCGCGACCGGTTGCCGAAGGACATCGTTTTTGCCGTCTGGCGTTACGAGCCGGAAACGGTCTATTTCGCCGATGCGGCGGCGTTGCTGCAGGAAGGCTTCGAGGTGATCGGCTGTCCGTGGAACGCCTATGGCAATATCGAGAACCTGGCCCGGTTCTGCCGGGAACACGGGGCGCTCGGTCTGCTGCAAACCTCGTGGACCGGCTATTTCGGCAATCAAAAATTGTTGGACAGTGAATTTCCGCAGGTTTCCGCCTATGTCCGGGCGGCCACCCGGAGCTGGAACGGCGCCGATGCCGCCAACGGGTATGACGATAATTTGGTGCTCGGCGAATTGCTGCGGCGGGGGGAAGCCCGTCCGTCCGGTCCCGGCGAATGGATCGATCTCGGAGCGGTGGCGAATTTGGAATTGACGGCGGAAGCCAACCCGTTCCTCAATCATCGCCTGTACGGGTTGGAGCAGTTGACGCCCGGGCCGTTCAACGTGGGCGACGGATCATTTGACCTGGCCGGCCGCGATGGTAAATTGATGGCGGTCGCGGTGCGGTCGCGGCTGCATCCGGATTTTCCGGCGGCGGTGTCGCTGCCGTTGAATCGCCGGGGCAAAGCGCTCTATTTTTTACAGTGGAGCATCGCTTGCGGCCAGAAAACGTTGACCGGGGTCGGCCGTTGGCTGGTGCGCTACCGGGATGGCGCCGAAGTGGAAATTCCGCTGCTGTACGGCAAGACGATTTATGATCCGCTCGCTCCGTTCAACTACCGTTTTTCCGGTTCCAACTGCCGGGAGCTGGGGGAAGGGCGGCTGTGGTTTACCCGCTGGGACAATCCGTATCCGGAAAAGGAGATCGCTTCGCTGACGCTGCAGAGCGGCCCGGCGGAATATCCGGTCTGTCTGTTGGCTTTGAGCCTGGAACAGTGAGCGGAAACATGGCCGGGTCGGGTCTAGTTGGATAAAAATCAAGTATATTTTGAAAAAAAATTGAACCGCTTTGATTGGTTGGAAATGGTGGATTCCAACTGCTGATTTCTCGTGGAAGAGTAAATTTGCATAAAATCTTATTTTGAGCTTGTAAAACGTAAATATTTCAAAAAAATCTATTTCCACCGCCGAGGTGTATTGACTTTTTTATTTTTTTTTGCTATACTTACATCAAACGATAAATATGAATTAATAGAAGCGCTTCGATTTTAAAAAGTATATGGAAAATAAACGTTTCAACATCGGTGATATCGCCAAACTGGCCGGCGTTTCGTTGTCGACCGTTTCGGGTGTCATCAATAACCGGCCGAACGTCAAGCCGGCGACTCGGGACCGTATCCTGCAGGTGATCAAAGAGTGCAACTATGTTCCGCAGAGTTCGGCCCGGGCGCTTGCCGGCAAACGTTCGAAACGGCTCTGTTTTCTGGTTTCCAGCAATGTTACGCTCGGCATGGCCAACGTTTACTTCAGCACCATCCTTTCCGGCGTCAACGCGGTCTGCCAGGCCGGCGGTTACCAGGTCGTCGTCGGCACTTATGATTTGAGCAACATTTCCCGTTTCATCCTGCCGCCGGATCTGGCGTCGAACAGCAGCGACGGGCTGATTCTAGCCGGGTTGACCGACATCGCGGTCATCCGGGAAATCCAGAAGACCGGCATTCCTTTCATTATCATCAACGGCGATTATCCGGACCCGGATATATTGACTTTGAACAGCCATGAGTCAATTTCCCTGACCAATATGCTGCTTCATCTGCTCAAGCTCGGACATCGCCGTATCATCATTCCGCATACCGCTGCCTACAGCTTTCAAGCCTACCAGCGGGTGCTCGCCGCCTTGCAGCGGCTGGACAACTATCTGGATACCGAATTGATTCCCTGGCAGCATGAACTGGATGAATTCGCGGCCGGGCGACTGTTGGCCAACGAGTGGCTGCTGCAGCGGCAGCAGTTTACCGGCCTGATTGCCAACGATCAATTTGCCATCGCCTTCCTGCACGAATTTCTCCAGCTTGGCGGCCGCTGCCCGGCCGATGTCAGCATCGTCGCCACTGAAAACTATTTTCTGCAATATTGCCAGGTTCCGCTGACCGCCCTTGATGAGCGGGTTTTTGAAGTTGGCTGCCATGCCGCTACCCATCTGCTGGACCTGCTGGAAGGCAAACGATCCTTCGAAGAAGTTCGGCATGAGATTGCCACTAAACCGATCATTACTAAGTTGATCGTCCGCGAATCGACTGCACCGCGATTTAAGGAGTGAATTCTCCTCTTTGGTCAACTAAAGAGGAATAGAAATGAAAAAAACTGTAATGAAAGAACAACCGGAGAAAGGCATTGCAGATTTCCTGCATCAATAACTTGAAAACTCTTAATTTGGGACATATTCTATATGCCAACGATTACGATGACATGGTTCCGGCCGGATATTCCGGAGGCCGTTTTTGGCCGACTGCTTTAGAGTATGCCGGAGTGCTCATGGCGCCGCCAGAATTCGGTGAGAAAAGTGATTGGGTCTGTCCGGCCAATGTTCATGTTCCATCTTCTTCAAGTTGGTTTTCCAGTTATGCCCGTATTCGGAATACGCCGCATTAATCCGCTGGCGATTAATCTGGCCTTTTGGGATGGCCATGCCGCATTGACTGGACGTAACGATATTTGTAAGGAAACCACCGATGATGGCAATGCCGTCTGCAATTTTAAACTGTGATTGTTTCGTTGAAAACAGAATTATCCCTGCTTCTTTGCTGAAGCAGGGTTGCTCATTCATAATGACGAGGAAATCGAATGCGCTATTTTTTGCTTATGGCTGTATTGCTTGGGGGGATTGTTGCTCAGGCTTCTGCCCCGGTTGATCAATTAATCCCGTTACCGCAGCAGGTGGGCGACACCTGGCGGCGCCTGAGTGGTTCCTGGCAGTTTGAGTATGATGCTGACATCCCCTTGCTGGAGCTCGGAGTGAATTACCTGTCCGAACGTTTGATTGAGGCCGGCAGTCCGCAGGGCGGGCCGGTTCGGATTCAGGTTGGCTTATTGAGTGAGCCAGGCATCCGGAAACGGCTGCCGGATGCTCAAAAGCTGCTCTTGACACTGCCGGGGGAGGGCTATGTCATTCGTCCGACTGGCGATGGCGTTCTGGTGGCCGGCCGGACGCCCCGCGGCGCCTATTACGGTTTGATGACGCTGGCGCAGCTTGTCGATTCGGCAGGCCTTTGGGTGGCTGATATTCTCGACTATCCGGTCTGGAATCGTCGCTATTTCGGCGATTATGATTTCGGCGGCGCCGAGGGGTATCTGGCGTTGTCGCGAAGGAAAATCAACGGCTTCGGGTTACAATGGCGCGATGAATGGCAGAAATTTCAGCCGGAACAATTGCAGAAGCAATGTGCGGCAATGGCCGAGGCGGCCGAAAGCGGCCTGATGGATTTCATGCTGCTGATGCATTTGTATTCTTCCTGGGGAGCTCGGGAACTTCCGCAGTTCTGCCACAGCAATCCGGCGCATGTCGAGCAGTTGATCGCCAAATTGCGCACAATGGCCAGGTGTGGCGTAGGCCATATCATGATTTGCGCTGACGATTGGACTCCGGTGAAAGACGGTAAATATATTCTGCCGACCGAGGAAGATAATCAGGCTTTTCCCGATGCGGCAAGTGCTCATGCCGCACTGATGAACCGGATTGTCGAAGAATTGAAACCGGAATTTCCGGCTCTGGAGTTTTCGCTTTGTCCGCCGCCTTACTCATTGTCACACGGCAACTCGGACCAGCGAATGGCACTGCGGCAGTACTTGACTGAAGTCCATCGTCTGACCGAACCGGAAGTCAGACTGGTCTGGACCGGCCGCCACATTGTATCCGCCTCGGTGGCCCGCGACGATTACAATGAATTTGTCGGCTATCTGCCGGGCCGCCGGTTGTTTCTGTGGGACAACAGCGATTGCATCGAATCGGAATTTCCGCTCTGGCGGACGGTATTCTATCCCGGTTTCGAATCTGACAGCGATGGTTTGATCTTTCTCAATTCCCATGCGCTTGGCGTGGCTGACAAGGCTTCGTTTATCTGGGAAAACAATGACTATTTGTGGAATCCCCGCCGGTATGAACCTGATCGTTCGTTCAAAGCGGCAGTTTCCCAGTTGTACGGCACTGCGGCGGTTGAGCCGTTGACGCAGTTGCGGCATGATGTGATCCAGTTGATGCACAATACGCCGGCGGATGCCAGTGTGCGGCAGGCCGCCCTTGATCGAATCAAAGTGGAACTGGCCGATGTCAAAACGTTGGGATTCTCGCCTTCGCGCCTGATGCGGATTTTGGAGGAAAAAGAGCAGGTATGGCATGCGGAGGTGCCGGAAATTACGATTCCGGTTCTCGAAATCGCCGACTTGCCGGTCGAACCGGATCAATTGTCTGACGATTTCTGGGCGCGCGGTACCCGGTTGCAGCTTCTGCCGAACCATGGCGGTGCCGAGGTGTCCGCCGAATACCGGACGGAAGTGACGCTGCTGATCGCCAACGATTGTCTGTATATGCGTTCAACCCAGGAACAGCCGGCTTTGGATAAAATTCCGGAAGTCGCCTATGTGGAAGCGGCCAATACAATCTGGCATTATCCGGAGATCATTGAGGTTTTCCTGCTGCCGCGTGAAGATGGAGATGCTTACGTGCATATGGGCTTTGATTTTGCCGGCCGCCGGGCCGGGGAATATAAACAAGGTGAAAAATGGCTGCCGGATTGGAAAGTGGCCGTTGAAGGCCGGGAAGACGGCTGGAGTGCCGTACTCCGGGTTCCGTTGTCCGAATTGGAACGCCTTCATCCCGAGGTGCCGTCACCGGATGCGGTTTGGCGTATGAATATCTTCCGGATTCCTTTCCAGGGACCGGTGCAGAGTCTTTCGCCGAGCAACCGTTTCCATGCGACGGAATTGTTTGCCCGTGTGCATTTTTCGAGCGGACAGGAATAGTTGAACAAATCGATTGTCAATCTACATTCTTTTCTGGCCGGCCGGGGCGGTTATCACTACCTGTTTGGCGTCGCCAGCTTGCGGCCCGGTGGAGAATATGGCAATGTGGTAAGGTCCAAGCACAAGCTTGCGCGCATCGGATTGATTGATTTGCCGTCCAACCATTATGAAAGCCGTTCTGCCCTGGTGGTAAAGGTGTTGGCTCCCAATCCCTATTATGTGGCGGGGACGCATTTGACTTTTGAAGATACGCCGGAGATGGAAACGGTGCGTGTCGAGGCGATTGATAAGATTGTTGGCTACATCAAAGCAAAGCGGTTGCAGCCGGTCATGCTGATGGGAGATTTGAATTCTCCGGCCGACGGCAAAGTTGTTGCCCGGTTGCGGGAACACGGTTTTGTCGTTACGAATGACACGGTTCCCGGCGAATTGTCCTGGCCGGCCGACCGGCCTGAGATCCTGCTTGATTACATGGCATGTTATCCGGCGGATCGGGTCAAGATTATAAATCATCGGGTTGTGGATGAGCCACAGGTTTCAGACCACCGCCCGGTATTTTCCACGATTAAATTCAACGAAAAAAAGGAATGATGATGATTGCACTGGTGACATCGGGGGCAAATGATCTGAGCGAAGTGTTGACGCAATCCGGCCTGTGTTGCCGGGCCTTTGCCGCTCCGGAGCAGGCGTTGCGGGAAACTGAAACGGGCGATGCGCTGCTGCTGCTGGCGGACGGCTGGCCGGACCGGCCGACCGTATTGCCGGAGAGCGTCGCCGCCGCCGCCAGGGAAGGGACGCGCCGGGTTTTGATCGAATTCCCCGCGGCTCTGCCCGGCTGTCCGGCGGCGGAAACCCGGGCAATCGAATTTGAGCGCGGCGTCGTTGCCGCCGATTGTTTCGGGCCGGAGTTGGCGGCCGGCCGGATCGTCATGCTGCACGATTGCCGTTTCCGGACCTTTGCGGCAGCCGACCCGGTATTGGTGCTGGCCCGGGTGGCCGGTTTCGATACGGCGGTTTACGGTTTGCCGGAGGAGCGGTTCCCGGTGCTGTATTTCGACCGGGAAAATCAACTCTGGGTGGCGACGGCCAGATTGAGTAGATTCGTCACCTCCCGGTTCGCGCCCGGCGATGCCTGGCCGGTGATCTGGCGCTGGCTGCTGCAGGAACTCAGTGGCGAAACGATTCCGCCGTTGACGGTGATCCCGCAGGTCGCGCCGACCGGTTCGCCGGCGCTGGCAATTGGCGCGGAAGAGGAACGGCGGGCGGCGGGACGGGGGACCGCCTGGGTTGAAAAGGCCCGGCTGTTTATCGGACCGGACTGGTCCGGCCGCTATCCGGTCGGCAGCAACGGTTATCCGGACGGCGTCGATCGCAGCCCGGCTGCCAAAGGGTTCAGTTGCGGCGACGGTTCATTGGGGATGATCGAGGGGGTCAACTCGATGATTTATCATGACGGAACGCAGAATTACCGCTATACGGTGCGTGCCGACTGCATGGGCGAAGCATCGCTGGCGCTGGCGCTTGGCGGCGTGACGGCGGACGTGGAGCGCTGGCGGCGTTTCAGCGCCAATCTCAATGGCTACGTCTTTTTCGACAGTTACTTTGCGCAGCGGCGTCGGGCGGAACCGGACAGCGCCAGCTATGGACTGGTGGCCTGGATGGGCAACGATGTCAACGGCGGCGTTTACTATGGCGACGACAATGCCCGGCTGCTGCTCGGTTCACTGGGGGCGGCGGCACTGCTGCGTGACGGCCGCTGGCTGGAGCCGGCGGTGCGCTGTCTGCTGGCCAATCTGCGGACGACCGGACCGGAGGGCTTCCGGGGCGAGCGGCTTGAGGACGACGATTTGCAGCGGAACGGCTGGCGGCATTATCGCCAATTGTCCCGGACCCATTATGCGCCGCATTTCGAAAGCTGGTTGTGGGCGTGTTATCTGGCCGCCTACGCCGGCAGCGGTTTCCGGCCGCTGCTGGATTGTGCGGAAACCGGCCTCCGGAATATGATGGCCGCCTATCCGGAGCGCTGGAAATGGACCAACGGCATCCAGCAGGAACGGGCGCGCCTGCTGCTGCCGCTGGCTTTTCTGGTGCGGGTGGAGGATACGGCGGAACACCGGAACTGGCTCGCTTTCATGGTCGACGAGCTGCTGCGCCATCAGGACGGCCTCTCCGGGGCGATTCAGGAGCAGGTGGGCGAACCGGGAACCGGCATGTTCGGACCTTGCGCCTCCAATGAAGCGTACGGCAAAACCGAAGCGCCGCTGATCCAGGACAATGCCGACCCGTTGAGCGATCTGTTGTACACGGCCAATTTCGCTTTCATCGGCCTGCATGAAGCGGCCGCGGCGACCGGCGAACTTCGCTGGACGGCGGCGGAAGACAAACTGGCCGCTTTTCTCTGCCGGATTCAGGCGGCATCGCCGGTGCATCCGGATCTGGACGGCGCCTGGTTCCGGGCCTTTGATTTCCGGCGGCACGATTACTGGGCCAGCAACGCGGATACCGGCTGGGGGGCCTGGAGTGTGGAATCGGGTTGGACTCAGGCGTGGATTGCCGCGACCTTGTGGCTGCGGCAGCGGCGGCAGTCATTGTGGGAGTTGTACGGTGCGCTGGAGTGGCGGGAGACGGTGAAACGCTGCGCCGCCGGACTGGAGTTGTTGTAAACCGTCTGTTATATGAAGTGTCCCCCGAAAGTCAGGCAGACTTTCGGGGGACATTTTCTCACCGGCCAGCCGTTCGCGACTGCTCGGCGGCTTGCCTTCAACGTTTCGGAATGGCCGCTTCGATTTCGGCGGCAATCCGGCGGCGGACCTGTTCCAGCCGGACCGGATCGCGCGAGAAATCGGTCATCGAGCGGCTGATCGCTTCGACATGGGGCAATACCGCGTCGCGGCCGCGCAGCCGGGCAAGGATGGCCAGATATTCGTAATCCTCGATGCCGTCGCGCAGGCTGATCATCCGGATGCCGGCGACCGGACCGTCCGGCGTCGGGTAGAGCAGGTTGCCGTCGCCGCTGGCGACGAATCCGGTGGTCTGCCAGTCGAGAAACGGCTGCCAGCGCGCAATCTGCCGGTTGAACGACCAGTCCTGATTCATATGCCAGTAGAGCAGGCCGTCGCTTTCGAATTGCCAGCCCTGCCAGGCGAGCAGCCGCCCCTCGATCAGCGGGTAATCGATCGCGGCGAAATTCGCGTAAGGATAACGCGGATCGTAACAGACGTACCACCAGACCTCTTTGCCTTTCCGTCGCAGCTCGGCGGAATGCTGCGGATCGTAATCCGGCGACAGCGGACAGTAACAGTCGAGCCAGTCCTGGTATTCCGGCCCCTGATTGCGGCACTGCTCGTACAGATAACGCGCCGTCGACAGCGTTTTCAATTCCGAATAACGTTCCTTGACGAACCGGAAGGTCTGCTTGATCACTTCATCGTATTCCGGGCCGCGCTCATCGAAACCGTAGAGATAACCGTCGGCGGCCAGATTGTTCCGCTTCAATTCCCCGACATAATCGTCCAGCCGTTGGGCGATCGACCGATTGAAGTCATCGCCATAGGCGTCGACCGGACTGGTTGCCACCCACAGCGCCTCGCTGCCTTCCTCGATCGGCGTGACCAGATTGGTGACGCAGAAGGCGTTCATGCCGCGTGACCGGGCGTAGAGCAGATCGGTGACCGCCGGCGGTTCGACCCGGGAAATATCATCCGGATTGAGTTTGTAATCCAGCATGATGTCGAGCAGTTTGCGGCGCAGTTCCGGCGTGATCTCCGGCCAGACGCAACGGGTGAAGCCGTCCATCTGGGCAAAGGCGGTCCGCATGGTCGGCCGAACCGGCAGCTCGAACGAATAGACCTGCAGGGTGACCGGGAAAGCGGCGACGGTCTGACCGGCGCTTTTCACTTCGACCGTTCCCCGGTAAAGGCCGGCTGGCTGGTCGGCGGCGGCGTTGAATTCCAGCCAGACGCTTTGCGTATAACCGCCGCGCAGTGTGAAACTATCCTGTGGAATCAACGGTTCCGGCGTCCAGCCCGGCCGCGACGCATGCGGGTCGCCCGGATGGAAGGACGGAGTCGGGCTCCAGAGGTTGGCGCCGAGATAACAGCGGATGGCCGAGGCGGGAAAGCGGGCGCCGTCTTCGGCGACCAGATCACCGGCGATAATTTGCAGATCCAGCGTTTCCCGGCGCGGCAGCCGCAGCGCCAGTTGGGCATTTTCCCGTTCCCGGCGGGCCAGCGCCAGATCGATGACGGTGCCGTCGCCGTCGGTCTTCAATTCGTCCGGATAGAGTCGCCGGGCTGCCGGCACGGTCCAGGCTTCCAGAGCGGCAATGTCGGGTTGAGCTTCGCCCGACGGCGCCGCATAACGAAAAGTCATGGCAGTTTCGCCGTTGAACGTGGTCAGCTCCACTTCTTCCGGCCGGCGGTCATCGGTTGGGTGCCAGTGAAAGAGCACGTCGGTCGGATGCCAGCGGGCCAGCGTCTCCTCTGCCGGCTTGTCCAGCACGGCGATTTCTTCGCCGCCGGCCAGCAGCCGGCAACGCCAGCCGGGCCGGTTGTCACCGAGCTGGGCGCGGATCAGCAAACCGTCCGAACAGGGCTGGTCGGAGCAGACCTGGACGGAATTGGGCAGCAGATTGGCCAATTCCGGCACCGGGTTGCGCGACAGTTTCAGGTCGTCGAACCATACCCTGCCGCCCTGGCCGTCACGGATCAATGCGAACAATTTGATCTGTTTGACCGGCTTGACCGGCTGGAAAAATCCGGCGGCATATTCCCAGTCGTGGGCAGTCGGCCGCCAGTTGGCATAGGCGCCGTAGTGGAAGGTGCCGTCTTCGTAGGCGATGTCCAGTTGCAGTTGGTAAGTGGCGGTGGCGGTCCGTTCGCACCTGCTCCAGCCGCTGAAAAAAATCGGCCGGGTATCGGGCTGTTCGTAATCGACGGTCTGGCAGAGGCCGAGCACCGCCGTCGTATCGCTGGAGGCCAGAAAAGAACGTTTCCCGCCATGGGCGGTGGAATCGTCCACCTTGCCGCCGTCGCCATAGGCGGTCCAGCCGGCCGGGAATCCGGCCGGATCGATGGCTTCAAGGCCTGGGTTGACCAACTGGTTGTCGCCGGTACACGACGATATGGCTGCCGTGAAATTCGTCGAACTTGACAGCAGAAGGCCGGCTATGACAGTTTTAAAAAACATTTCAACACTCCGGAATGATGGCGTCAGCGAACCGGCGTTTCCCGGCCGGTGGCGATATAAAGGCCGCTGGCACCGTTCAACGGGCTCCACAACTTTTCCCACAGCAGCCATTCGGCGGCGACGACCGATTCGGCATGACCATCGATGGCTACCATGTTGGCGCGGTTGTTGTGCCGGCCGGCCACCGCATAGGCGTTCATGCTGGTTCCCTTCAAAGTCGGCCAGCAGCCGGCATCGACGCTCAATAGAATGCTTTCATGCCAGTTTTCCATGCCGGCGGCGACACCTTCGCTTTTCGGATAACTGTCGGCGGCATACATCAGCGAAGACGCCGTACCGAAGGAAGCCAATTCGACGGCTTTGTGCGGCTTGTGCCACCAGTTGCGGCCGCTGAGCTCGTAGGTGGCGACGATGCCGGTGCTGTTGTAGTTGATGCCGTAGCAGCCTTCGTCCTCGTCGAGGATGGTGTCCCAGTCGGTGCCTTTGCCGGCGGCGGCCGGGCAGACGACGCTGCCGGAGCCGTAACCATACTCCTCCTTCAGAATGCCGTAATAGGACCACCAGCCGTTGTCGCGTACCAGATTCGGACTCAATACCCAGTCGTCGTAATCATTCTGATAAAGCGCGTTGGTGGTACCGAGCTGTTTCAGGTTGTTCAGGCATTTGATTGATTGCGCCGTCGCCTTGGCCTTGCCGAGCGCCGGCAGCAGCATGCTGGCGAGAATGGCGATGATGGCGATCACGACCAGCAGTTCGATCAGTGTGAAATTCTTTCGGGACTGATTTTGCATTTTGACATCCTTTCCTATTTTGGATTTGTTCAAATGATATGACAATCAGCTATTCGGCCGGTTGCCGGCGGCAATTCGGGACAGTTCGCTGATATCCAAATATATATTTAGCGAAAATTTGCAAATAAGTCAATGGCCATTTATGTTAAAAACAGTTACTCGTATAGCACGAAAGGATACTGATGCAAAATGTCGGAAACGAGTGCCATCCCGTCTTTGCTCTTCTCCCATGCCGGCATCGGTGCCGGCAAGGCATTTTTCGGCGGCCACAATCATGACGGCACGGAACTGGTCTTTGTTCGCCGGGGACATTGCGAATCGGTTTTCAGCCGGGAGCAGAACAGCCGTGAATCGCTGCGGCTGACCGCCGGCGTGCACGATCTGTACGTCATTCCGCCGCGGCTCTATCACAATCAGATCAACCTGGAGACGACCGAAACGCTCTATCTGGTTTTTCAGGCCAGCCGCGAGTTGTTCGA
This sequence comes from Victivallis sp. Marseille-Q1083, assembly GCF_903645315.1. Lineage (NCBI taxonomy): Bacteria > Pseudomonadati > Lentisphaerota > Lentisphaeria > Victivallales > Victivallaceae > Victivallis > Victivallis sp. Marseille-Q1083. Next base: position 2,397,026 of record NZ_CAHJXL010000001.1, read on the forward strand.
CAGTACGCTGCGGATCATCCATGTGACGGACGAACTGGTGGAAAACTGGCTGGAGTTGATCGTCAGACTGGACGATGAACTGCAGTTTGAACAATGCCGCGGACTGCTCTATGCCTTGCTGAACCGGTTGAAGGAGGCCGAACGGTCACAGCGGGCGGACGACAGGTTTCCGCCGCAATTGAACCGGGCTTTGGCCTTCATTGAACGCAATCTGGCCGACGGCGAACTCTCCCAGAAGGAAATTGCCCGCTCGGCAGTGATCAGCGTCAGTTACCTGAAGAAGTTGTTTCTGCACCGTCTCGGCACCAGTCCGATGACTTATGTTCAGGACCTGCGGATGTATCGCGCCAGACAGTTGCTGCGCAACCGCTATTTGTTCATTTCGGAAGTCGGCGTAAAGTGCGGCTATCCGTCGGCGAATTATTTTTCCCGGGTATTCCGCCGGCATCACAATATTTCCCCGGAGGAGTTTCGCCGTTATCTGGACACCGGGGTGGAACGGGAGGACGATCAGCCGCAACATTTTATTTGATCCGGTGCCGGGCAGGGGTCAGCATTCCGCCTCGCCGGCGGCGGCCGGCGCCGGATTGCCGCCGCACCGCGCCTTCAATTCCCGGAAGAACAGAAACACAAACGGAAGGCAGCAACCGGCCGAAAGGATGTCCGCACAGGTCTGGGTGATCTGCACGCCGGTCAACTGGAAAAAGTGCGGCAGAATGACGATCAGCGGCAGGAAAAAGATTCCCTGCCGGCACAGCGACAGGAACGTCGCCGACGCCGATTTGCCGAGCGATTGAAACAGCATGTTGGTGATGACGACCAACGGCTGCAGCGGCAGGACGAGACATTGGGCCCGGAAGGCGAAGGCGCCGATGGCGACCACCGCCTCGTCGTTACGAAAGAACGCGATGATTTCCGGTGCGAAAAGAAAGGCGACGCTGCCGCCGAGCAGCAAGCCGACCGTGCCGGTTTTGAGACAGAAGAAATAGGCTTCTTTGACCCGCTCATACCGTTTGGCGCCGTAGTTGTAGCCGACCACCGGCTGAAACCCCTGCCCGAAGCCCAGCAGCACCGACAGCAGCAGAAAGAAAATCCGTCCGACGATCGACATGGCGGCGACGGCGGCGTCGCCGTAAACGGCGGCATTGACGTTGAGCGCGACGGTGGCGACGCTGGCCAGGCTTTGGCGGCAGAACGACGGCAGCCCGGTTTTGATGATGTCGAGCTGGGTGGTCCAGTGCCAGGAGATGTGGCGGAAGGAAAGCCTGGTGATGCTCCGTCCGGAAAGAAAGCAGAACAGCAGAATGCCGAAACTGACGCACTGGCTGAGCAGGGTGGCGATGGCGGCGCCGGAAATGCCCCAGCGCAGGACGAAAATGAAAATCGGGTCGAGGGCGATGTTCAGCAAGCCGCCGAGTCCGAGTCCGACCATCGACAGCACCGCTTTGCCTTCCGCCCGCAGGATGTTGTTCATGACGAACGAACAGCACATGGTCGCCGCGCCGAAGAAAATGTAACGCGCATAGGCGCTGGCGAACGGCAGAATGGTGGGGGTGGCGCCCAGCAGGCGCATCAACGGCGCGTTGAACACCAGGCCCGATACGGCCAGTAAAATTCCTGCCGCCGCCGCCATGAAAAAAGCCGTCGAGGCGAAGGCGTCGGCCGCCGGCTTGTCCTGGCGGCCCAGGGCGCGGGACACCAGACTGCCGGAACCCATGCCGAGTGTGAAGCCGATCGACTGAATGATCGCCATGATCGCAAAGACGATGCCGACCGCGCCGGTGGCGCTGGTGCCGAGTTTGGCGACGAAAAAGGTGTCGGCCATATTGTAGACCGCCGAAATCAGCATGCTGAAAATGGTCGGGATCGCCAGAGAGATGACCAGCCGGGGAATCGGCGTTTCGGTCATCCGCTGAAATTGGCGTTGTTCCGCTGCGGTTCGTGCCATGGCTGCCCCTAAAATTTCATCCGGTTGCCGGTCAGGTTCTCATACATGCGGCAGAGGTAGATTTCGAACTGCCGCTGCTCTTCGGCGGAAAAATTCTGCAGTGAAATCGCGTTGACCGCTTCAAAACGTTCGGCCAGTTCCCGATAAATGCGGCGTCCCCTGGCGGTGATGCCGATACCGGCGGCGCGTTTGTCGCCATCGACGTCGTTGCGGACGATCAGCCGGTTTTCCTCCATGTTGTTCAATAACTTGGAAATGGTCGCCGGATCGATGTCGCAGGCGTCGGCCAGCTCTTTCTGCCGGCAGTTGTCGTGCAGCGCCAGAAAATGAAGGATTTTCGGCTGGCCGGGCGACAGGCCGATTTCGAGAATCAAAGGACGAATCCGGTTCTTCTGCGCGTTGAACACCTTTAACACCAGCAGATTGAACGGTATTTTCATGATAGTTGGCTTTCTAATGGTTGCAAAGCTAACTATATCGCCAAAACCTTTTTTGTCAAGTCGATTGGCGTTTTCGTTTGACCGGTCTTTTTTGATTGGGAATTCCCGGAAACAATGGACTGCCGGAAAAAGGCCGACCGGCCCGCTCCCGGCAGGAGCCAGGGAACGAACCGGCATCGGCCGAATTTTTCGGGAGGCTTTCCCGGTTACTGTTTGGTGATTTTGACCATAACCGTCGCGCCGTTGATATCCAGGGCGGTGCCCTGCAGACCGGGGGTCCGGGTCAATTGCACCGCCTGCGTTTCGGTTTTGATGTAAGCGGCGAAGTCGACCGGCGCCCGTTCGAATTCCGGCAGCTCGAAATCGTATTCGACCGCGATGCGGTCGGCCACCGCCAGATTCAGCTCTTTGCGCAGATTCTGGATCCGGCTGACCAGCTCGCGGGCGAATCCTTCGGCTTCCAGTTCCGGCGTCAGTTTGGTTTCCAGCGCGATGGTGATGCCGTCGCCGGTTGCTACCGTCAGGCCGGGTTTTTCCTCGCGCTGAATGACCAGATCGTCACCGGTCAGCAGTACGACCGTGCCGTCCGGCAGCGGCAGCTCGTACAATTTGCCGCGCAGGATTTCACCGATTTGCGACGAAGTCAGCGCCGTGATGGCGGCGGCGGCCGCTTTCATATTCTTGCCCAGCCGGGCGCCGAGCACTTTGAAATTGGCTTTGGCCGAGCGGTGCACCAGTTGTTCTTCATCGTCGCCCAGTTCGATTTTCTTGACGTTGAGCTCCTCGGCGATGATGCCGGTGGTTCCGGCCAGCATGCGCCGGATGGCCGGATCGGCGACGACGATGACGGCGCGCGCCAACGGCTGGCGAACCTTCAAATTGCTCTGCGTCCGCAGGTAGCGGCCAAGCGAGACGGCGGTCATCGTACTGCGCATCTGCTGCTCCAGTTCGACATCCCGCCGCTCGAGGGCAGCGGTCGGAAAATCGCACAGGTGCACCGATTCCGGCATCGACTCGGTCCGCAAATTCCGGTACATCGCTTCGGTGGTGAGCGGAATAAACGGCGCCGCCACTTTGGCGAAGGTGACCAGCACATGATGCAGAGTCGCGTAGGCTTCCTGCTTGTCCGCATCGTTCTGGCTCTTCCAGAAACGGCGGCGGCTACGGCGGATATACCAGTTGGTCAGGTCGTCGACAAATTGGCTGAAACGGTTGGCGGCTTTCTGCAAATTGTAGTGATCCAGTTCGTGCCCGATCTCCTCGACCATCTGCGAAAGAGAACTTAATATCCAGCGGTCGAGCACGTTGGACGGCTGCAGCGGCGGCGCGGCGTCGGCGTTCGGCGCGTAGTGGTCGACATTGGCGTAGGTGACGAAGAAACTGTAGGCGTTCCACATCGGAATCATCACGCCGCGCAGCACTTCCCGGATGCCGCTCTCGGAAAATTTGAGGTCTTCGGCCCGGACCACCTGGCTCCCGAGCATGAACAGCCGCAGGGCGTCGGCGCCGTACTGGTTGACGACCTCCATCGGGTCCGGATAATTTTTCTTGCGCTTCGACATTTTCTGGCCGTCTTCCGCCAGGATCAGGCCGTTGACGACGACATTTTCAAACGGCGGCTGATTGAACAGTGCCGCGCCGAGCACCACCAGCGTATAAAACCAGCCGCGGGTCTGGTCCAATCCCTCGGCGATGAAATCGGCCGGGTAATTGGCTTCGAACCGCTCCTTATTCTCGAACGGATAATGATTCTGGGCATACGGCATCGAACCGCTTTCAAACCAGCAGTCCAGCACCTCCGGTACCCGGGTCAGCGGCGATTTGCCGCTCGGCGACGGAATTTCCAACCGGTCGACGAAATGCTTGTGCAGATCGGTGATTTTCCGGCCGGTCAACCGTTCGAGCTCGGCCACCGAACCGACGCAGATCGCTTCGCCTTCGGCATTGCGCCAGATCGGCAGCGGCGTGCCCCAGTAACGGTTGCGGCTGATCGCCCAGTCGCGGGCATTTTCCAGCCATTTGCCGAAACGGCCGTCTTTGAGATGGGCCGGCACCCAGTTGATCTTCCGGTTGGCATTGATCATCTTTTCCTTGATCCGGTCGATCCGGACGAACCAGGTGGAGACCGCCCGGTAGATCAACGGCACGTCGTCCCGCCAGCAGTGCGGGTAATTGTGCCGGATGGTGCCGCGGTGCACCAGTTTGCCCTCGTCCTTGAGCCGGCGGATGATATCGTTGTCGACCGACTTGACCGGCCGGCCTTCGTAGTCGGGCACTTCGGCGGTGAAGCAGCATTGTTCGTCGACCGGACAGACTTCCGGCATCCGGTACTGTTTGCAGACCGCTGCGTCGTCTTCGCCGAAGCCCGGCGCGGTATGGACGATGCCGGTGCCGTCTTCCGTGCTGACGAAATCGCCGCACATCACCTTGAAAGCGCCCTGGTGTTCCAGCTCGGCAAAGTACGGGAACAACGGTTCATACCGCCGGAATTCCAGCGCCTTGCCTTTGAAGCGTTCGACGATGTTCGGCTGCTCTTTGTAGTAGGCCTTGACCCGCGCTTCCGCCATGATATAGAAGTCGCCGTCGTCCTCGATCCGGACATAATCGATGTCCGGACCGACGACCAGACCCATGTTGCTCGGCAGGGTCCACGGCGTCGTCGTCCAGGCCAGGAAATAGGTGTTGGCGTCGTCGGCGGCCTTGAAACGGATGGTGATTGCCGGGTCGCACACCTCGGCGTAGCCCTGGTTGGCCTCGAAATTGGACAGCGGCGTCGCGCAACGCGGACAATACGGCAGGATTTTGTATCCCTCGTAGATCAGATCCTGATCCCACAGCGACTTGAATACCCACCAGATCGACTCCATGTAGTCGCGGTCCATCGTCCGGTAGCCGTTGCGGAAATCGACCCAGCGGCCCATCCGGGTGACGATCTTTTCCCATTCGGCGGTATACCGCAGCACGATCGACCGGCAGGCTTCGTTGAATTTGTCGATCCCGTAATGTTCGATCTCTTTTTTGCTGCTCAAATGCAGCTCTTTTTCCATTTCATTTTCGACCGGCAGCCCGTGGCAGTCCCAGCCGAAGGTCCGCCGGGCGTATTTGCCGCGCATCGTCTGGTAACGCGGCACGACATCCTTGATGGTGCCGGCCAGCAGATGGCCGTAATGCGGCAGTCCGGTGGCGAACGGCGGGCCGTCGTAAAAGACGAATTCCGGCGCGCCCCGGCGCTGTTCCAGCGATTTTTCAAAAATTTTCCGAGCTTGCCAAAATTCCAGAACTTCACATTCCACGTCCGGAAAGTGAACTTGATTGCTGACTTCCTTAAACATTACTCTTCTTCCGTATGATTGGCGGCGTCCGGTTCGAACGACGCGATATTTTCGTATTTCAGGCGGATGCGCTTGCCGGTATCGGAAACGACGAAGCCGGCCAGGGTATCCTGAATGTTGGTGACGGCATCCATCCGGTATTCCGTCCCGTCCTTCATCACCACCCGGAACGGTCCCTGGCGAATGCCTTCCGCGTCCGGCTCGAGGTTTTCGAAGAAATCGCGGTCGAACAGCACGTCGTCATACATCTCTTCGTCGAAACCGCCGCCGGCATTGGCGTCGTCGTTGCCGAGCGACGCTTCGACTTCGGCGGCGATCGCCTCCTCATCGACATCCTCGCCGCGCCGCTCCCGGCGGGCGACGTCGTTCTGCATCCGGATATTTTTCAACCGGGAGGTCAGGCCGTCCACCAGCGGATTTTCTTCTTCCTGCGCGGCGCGGGTCTGTTCATCGATCTTTTCGATGTGTTCGATGTGCTTGGCCAGTTGAATCGGGTAATAATAAGGCATCACCAGTCCGAGCAGGAAATGCTTGGCCAGCGGATGGTTGGCCAGCTCGGCGACGGTGGCGGCGTAAAAACCGCTGGCCAGCCAGGCTGAAATCAGGATGAAATACAGAATGAGGAAAATAATGGAAATCCACCAGCATGACGTCAACAACAGTTCAAGATATTCGGCCAGGCGCCCGAGGACCCCTTCTGCAAACTCTAAATGTCCCATATTGTTATCCCATCCGTTTTCAACTTGTAATCATTATCTCAAGATGATACTATAAAGCCGTTTCGGTCGTTTTTCGAGCCGAAAAATCATCTTTCCCGCCGCTTTTTTGCAAAATCGGCCCGGGTCGGCCTGGAAACTGCGGCGGCGGGAGGCCGGAATGCCCCTTGGACGGCCTTGTTTCAAGGCGACCGGGGAGGGCGGCGCGGCGGCAGGTAATATTCCAGATCGGGCGCCGGCGGCGGCGCGGCGTCGTAGGCCTGGAAGCAAGCCAGATAGGCGTTGTCATTGTTCGGCGCCAGCAGGTAGGACTGGAAAGCCAGCCGTTGCGCCGTCGCCGGATTGCCGGCGCGCCGGTAGTTGTTGGCCAGTTCGGCCAGTTCGTCGGACCGGCGGGCGGCGCCCGGCGGAATGAATTTGAACAATTTGAAATATCGTTTCAGGCTCTGCAGTTCCGGCGGCAGCTCCAATTCGACGAAGTGCTTCAAATATTTCGGCTCCGCCTCCATCATCGCCGCAGTGGAGGCCGGGTTGATCCGAAGCGAACCGGACATGTAGCGATAGGAGTAGATATGCGGATCCTCCAGCGCCATGCCGGTGGCGAAAATCATCAGCGACACCTGATGGTCCGCACAAAATGCGGCAAACTGCGCCTCCGGCGCGTTGAACAGCAGCTCGATGTAATCTTTGATATTGCCGCGGACTGTCTCCAGCTCGAATTTCGGCTGCACGATAATCCGGGCGCCGCAGTAACCTTTCAACAGCGAGCTGACATCCAGATTGGCCAGAATCACTTGATTCCGGCAGTCGAAGCGGCGTAAATAGGAGATCAGTTGACACAGTTCGCCGATGTCCGGCGGATATTGCCGGCGGCCGCTGAAGCTGGCCGCCCCCTCCCAGTACAGCCCGGCGAGAACGGCGAGAATCAGCAGCGCCCGGCTCCAATGGCGCCGCAGCGTTCGCCAGGCGGCCAGCAGCAGAAACGGCAATGCCGCCGAAAGGAACAACGCGGCGAAGACGTGGAAGCGGACGAAGAAGATGAAGAACAGAAAAGTGACGACGGCCAGCAGCGCCAACGGCAGAAATTGCGGCGCCACCCGGCGCAGTTGGCGGCGGCCGCGCCGCCAGCCGGCGAGGAGGATGGTCAGCAGGACGCCGCCGAACAGGATGCCGGGGAAAAAGGTCCGGACGATACTCCAGGTCGCCGAATGCAGTTCCGGGGTCCACAGAAAACGCTGGTCGAAATTGAGCAGCGCCGGATCAGCCGGTTTGACGTTGTGGAATTTGAGTTTGGCCCAGGCCAGGTCCTGGAAATGGCGGTAACTGCCGCCGAATTCGGAGTGCTGCGACAGCCCGTACCAGATGGCGACGGTTGCCGCTACCGCCAACAGGATTGCCGCGGCCCGCCGCCGGTAGCCGCCGGGCCGCCACGGCAGCAGGTTGGCCAGAATCGCCACCGGATAAATGCCGAGTATCACCGGCGACAGCAGGAAACCGTGGGCGATGTTGTACGGCATGAACAACGCGGCGTTGACCATGCCGATTTCCGACACCAGCAGCATATTGCGCCGCCGAGCACTCGGAATGCCGCCGAGGAGGAGGCGCGCCACTTCGGCGACGCCCCACAAGCCGAGCAGGAATTGGCCGGCATCCCACAATGATACCGCCAGAAAAGCGAGGATCGCCGCCAGGATCGGATAACCGGAACGTTGCCGCCGGCTGCCGGCGGCCATCACCGCGAACCAGCCGACGATGACCGGCATTGCAAACGGTCCCTGCAGCAGGTCCTGGCCGGTGTAGCGGGCGACTGCCGCCGGCGCGACAATGTTGACCAGGGCGCCGGTCAGCGCCCAGGGCCAGGGACAGCGGCAGGCCAGCAGCCACAAAAAAATCAGACCGGGAATCAGCGCGATCCAGCCGAGCAGGCAGCAGCGCATGAAGGCGGTTTCCGCCGGATTGTCTTCAAAGGCGGTCTCCGCCGGCGGCGGATTGCCGGCCAGCCAGCGGCGCAGTTTGACTGCGTAGCCGAGCGTATATTCCAGCCCCAGCGACATCTGTTCTGAAACCTGGTAGCGTTCGGCGCCGACCAGTTGCGGATCGTAACCGGCGATCGGTTTGCCGTCGGCAACCTGATTGATGTAGGAATACATGATGGCGCTTTCGACCAGAAACGGCGTCGCCAGGCCGCCGGCCGCCCGGTTCAGTTTGGCCATATCCTGCCGGGCGATCAGGCCGCGAAAGCAGAAGGTCGCCGCAAAGCAGAACAGAAAAAGCAGCGCGGTGAACCCGAAACGCCAGCGCCGGCATGGAGAACGAAAAATTTGAAGCATGATCTTATTCCCTGCCGGCATGTTCAATGCTGCCGGCGCAGATGCGTCGGCAGGATGCCGAGTTCTTCGCGATATTTGGCGACGGTGCGGCGGGCGACGTTGACGCCGGCGGCTTTGAGCTGCTGGGACAGTTTGTCGTCGCTCAACGGTTTTTCCGGATTTTCCGCCTCGACCAGCGCGCGGATTTTTTCCTTGATGCTCCGGGAGGAGACATCCTCGCCTTCCGCGTTGCGGTAGCCGCCGGAAAAGAAGAATTTGAACTCGAAGATGCCGTAAGGCGTCTTCAGATATTTGTTGGCGATCGCCCGGGAAATGGTCGTCTCATGCAAATCAAGTCGGTCGGCGACCTGCTGCATGGTCAACGGCCGCAGGCAGTCGATGCCGCGGGTGAAGAAATCGTGCTGTTCGACCGCCAGCGTTTCGGCGATCCGCCGCAACGTGCTCTGGCGGTGCTCCAGATTTTTCAGCAGGTTCTGGGCCGACAGCAGCTTTTCTTTCAGATACGCCCGGGTTTCCGGCGGCGTTTCCGGATTCTCCAGCATCTCCAGATAGGTTTTGGAAAATCGCAGTTTCGGCAGGTAGTAATCGTGCCCGTGCACCACCGGCTTGCCGTGTTCCAGGGCGATTTCCAGCTCCGGCACGACGAACACCGGATAATCGGGCGCCAGCGCCTGGCCCGGATGCGGGTCCAGCTCCTTGAGAATTTCCAGCAATGCCTTCAATTCATCCAGCGAAATGTTCATCGCTTTGGCGGTTTGCGGCAGTTTGTTGCGGGCGATGTCGTCCAGATGGTGTTCGATCAGCGTGTCCAGCCGCGGATTGTCGATATGGCGCCGGCGCAACTGCAGTTGCAGGCATTCGGCCAGCGTGCGGGCGCCGATGCCGGGCGGATCAAAACTCTGCAGGAGTTCGATCGCCCGGTCGACGGTGGCGAGATCGCAGCCGGCGGCCATCGCAATGTCGGCCGGATGAGTGACCAGATAACCGTTGTCGTCGACGCTGCCGATCGCCAGCTCCGCCGCCCGCAGCAGCGGACCGGAGGCGTCGCTCAGATGGAGCTGCTCCAGCAATTGATCCTGCAGCGACGGCTGCTCGACGAGCGAATTGAGCCAGTAATCGTGCTGCTGCTGTTCTTGCTCCCGGTCGTGATTGACGCTGTCGTAGGTCGGCAGTTCATCCTTCCACTCTTCCGCCAGCTGGGTGCCGGAGAAATCATCATCTCCTTCGCCGGCCTGCCGGTCGGCGTGACGGATGTCCGCCTCGGTGGCCACCGACAGAGGATCGCCGGAGAGTTCTTCGATCGGATTTTTTTCCGCTTCGACCAGCGGATTCTGTTCCAGTTCGTTTGCCACCAGTTCCTGCAGTTCCAGCATCGGGGCGATCAGAAATTCCAGCGACTGCATCTGTTGCGGGGACAGCGTCTGTTCCTGACGCAAAGACTGTTGTTGGGTCAACTGATTGCCGGCCATAAAAAATCCTGTTATTCTGCCGCGTTGCGCGGAATCCATGGTTTATTCTCAAAAACGGGTTGCAATTTACCCTTTTAGAATTTAAATTTGAATGAGTTTTTTTCCAGTCATAAAGCTGGATTTTGAGAAAAATAATATCGAAAGCCAATTTCACCGAAGACTATGAGCGAATCCTCGAATACGGCGGCGATCACCGCATTGGGCAGCGGCAGCCGCGGCAACGCTTTTGTCGTTCAGTACGGCAAAACCGCGATCATGATCGACGGCGGCTTCTCCGCCAGGGAGCTGCTGCGCCGTCTGGAACTTCTCGGCATCGACCCGGCCATCATCCGGGCGATGCTGCTGACCCACGATCACGATGACCATGTGCGCGGCTGCCGGGTGTTTTGCGACAAACTGAACATCCCGCTGTGCGTGTCCGGCCGGACGGCGGAATACCTGCGGCCGCGCCGCAAACTGCCGGAAAAGGTGCTGGAATTCGCTCCCGGAGAGACATTCAAGCTCGACGCCTTTCAGGTGCTGCCGTTTCAGGTGCGGCACGATGCCATCGATCCGGTCGGTTTCCGGCTGCATTGCGGCGGTTTTCACATCGGCATCGCCACCGACATCGGCCTTTTGACGCTCCTGGCGCAACAGCGGCTCCACGATTGCGATGCGTTGGTGCTGGAAAGCAACTATGACCAGCAGATGCTGCTCAATTCCCAGCGCAGCATCAGCTTGAAACGCCGGATCATGGGGCGCAACGGCCATATGAACAATGTCGACGCGGTGGCGGCGCTGGAACAATTGCTGACCCATCGGACCAAGGTGCTGTTTCTCACCCACGTCAGCAGCGAATGCAACCGTTATTCGCTGGTACGCGAGCTGGGCGCCGCCAAACTCCGGGAATTGTGCCGGGAGGATATTCACTTTTCGGTGATCGAACAGGATACGCCGCAGCCGCCGGTGACGCTTGCCGCCGCCGTTCCGGAGAAAAAGCCCGGGAAAAGAACGCCGCCGGTGACCGTTGTTCGGGATCCCGTGCAACTGGATTTGTTCGACCCTCCGGCCGTACGGGTGGCCAAGTGATCGACGAGCGTCTGCTGCAGGTGCCGCCGTTGAAAATGGATTGCCCGAATTGCCGGCAGCGGCTGGATTTGTCGGATTTGCCGCCGGAGGCCGTGGTGCGCTGTCCGAATTGCCGGCAGCGTTTGACGGTGCCGCGCCAATTTGCCGTCTACCAGCTTTTTGAATTGCTTCAGCAAAGTGACCGGGCCTCCGTTTATCAGGCTTATGATCCGGCTTTGGACCGGCCGCTGGCGATTAAGATTCTTCATCCCTACAAAGATCCGGCGCTGGTGGTGCTGCAGCGGGAGATCTTTTACTATGCCGGCCAGATTTCCGCCTGGTTGAATCAGCCGGCCGTCGCCCGGGTTTACAGCGTCGGCGAAGAAGCCGGCCTGCCGTTTCAGGTGATGGAGCTGTTGACCGCCCGGACGCTTGCCGAGCTCGGCCGGCAGGGAAGCCGTTATGATCTGGAATTGCTGCTGCGCAACCTGGTCAGTTTGGCCGACGCGCTGGGGGCGGCCGCCGTTTCCGGCGTCGGACACCATGAATTGTGGCCGGGAAATTTGTTGCTGGATGCGGATGGTCTGGTGCGTATCCTCAATTTCCGGCCGCCGCCGGACCCGCTGGCCGAACCGGTCATTCCATCGGAAAGCTGTCCGTTCATCCGCTATTTGAGCCCGGAGCGCCTGACCATCGGCGAAGAGAGTGTCGCTTCCGATGTTTACAGCCTGGGGGTGATTGCCTATGAATTGCTCAGCGGGGTTCATCCGTTCGAATTGTGCGATCTCGGTGAAATGATCGACAGCCAGTACCGGAATTCCTTTGTGTCGCTGGCCCGCCGCGAGCCGTCGCTGGATGCGGCGACGGCGGATTTGATCGACCGGATGATCAATGGCGAGGTCGGCGGCCGGCCGGAATATCCGGAAATTCAGGTCACTTTTCAAACTGCCCTGGAGCGGGTGATCGAAGCGCGCAATGCGACTGGTTTGTTCGCCCGGTTGCGGAAATACCTGCCGAGCCTGGAAACGACCGGCTCGTAATACCTTTTCCGTTATTCTCTTTCAAAACAGAGTTTGAACCGCAGTTCGGCGCGGTCGAACGTCCGGCCTGCGGTCCGCCTGTACCCGGCGGGCGGATTCCGCCGGGTGCTCCGTTCCTGCCGGGTATTGTTCCGGATCGGCAGATAAAAAAATCCCGGCAAATCTGCCGGGACTTTCGATTTTATCAGATGCGGAACAGAGGTGATTACAATTGACGCTCTTTTTTCCTTTTCAGGCCGAACGCGCCGAGTCCGGCGCCGCCGAGCAACAGCGTGGCCACTACACCGGGAAGCGGCTCGCCAACCGATACTTTGAAGACGTAGTCGGCATTCGCCAAATCATTCGGGCCGAAGTAGTTGTCCATTGAGAAGCCAACCAGCCAGCTGCCGTCCGCCGCCACCTGCTGACCGACGTAAGTACCGTTGACGCCATTGATGCCCGGGGTCGAATATTTCTTGACGCCGTCGGCTTCCACCCAGAAACCGACGTTTTCGCCCTGGCCGATCTTGGCGATATCGCCGCTCACCGGATCTCTGAAGACAAAACTGCCGTCCTGCATCGCCAGCGCTTTATATTCACTGCCGATCTGGTTATTGCTGTCGATCGTGTACATGCCGAATGTAACCGCGGAAGTGGTGTTCGGCGCCTTGACCATCGAAAAAGTAACCATCGCCTCACGATTGAAATGCAGGGTGTTCTGCAGCGGCGAAGTGGTGACGATCGCCGTGGCGGCGGTGTTTTTGCTGCTGGAACTGACCGTGTCGTACTGGAACGCCGCGAAAGTCGGGAGCGCCAGCATCAACGCCAACAAAGCAGTTACGAATTTGCTCATTTTGTTAACCTCAAAGTTTCCGTGTTTTATTGCTTGCCAGGTTGCTCTGTACCATAAAATATCCTTGCTTTCCCGTAATGCAAGGAGAGAAAATATATTTTTATCTTTTTTTTGTTGAAAAATAGAAGACGTTTCAAGTAAGCAGGTTGTTCCATTTTAAACCGGACCTTCTCCAGAGGTGTTCCGGCCGGCCGGAGCACCTTGGCGCGAAAGGGAAAATGACGCCCGGGCTAGATAGCAAAAATGGTTTACTCCGAACAACTCGACGCGGGGAAAATGCCGGCAGACTTGCCTGGAGTCGACCGAATCCGGCCGGAGAAAAATGAAAAAAGTCTCTCGTCCGGTCCGGGTGGGATCTGACGAGAGACTTTTACGGCGGCCAAGAAATCAACTGAAAATGGTTTGTCCGGTCAGGCCGTCGAGCAGGGCGCTGCCCGGTTCGAGTTTGCGGACCTTCTCCAGCGGCTGATAACGCCGGTAGAGCGGCAGGTACTTCCGCAGAGCCTGCCGGGAGCGGAGAAGCAGTTCGGATTCGACATCCGCTTCAAATGATGTAGGTTGTTCGCCGCGCGTCCAGGCCGCTTCGAATTGATACAATTTTTCATAGAAGGCGTTGGCTTTCAAGGCCGGCCGGTTGTTGTCGAGCACGAGGTCGGTTTCGTCGTATTTTTCATTGCGGGCCAGTTTGCCGCGCAGGAAGTCGATGAACATTTCCCAGCGCACCAGGTAATAGTCCTTCAGCAGTCCGTGCCATTCGCGGCAGCAGTAGTCGAACAGCGGCTGCGGCTCGTCGACCGGCCCCCACAACGTCAGCTGCATCCGGACGTTGTATTCATAAAGTGCTTTTTCCGCCGGTTCTTCGGCGCAGGCGGCGGCTTCCTGCAGGAACTTGTCCATCCGGAACAACGGATGGGTGGCCAACAGGGCGTCGCAGTCGCGCATCAGCGTCAGAAATTCTTCGCTGCGCGCCTCGAAATTGGCCTGATCGTTGGCCTTGAACGCTTCGGCCGCATCGTGCCAGATGAATTTGCCGAGCGCCACCAGCGCCTGGCGGCCGAGCGTCAGGACGTCGAAACGGTAGCCGGCGTTGCCGCCAAGCTCGTCGGCGGCTTGCAGCAGCAATTCCCACGGCGGGAAGAACTGGCCGGGCTGGTCGGTGTCCAGGTTGAAACCGATCCAGGCGTTGGCCGCCTTGACATCAAGCCGGGGCCGGGCGGAAAATACGCCATCGGTCCGCCGATTGCAGTAAACGGTTTGCAGCATGATCTGCCAGGCTTGCCATGCCGGCTCCGGCAGCGCGCCGTAACGGCGTTTGACGTAAGCCTGCAGCCACGGCAGCAATTCGATTTTCTCCTGCCGCAAAGTGGTTTCGAACATCAGCTCGAAGATGACCGGATTGTTTTCGATGCTCTCCGGAAAGGCGCCGCCGCCGACCAGATTGCCGTATTTCTGCCGCAGCCGGTGGAAGGTTTCCGGAATATAGGCGAGGTTGCCGCCGATTTCCGTCTGGCCGCCGAAACTGTGAATGATGCCCCAGGCGACCGGCGCGCCGAACATGCCGCCGGTTGCCTCCAGCCGTTCCTTGCCCATATCGAGAAGCAGCAGCCGTTCGGCCGGCACCGCCTGGATGATCGGTCCCCGTTCGCTCCAGGCCTGCATGACCCAGACCGCCTCCGGATCGGCCCGGCGCATCTGTTCGTAGACGAATTTGCCGCAATGGCTCAGGTAGGTTTCGCTCTCGTCCGGGGCGGCCTGCTCGTGGAACAGGTCCAGGCTGTAATAGTGATCGGTTCCGAATGCTTCGATCAGTTCCGCGATAAAAATGCCGGTCAGTTCCGCATAGGCCGGATCGGTCGGTTCCAGCAGATTGACGCCGGGGAAATTGCACCAGCCCATGCCGGGATGGACCGTGGCCTCGGGATGCAGCTCTTCCCAGCGCGGCGGAATCTGGCCGGAAAAGAGCGGCAGAATCGGTTTCATGCCCCAGGCGCGTTCCGCCTCGATGATGCGTCGGCCGAGCTCACGGTGGGTTTCAATCCAATGCAGCGGCAGCGGTCCGCAATGCGAGTGCATATTGTTCATCCACTGCCACGGCAGAAACGCCGGGCCGGACAGAAAGGCGCGCACTTCGGCATCGGTCAGGCCGGCGCGCAGGAAGGTGCGGTACCAGACCGCTTCGATGCCGGTGACGGCCAGCGGCATGTTCAGGCCGTTGAGCGCCATGAAGTCGATCTCGTCCTCCCAGCGTTCCCAATTCCAGAAGGCGGCGGTGTAGCCGAAGGTGCAGTAATTCAAATAAGGGCGCACCGCCAGCGGCAGCGTCATCGAGAATTCCCGTTCCAGCGCCGGCGGCGTGTCCGGCAAATCCAACTGGCAGCCGCACCAGGAGATATGGGCATTGCAGAAATATTTCAGAAACCAGTTGAATCCGACGGCCAGCGCGATCGGCGTATTGCCAGTGATCTGCAGCCGTCCCGGCTGCGGGGTGGACAGTTTGAAGCATTCGGTCTGTCCGTCCGGCTGGAGCCGGGGATCGATCAAGGTTGACCAGCGGGGGGCATATTTGTTGACCAGGCGGATAAAGGGTGTCGTATTCATCGTTTTCCTTAAAAGCTTGAAATTGCTGGAATGTCTGAGCGTTTCCAATCGTAAATTCTTATTTTGCCAACATGCGGCGCCGGACTGCCGACCCGGCTCGCGCGCCGCCGACCGGAATCATTCGGCAGACCTCTACTATAGAGCATTTTCCGCCGCCATTCAAACGGCGGAAAATGAAAAGCGCTTGCATTTGCCGGAAGCACCGCTATAATAGCCTCAAAAAAAATTTACCGGAAGCGGGGCACGATGCAGAGTTTGAAAATTGAAGGCGGCGCGCCGATCGGCGGCGAGGTGGTCATCAGCGGCAATAAGAATGCCGCGCTGCCGATGATTGCGGCGGCGTTATTGACCGAAGAGGAAGTTGTTTTGCACAATATGCCGGATATTCTGGATGTCCGGGCGATGCTGTCGGTCGCCGAATTGCTCGGCGCCGATGTTTCATTTGAGCGCAACACGGCGCGGATCCGGTCCGGCCGGCTGCGCGGCAATGAAGTGCCGCGTTCATGGTGTTCAAAGATGCGGACTTCCATCCTGTTTGCCGCTCCGCTGACGGTTCGGACCGGCGGGGCGACGCTCTATCCGCCGGGCGGGGACATCATCGGCCGGCGCCGGCTGGACGGCCATTTTTACGGGGTGGAATCGCTGGGGGGGACGATCGAATGCGACGACGCCTATTGCTTTCAGGCGGCGAAGCGCCTGCGGGGCCGGGAGCTTTTCCTGGATGAAGCGAGCGTTACGGCGACGGAGCAGATTCTGATGGCGGCGGTGCTGGCGGACGGTGTGACCGTGCTGCGCAATGCCGCCAGCGAACCGCATGTCACCGATCTGGCTGAACTGCTCAACACGATGGGCGCGAAAATTTCCGGTCTCGGCAGCAATACGTTGACCATTGAGGGGGTGGAATCGCTGCACGGGGTGGAGTACACGGTCGGCGGCGACCATATCGAGGCCGGCAGTTTTCTGGCGATGGGAGCGGCCTGCGGCGGCGAACTGACGATCCGGGGTACGACGCCGCGGCATTACTGGATGATGCGGCGGGTGTTCGAACGGTTGGGGATTCAGCTCAAATTGCTGCCGGACGCCATCTTCCTGCCGGGCGGGCAGGAACCGGGGATCAAGCAGGATTTCGGCGGCCATATTCCGGTGATTGCCGACGGGCCGTGGCCGCAGTTCCCGTCGGATATGATGAGCTGCGCGATCGTTGCGGCGACGCAAAGCCGGGGAACGGTGATGTTCTTCGAGAAAATGTTCGAGAGCCGGATTTATTTCGTTGACCGCTTGATCAGCATGGGGGCCAACGCGATCGTCTGCGACCCGCATCGGGCGGTGATTACCGGGCCGGTCAATTTGCGCGGGACGGTGCTTTCCAGCCCGGATATCCGGGCCGGCATGGCATTGCTGATTGCGGCGATGTGCGCCTCGGGCCAGAGCGTCATCAATTCCAGTGAAATCATTTTCCGCGGTTATGAGAATATCGTTGAAAAAATTCAACGGGTCGGCGGGAAGGTGACCTCGGCGCCCGGCGGCTATTGACGCCGGGAAAGGTGGGAGACGCATAAGCCGTTTTTCTTTCGGGCGTTACGGTCGGCATTGGCCTGAGTTTTTTTCATTCAGTTGCTGCCGCGGAGCCGGTAGTTGCGTGGCGAAACTCCGGTGTGCCGCTTGAAGATTCGCGAAAAATAATATTGATCCGGAAAACCGAGCGCCGCTGCGATTTCCTTGACGCTTTGCGGCGTGTTGTGCAGCAGTGACCGGGCCATTTTCAGCCGGTGCTCGGTATGGTATTCAAGCGGTGATACGCCCCAGGCCCGCTTGAAAATCCGAAAAACCTGGGAAGGCGAACGGTGGATCAGCCGGCACAACAGCGCCAGATCGAAGTTGCGGTTGAAGTTCTGTTCCAGATACTTTTTCAACGCCGCCGCTTCCGGGTTGAACGGCTCGGCCGCCGAGCGGATGTGATTGCCGATGTGGTACAGCAGCGTGCAGATGGCCAGCCAGCCGCCGTAACGTGCATCAGCCAGGTGGCCGGTGACCAGTTCCCACGAATTCCGGAAGGCCTGCTCCAGAAAGCATTGCGGCAGGAAATAGACCCCTTCCAGATGGTACATTGCCATCAGATTTTCCACCAGCTCGCCCGAAACATTGAACCAGATTTTGGTCCACGGATCGGCGGGCGCGGTCCAATAATGGCGCCGGTGTCCCCGCGGAACGATATAAGCGTCTCCGGCCGACGGCCGGAACGAATGTCCGTTAATCTGGTAGAAACCGCTTCCGGAAACGATGTATTCGAAGGTGTAAGCCGGGTTGGGAAATTCGTCGAAACCGATCCGGTAGCCGGGCGGACAATAGGAAATGCCGCATAACTGTATCGCCAGATTCTCATCCTGTTCCGACGGCAGGAAAAATACACAATCCTCGCCGTTCGGTTCAAAGCGCTGCCGGTAAGCCATTCTTTTTCCCTTTCCGTTCTATTGGTGCACGATAATGTAATGCAATTGACCGGGAAATTCCACGCTTCCGGATATCTTTGCAATCATCGTCCATTTTTTGCATGATTCGGCCATTTCATTGCAGGAGTATTTGTAGTATAATTATACGATAGGAAAACGGATCCGGACTTCGCGAAAATTTCAATGGATTACGGAAAGGAGAAACTGAAATGCGTTGTTTGAGTAAAACTTTCACACTGATAGAGTTGCTGGTTGTGATCGCGATTATCGCCATTCTCGCCAGCATGCTGCTGCCCGCATTGTCAAAGGCGCGGGCGGCGGCGATGGGCATCCAGTGTCTCGCCAACCTGAAGCAGATCGGACTGGGCGGGACGATGTACGTGAATGACAACGATGACTGGCTGCTGCCGATGACGTTGATCGAAACTCCGGTCAACCGCAGTTGGCTGCAGGCGTTTCAGGAAATGGGGTATGTCGGCGACTGGAAAGCGATGGTCTGTCCCTCGGCAAGACATGGAGCGGATTTAAAAGCCGAGCTCACCCGGTATCCGAAAGAGGGGGCCAGTTACGGCGTCAACGCCAACTCGATCGGCCACAATAGCCGGGGAACGGGCTGGAGCCAGACGCACCGGTTCATCGAATTTACCGACTGGGCGACGCGGACATTATGGTATGCCGATGCGGCGCAGAGCGGAATCGATTCCGGGGTGGCCAGCGATACCAGTATTTTGGTCGGCTTCGGCTATGGAGTTTATCCGGTTGATTTTACCGCCGACGGCTATTATATGACCAGCGCCCGGCACAGGCATGCGGTCAATGCCGTGCTGCTCGACGGCCATGCCGAAGCGCTGCCGGTACCGGCGTTGATGGAGTACGATCCGCACTGGCTTCCCCGCACCGGCGCCGATGGTTCATTATGGACCTGGTAAAGGGAGGATGGCGCAATGATGCGGTCTCTTGCCGTGGCGGGCTGTCTGGCGGCCCTGGCCAATGTTGCTTTTCCGGCCGGGATTCCGGTGCCGGAAAAGAAGTTCATCGAATGCTCCTGGACCACCCCGACTCCGGCGTACGTCCGGGAAAACATCCGGGAAATGGAACGCCGGGCGCCTTACGACGGAATCCGGATCCGTCTGGAAGCGGAGGGGGAATATCAGGGCGAAAAAGTAATCTGCGAACCGTTCCGGATTCTTTCCGGAATCCGGTGGCGGTACGAATGGTTTGAATCGGCGGTTGCCGATTTGAAGGCGACCGAGTTCCGGCAATTCACCGATAATTTCCTCGATACCGGGTTTCAGCCCGGCATCCGGGACTGGTTCGACGACGCGGCCTGGGAGGCGGCCTGCGCCAATTTCGGATTGATGGCGCGAATCGCCAGCGAAACCGGAATGAAAGGGCTGGTCGTCGATCCGGAAATCTACCAGGAACCGATGTTCCGTTTCGCTCCCGGCGGCAACCATTCCTACGAAGAAACGGTGGAGCAGGTGCGCCGTCGCGGACGTCAGTGGGGAGAAGCGGTATTCGGCGCCTACCCGGCGATCACGCTCTTCTTTTACTACGGCTGGAGTTATAATCTCCCGGCCGGCCGGCGCAGCGCCGGCGACGCCCTTGAGGCGCTTTACGGTTATCCGGGATTGCTGGTGCCGTTTCTGAACGGCGTTTACGATGTCCTGCCGCCGGAAGCGGTTTTTATCGACGGACACGAGGATCAAAGCTATCAGGCCTGTTCGCCGGAGCAGTTTCACCGGATGCACTGCGATTTCTCCACCCGGTTCGTTTCGCTTGTCGCTCCGGAGAACCGGAATAAATTCCGGGCCCAGACCCATCTGGGGCCGGGCATTTATCTGGATGCGTTTTTCACCAATCGCCCGGGAGATTACTGGCATCTGAAACCGGAGGCGTCCGACCGGGTAACGCTTTTCCGCAACACGCTGCTGTGGGCGCTGGATTCCACCGACCGTTACGTCTGGAGCTGGGGAGAACAGTTCCGCTGGTGGGATTTCCCCTATCACGGGTCGATGGCGCTGCATGTGCAGAATCACGGGACCGGCGATTTCTGGGAGAATCGGGCGCCGGGAATTACCCGGGCCGTGCGGATCGCCAAACGCGATCCGGAAGCGATTGCCGAGTACATCGCCGCCCGAGCCTGCCGCAACCTGGTCCGCAACGGCGATTTCACCCGTCCGGCGACCGCGGTCGAACCGGTTCCGGAGTGGAGTTACTGGGAAGATGAGGCCATTTCCCGGGGAAGCTGCAGGGTGGATGCCGAAGCGGGTGGCGTGGTCTGGACGCATACGGGCTGGGGATTGCTGGAACAGGCGGTTCCGGTGAGCGAAGGGCATTTGTACGTGTTGCGGCTCCGGGCGGACGACCGCGCCGCGGCGGGTGAACCGGCGGCGCTGATCAACTGGATGGATGCGGACCGCCGGTTCATCCGGAGCGATTACAACCGTTCCGTCCTGTTTGGCCTGCCCGACACGGCGGGAGTCCGGGAAGGGCTGGAACTGGTATTCCCGCCCCCGGGCGCCGTTTATATGAGGGTATTGTTCGGAGTATGGCGCCAGACCGAAAGCGACGGGCCGATCCGGTTTCATTCGGTGGAAGTATATGATTTGGAATGACGGGCAGTCCGGACTGCCTCAAGGAAGGAACAAAACACAACATGGCGAAGCATAAATGCGGAGTGGTGATTACTCCAGAAGATTTGCACGGGTGCGATTGGGGCGGGAAGCTCCGCGAGAACGGCCTCAACACGCTGGGACTTCACGCCGGCGGCGGCGAAGAGGAACAGGAGGTGCTGGCCCTGCTGGGCCGGACGGCGCAGCAGGCGTTTCGGCAGTCGATTGGCCGATATGGAATTCAAGTCGAATATGAATTGCATTCGGCGTGTTCGCTGCTGCCGCGAGCGCTCTTTGCCGAACATCCGGATTATTTTCCGGTGAATAAGCTGACCCAGCAGCGGATGCCGCACGGCAACTGGTGTATTTCCAACCCCGGAGTCCGGGAGGTGCTCCGGCGGAATGTCCGGCAGCTTGGAATGCTGCTTGCGCCTTCCACGCACCGGCATTATCTGTGGGGCGCGGACGGGATCAACGGCTGGTGCCACTGCGACGCCTGCGGCCGCTATGGCGATGCCGACCAGGGATTGCAATCGGTGAATCTGCTTGCCGAGGCATTGGCCGAACAGGATCCGGCGGCCGAGGCCGCCTACCTCGCCTACAATCAGAGCACTTATGAATTCTCCCGGAAACCGGCCGCCAACGTGTTTCTCGAATTCGCGCCGATCACGCGCTGTTACCGGCACACGATCGACGATCCGGCCTGCGCCGTCAACCGTTATTTCATGCGGCAATTGAAAAAGCTGCTGCGTCTCTTCGACCCCCGCCGGACGCAGGTCCTGGAATATTGGCTGGACAGTTCCTACTTCAGCCGATGGCGGAAACCGGCGGTCGTCCCGGTGTGCACCCCGGAGTTGATTGCCCGCGACCTGGACGCCTACCGCAGACTGGGCATCCGGCACTTCACCACCTTCGCCGTTTATATGGACGGCGAATATTTTGAACGTTACGGCGATGCGCTGCTGCGCGCCTATGCCGCCAACGTGGCATAAGAAAAAACCGATGCGCGCGCCGCGTTGCCCTGCAGATGGCTTCGCGGCGCGAGCTGTTTTAAGCCCAAAAACCGCACGCGACGTATATGGCGGAACCTCAAGTTGCTTGACCGGTTTGGCGCGCCGCTCCTCGTCTGGCGGAATCGCCTGTAGCTGTTGAAACTTTCCGCTGTCGCACCCGGTTGCTGCGGGAACCGCTCCGGTATGAAGCCGGGCGGCCCGGCTGCCAGGCCAACTGCCGGAGAATCCGGCCGGATGTTTGAAAATTATATGGCGCGGAAAACTTGTAAAATGACGATTTCGCCGGTAAATTAACCGGAATGCCCCCAACTGACGGCAAAGGATGGCACATGCTCGGACCGATTGTTTTTCTTGACGAAGTCGACTCGACCAACACCTATGCGAAAGATCATTTGAACGAACTGGCGGACGGTACGCTGGTGGTGGCGGCCCGGCAGACCGCCGGCCGCGGCCGGGTCGGCCGGGTTTGGCAGTCGCCGGAAAATCGCAACATCTATGCTTCCTATGTGATGAAGCGGTGTCCTCAGCCGTTTTTTGCGACGGCGACCGCCGGTTTGGCCGTGCTGGATACGCTGGAGAGCTTCGTGCCGGCCGCCGGATTTTTCATCAAATGGCCGAATGACGTTTACTGCCGGGATTGTAAAATCTGCGGCATTCTTTGTGAAAGCCGGCCGGCGGAGGGCGGCCGGTGTATGCAGATCGTCGCCGGGATGGGGATCAACGTCAATATGACGCCGGAAGAGCTGGCCGCCATCGACCAGCCGGCAACCTCGATTCTGGCCGAATCCGGGCAGGAAATTAATTTGAAAAAAGTTATCGAAAAATTAGCTTTCTCTTTGAAACGGCGCTATATTATATATTCAAATTCCGTTGACGAAATATTCCTGGACTGGAAAAAAGCGAACCGGCTGATCGGTCAGACGATCAGCGTGATTACCGGGGCGGGACGCCTTTCCGGCCGGGTGGCGGATTTGGCGGCGAGCGGCGAATTGCTGCTGGAAGTGAACGGCGCCATCAAGCGAATTCATTCCGGCGATGTCCATATCGATCGCGATTCGATCGATTTCGGCCGGCTCGGCCGCTGCGAGGGGAAGACGGAGAAATTTGTATAGTTTATTGATCGATTAGTGATAGAACCCAAATCAAGAGGAAAAACGAATGACACTCATCATTGACGGCTTGAAGTTGATGGTACTCGGCATGGGGATGGTTTATATCTTCCTTGCGCTGATGATCGTATTCATGAACGTCCAGTCCAGGCTGTTGAAACCGTTTGCCGGCATGCTCGAACCGCCGCCGCCGCCGAAGCGCAAGCCGAAACCGGCCGCCAAGGCCGACGGCGGAGCCGACCAGCAGCGCGCGGTCGCCGCCATCGCCGCGGTGCACGCTTATCGGCAGGATCACCAGTAAACTTTTTTGAGCAATTCTTTCAAGTATAAAATAGTCAAAAGGAAACGGCTAAATGAAAAAAATTTCTTTTATGGACACTTCGTTCCGCGACGGCTTTCAGTCCTGTCTCGGCGCCCGGGTTAAAACCGAAGATTTTCTGCCCGCGCTGGAAGCGGCGGTGGCGGCCGGCATCGATAATTTCGAAATCGGCGGCGGTGCCCGTTTTCAGAGCTTGTATTTCTATTGCCAGGAAGACGCTTTCGACATGATGGACAAATGCCGCAAGGTGGTTGGTCCGAATGTCAATCTGCAGACGCTTTCCCGCGGCGCCAACGTCGTCGGTTTGGTGTCGCAGTGCCGCGATATCATCGATCTGCATGCGAAAATGTTCAAAAAGCACGGCGTCAGCACGATCCGCAACTTTGACGCGCTCAACGACGTCCGCAACCTGGCCTACTCCGGCCGCTGTATCGCCAGCGCCGGTTTGAAGCATCAGGTCACCGTGACGATGATGGGATTGCCGCCGGGCCTCGATAACGGCTATGCCCATACGCCGGCGTTTTACGCCGATATCCTCAAAGCGATCCTCAAGGACGGCGTGCCGTTCGACAGCGTCGCCTTCAAGGATGCCTCCGGCACTTCGACGCCGAAAACCGTTTACGATACGATCAAGGAAGCGCGCAAGCTGTTGCCGGAAGGCACGATCATTCAGTACCACACCCATGACACCGCCGGCGGCGCCGTTTCCTGCAATATGGCGGCGATTGAAGCCGGCGCCGATATCATCGACCTGGCGATGAGTCCGTTGTCCGGCGGCACCTGTCAGGCCGATATCCTGGTGATGTGGCACCGGTTGCGCGGCACGGATTACCAGATGGACATCGATCCGGAGAAGATCATGAAGGCCGAAAAAGTCTTTGAAGAGTGCCTCAGCAAATACTTCATGCCGCCGGAATCGATGCAGGTCAGCCCGAAGATCATCTTCAGCCCGATGCCGGGCGGTGCGCTGACGGCCAACACCCAGATGATGCGCGACAACAATTGTCTCGACAAATATGACGACGCGATTGCCGCGATGCGCGAAGTGGTCGCCAAGGGCGGTTTCGGCACCTCGGTGACGCCGGTGTCGCAGTTCTATTTCCAGCAGGCGTTTGCCAATGCGATGCAGGGCAACTGGAAGAAAATTACCGAGGGATACGGCAAGATGGTGCTCGGTTATTTCGGCAAGACGCCGGCCACGCCGGACCCGGAAATCGTCAAAATCGCCTCCGAACAGCTCGGTCTGGAACCGACCACCGAAGACGTGCACGACATCAACGACCGCAATCCGAACCTCGGCATCAAAGCTGCCACCGCGAAGCTGGAAGCGGCCAAATTGCCGGTGACCGATGAAAATATCTTCATCACCGCCACCTGCGGCGACAAAGGGATCGAATTCCTCAAGGGCAATAAGCCGATGGGAATCCGTTACAAGGAAGACGAGGCCAAGAAGGCCGCGCCGGCTGCCGCTCCGGCGAAAGCGGCCGCGGCCGCGCCGGCCGATTATACGGTGACGGTCGACGGCAAGAGCTTCAACGTCCATGTCGCGCCGGGCGGTGCCGCCACGGCTGCTCCGGTTGCCGCCGCGCCGGCCGCTGCCGCTGCTCCGGCTGCCGGCGGCGGTGCGATGTTCGACGTCGCTTCGCCGCTGCCGGGCACGGTGGTCAAGACGGTCGTGGAAGTCGGGGAGGAAGTCAACGCCGGCGACACCATCGCCATCATCGAAGCGATGAAGATGGAAACGCCGGTGGCGACGGAAAAGGGCGGCCGGGTGGCCGATATTCTGGTGTCGACCGGTCAGGTGATCGCCTCCGGTGAAGTGCTGGCCGTTATCGAGGAGAAATAATCCATGCGGTTTGTCAAAATAACCCTGCTGCTGCTGGCGGTGTTCGGTTGGGTCGGCCTTCGGGCCGATGCGCCGGAACTGTCGCAGCTGGCCCGACAGGCAGGATACCTGCAGCCCGGTGCTGCGGAAGTATACAACGATGGCATTTACAGTTGGCAGCAACTGCCGGACGGCAATTACGCTCTGGTCTATTGCTGGGATAAACCGGCGATCATCTACTCTTTGAGCGTTCAGCCGAAGCAGAAGGTGATGACCGGCCGTGAAGCGTTGATTCTGGATGTGCCGAATCGCAGCAAGGCGAAGACCAAAATCGCCCTGTCCGGCGAGATAGTCCGGCTGGGCGAGGGGGTGGAAACCGCCGCGAAGGTCCAGCCCGGCGATGTGTTGTTCATCATGAAGGAAAAACCGATCATCCACGATTCGCTGTCCCAGGTGCATACCGGCGGCGATGAGGGTGGTCTGCCGGCGTGGGGCAATATTTTCAACGGCCTGTGGGAAAGTACCGGCGTTTACGACGTCATTCGTCAGACTTCGTCCAGTCCCGGCCAGACCTGGATGCTGGGGCTCGGCCGTATCCTGATGATGCTGGTGGCGCTGGTATTGCTCTATCTGGCGATCGTCAAGGAATTTGAACCGCTGCTGCTGCTGCCGATTGGCTTCGGCGCCATTCTGGCCAACATTCCGGTAGCCGGCATTGCCGGGCCGGACGGCATTCTCGGCATTCTCTACAGTGCCGGCCTGGAAACCGGATTGTTTCCGTTGCTGATCTTCATGGGCGTCGGGGCGATGACCGATTTCGGTCCGTTGATTGCCAATCCGAAGACGGCTCTGCTCGGGGCGGCCGCCCAGTTCGGTATCTTTACTGCGCTGCTCGGCGCCTTGTGCCTGACGCTGCTCGGCAATGCGACCGGTCTGGCGATCAACTTCACGTTGCCGGATGCCGCCAGTATCGGTATCATCGGCGGCGCGGACGGCCCGACGGCGATTTATCTGACCAGCAAACTGGCGCCTCAGCTGCTCGGTCCGATCGCGGTAGCGGCCTATTCCTACATGGCTCTGGTGCCGATCATCCAGCCGCCGATCATGAAATTGCTGACTACCGAACATGACCGGAAAGTGCGTATGAAACAGTTGCGCCCGGTTTCCAAAGTGGAAAAAATCTGCTTCCCGCTGTTGATCACGCTGATGTGCGCCTTCATCCTGCCGGATGCGGCGCCGCTGATCGGGATGCTGATGTTCGGCAATCTGATGCGCGAGTGCGGCGTCGTCGAACGTTTGAACCAGACCGCGCAGAATGCGCTGTGCAACATCGTCACCATTTTCCTCGGTCTGTCGGTTGGCTCCAAGTTGTCCGCCGATCAGTTCCTCAGCGTTCAGACGATCGGTATTCTGATTCTGGGAGCGATCGCGTTCTCGGTCGGTACCGGCGCCGGTGTGATTTTCGGCAAGATCATGAATCGCTTCACCAAGGAAGAGATCAATCCGTTGATCGGCGCGGCCGGCGTATCGGCGGTGCCGATGGCGGCGCGGGTCGCCAACAAGGTCGGTCTGGAATCCGATCCGCACAACTTCCTGTTGATGCATGCGATGGGTCCGAATGTGGCTGGCGTGATCGGTTCCGCGGTGGCGGCCGGCGCACTGTTGAAGGCGATCTCGATGTTGAATTGACCGAGATCGTCTCGGACGATTGCTTCAAAAGGCGGTTTCCCGTTCGGGGAGCCGCCTTTATTATTGCGGCGGCATGATCGGACGCGTTGGGGGCGGACTGGTCGAAATGGGCCGTTCCCGACCGGGCTGTGCCGTCAAAAGAGGTGAGGACGGCCGGCGGCCGCTTGGGACGGACAAGTTTTTCAACGGGCGTTTCTTGTTCAGGAGGTCGCCAGAGAGTTTAAAATTTCCGGAATCTCGTCGTATTCAATATTGTCGTCAAATTGTTCGGTCAGTTCCCACCTGCCGCGCGAAGGATTGGAAAGCAAGCCGTACTTTTTCAGGTAAGTCCTGGCCCAGCCAATCCGATAGGAAACTTCGGCGCAATTGCCGTTTTTATGCGGAATTGTCACAATATCTTCGGGAAGATTCATTATTTCAATGACTTTTTGATCAATGGAATCATTTTTCGCCACCCCGCCCAGCTCTTTTAACGCCTCCAGGGTCGGTTTGATCATCTGATCGAATGACGGCACTGAATTTTTATCGCTGGTCATGCTGAAAACCTTTTCATGTGCAAATGTTAAAAATTGTGACCATCATATTATATCCCTTATTGTTTTGAGGGTCAAGATAACTTGCGCCATATGCAGGTTTTTTTCTATAAATACGCTAGTCGTTATCATTTCCTGGGGAAACAAAATGAACGTGACCGGCTGGGAGGGCTATGCCCCGTTTCGGCGTGGTTTTATCTTGCGTTTCCGTCGCAGGTAAACCAGACCGAGAAGGCCGGGAATGACGGCGGTCAGAATCCCCAGCAGGAAAGCATTCCGGAATCCCGCGGCGTCGATGGCGAGCCCGCCGAAAAATGAACCGGTGCCGAAGCCCAGGTTCACGCACAGATAAAAGGTGGCGTTGGCTGCGCCCCAGCGCCGTTTCGGTGTCCGCTTGACGGCCAGCGCGGAAAGCAGCGGCATCACCACCCCGAAGCCGAGGCCGAGCGGAATGCCGGCGCCATAAAAGAGCAGGCGATTCGACGTGAAGGCCAGCAGCAGAAAAGCGGCGATGGTCAGCAGCAGGGAAGGCAGCAGGATCGTCAGCGGCTGATATTTGTCCATGAACAGACCGGAGCCGAAGCGGACCGCGAGCATCGCCGCCGCGGCGGCAATGAAAAATGGACCGGCGTTGCCGAAGCCCAGTTGAAGGGCGTACAAGCCGGCGAAAACGATTACGCCGCAGATGCCGGTGCAGAAGATCAGAATCATCAACGCCGGCAGGATGGCCCGCTTTTCGATGAAGCCGGCCCAGAATGCCCGGCGCCCCGGTCCGGCTGCCGGAACGGCCGGCCGGCAGGAGGCGGCCCGGGTCGGTTTCCGGTCGCAAAAACAGTTGCTATGGTAAAAAGGAATGAGGTAGCGGTTATGAAATGAAAGAGGCTGATTCTCAAAGATGTGATACTGTAAAATAAGACATCGGCTCTGACGGACAGAGTCATGCAGACAGTTAAAACATCACAAAAGGAGATGGTATGATAAATAACTGACGTTCGCGGAATCAGCTTTCTGCGTGTAATTTATGGCGATTAACTTACACGTTTGGAAGCGGACAGGTTGCAGACTGAATGTTTCAATGAGGCGCATCAGAAACGATGACGACCCCGGAAAGGAGATTAGTCAGATCTGTAAACCAGAGCGCCACCGTAGAGAGCGACTGATTAATCGACTACTCTGTATGGGAGGATGGTGAGGCCGTGACAGCAGTTCCGCTTCGATTCGTGAAAAACGAATGGAGGCAGAGAATGATGACAAGTTTTGTTGGAGTGGATTTGCACCGGAACAATTTTACTTATTGCATCCGGGTAAATGGGGAAGAACGGAAAATCGGCAAGTGTGAGATTACCGAACTGAAGGGCTTTGCCGCAATGCTCGGTCCGAACACGGCGATGGCGGTGGAGGCGACCGGAAATACGTTCATGTTTTGCAGCTCGCTGAAAGCTCATGTCGGGCGACTGGTGGTGGTGAATCCATCACAGTTCAAAGTCATCAGCATGTCCACCAAAAAGACGGACAAACATGACGCAAAAGTGTTGGCGGAGTTCCTGGAAAAGGATATGCTTCCGGAGGTAAGAGTGAAAGACGATTTGCAGGCGAAAATTTCAAGTCTGACGCAGACCAGGGAAAAACTGGTTCAGTTGCGTACCGTATTGAAAAACAAAGTCAACAATCTGTTAGCAGCTAACTTCATCGTGCTGAAACGGGAAGAACTGTCCACGGAGAAAGGGCTTTTGAAAGCATTGAGTTATCACTTCGACCCGATCACCGACACGGAAATGCTGGTGGTTGTCGAACAGATTCGCAGTCTGAACAAAAGCATTGAAAAACTGGATAAGGCGATTGAGGATCACGGCAGCAAGATGGACGGCTTCGACAACCTGAAATCCATCAAGGGAATCGGCTCGAAAGGTGCGGCGATCCTGTTGGCAACCATCGGCAATATCGCTGATTTCCGATCGGCAAAGCAGTTGGCCGCTTATATCGGAATCGTCCCCAGAGTGAGCAATTCAAATGACACGGTTTGCCACGGAAGAATCACGAAGAGCGGCAGCAAGATCGCCAGAACCGCTTTGGTGCAATGCGCTTTGATCGCCAAACGCTACAGCCCGTATCTCAATGCCTTTCATGAATCGGTAAAAAGTCGGCGGGGAGGTGCGAAAGCCAATATCGCCTTGGCTCGCAAATTCCTCGATATCGTGTATAGAACATTAAAAAACAATTGGATGTTTGAGAATTTTACTCAATTCAAGCTCGTAAAAAATTGAGTTTTTCTCGACATCGAAGTGGAAATTTATCATGGGAGACATCAGCCATGAGAAAATGTAGCACGGTATCGTTCGAAGGTCAAGTGATATTTGTCGGAATTGATGTGCACAAGGAAAGTTGGGTGGTGAATTTGCGGCATTGCCACCGTGAACTGGACAAGTTCAGCATGAATCCGAGCCCTGAGATGTTGGCGAAGTATCTGAAGATGAACTATCCGGGCGCCGAGTACCGGAGCGTTTACGAGGCAGGATTCAGCGGATTCTGGGCGCACCGGCGATTGTGTGAGCTCGGGATTGAGAATATCGTAATCAACCCGGCGGACGTGCCGACCAGCGGCAAGGAGCGCGACCGCAAGAACGATGCGGTGGACAGCCGAAAATTGGCGCGGGAACTGGAGAACCGGACATTGGAAGGGATCTATATTCCGCCTGAAGATAATTTGGAATTGAGAAACCTGGTCAGACGTGAAACGAAACTGACCGGCAATATAACCAGGGTCAAAAACCGGATCAAAGGACACCTGAATTTCATGGGGTTGAAGTTTGGAAGTTGGTCTGGAAGTTCTTTGAAAATGATGTATGCGGACGCGGCAAAGCGTTACGATTATGCCTTGCAGAGCATGTTGCGGGAACTGCGTTTTCTCAGAGAAGAGAAACTGCATGTGATCCGCGATGAACGGCGGTGTCTGAAGCGTTTGAAGCGCGACAAAGTACAGAAGCATCTACAGAGTATACCTGGCGTCGGGTTTCATACGGCGGTGATGCTTCAGGCCGAATTGTGGGACTTGCTGCGCTTTGAAGACAAGGATTCGCTGAGCTCGTATGTGGGATTCGCACCGAGGTTGGTCGGCAGCGGCGAACACGAGGCCGTCAAATCCGCCGGGAATCGCAAGAAAAAGCAACTGCATGCCATCCTGATCCAGTCGGCGTGGAGGTCGGTGTCGTACAATCTGGAGATTCGGGCCAGATATGGAGCCTTGCTTCATAAGGGGGCCAGTCCACAACGGGCTATTTCGATCATCGGCAAGAAATTGCTCTATGCGCTTCGGGCCGTGTGGCTCCAGGAACGTGATTACATGGTATCCGCAAGTGAATAAGATTTAAGTAGTTTCGGAGATTCTGTTTGCTGTGACTGTGAAATTCGGTTCTTTTTAGCACGTCGTTCGTTTGCTCCTTGATCCGAGGGGATCATGTAAAACAGTTTGCGAGTGCTATTTCAGAGTGGAACAGCAAAATGCGAAACCTTGAATTCATTCAAGAGTTGTCGTCAATAATAGTGTCCGATTTTTGCCCGAACCGCAACCAGAAGATAATCTTTAATTGGAAGACTGTAAAAATATTTACAGATGGAAGTCCTCTGCCCTTTGAGGCGGAGTTTCGCAAATAACAACAAATAACAGGAAAAATACAAACAAAGAAAGAGTCAGTCTCTTGACTTTTTCATAATAGGAGCGGCAGCAGCATGCCGAAGGCAAACAACGCCGCCCCGGCAATCATCACTTGCCGGCAGCCGACTGCATCGGCGAGCCGTCCGGCAATCAGGGACGGCACGATGGCGGCCAGGGTGAAAACGGTGACCGTCAAACCGCCGAGCAGCGGGGAGCGGCCCAATTGTTCCATGTAAACCGGCAGCGCGGCCTGGAGGGCGTCGACCGAACCGGTTACGGCCAGCGAGATGAAGATGATGTTGATGAAAGTCGGCGTCCAGATGCCCGGCTTGTCTAGAGAGGCGGCGGTATTGCCATCCATTTTCAGATCCTTTCGTTTTCATGCCGTTAAAAAAAACGTGCGCCGCTCCGCTGGACTTACGCCGGAAGGCAACACGCTTCGCATAAAAAACAAAAAGCGCAAATCCAATCTGGACTTACGCTTGGCGCTGCTCGATATACATTGTTACCATACCATTCCCGCCGGTTTTTTCAAGTCGGTTTGGCGGTTTTTTGGCAACTGTGGCATGCGTTTCGGATCGGGACTTGTACAAATTCTCCCGGCGGTGTATTTTATATCGGTTTACAAAAGAAAATCGGCAGCATGAACAACACATCGGCAAATGCGGAACGCCTGACGGCGGCTTGTGTCCTGAGCATCATCGGCGGCTTTCTGGATATTTACACCTACCTTTACCGGGGAAAGGTATTTGCCAATGCGGTGACCGGCAATATGGTGCTTTGCGGTTTTCACCTGGCTCATCTGGAGTGGCGACAGAGCGTAAAATACCTGTTCGCCATCTTCTTCTACGCGCTGGGAATTTTTATCGCCGAAATCGTCCACCGCAAGCTGCCGGCTTTCCGGAAAATCACCTGGCACCAATGCGTGATCCTGCTGGAACTGCTGTGCCTGGCTCCGGTCTGTTTCGTTCCATACGGTGAGTTCGACTTCATCGTCAATGCGTTGATCTCCTTTGTCTGTGCGCTGCAGGTGCAGACTTTCCGGCGGGTGCGCGGTTTGCCGTTCGCCTCGACGATGTGTACCGGCAATCTCCGCAGTGGGACGGAAGCGTTGTTTCTCGGTTGGGTCGGCCGGGATCCGGGGGAATGGCGCAAAGCGCTGCATTATTACGGGGTGATCGTCTGTTTCATTTTCGGCGCCGTTGCCGGAGCGGTTCTGCTCCATTGCTGGGGACGGTATGTCTTCCTGCTGGTGCCGGCCGGTTTATGCGCGGTCTTTGGACTGATCACCACCCGGCGGGAACTTGCTTCCTGGCGGCGTTCGTTTCGCAAGCTGAGGCGGTTTCATGCCTGAACGTTGCGATAGCCCCGGTCCGGGTTTTCCGTTTCCCGCCCGGCCAGCGGCCTTCACCGGATTCAGCCGATTGTTCCCGCAGCGGTATGGATTCCTCGTCCGCTTCGTCTGCCGGGTAGAGGATGCCGAGCCGGGAAATGAACACCTCTTTTTTTTTAGCCTGAATATTGCGTAAATTTTCAAAAACAAAGAGGCAGATTCTCGACTAACGTATTATATTGTAATATCTTACATCACAATATAACGCCGAGGTCTGCCAATGACAAAATGTAATGTTTCGATTCCGGTCTTTCAAGGTCCGAAAAGCAGAAAAATTGAATTCAATTTCGCCGGTGGAGATATCAGCAGTGACGGCGGGTTGCTTTTTGTGAAAGAATTCGACCGCAAACTCGGTTTGACCCGGCGCGCCGGTAACCTGCTGGATTCTTTTGATATTCGACAGCCCGGAAAAGTTGAACATTCCTATCTGAGCATGCTTCGTCAACGAGTTTTTGGTTTGGTTGCCGGCCATGAAGATCTCAATGACCATCATGAATTGCGAACTGATCCGCTGATTCAAACTGTTGTCGGTCGTGATCGTCAACTCGCCACTCCAAGCACTTTATGTCGATTCGAAAATGGAATCGATCGTCGTGCTTGCGTAGATTTGAGCCGATTGTTTGTCGAATTCTTTATCGAAAGTTTTTCCACGCCGCCTCGAGAATTGATTCTTGATTTCGATGCTACCGATGACCTCACTTACGGGATGCAGGAAAATCGCTTTTTTCATGGCTATTATGACCACTATTGCTTTTTGCCGTTGTATGTTTTCTGCGGGGATCAATTGCTTGTGGCTTATTTGCGTCCATCAAAAATTGATGCGGCCAAGCATGCTTGGGCGATTCTCTCGCTACTGGTAAAGCGCTTTCGGCAGAAATGGCCGAAGGTTAAGATTATTTTCCGGGGAGACAGTGGCTTTTGTCGGCAGAAAATGCTGAACTGGTGTGATAAAAATGAGGTCAAATATATTGTCGGATTGGCGAAAAATCCACGTTTGCTGGAATTATCAAAAGATCTTCAAGTGAAAGCGGAAGCACTTTACAACGAAACACATGAAAAAGCAAAACTGTTTACTCAGTTCGAATATGCGGCAGGAACTTGGAAATACCCGCGCCGGGTGATTGCCAAAGCGGAATTCAACTCCCCCGGACCGAATAATCGTTTTATCGTCACCAATCTTGATGATGATGGACAATATCTTTATGAAAAAGTCTATTGCGCCCGAGGTGAGATGGAAAACAGGATCAAGGAACAGCAGCTGGATCTTTTCGCTGATCGGACGAGCTGCCATGACTTTGCGGCAAATCAATTCCGGCTTCTGCTTTCAAGTTTGGCTTATATTCTCATGGAACGGTTTCGGGCATTGTTGTTGACAGGAACTCAATTTGCCGAGGCTACCTGCGGCAGCATTCGCTTATACCTGGTGAAAATCGGTGCCATTATTCGGCGGAATACCAGAAAAATTTATGTTGCTCTTTCAAGTGCTTGTCCAAATCAGGAACTCCTCCGCTTGATCGCTGCGAAAATCATCGCTTGGGAATAAAACCTTGGAGAGCTGTCCCCGGCTCGCCGAACAACAACGGGGGAAAGGGGGAATATGCTCAATTTGCAAAAAAACGACAATATCCGACTCTGAAAATAAAAACTTCCGAATCTTCTGAACATTTCTCGACGATTCGAAAGTTTCATGCAACATTCAGGTTAGGCAATCATTGACGGCCAAATCGGCGGCTGGTTGAATGCGGCGTCTGTCCGGACCTTCCGTTGGCCGCTGCCGGGACTTTCCGGGAAAGGAGGTTCGAGGATTTCGATTTGTTGTGCTCCAGCTTGCCGGAGCGGAAAAGGCCGAGGTCCTGATCAATGCCGTTCCGGAAGCGGTGAGCCGCAATCCGGCGTGCTGCGGTTGCGGATGAAGCTCTTTAGAAATTGCAGGATTGCGCCACCGGGCAACTGCGGTGGTGACGTTCCAGACAGGCCCTGAAATGCTCGAAGATGGCTTCCACCGCCAGTTTTTGACAAACCAGATCCTGCCGCCGGGAAGGGGCTTCGCGCCAGGCCAGCGGTTCCCGCTGGATGTGACGGTGGTTTTCCACGGCGAGTTCGGCGAAAGTTTCATCCATCAAAGCGGCGAAGGGGGCCAGATCCCAGATCGACAGCATTTTCCCTTCCGGCGGCAGATAACCGAACGAAAAGGTATATTGGCGCCGGTAGCGATTCAGCAGGAATTCTCCCAATTCTCCGGTATCGCGCAGCAACGCCGTCGCCCGGTCGAGGCATAATGTCAAATTCTGCGCCACTCCCAGGCAGGGGAACAGACGCAGCGGCACATCGGCGTTGAAGACGACCGTCGAGGCCAGCAAATCCTGTTCCAGGTTGAATTCGGCCGGCGGCTGGCGATAGGAATGGCTGCCCAGCCAACTGACGCAGAGACGGTCGGCGATGTCCGGCGCCAGCAGCAGCGCCGCCGCGATATTGGTCAGCGCGGCGATCGCCACGATATGGAGCGGTTGTTCCGGCGTATGCTGCCGGGCCAGTTCGATCAGATGGCTGGTCGCCTGGGTCGGCTCCGAAGAACGGTTGTCCAGAAAATCGGTCGCTCCGTAGAAAACCGGCACCTTCATTGCCGGGAAGAAATGGAGGATCCGGCGGATTTCCCAGTAGCTGTTGAACATGCCCTCGGCCGGCGAATTGACCCGGCAGTGCAGGAACGGCGCCGCGTAAACAGCCAGCACGTTGAGCCGTTCCGGCGCCAGCAGGGCATAACTGATGGCGAACTGATCGTCCGTTTCATTGGCGGCGTCGGTATCGATGATGATATCGACCGGTCTTTTATCTGCTGTAGCCATAGTCGTCATTCCAGAATGTCGCAACTGATGTTTTCCGCTTCGAAGAGATATTTGCCGTTGCCCAGCGCGCGGGTATGGCCGGACGTGGAGTGCAACGGCCCGATTTCCCCGGCAATTTCCACTTCCGCCCGGTTCCAGCCGGCCTCGACTCCGGCAATCAGCAGCCGGTAATTGCCGTTGCCGTCGGTCAGGCAGCGGGCCCGCACCAGACCATCGGCCGTCGTCACCTTCACCGCCGGTCCAGCCTGGTTCGAGAGGATGAAATCCTGCAGCGATTTGAGCCGGTCGCCAACCCGGCACACTTCCGGCCAGCGCCGGTCGAATTGACCTTCCTCCGGCCCTTTGTAGAGATCGAAATAGGAGTACAGGATGAATCCCTTGGCGTTGTAGATGGCCTGCAGGATGCAGTTGGCCAGCATTTCGTGTTCGGTCGGATAACGGAACTTCTCCTGAAATACGCTCAGGTCGTTGGCCGCTTCGGCGTCGTAGTGGCCGATGTTGTGTGCCTGCGGCACCGCCCAGTAGGCGGTCGCAATCCGGTCGGTCTGGCGTCCCATCTGGTCGACGATGACCATATCCCGCCGGTCTTTGCTGTAGATCGGGTAGGGATCGACGCCGAGCACGTCCAACGACGGCAGGTAATACGGCAGATCGCTGCGCTGGAAGAAAACCGCCCAGGTCGGATGATTGGGGTCGAGCTCATTGATCAGCCGGCGGCGTTTGATCAGCGCCGGCAACTGTTCGCGCGCTGATTCGTCGCAGATGTACCAGGCGAGCAGAGCCGGATGCGTTTTCAGCCGGCCGACGAGATGGCGGACCAGGTTTTCATCGCCTTCGATGCCGTTCCAGCTGATCAGCGACGCGGCCGAAACGCCCGGCGGATAGAGGTCTTTGAGCGAAAAAATCACTTTGAGGTTCAACGCGTCGGCATGATCCATGATCGCATCGATTTCCTCGAAGGAACTTTTGTCCAGAATGGCATACGGCATCACCGTGTTGAACGGGCCTTCGGCGATCAAATCCAGATCCCAGTCGACGACGCCGAGCAGGTAGAGGCCAAGCGGCATGAACGGTTCGCCGTCGACGACGGCCCGGCCGTATTCGTCGATGAAGCAACTGCTGCCTTCCGGCGACCCGGCGGCGGAGATTGTCACCGGCAGCTGGCGTTCGGCCACCGCCGGATTGTCCGGGGTTTGCAGTACGACCGACAAGTTGGCGTCGCCTTCCGGCAAGCGGCCGAAAACGGCTTTGATCCGTTGGTTCTCGACCGGGACCTGCCGTTCGGCGAGCACTTGATCACCGGCTTTCAGCGTCAATCGCGCCGTCAGCGGCACTTCGCTGCCGCTATCGTCGGCCGGTACGAACTGGCCGAAGAAATAGCTGTTCAATTCGATTTTACCGTCCCGGCTGCTGATCGACTCATGGGTCGGCCAGGCCTGACTGACCAGCCATTCCGGCTGGTCTTCCTCCATGAAAATATCGTCGAACCAGACCGTGCCGGTCGCCTCCGGCCGCAGGTAAACCGTCAACACATAATTGCAGTCCGCCGGATCTTCGCCCTGGGTGATGAAGGACGCTTCGATCGGCTGCCAATCGGTTTGACCGCCCCGGACTTCATTGGCGTAAATGCCATACAGATATTTACCGTCCTGCGAGACTTCGACGCAGACGCTGGCGGTGCCTTCCAAATCCACCGGCCTGACCCAGCCGCCGAAATGATATTTGACGCCGGGCTGCGGCTTCGGCAATTCGGTCCGCACCAGGGTGCGGTGATAGTCTTCCGGTTTCAGCCGGGTGTATTTCAGACCGCTGGTCTGGTTGCGGCCGCCGCCGCGTTCCACTTTGATCTGCTCGCCGTCGACGGCGCTCCATGGCGCGCTGCCGTTTTCAAAGGAACCGTTGCGGACCAGATTGTCGGCGACAACGCCCTGGCTGCCGAGCCACAGGACCAGAAAGGAAAATAAAATTGTTTTATGGTAGTTCATGCGATTTGATCCGTAATTTTTTCCGTTTGGGGTTGAATTCTGACAAACGTTTCGACCACTGCCGCTCCTCAAGCCGCCACTCCGGCCCGTCAATGATTTAAGTATACTGCATTTCACTGGCAAAGACAATAGCATAAGGCTTGATAATCTGGTCTTAATATAGCACAAAAAGACTTTTCTGTTTGCAGGCGCCGGAATCGTCCGGCGAATGGAAGAAAAACTACCGCATTCATGTTAAGAAAGATAATGCCGGAACGGCCCGGTTTTCCGGCCGGAGAACGGCAGAAATCATTGGGATATTTTCGCTTGTTCACTAGCACTAAAATCGAAGCTGCCGCCGGTTGCGGCCGCCGTGAAATTACCGTTCCGCCGCCCGGTGCGGCGGAACGGCTGGGGATTGGAACGAGCCGGGAGTGCGGCAAAAAGTTACAAAAACGATTTGACTTTATTCGCCTGGAAGAATAGAATACTTTTCGAGGAAAGTCAATGGCATAATGCCCGGCTTTACTAAGGTTAATTCAGCACAGAACGATTTTCGGGTGGTTGATTATGGGCAATGTTTCGAATTTTCCCATTTTTTCCCAGGCATCGTATTTCAAGGATTCCAAAAACGTTCAGTTCCACTCCCATCCGGCGACGGAGCTGATTTATCTGGTGCGCGGTGAGTGCGAAGTGACGCTCAACAATAAAAATGTGCTGGCGACTCCCGGTACGCTGCTGATCATCTCACCGGAAACCGAGCACAACCAGATCAACCACGGACATGTGGAGACGCTGTTTGTCGTCTTTTCGGTCGAGCCGTCCTTCTTCGATTCGTCCACCCGGGTGCTTCAGGTGGAAAAAGACCGCTGGATCGTTCATCTGGTCCACGATATTTGTGAATTGAGCATTCAGACCAACTATGACCTCTGCGACGGCCTGATTTATTCGCTGATCAAGCGGATCAAGCAGTTTGAAAAGGAACAGGCGGACAGCCAGGACCTCCACCCGGCGCTGCAGAAGGCGCTCGAATATATCGAAAGGAATTTTGCCCGGAATTTCGAGTTGAGCGATGTCGCCCGCCATGCCAATGTCAGCCAGAGCCATTTGAAAACGCTGTTCGTTCGCCGTTTCGGGCATTCGCCGCTGCTGTTCATCCAGAATTTCCGCATGGCCCATGCCCGGCAGTTGCTGCTCAACAGTTATCTGGCGGTCTCCGATGTGGCGGCGGCCTGCGGTTACAACGATCCGAACTATTTTTCGCGGGCTTTCCGCAAAATTCATCACTGCACCCCTTCGCGCTACCGGTTGATCGTCGAGGAACGCAAGGAGCATGCCAACGATTTCATCCGGTTGTAAGTCGATGCTCGCCTGGGTTCACGGCCGCGCAGGGAAATCATTTCACTGCCGAAATAAAAAAATCGACAGCCGCCAGGTGGCACGGCTGCCGATCGGTTCGGTTCCGGTCTCCTCTTGACTCTTCCAATTCTGTCCGGTCCCCAACCGTAAAATATAATGAACTGCCGGTTACGGCTCCTCTTATCCAGTGTCGGCATATTCCACCGGCCGTCAGCGGTCGGCAAGGACTCCTCTTGGGAGGGGGCACCGTTTTGCCCGGCCTGCCGACCATTCGTCCCGCTTCCTTGACGAATGATAGATCCCCAGTCAGGTTTTCCCGCCCGCTTGTAGCCATTTCGATGGCGATAAGTCGCGGAACGAAGGAAACATTCCCAATTGCGGATCGCTGTTACAGTTCTCCGGCCCAACACCGCCGCAGCGGTCGGCTGCCGGAGCTTTCTGTAATGCTAGTTTCTTCCACCGGAATGATAGCCGGTTTCATGCCAGAAAAAAATTATTTATGATATCTTCTTGACCATAAAACGTTTAATATGCGATCTGTCCGATGGGGCCGGAGGACGGGAAAAGTAAAAATATTTTTAAGAAAAAAGCGCAATTATCAATTTAATTTGTTTATGACCCGGCTTTTGTTTTTATTGTAAAGAAAAGTTGATATTTTAATTTTTTTTGATCCTTTTTTTCGGTACTCCGCCCGGGATTGCCGTCATTTTTTCCGGAACCGGGCGGATTTTTGTAACGGCTTGGCACCAAGTGCCGCCAAAATTATTTTCATTTTTTTTAGAGTAAAACGGTGGATTTTTTATATAAA
The DNA here is from genome assembly GCF_903645315.1 of Victivallis sp. Marseille-Q1083. Lineage (NCBI taxonomy): Bacteria > Pseudomonadati > Lentisphaerota > Lentisphaeria > Victivallales > Victivallaceae > Victivallis > Victivallis sp. Marseille-Q1083. The sequence goes on from NZ_CAHJXL010000001.1 coordinate 2,436,353, forward strand.
AAAATGGTTTCCATGATATGTTTTGACAGTACATGGGCAATCGGGTGAAATGGATGAAGAAAAAAACGTTGCTGCGGCTTCTGGTGCTGCTGGGATTCGCATTCCCGGTGACGGTGATTTTGCTGCATGTTTTTCTGCGCTGTTATTTCATCGCCGAGGAACGCCGGGAAGTGCGGCGGACCTGGGCGCAATTGAAAACGTCCGGTTTTGTTTGCTCCGGGCGGGAAATGGCTGCGCGCCACCCGGCGGCGGAACCGGCGGAGGCCGCCGCATTTATGACTCTGCTGCGGCAAACCGCTGATCTGAACTCGAAATGGTCGGGGAAGGCGGCGGTACAGTCTCCGGAGACGCGGGCCGAACTGGACGCGCTGATGGCTGTCTGGCAGCCTTATTTGGCGGCGGAACGTTTGCCGCTGGTTTCCGATTTCCGGCAGGGACCGGCTCAACTGCCTTGGCCGGAATTGTCCGGATGTGAAAATTTTTCCTCCTTGCTTCTGAGATTGGCCCGGCAATGTTCGGCCGCGGGACGGAGCTGCGAACTTCCGGAAATTTGGCGGCAGCATAACCGGTTGGTCCGGCTGGTTGCCGGCTATCCTTTTTTGGACAGCGTGGCACATGCCCGGCGGCTGGACCTGGCGGCGGCGACACTGCTGTCACCATTGGTGGTGTCCGCCGGACGTGGTGACGTCCCGGATGAAGCGCTGCGGCAACTGGCTGCTGAGCGGCAGGCTGTCGAGATGGCGTTGTTTCAGGCCTTTGTGCGCGGGTTGCAGGAGGAAGCCTACGGGTTGGAGAACGGTTGCTGGCGGGAACAGTATTGCCAGGGACTCTCCTATCGCAACGAGGCCGACTGGAACCGCCTGGTTCATCGTTATGCCAGAGTGCTCGAAGATTTGTACCGGGAGACCGTAAATAATTGCAACGGCACGCTGTGGCCGTCCATTTATCTGCCGCCGCCGCTGCTGGAACGGCGAAGTACCCTGCTGGAATACGCCAGAGCCATGGTTCATTTCCGCGCGGTCAACCGGGGGATTCGTTATTGGCTGGCATTGGAATGTTTCCGCCGTCGGCATGGCCGGCTGCCGGTGCAGCTGGACGAACTGGTGCCGGAATTTCTGGCTGAATTGCCCGAGGATCCCTATAGCGGCCGGCCGTTCGGTTACCGGTTTCCGGCAGGAACGGTGTTCAGTATCGGCTATGATCGCATCGCGGCGGATGGGGCCGGAGATGACCTGGTTTTTCCGCTGACGACGGCCGCCGGCGGAAAAGAGGCCGGGGAGGGGGAGCCGGAGCAATAGATAGGGGAGACTCCTGGAATTTTTTTGCCTTGACGGCCGCCATATTGTTACTGGTCCTCGGGGGCGCGGTGAGTTGGATGCCGGAAGATGCTTTGCTCAATTACTGGGCGTTGCTGATCATGGCCGTGGCGCTCTGGCTGCAACCGGGAATTTTCAGCCGGGCTGCCGCTGTTTTGATAGGGGGCCCGGGCTTGGCGGTGTTCTGGGGATGGCGGAATGGCTGTCCGCCGCATTATCCTCTCTCGATTCCGTTGGGATTCGGCGGCCTCGCGGTCGTATTCATCTACGGCCTGGCGTTGGGACAGGCTTTCCGGTGCTGCGGGCGGAGGCATGACCGTGGCGTTTTATTGTTTGCTGCCGGGCTTTTCCTGATTTTTTCGATTGGATTGAGATTTGAAATGATGCGTTGGAAAATATGGGACGATTTTTTCCTGTCCCGCTGCTGGCTGTGCGGCGGTTTTCTCTATCTGTTGCCGGTCGGGTATCTGGTCGGACGGGTTGGTTTCCTGCTGATGAAGAGACCGTGGATGAAGTCGCTGGCGTGGAAAGGAGGGTGGAGAATACTGGCTTGCATAACTGTTTGCTGGCTGTTGGCGGATTTGTACGGCTCCGGGTGGAATGAATTGTACTGCTTCTGGTTCAGTCCGATGCTGTTGACGGTACTGTTGATTACTTCTCCCCGCCGCCGTCTTTGGCGTCGTTTGCTTCGCTGGCGGAAAAGAATGCCGGGCAGAGGGAGACGAGGAAGAATGGTTTCATGAAGAAAAAATTCCCGCGAAACGCGACTCCGGGCCGGGCGGTCATGAGTGATTCCTGGAATTTTTTATTGGCGATGGAAATGTGCCGAATTCGTCTGATCCTGTTTCACGCCATGTGCGGATTTTTTTACATAAACGGCTTGTGCCGGCCGCCCCTTTCCTATTTCAAACAGTTGCTATGGTAAAAAGGAATGAGGTAGCGGTTATGAAATGAAAGAGGCTGATTCTCAAAGATGTGATACTGTAAAATAAGACATCGGCTCTGACGGACAGAGTCATGCAGACAGTTAAAACATCACAAAAGGAGACATCAGCCATGAGAAAATGTAGCACGGTATCGTTCGAAGGTCAAGTGATATTTGTCGGAATTGATGTGCACAAGGAAAGTTGGGTGGTGAATTTGCGGCATTGCCACCGTGAACTGGACAAGTTCAGCATGAATCCGAGCCCTGAGATGTTGGCGAAGTATCTGAAGATGAACTATCCGGGCGCCGAGTACCGGAGCGTTTACGAGGCAGGATTCAGCGGATTCTGGGCGCACCGGCGATTGTGTGAGCTCGGGATTGAGAATATCGTAATCAACCCGGCGGACGTGCCGACCAGCGGCAAGGAGCGCGACCGCAAGAACGATGCGGTGGACAGCCGAAAATTGGCGCGGGAACTGGAGAACCGGACATTGGAAGGGATCTATATTCCGCCTGAAGATAATTTGGAATTGAGAAACCTGGTCAGACGTGAAACGAAACTGACCGGCAATATAACCAGGGTCAAAAACCGGATCAAAGGACACCTGAATTTTATGGGGTTGAAGTTTGGAAGTTGGTCTGGAAGTTCTTTGAAAATGATGTATGCGGACGCGGCAAAGCGTTACGATTATGCCTTGCAGAGCATGTTGCGGGAACTGCGTTTTCTCAGAGAAGAGAAACTGCATGTGATCCGCGATGAACGGCGGTGTCTGAAGCGTTTGAAGCGCGACAAAGTACAGAAGCATCTACAGAGTATACCTGGCGTCGGGTTTCATACGGCGGTGATGCTGCAGGCCGAATTGTGGGACTTGCTGCGCTTTGAAGACAAGGATTCGCTGAGCTCGTATGTGGGATTCGCACCGAGGTTGGTCGGCAGCGGCGAACACGAGGCCGTCAAATCCGCCGGGAATCGCAAGAAAAAGCAACTGCATGCCATCCTGATCCAGTCGGCGTGGAGGTCGGTGTCGTACAATCTGGAGATTCGGGCCAGATATGGAGCCTTGCTTCATAAGGGGGCCAGTCCACAACGGGCTATTTCGATCATCGGCAAGAAATTGCTCTATGCGCTTCGGGCCGTGTGGCTCCAGGAACGTGATTACATGGTATCCGCAAGTGAATAAGATTTAAGTAGTTTCGGAGATTCTGTTTGCTGTGACTGTGAAATTCGGTTCTTTTTAACACGTCGTTCGTTTGCTCCTTGATCCGAGGGGATCATGTAAAACAGTTTGCGAGTGCTATTTCAGAGTGGAACAGCAAAATGCGAAACCTTGAATTCATTCAAGAGTTGTCGTCAATAATAGTGTCCGATTTTTGCCCGAACCGCAACCAGAAGATAATCTTTAATTGGAAGACTGTAAAAATATTTACAGATGGAAGTCCTCTGCCCTTTGAGGCGGAGTTTCGCAAATAACAACAAATAACAGGAAAAATACAAACAAAGAAAGAGTCAGTCTCTTGACTTTTTCATAATGGGAGCTTGAAAGGCGGCCGGCTCAAAAACTCCGGCCGCTTTTCAACCGTGCGGTTACCGGGCCGCTTCCTTCCCCTTGGCTTCGAGCCCTTTGGTGTAGGCGGCAATCTGGTCGGTGAGTTTTTTGACCGATTCGCCCAGCTTTTTGGCCTCGTCTTTCAACTTGGTCGATTCATCGCTGAGTATTTCCGTCAGCGGAATGTCCTTGATCTTGGCCGCCAACTTGTCAAGTTCGGCTTTCTTGGCTTCCAGTGCCTTCTGGCATGCTTCAATTTGCGCTTTGATTTGCGCTTCGTTCAGCTTCGGCAGCTCGGCTTCGATTTGTGCCACCGTTTTGGTTTCATCGACTTTGGCATTGTCGCCGCAGCCGGTCAATACTCCGGCCGCCATTACGGCCGCCGCCATCCAGACAAAAAAACCTTTCATAATAGAATCATCCTCTCGCTATGAATCAGGTTTATTTTAGAACACAGCCGGCGGACATTGCCGCCGGCTGAACGACATCCGGAACCCGACCGGTTTCAAACCTCTTCCGGCACCGCCGCCTTTGCCTCGATGGCTTCCAGTTCCTTCAGCGACGGTTTGCGGTGGTGATCCTGTACCCGGTCAATATATTTATCGACTTGGACTTCCACTTTGTGGATCGCTTCGTCGACGACTTTATACATATCGTACCCCATCGCCGTGCTCTGGACATCGAATCCTTTGATGTTGACGGTAATTTCCGCCATACACCGGGATTTTTCCAAGGCCAGCACCACGCGCACCGTCGATACTTTCAAAGTGGAATCCGCGAATAACGAATTGAGCTGCTCCTCAATGCGCTGCTTCATTGGCTCGCTGACTTCGAAATGCCGACCGCTGATAATAATTTGCATAGCTCTGCTCCTTTGTTTTGGGGTCGCTTGTTACATGGTGAACCGCGGTCCGAGGTATACCTCCCGCGCCTTGTCATCGTTTACCAGAAAATCACTGTCTCCTTCCAGCATGATTTCACCGCAGCTCATCAGATAAGCGCGGTCCACCACCGACAACGTTTCCCGCACGTTGTGGTCGGTGATCAAGATTCCCAGGTTTTTCCGCTGCAGTTGGCCGATGATCTGCTGCACGTCGTACACCGCAATCGGATCGACGCCGCTGAACGGTTCGTCGAGCAGGATGAAGGCCGGATTGGTCACCAGCGCCCGGGTGATTTCCAGCCGCCGGCGCTCGCCGCCGGAGAGCGTCATCGCTTTCTGCCTGGCCAGCCGGGTCAATTCCAGCTCTTCCAGCAGTTGTTCCAGCCGCTCTTTGCGTTCCTTGCGTGAAATCGCCAGCGTTTCGAGAATTGCCATGATGTTCTGTTCGACGGTGAGTTTGCGGAAGATGGAGGGTTCCTGGGCCAGGTAGCCCATCCCCAACCGTGCCCGCAGGTACATCGGCATATGGGTGATATCGATGCCGCGAAAAGTGATTTGTCCTTCGTTGGGACGAATCAGACCCATGATCATATAAAAACTGGTCGTTTTTCCCGCGCCGTTCGGCCCCAGCAGGCCGACCACTTCACCGGCTTTCACATGCATCGATACGCCGTTTACCACCCGACGTCCGCGATAGGCTTTTACCAGATTTTCCGCTTTGATCAGATAATCCTGATTTTTTTCAACTTCCATACTCACCCTTCTTCATCTCACTCCAAGGCTTACTATATACCGCCCGGAGTCGACGGCAAGCTGCTTTTTCATTTTTTCATTGAAAAAGTAACCGCACATATTGTTATAGACTTGTGCCTGTGTTCGAAAGTTCCCGATTAAAATTCCTTCAGCGACGCCGGATCGACGTTCCGCAGTTCGGTGTCGAGTATCTGCATACGCCCGGAGTCGACGTCCATGATGATTTCCCGGCCGGTTTGCACCGTCTTGCCGTATTCCAGCGTCGGCAGTTTCGCCTCGCTGCCGGTGATGTTGACCTGGCGGCTGGTGACATCGTAAACCGCTTTTTCCCCGGTGGCCTGCTGCAGCACGCCATTGAGAGTCCGGCCGATGTGGACATTTTTCCGGGCGATGATCTGTTTCAGCTCTTTGCCGGCTCCGATGCTGATCTGCTGCGGTTCGCCGCCGTTGTCCCAGATATCGAAGTTTTCATCGTCCTCGTCGAGCGGCGCAGCGGCGGCGGACACCTCCGCCGCCAGGATGGTCAGCTCATCGCTGGTCAGTTTGTTGCCGGCCTCGTCGAACACCAGGACATTGCCGAGGAAGTCCGCCCGGTTGTCGGCCGGTTGGATCGAGCCGTGGTCGGCGTGCAGTTCGCCGCCGCTGCCGCCGGTGAACTGCAGCCCGAGTTCGTCGAAGGCCGCATTGCCGGTTTCCGGCGACTCATCCCGGGCCACCAGTTTGATATTGCCGTCGCAGAGAATTTGATACAATTCGGTGCCGCCCTGGCTGGTCAGTGCGCTGCCGGCGGCATTTTCCCGGAACAGCAGCGTCAGCATGTCGCAATTGAGATCGGCCCGCGGATCGTGCGCCTTGACATTGCCGTCGCAGACGATTTTGTTGACCGTCTTGCGGCCGCCGGTGAACATCGCGGCCGGATCTGCGGCCGGTTCGACCGCGGCCGGCTGCACATCGTCCAGCAGATAAATTTTCAGATTGTCGGCAGTCAGGTTCAACTGCGGGTCGGTGATTTTGACGCTGCCGGCGAAACTCAGCACATTGTCGCCGAAATTCAGGTCGGTGTAATCCGATTTGACGATCGTTCTGGCCGGCTCGGCACTCTGAAAGACGCCGTTGCGCAGGGATTCCAGAATGATCTTGCTGTCGCGGTCGACGATCAGCCGTTCCTCATCCAGCAGGATGGCCACCTCGCGGCCGCTGATGGAATCACGGCCGCGGATGATCAGCGGATTGCCGTCGGAGAGGATGATTTTGCTTTCCTTGTAATGATAGACCGCTTTGCCGGCGGAGGCCTTTTCGGTTTCCGTCCCGTTGGCGGCGTCTTTGCGCTGGACGACGACATCGCCGAGACAGACGATTTCAGTCACTTCCTTGCCGCCGCCCGGCACCAGGGCGGTATCCATGCCGGGCAGCAGCGCCGGCGCACCGGTTGGCTCAACCGGTGCCGCCACCGGCGGTTCGCCCGGCAGATCGGACAGTTGAATGGTCATCGTGTTGCATTCGACGTTGACGGTCGGGTCGACGATCCGGACGTTGCCGGAAAAGGTGCCGAGATTGCCGGCATAGTCGAATTGCATCCGGTCCGAATGGACGACGGTCGGCTGATCGGCCTTGACGCCTTCGCGGGGCAGGTGCATCGACAGTACGCAGTCGCCGGCCAGGTCGACCAGATTGGTGTTGCGGTTGAAACGGATGGTCCGGCCGCTCAGCCGGTCGCTGCCGCGTTCCAGGGTCGGCAGGCCGCCGGAGAGGGTGATTGTGCCGTCGGCAACCGTGTAGTCCGCGTAGTTGGCGCGGGCGGTCTGATTGCCGTCGGCCTGTTCCGCTTCGGGCAGTTTGCGGGTGATCATCACGTCGTCAAAACATTCGATCCGGTCGACGGTTTTGGCGCCGCCACCGAAAAATTCGCCGCTTGGCGAATCATCCGCCGGCAGCGGCGCGTTACCCGGCTGATCGACCAGATGAAACAGCATTTTGTGACAGGTGATCAGCGCATTCGGGTCGGAAATCGTCACATTGCCGGTCAGCGTCGCCAGGTTGGCGCCGGCGTCGAGATCCATCTCCTCCGAGGTGACGAGGGTCGGCTCGGCGGTCGTTTGGCCGTCCTGCTGAGGCAGGCGGGCCAGCAAACGGCATTGGCCGGACACATTGATCCGGTTGTCCTTCTGGTGGAGGACGATCCGCTGGCCGCCGATCCGGTCGCTGCCGCGCTGTATTGTCGGGTTTTCTTCGGTCAGCGTGATCACTTCGTTGACCACGTCGTAGAGTGCCCGGCCGGCGGTGGCCTGCTGGTCGCCGAACGCGGCGTCTTCTTCATTCAAATGGCGGGTGATGATGACGTTGCCGAGACATTCGATACTCGATATGCCGTTGATGGCGCCGAGAGCCTCCGCTTCGTCCGCCGGCGGCGTTGCCGCCTGATCGTCGCTGAGCGTCAATTTCAATTGATCGCAGTTGATCCGGCCGCGTTCGTCGTCGACGCGGATATTGCCGGTCAGCGTCACCAGTTTCGCCTCGAAGTCGATGAACATCTTGTCCGCCCAGACTTTGACCGGCTTGTCGGCCGGCGGTTGGTCGGCGGCGAGACTTTCCAGGGAAAAGGCCGGCCGGATCTGGATTTTGACGTTGTCCTGAATCAGCAGCGTGCGCTTCGAGTAATCGGCGACGAAACCGATGCCGTCCAGATCCAGCATCGGCGAACGAAACAGAACCGGCTCTTCGCTGGAGGCGGTCATCGCCAATCGATTGATCTCGGCGGCGTTTGCCGAAATGATGCCTTCGCTGTGCAGATGCTTCTTCCAGTAGTCGAAGACCGTTTCGGCCGGCGCATACAACGGGTAAATGTGGCGGCGGTCGGATTGATAGGTCACGTCATCGACATCGACGCCTTTGCGGACGATATCGATGATCGGTTCCGACGCCAGCACCGACTGGCCGTGCATCGCCAGTTCGCTGCCGAAAACGAGGAATTGCAAACGGTTCTCATGGTAAATCGGCATCCGGGCCTCGCTGGCCCTGGCATTGCGCAATTCATCCGCCATCTCGCCTTTGCGGGGGGCGGCCGTCACGGCAAGGCTCCCCAGCACCAGCAGCGCGGCGATGCCGGAAAAAGTTGAAAATTTCACGATAAATAGCGCTCCATCAGTTTGTCCCATGCCTGCTGCCGCCGCAACAGTTCGTCGATCACTTCCCGGACCGCGCCGCGGCCGCCGGGCAGCCGGGTGCGCCAGGCGGCGGCGCGATCCATATAATCCGGGGCGTCCGCCACGGTGACGGCGATCCCGGCCCGGCGCATCACCGGCAGGTCGACGACGTCGTCGCCGATGTAGAGGCACTCTTCCGGTTTCAGTTGCTGCTCCGTCAGCAACTTTTCGAAAGCCTGGCGTTTGTCTTTTTCGCCTTCGTAGAGAAAGGCGAAGCCCAGCTCGGCGGCCCGCTGGCGGTTGGCTTCGGCCCGGCGGCCGGACAGGGCGCCGACTTTCAAGCCGGCCCGTTGCGCCAGTTTGATGCCGTGTCCGTCGCGGACGTGGAAAAATTTAATTTCCCTTTCGCCGTCATAGCCGATCCGGCCGTCGGTCAGGATGCCGTCGATATCCAGGACGATCGCTTTGATTCGGTCAAATTGTTCTTGTGAGATCATAGATGCGTTTTACTTCCGTTAAAATTTGCCGCGCCGAGCGGAAATCCAGCGAGTTCGGGCCGTCCGACCAGGCCTGGTCGGGACACGGGTGCACTTCGGCGAACAATGCGTCAATGCCGACTGCCGCCGCCGCCCGCGCCAGCGGCCGGATGAATTCGCGCTGCCCGCCGGAGGCATTGCCGAGGCCGCCGGGCAGTTGAACCGAGTGGGTGGCATCGAATACCACCGGGACGCCGAAACCGCGCATGATCGGCAGCGAACGCAGGTCGACGACCAGGTTGTGATAACCGAAAGAGCTGCCGCGCTCGGTGAGCAGTACCTGCCGGTTGCCGGTCGCATAAACTTTTTCCATCGCGCCGCGCATATCTTCCGGCGCCATGAATTGTCCCTTTTTGATGTTGACCGCCCGTCCGGTTTCTCCGGCGGCGGCCAGCAGGTCGGTCTGCCGGCAGAGGAAGGCCGGAATCTGCAGAATATCGGCCACTTCCGCCGCGGCCGCCGCTTCACAGCATTCGTGAATGTCGGTGACCACCGGCAGGTGATAACGCGACTTCACTTCCTGGAGCATTGCCAGCCCTTTGACCAAACCCGGCCCGCGCCGGGAACTGCCGCTGGAACGGTTCGCCTTGTCGAAAGAGGCTTTGAAGACATATTGAATGTCCAGCTCCCCGCACAATTCGCGCAGGAACGCGGCGACTTCGCAGCACAGCTCCAGGCTTTCGGCCATGCAGGGGCCGCCGAACAGCGTCAGACGCTGGCCGCCGATCGTGAAATATCCCGGCAATGACAACGTGGCGTTCATCGGTTCGCCTCCAGCCTCTGCTGCTTCATCAGCGCTTCCGCCGCGGCCAGGTCGGCTGGCGTATCCACGCCGATGCTGGAGAGACGGCTGAGCAGAACTTGAATGGGGATGCCATTCTCCAGGGCCCGGAGCTGTTCGAGTTTTTCGCAATTTTCCAGCGGGGACGGCGGCAGGGCGACGAAACGCGCCAGAGTACGGCGCCGATAGGCGTAGATTCCCCAGTGCTGGTAGAGCGGCATCTCGGTACCGCCGTCGCGCAGGAAGGGAATCGGCGCCCGGCTGAAATAGAGTGCCTGGCCGTCGGCGCCGCGAACGACTTTGACGATATTGGAATCCGCCAGGCGGGCCCGCGGCGCCGGCACCGCCACCGTTGCCATCGGACAATCCGGACGATTTTGCATCAATTCGATCAATGCGTCGATGACCGAAGTCGGCAGCAGCGGCTCGTCGCCCTGAAGGTTGATGACGATGTCGCCCGGCAGCCCCTGGATGGCCTCGAAAATCCGGTCGGTGCCGGACGGGTGGTCGGGGGAGGTCATCACCGCCCGGCCGCCGAACGATTCGACTTTGGTTTTGATCAGTTCATGGTCGGTGGCGACGACAACCAGGTCGGCCCGGCTGGCCTGCGCCTTTTCGTAAACATGTTGAATCATCGGTTTGCCGCACAGTTCGGCGAGCGCTTTGCCGGGAAACCTGGTACTGGCATAACGGGCCGGGATGACGGCGATTACTGGGTCGTTCATCGAAAAATCCTTCGCAAGTTATTGGGCCGGCCGCTGTTGCTCGATGGTGTCGGCCTGCTGAATGATTTGTTTCATAAAAGCAGCGGGATCCAGCGTGCGCGGCTCCCCGTAAGGCCGGTTGGCTTTCAATCGGTTGAACACCTGGTTCATGAATTGCAAATCCTCTCTCAACAACTGGAATTGCTCGGTGGTCAATTGCTTGTTGTTGGTGCGGAGAAAGACCGCCAGCCGGTCGAGATTGTCGGACAACAACTGCATTTCGCCGGCGACCTGTTTGCCGTTCGGCTGAACGTTGGCGATATTGTTGCGCAACGAGTCGAACAACGTCAGCGTCTGCTGGCGCAAGACCTGATGCGCCCAGACTTGGTCCGAACGCAGATGCAGCGGAATGGCCACCGCCAGCATGATTTCCAACGCGACCAGTCCGATGAAGATGATGACGGCCGAAGCGGCGACATAATCTTTTTTGAACTTGGCGGAATACAGTTTCTTCAGTTTCAAAATATCCTCAGCCTTACAAAGTCGATATGTATGTTCCGGCGGGGAATCCTGCTCCGACGCCGGAGGACGCGGCAACCCCGTTCAATAACTTACTATCTGTTTGGGATTTTTGCAAAGAGCCGGCGGGGTGAATCCGTAAAAAACCGTCGCGGACTGGGCGGCGCTCCGTTGGGGGAAGGGCAAAAAATCGGCTTTTTTGAGTGGCCCCCATTGCTTTTTTTACATTTTTCCAGTATAATATATGCTGGGGAAGAGGAACAAGAGAGGCGTGAAAGAGTAATGACTGAAACTTTGGAAATAGAAGTATGGCTGAACTTATCAACAAGTTGCCGGGCGGCACGGAAACGATTCTGATTGTCGACGACCATGAAACGATTTGGGATTTTCTGATCGAGGCGTTGCAGGAGTTGGGCTATTCGGTGCTGCTGGCGGAAAATGGATTGGATGCGGTTGAGATTTACCGGGGGAATCCGGATGAAATCGATCTGGTGCTGCTGGATATGGTGATGCCCAAGGCCGGCGGCCATCAGACGTTTTACCGGATCAAGGAGATCGATCCGGACGCCAATATTCTGTTGTCCAGCGGTTTTGTTTCCGAAGATGAAGTTCAGGATCTGTTGAAGCAGGGGGCCAACGGCTTTTTGCCGAAGCCGCACCGGTTGCCGGCGGTCGCCGCGGCGATTCGCCGCATCCTCGACCAGAGCCGCAAACCGCACGCCAGGGCTTCTGCCGCCGCTACCATGGAATAACCGGTTTCTTTCCCGGTCGTCCGGCTCCTTTTGCCGCTTTGCTGAACCGCTCCGGCCATCAGGCGTTTTCCTCTTCTTCTCCGCTGCCGTAGCCATAGCCGTATCCGTAACCATAGCTGTAATAATATTTGTTGAACTTGTCGCTGACATTGGTGATGACGCCGCCGAGGAATTTGTTCTTGAGCACTCCCATTTGCACCATGACCCGGGAGAGGTGGTCGCGCCGGGTACGGCCGGCTTGGGCGGCGATGATGACGCCGTCGACCAGGTTGGCCAGAATCATCGCGTCGGCCATGCCCTGAATCGGCGGAGAATCCAGCAGAATATAATCGTACTGCTGTTTCAACTCGGCGAGCAGCGCGGCGAAACGTTCGCTGTTCAACAGCTGGGTCGGCGCCGGCGGGATGACGCCGTGGTGAATGATATCGACGTGCGGAAAGACATCTTTTTCGACGAATTCGGCGAGGTCGTCGCCCGGTTTGCGGTTGAAAATGCAGTCGACCAGGCCGTTTTTGCAATTGAGATTCAGCTTGTTCTTGAGGGAAGGCTTGCGCAGGTCGCAGTCGACGACCAGCACCCGCTGGTTGTCTTCGCCGAGCACTTTGGCCAGCAACAGGATCGAAGTCGATTTGCCGACGCCCGGGATATCGCTGGTGATTTGAATGAGCCGCGGCGGATGATCGGCGTTCAAATAGCAGATGGTGGTTTTGATGATCCGATAGTTGTCCAGCATGGCGGTCAACAGCCGGGAACTGCCGTCGAGGTCGCGTTCCGCCAGCCGGACGGCCAGGTTGTCGACCGTCGGGATGATGCCGAGCGGCAGCAGTTCGATCTCCTGCAGGTCGTCCGGCGCTTTGATGGTCATATCCAGATATTCTTTCAGCCAGATGACCCCGAAACCGATCAGAGCGCCGAAAAATGCGCCGAGTCCCAGTCCGAGCGGCCAGCGCGGCGTATAAGGCGTCAGGGGGCGGGTGGCATCGTCGATCTTTTCGGCGAAATAGACGCTCATCAGGTCTTTCTGAACGGCGGTGAAGGCGACCATTGCCGCTTCCGCCGCGGCGTAAGCCAGCTCCCGGTCGGGCGAAGTTACTTCCAGCGTCATGATGCAGGACTGCCGGTCGGCCTGGGTTTTGAGATCGTAATGATAAGGCGGCCGGAAGCCCCGGGCCGCCAGGTCTGCCTGAATCATTTTTTTGACTTTGTCGCTGTTGATGATCTTGCGGTAGTCGCCGATCAGCCGTTGGCCGATGTTCATCGACTGGGCGATGATATTGTTGTAGAGCATGACCGCTTTGGCCTGATTTTCCGGATTGTCGTCCTGCGCTTCGGCGACGGCTTTGCCCAGCGACTGGTTCCAGGTGAAAAATGACAGCATGGAGCGATAGCGCGGCGTGATCAGCGCGCAGACCAGCGCCGATATGGCGATTCCGGCCAGAATGAAGAGCAGCAGATACCGCCAGTGGCGGCGGCTCAGCCGCCAGGCGAAATTCAGTTGACTGACCCAGGGTGTTTCCGACAATGTCATGCTTTCACTCCATGGTGCGGGTTGATATTTTCCTTAGCGAACGGCCTGTTCCTGTGCCCAGCGGTTCAGCCGGTCGGCGGTAAAGGCGGTCAACTGCTGCAGTTCCTGCTTGCCGTTGCCTTCGACCCGGACCGGCGCGCCGAATTCGAAATAGATCTGCCGGTCGCGATGGATCGGCCCGAAGTCGCGCAGGTATTTGCCGTTGCCGATGAAATCGGTTTTCAGCGCAAAAGGGACGATCTCGACGCCGGCGGCTTTGGCCAGCTTCACGCCGATGGAATTGAAGCTGTCGGCATTGAAGTCGGTGCTGCGGGTGGCCTGGGGAAACAGGATGATCGACCGGCCGGACTGCAGCAGTTGCTTGCCTTGTTTCAGCACCGCTTTCAAATCTTCGCGCGGATTGGACCGGCCGACCGGAATGGCGGCCAGCGACTGCATGATCCAGCCGAAGAACGGCACTTTCAAAAGAGATTGCTTGATGACGAAGGTAAAGTCCAGATGCGGCCGGACGATAGCGTGGAATACGGCGGTTTCCAGCATGCTCATATGGGTGCCCATCAGAATGACCGGCCGGCCTTCCAGTTGCCGCAGATGGTCGAGGCCCCGCAGGTGGATGATGCCGCCGCAGGCTTCGACGAGCCGGATATTGCCGTTGGAATAATGAATTTGCCGCTCGGCGGTCAGGTGGCCGCGCCTGGCGCAGCAGCCGGTCTGGCAGAAAATCCAGAAATTGCGGAGATAAAAATGAAAACGGTTGCCGAGCAGCAACCGGTCTTCCCAGGAGCGGCGGCCGGGTGGAGTATCGTAAGTGTCGCCCTCGAACAAATTATTCGGACAGCTCATAAATCGACCATTCCATCAAAAAATTACAGTTAAAGCAATTGAAAGTACAGGACGTTTAGTATACAGCGCCGGACCGCTTTTTTCAATTGAGTGATCGGTGTTTATGGAGATAATTTGTCCGACCGGCGGTTTTTTATCGGTAAAAAATATGTTTTATTCTTGAATCTTATGCACTTTACGTTATATTCTATAATCTTTGGATTTTGCAATTTCAATTTTAACATAAACCAAAACCTATGGAGTTGACCAAATGAAAAAGGATATTCATCCGAAATATGGTGATGCGAAAGTGATTTGCGCCTGCGGCGAAGTCTGGCACATCAAGTCCACCCGTCCGGAAATGAAGGTCGGTATCTGTGCGAAATGCCACCCGTTCTTTACCGGCAAGCAGAAATTTGTCGATACGGCGGGTCGTGTTGAGCGTTTCCGTCAGCGTTACGGCGTGAAGAACAACGACTGATCGGCCGGGTATTGCATTTGCCTGCTCCGGTTGCGCCGCCCCCTTTGAGCGTGATTGGAAGCGGGCATTTTTTGTATGGAAAGGTGAGTGGCAATGACTCCTTCAGACATCGCCGGATATATCGAGAATCTTCGCGGCCGGTTTGCCGAATTGGAGCACCTGCTGGCGGACCCGGCGATCTACGGCAAGCCGAATGATTTGAAACGCATTTCCCGGGAGCATCGTCAACTGGCGAATCTGTTCGAGAATTTCGACCGTTGGACGCGGGTGCTGCGCGAATTGGACGAAAATGCCCGTTTGTCGGCCGGCGAGGATGATCCCGAACTCAAAGCATTGATTGTTGCCGATATCGCCGACCTGGAAGCGGAAGCGGCCAAGCTGGCGGCCGCCATTCAACTGGCGCTGCTGCCGCCGGACCCGAACGACGCGCGCAATATCATCGTCGAAATCAAGCCGGCGGCCGGCGGCGACGAATCGGCGCTGTTTGCGGCGGATCTGTTCCGCCTGTATATGTATTACGCCGAGAAGCGGCATTGGAAACTGGAAATTCTCGACCAGGCGCCGAGCGATCTGGGCGGTTTGAAGAACATCGCCTTTTCGCTGGCCGGCGAGGATGTTTACTCGCGGATGAAATACGAGAGCGGCGTGCACCGGGTTCAGCGGATTCCGGCGACGGAGTCCGGCGGGCGCATCCATACTTCGACGGTGACGGTGGCGGTGATGCCGGAAGCCGAAGCGGTGGAAATCGATATCAAACCGGAGGAGCTGCGTTTCGACGTATTCCGTTCCTCCGGCCCCGGCGGCCAGTGCGTCAATACGACCGATTCGGCGGTCCGGGTAACCCACATTCCCACCGGTCTGTCGGTGGCCAGCCAGCAGGAAAAATCGCAGCACCGCAACAAGGAGATCGCTTTGCGGATTCTCTATGCGCGTTTGCTGGAGCACAAGCAGCGGGAAGAGGCGGCGAAACAGGCGGCCGACAAGCGTTCGCAGGTCGGCACCGGCGACCGCAGCGAACGGATCCGCACCTACAATTATCCGCAGAGCCGGGTGACCGACCATCGTTTCGGCATCACTTTGTACGATTTGCCGAAGCTGATGGAAGGGGAGCTGGACCTGTTGCTCGATCCGATCATCACCATCGCCTGTGAACAGCAACTGGCCAATCTCGGCAACCGGCCGTCCTGAAATTGTGCCGGCGGCACTCCTTCCTGAAATATTTTCTGGCGTTTCCCGAGCGGCATCGCCGCGTTTCGGCGCCTTTGCGGTCCGGGAGCCTCGATGTCCTGTTCCGCGGATGCCGGCCGGAAAAAATCGGCAACCCGCTGGACGTGTGAAAGTTATTTTATCCGCTTTTTGTTTGGTTTTTTCAGAAAGCGATTGTAAAAAACAGCATATGGTATTATGGTAAAGCCAGAGGAGCTTTCATGCGATAGAGGAGGAAATATCATGAAAATGCTGAAAAGAATCGGGTTGTCCGCTTGGCTGGCAACCGGTCTGGTCCTGCAGGGCGGAGCGGCCGTCGCGGAGGAAACCGCCGCGACAGCGGCGCAAATGTCGGTGGAACAGAATTTTCTCGGCTTGGTTTACCGGGATGCCGAAGGCAGTATGCCGTACCGCCTGTTTGTCCCGAAGGAGGAAAAAGCCGGCGTCCGTTACCCGTTGCTGGTTTTTCTGCACGGCGCCGGAGAGCGCGGGGATGACAATGTCGCGCAGTTGACGCATGCCGCCTGGTTTGCCCAGCCGATGGTACAGAATGAATATCCCTGCTTTGTACTGGCGCCGCAGTGTCCGGCCGATGCCGCCTGGGGCAGTTGGGGAAAGCCTGCCGATCAGCCTTCCCGGCAGTTGCGGCAGGTTCTGGCGATAATCCGGCAGGTGATGAAAACTGAGCCGATCGATCCGCGGCGCGTTTATGTGACCGGCGTATCGATGGGCGGCAACGGCACCTGGGAAATGCTGCGGTTTCATCCGGAATTGTTTGCTGCTGCGGCGCCGGTGTGCGGCTGGGGCGTGCCGGAGGCGGCCGGCGGATTTGCCGGCAAGCCGGTCTGGGCGTTTCACGGCGCCGATGATCCGGTGGTCGAGCCGGCAGGGTCGCGCCGGATGGTCGAGGCGATCGAAGCGGCCGGCGGCAAAGCGAAATATACCGAATATCCGACCGTCAAGCACAATTCCTGGATCAATGCCTACCATGATCCGGCTTTCTACCAATGGCTGTTCGGGCAGGAACTCGGCGAGGAGCCGGTGGTGCCGGAATTGGCACAATGAATTGTGTCAATTTGTCCCACTTGTGACAGCTCGCTCGGCCCGAAATGTGTCACCGGACCGGATGACCCGGCTTTAACTGGTTGAATGTCACGTTTTGAAAAAATTGGCATGCTATTTGCTGAAACTTCAACCGTAATATTTGAAAATTTGAAATTTAAAAACTCGTTAGGAGGATAGGATATCATGGGTAAGATATTGGGTATTGACTTGGGCACCACCAACAGTTGTATGGCGGTGATGGATCACGGCGAAGCGACGGTCATTCCGAATGCGGAAGGCAATCGGACGACTCCGTCGATTGTGGCTTTTACCAAAAATGGCGAGCGCCTGGTCGGCCAGACTGCCAAACGGCAGGCGGTGACCAATCCGAAGAACACCATTTTCTCGGTCAAGCGCTTCATGGGACGGAAATACGATGAGATCGGCGAAGAGCGCAATCTGGTGCCGTTCGAGCTGGTCAAGGCGGCCAATGGCGACGTGGCGATCCAAATCGGCGACCGCTCTTATTCGCCGCCGGAAATTTCGGCGATGATTTTGCAGAAGTTGAAACTGGATGCCGAGGCGTATCTCGGCGAGGAGATCAAGCAGGCGGTCATCACCGTGCCGGCTTACTTCAACGACAGCCAGCGTCAGGCGACCAAGGATGCCGGCAAGATCGCCGGTCTGGAAGTGCTGCGTATCGTCAACGAGCCGACGGCGGCGGCGCTGGCCTACGGACTGGACAAGAAAAGTGAAGAGACCGTGGCGGTCTACGACCTCGGCGGCGGGACGTTCGATATCTCCATTCTGGAAATTGGCGACGGCGTTTTCGAAGTGAAGTCGACCAACGGTGACACCCACCTCGGCGGCGACGACTTCGACCAGGTGCTGATCAACTATCTGGCGGATGCCTTCCGCAAGGAGTACAACGTCGATCTGCGCAAGGATTCCCAGGCGCTGCAGCGGTTGAAGGAAGCGGCGGAAAAGGCGAAGTGCGAACTCTCTTCGAGCATGTCCACCGATATCAATCTGCCGTTTATCACGATGAATCAGGATGGGCCGATCCACTTGAATATGACGGTTTCTCGGGCGGAACTCGAAAAGATGTGCGACCCGCTGCTGGAACGTACCGTGCAGCCGTGCAAAAACTGTCTGCGCGATGCCGGCTTGAACGCTTCGGAAATCAAGGAAGTGATCATGGTCGGCGGGATGACCCGGATGCCGAAAGTGCAGGAGAAGGCCAGGGAAATTTTCGGCCGTGACCCGCACAAGGGCGTCAATCCGGATGAAGTGGTTGCCTGCGGCGCCGCCATCCAGGGCGGTGTGCTCGGCGGCCAGGTCAACGATGTCGTGCTGCTGGACGTCACGCCGTTGTCGCTGGGGATCGAAACCCTCGGCGGCGTCTTCACCCGCCTGATTGACCGCAATACGACGATTCCGACCAAGAAAAGCGAAGTATTCAGCACCGCGGCCGACAATCAGCCGTCGGTCGACATCCACGTGCTGCAGGGCGAACGCGAGATGTCCAGGGACAATAAGACGATCGGCCGGTTCCGCCTTGACGGCATCGCGCCGGCGCCGCGCGGCGTGCCGCAGATCGAAGTGACCTTCGACATCGACGCCAACGGCATCCTGCACGTTACCGCCAAGGACCGCGGCACCGGCAAGGAGCAGAAGATCACCATCACCGCGAACAGCGGGTTGTCCGAGCAGGAAATCGAGAAGATGGTCAACGAGGCCAAGGCGCATGCCGACGAGGACAAGCAGGTCAAGGAACGCATCGAGGTCAAGAACAAGGCCGATTCGATGGTTTACCAGACCGAGAAGCAGTTGAAGGAGTTCGAAGGCAAGGTGTCCGATGCGGTTCGCAAACCGGTCGAAGACGGTATTGCCAAGTTGAAGAAGGATATCGAAGCCGACGACGTCGAAGCGATGAAGCGGACGATGGAAAGCCTCGAGCAGCATTTAATGCAGCTCGGCCAGGAGATCTATCAGCAGCAACAGCAGCAGCAGACGGAACCGACCGGCGGTCCGACCGGCGGCGAGGCGGCCGGCAACGCGGCCGGCGGCAAGTCGAATGACGATGGTTTTGTCGATGCCGAAGTGGTCGATGATAAGTAACGGTTGAGTAGTCAATGCTGTCGGGATGATTTCGACCGTCCCGGCGGCACTTTATTCAAAAATATTTTAACAAATTAAACCAAAAATCGTAAGGAGAGCAACATGTCGAAAGTGAACATCAAGCCGTTGGGCGACCGGGTCCTGCTTGAAATCTGCGAAGCGGCCGAACAGGTCAAGGGTGGCATCGTCATTCCGGACACCGCCAAGGAAAAGCCGCAGGAGTACACCGTAATTGCCATCGGCACCGGCAAGACCGATGACAAAGGCAAGAAAATCGAATTTGACGTCAAGGTTGGTGACATCGTTTTGACCAGCCGTTACGGCGGCACCGAAGTCAAATACGACGGCAAAGAGTACAAAATCATCGGGCAGGACGATATCCTGGCGGTGATCGGCTGAAGCCGGGCCCGGGGCAGGGCTGTCATTACATCTGCAAAATTGATTTTTAAAAAAGGAAAATAACGAAAAATGGCTAAACAGCTTTTGTTTTCTGAAGAAGCGCGTCGCAGCGTTCTCGAAGGCGTGACCTTGTTGAGCAAGGCGGTAAAAACCACTCTCGGCCCGAAAGGCCGCAATGTGGTCATCGACAAGAAATACGGTTCTCCGACCGTTACCAAAGACGGCGTCAGCGTCGCCAAGGAGATCGAACTGGCCTGTCCGTATGCCAATATGGGTGCCCAGATGGTCAAGGAAGTGGCCAGCAAGACCAGCGATATCGCCGGTGACGGCACGACGACGGCGACGGTGTTGGCCGAAGCGGTGTTCCGCGAAGGCTTGAAGAACGTTACCGCCGGCGCCAACCCGATGGAACTCAAGCGCGGCATCGACAAGGCGGTCGAAGCGATGGTCAAGGAACTGGCCAAGTTGAGCAAAGGCGTGGCCGACCGCGAACAGGTCGCCCAGGTGGCGACGATTTCCGCCAACGGCGACACCACGATCGGTGACATCATTGCCGACGCGATGGACAAAGTCGGCAAGGACGGCACCATCACCGTCGAAGAGGCCAAAACCATCGAAACCACCCTCGACGTCGTCGAAGGCATGCAGTTCGACAAAGGTTACCTGTCGCCGTATTTCGTCACCGACACTGAAGGCATGTCGGCGGTGCTGGACGATTGCTATATCCTGATTCATGAAAAGAAAATCAGCAACCTCAACGATATGCTGCCGCTGCTGCAGTTGGTGGCCAAAGAAGGCAAGCCGTTGCTGATCATCGCCGAAGACGTCGAAGGCGAAGCGCTGGCGACGCTGGTGATCAACAAGATGCGCGGCACCCTGAACGTTTGCGCGGTCAAGGCTCCCGGATTCGGCGACCGCCGCAAAGCGATGCTGCAGGATATCGCCGTTCTGACCGGCGGCACCTGCGTCACCGAAGATCTCGGCATCAAGTTGGAAAATGTCACGCTGGAACAGTTGGGCAAAGCCAAGCGCGTCACGATTGACAAAGAGAACACCGTCATCGTCGAAGGCGCCGGTCTGCCGAGCGCCATCGCCGGCCGGGTCAATCAGATCCGCCGCGAAATGGAAGAGACCACTTCCGATTATGATCGTGAAAAACTGCAGGAACGTCTGGCCAAGCTGGCCGGCGGGGTGGCGGTGGTCCATGTCGGCGCGACGACCGAGACGGAAATGAAAGAGAAGAAGGCCCGCGTCGAAGATGCGCTGCACGCGACCCGCGCCGCGGTGGAAGAAGGTATCGTCCCGGGCGGCGGTGTAGCGTTGCTGCGCGCGGCCAAAGCGTTGAACAGCCTGAAACTGACCGGCGATGAAGCGATTGGCGCTCAGATCGTCAAACGGGCGATCGAGGAACCGTTGCGCCAACTGGCGGCCAACGGCGGTTACGAGGGCAGCATCGTCGTCCAGAAGGTCAAGGAGCTGAAAGATACCGAAGGGTTCGATGTGGCGACCGGCCAGTATGTCGATATGCTCAAATGTGGTATCCTGGACCCGACGAAGGTGACGCGCTCGGCTTTGCAGAACGCCGCGTCGATTTCCGGTCTGTTGCTGACCACCGAATGCCTGATCACCGATGTCAAGGAAGAAAAAGAACCGGCTGCTCCGGCCGGCGGCATGGGTGGCATGGGCGGTATGGGCGGCATGGGCATGATGTAAGTCAGGTCATTCTGTCGATACGACGCTTGGGCGGGGAAATTTTTCCCCGCCCTTTTTGCTTTGAGAGGATTTGATTGCCGGTCGGCAGAGTGTAGAGTAATATACAAGAGGAGTGGGAAGGGAACGCGACAGGAGGGATGGGAAAATGTTGGGATTCGATCCGGAAGGAACGCCGGCGCGGCCGGGCGTTGCTTGCTTTCGTGCGCTCATCGCGTTCGGGGTGGCGGTGCTGGCGCTTCTGTCATGCATGTTGTTGTTGGCAGCTTTCTCCTGCTTTCCCAATGGCGGCTTTTATTCGCTGGTGTGGCTGGCTTGTTATCTGTTTTTTCTCTGCCGTTTGGTGGCGTGGGTGAAACAATCCCGACGGGTATCGCGCTGGGCTGGCTGGGGAATGTTCTGGTGTGTGGTGATGATTTGTGTGGTGGCTTTGTGTTCCTTGCTGTCGTGGGGAGGCCGAGGCTGACAGGAACGGCTGACGGAAGGACAGGAGCCGGAGGAAAAAGGCGGTGATGTGCCGATGCGTTGAATGGAATTTCGCCGCGCATACCCCGGCCGTAAAAAACCGTAAAAAAAATTGGAATCAATTGGTATTTTCCGCCTTTGGTAATATTTTGTGTAACGTATTTGTAGTTCTTTCGGAATTTTAGGAATCAACGAGAAATAATCGGATGTTGAAACGGCGGGATATCATTACGGCAGTCGAGATCGGCACCTCGAAAATTTGTGTGCTGATCGGTGCTTCACGCCCGGACGAACCGTTGACCATCATCGGCCGCGGTGAAGCCTCCGGCGGCAATTCGGTGGTCAAGGGCGAGATCGTCGACATGGACCTGGCGCTGGAAAAATTGACTGAGGCGCTGGAAGCGGCCGATGCGTCGGCCGGGCGCGAAATCAACAACAGCCGGATCATCGCCATGTCGGTCACCGGCTGCAATATCAACTCCTACCAGGGGGTCGGCACGGTATTCATCAATGCCGAAGACCAGCGGGTCTCCCAGGCGGCGATCGGTGAGGCGATCAAAAATGCCCAGGTCAAGCCGTTGCCGCTGGAACAGACCAAAATCAATACTTTCGACGCCTTCTATCTGTTGGATGGCATTCGTCGGGCCCGCAATCCGGAAAATCAGGTCGCCCATAAGCTTGAAGCGTATTTGCATGTCATTCACGGCGACACCAACCGGATCGAAAATTTCCGTTCGCTGATGCGTGATGCCGGATTCGAAGCGGATGTCAAGATTGTGTTCAGCGCCATTGCCGATGTCTACGGCATCCTGACCGACGAGGAGAAGGAGAATGGCGTACTGCTGGTCAATATGGGGGCCGGCACGACGGAATATGCCGTGGTGTTCAACATGGGCGTGCTGGCCAGCGGCGTGCTGCCGGTCGGCATGGAACATGTCGTCAATGATTTGTCGCTCGGCTTGAACCTGACGATCAATCAGTGCCGCAAAATCCTGCAGGACGGTTCGCTGCAGCGCAGCGTCGAACGGCGGCAGGGGGTGCTGGAGATGAAAAATGCCGAAGGCGCCCTGCGGCGGATTCCGTTGAGTTCGTTCGAGCGGATCATCGATTTGCGTTTGCGGGAGGTGTTTGAAATCATCAAGCGGCGGGTCGGCGAAGAGGGCATCCTGCGCAACCTGGCCAGCGGCGGCGTGCTGACCGGCGGGGCCGCCCTGTTCGACCGTACCTTTGAACTTTTTCATACCGTTTTTGAGTTTCCGGTCCGGATCGGCCGGCCTTACGATGCCAGCGGCGCCCTGACCGACTTGGAAAATCCGCGTTACAGCACGGTCTGGGGGGTGTTGAAGTTCGGTGAGGAGTGCAATCAGATTTATTCGGCGATGCGGCCGCGCGGCATGTTCGGCCGGTTGGCCGAGGCGGTGGGGGAAGCCGGTGAAGTCGGCGATCGGATGCTGCGCGGGGTCGGCGAATTGTTCAAATCGATAAAGATGTGATGAATATGGCAGAAGAAACGGTGCGGGAAAAGACGATCGCGGTTCTGGGGTTGGGCTGTGCCGGCGTGCGGGTGGTCAATCTGTTGAGCCGGATGCCGGAAGCCGCCCATCTGCGTCTGCTGGCGGTGGACACCGACAGCGAGGCGCTGGACGGTTGCCCGCTGCCGGAAGAGAATAAATTGCTGGCCGACCGTCAGTGGCGCAACGGGCGCGGCTGCGGCGGCGATGTGCTCAAAGGGCAGCGTTCGATGGCCCGGGAACGCGCCGCGCTGGAGACCTTGATCAGCGACTCCAAATTATTGCTGGTGATCGGCGGCCTCGGCGGCGGCACCGCCAGCGGCGGTGCTCCGGCGCTGGCCGGATTGGCCGGCCGGTTGAAAATTCCGACTATTTTTCTGTTGACGATGCCGTTCTCGCTGGAGGGACACAGCAAGCGGAAAATTTCCGAAGATACGTTGCAGGAGTTGCTGCCGGTGGTGGATGTGCTGCTCTGTTTGCCGAACGATCTGCTGTTTTCGGTGCTGCCGGCGGAGACGTCGACCCGGGAGGCCTTCCGGCTGGCCGACCTGGAGCTGGCCCGTTCGGTGGTGGGAGTCAGCGAATTGCTGCGGGTCGGCAATCTGCTGCCGGCCGATTTCGGCGATCTGCGGACCGTTTTGCGGGAGCGAAAGAGCTTCTGTGCCATCGGCGTCGGCAATGCGGCGGCCGGCGAAGGGTTGAACGTCGGCCAGTTGGCGCTGGAACGGCTGCTGGAAGCGCCGTTGCTGGGCGGGGTGAATAAATTGCGCGACGCCGATGTCGTGGTGCTGACGCTGCTGGGCGGGGAGGCGTTGAGCCTGGGCGAGATGAAAGCGGTCTTCGAGGCGGCCCGCCGGTTTATCGGCGAGGATGCCAACGTGGTGATCGGCACCAATGTCGATCCGGCGTATGGCGACCGCATCCAGCTGACCGCGTTGGCGATCAAATACGACGGCAAAGTCGAGGCGGTCCGCCGGCCGGTGCACCGTCGCCGGGCGGAACGGCCGGCAGTGGTCGGCAGTATTGCCGGCGGCGGTCAATTCGAGCAGCCGCAGTTTGAACTGGAACCGGTCTCCCGCGGCATCTTTCTGAATACGACGCAAGTGGTGGTCAACGGGGAAGATTTGGATATTCCGACTTTCCAGCGCCGTTCGGTTGCGATCGACAAGGGTGAATAAAGCATACAGGCTAATTGTTTCAAGAATAGTAAGGAGTTGGAATGTTTAAGTTCAGGTTGATCAGTTCTCTCGAAAAAGTGTTTTGCGACGAGGCGCTGCAGGCGGAGGAGTTGTGCTGCGGCACCGCGCTGCAGGGGGAAATTTACAGTTTTCAGGTGGCCTACTGGACCGACAGTTGGTGTTTGAAGGTGTTGCCGGTGGTCGAATCGCCGCTGGCGGAGGCGGTCACGGTCCGGGAGGTGAAATCGGTTCCGAGCGAACTGCCGGCCAACGATCCGGAGATTCCGGACGCCGTGTTGCGCCGGACGCCGGGCCTGTATCCGGACCTGCTCGATGAAATTGCCGATGGAGTGAAAACGCTGCCGGAGCAGTGGCGGACGTTGTGGGTTTCGGTTGCCGTGCCGGAGAATTGCGCCGGCGGCAAATATCCGATCCGGCTGAAACTGGTTCCCGCAGAACCGATGCCCGATCTGCCGGAAGTGCTGGGAGAGGGGAATTTTACGCTGGAAGTAGTGCCGGTGGCGCTGCCGGAGCAGACGCTGATCCATACCGAATGGTTCCATGCCGATTGTCTTTATACCTATTATCAGGTGCCCTGCTGGAGTGAAAGGCACTGGGAACTGCTGAAAGCCTATATCCAGTCGGCGGCGGATCACGGCATCAATATGCTGTTGACGCCGCTGTGGACGCAGCCGCTGGATACCGCGGTCGGCGGGGAGCGGCCGACGGTGCAGTTGCTGAAGATCAGCAAGAAGGGAGACCGCTACCATTTCGACTTCTCGCTGCTGGAGCGCTGGATCGATCTCTGCGAGTCGTGCGGAATCCGGTACTTCGAAATGTCACACTTGTATACGCAGTGGGGAGCCACCTGCACGCCGAAAATTGTCGTGGAAGTTGATGGCGAGGAACAGAAACTGTTCGGCTGGCAGGTTTCCGCCCAATCGGTTGAATACCGTCAATTCCTGCAGCAGTTGCTGCCGGAATTGACCGCTTTCCTGCGCGGCAAACAGTTGGAGGGGCGTTGCTATTTCCATGTTTCCGACGAGCCGAGCGAGGAACATCTGGAGAGCTATCAGCGGTCGGCGGAATTCGTCGCGTCGCTGCTGGATGGCGACTGGCCGATGATCGATGCGCTGTCGAGTTTCGAATTCTATGCCAAGGGACTGGTCAAGCTGCCGATTCCGTCGAACGATCACATCGAAGCGTTCGTCGAGCACCAGGTTCAGCCGTTGTGGACCTATTATTGCGTTGGTCAGCGGGCGGCGGTGCCGAACCGTTTCTATTCGTTCTCCTCGGCCCGCAACCGGATCATGGGAATTTTGATGTACCGCTATCAGATCAAAGGGTTCCTGCAGTGGGGATTCAATTTCTGGTATACGCAGTACTCGCTGAAGCAGGATATCGATCCGTTCCGGGAAACCGATGCCGGCCGGGCGTTCTGCGGCGGCGATTCCTATCTGGTTTATCCGGGGAAAAACGGTCCGCTCGATTCGATCCGCTACGAAGTGTTCCGGGATGGTTTGCAGGATATGCGGGCGCTGGAGTTGCTGGAGAAGAAAATCGGCCGGCCGGCGGTGCTGGAGCTGCTGGAAGGCGATCTCGGCTATCAATTGACGATGAAGCGCTATCCGCGCAGCGCCAGTTGGCTGCTGGAGGTGCGCAACCGCATCAACCGGGCGTTGGCGTAAAGGAGATTGCTCATGGCTGCCAGACGGGTATTCGTCGATGGCCTGGAAAAGGTCAGCATGATGGATGGCATGATCCATCTGGATTTTTTCAACTACGTGTCCGGCGCCGACCGGACGCAGCCGTTGAACAAGGAAGTGACCGAGGAGATGATTCTGTCGACGGCCGGTTTTCGGCGCATTCACGCCGCCGTCGACAAATTGTTTCATCAGTTGCAGCAGGCTGGATTGTTGCCGGGAGAAAATGAGCCGGCGGCGGAGAAAGGGCAGGAGCCCGCTTCGCCGAATTTTCGGGATTGATCCGGCATGGAAATGACTGACAGCCGTTTGACCGCCGAGGCGTGCATCCGAGAGATCGTCCGGGTGCTGCCGTCCGGAGTCAATCCGGAGGCGCTGTTCGCCGAATTGCCGTTGGCGGAGCAGCCGCCGCACGAGTGGCTGTGCACGGTGCTGGAGCGTTTGGATTTCCAGGCGCAGTATCTGGAAGCGGAAGCGCCGGGTGAGTTGTATTTGCAGATCGGCATGCCGGTGATGTTGCAGTTGGCCAACGGCAACTGGGTGATTTTTCTCGGCTTGCGCTCGCCGTTGCGGCAGGGGGACAGCGAACAGGTGGTGCTGTTCGACCCGTTGACCCAGGCGGAAAACAAGATGCTCTTTGTCCCGAAAGGGCAGTTCGAGCGCAATTGGCACGGCCGGGCGATCCTGGTCCGGTCCCGCCGCAACGCTTCGTATGCGGCCGATGGCCGGCTGACGGCGTTTTATGCGTTTTGCGCGATCGCCCGGCAGTGCGGCGTCGAAGTGGATGTCGCCCGGTTGCGGCATGAGAGCGCCATCGAGACGGCGGAGCCGGACTGGCGGGAGTTGCAGGCGATCGCCGGGCGTTACGGCTTGAAGAGCCGGGCGGTGAAATTCGACTGGACGAGGCTGCGCAATTTGCAGGAAGCTTTTCCCGCTTTGGTGGAAAAGAAGAACGGCCAGTTCGCGGTGCTGTGCGGTTTCCGCGCGGCGGCGGACGGCGAAGTGCAGGCGGCGGTCTGGGATCCGGCGCCGCCGCCGGGGGAGACGCCGGGCGTTCATTACTGGAAACAAGCTCAATACGAAGAAGTTTTTGCCGAACGCCAGTTGCTGTTGAAGCGGACCTATTCGCTGCTGGATGAGAAGCAGCCGTTCGGGCTCTCCTGGTTTGTGCCGGAGTTCTGGAAGCAGCGCCGGTTGTTCCTGGAGGTGGTGCTGGCGATGCTGGCGATCAGCGCGATCGGTCTGGTGACGCCGCTGTTTTTCCAGATCGTCGTCGACAAAGTGCTGGTACACGAGAGTTACCGGACGTTGAACGTGCTCGGCGTCGGCATTGTCGTCGTGCTGCTGTTCAACGCGGTGCTGGAAGGGTTGCGGGATTATTTGCTGCTCTTCTGCACCAATAAGATCGATATCAGGACTGCGGCGCGGACTTTTCTGCATATGCTGAATTTGCCGGTCGGCTTTTTCGAACAGATGCCGGCCGGGGTGTTGATCAAACACATGCAGCAGACCGATAAAATCCGCAATTTTCTTTCCGGAAATTTGTTTTTCACGATGATCGAACTGATTTCGCTGGCGGTGTTCATTCCCTTTTTGTTCATTTACAGTTGGCAGTTGACGCTGGTGGTGCTGGCGTTTTCGCTGATGATGGCGTTGATCATCGCTTGTCTGATCCGGCCGTTCCAGCGGCGTTTGCAGGAGCTCTATCTGGCCGAAGGACAGCGGCAGAGCATGCTGGTGGAGTCGATCAACGGCATCCGCACGGTGAAATCGCTGGCGCTGGAGCCGGCGCAGATCCGCAAGTGGAACGATACGGCGGCTTACGCCATCACCCGTTATTTCAACGTCGGCAAGATCTCGATGACCGCCCGGGTGACCAGCCAACTGCTGGAAAAACTGATGGTCGTGGCGATCATCTGGATCGGCGCGCTGGCGGTTTTCGACAAGGAAATCACGGTCGGCGCCTTGATTGCCTTTCAGATGCTGGCCGGCCGGGTGACCGGCCCGCTGGTGCGCCTGGTCGGGCTGGTGCACGAATACCAGCAGACGGCGTTATCGGTGAAAATGCTCGGACAAGTGATGAATGCGCCGCCGGAACAGGTCGGCGGCCGGATCCGGCAGCCGTTGAAAGGCGAAATTTCCTTCGAAAACGTCACCTTCCAGTATACGCCGGACAGTGTGCCGGCGATCAGGAATTTTTCATTGCGCATCCGGCCCGGCGAAGTGGTCGGTCTGGTCGGCCGCAGCGGTTCCGGCAAGACGACGCTGACCAAATTGCTGCAGGGGCTCTATCCGCTGCAGCAGGGGTTGATCAAATTCGACGGCATTGATTTGCGGGAGATCGACCGGGCTCATTTACGGGCCAACATCGGCGTGGTGCTGCAGGACAACTTCATTTTCAGCGGCACGATCCGCGACAACATCGCGCTGACCAAGAAAGATGCGTCGATGGAGGAGATCATCTACGTGTCGCGCCTGGCCGGTGCCGAGGAATTCATCCAGAAACTGGGCAGAGGCTATGATTCGGTGCTGGAAGAAAATGGCGCCAACCTGTCCGGCGGCCAGCGGCAGCGGCTGGCGATCGCCCGCGCTTTGCTGCCCAATCCGCGCATTTTGATTTTCGACGAGGCGACCAGCGCGCTGGACCCGGAGAGCGAAGAGTTGATCCGGGCGAACCTGCGGATGATCTGCCGGGAGCGGACGGTGATCATCGTTTCGCACCGGCTGTCGATGGTGATGGGGGCGGACAATATCGTCATTCTCGACGGCGGCGAACTGCGCGATGCCGGAACGCACCGGCAATTGCTGCAGCGGGAAGGCATCTATCATGACTTTTGGGTGCAGCAGCAGGGAGGGATGGCTTGAGCATGACGAAGAAACCGAAAATTCCGGCGGCGGCGCTGGAATTTCAATCCGACGCACTGGAGCTGGAGCAGCGGCCGGCGCCGTGGTATTCCCGGCTGACCTTGTATGTCATTTTGCTGCTGTTCGTCCTGGCGGTCGTCTGGGCCAGCGTCTTCAAAGTGGACAAGATCGTCATGGCCGAAGGCAAATTGACGACCTTGCGGCCGAATATCGTCATGAAACCGCTGGAACGCACGGTGATCAGGGAGATCAATGTGGTCGCCGGCCAGTTCGTTCATGAGAACGATGTGCTGATCACCTTCGATCCGACCTTCAACCAGGCGGAGGAAGAGCGGCTGCAGGAGCAGTTGAAGAGTCTGACCATGGAGACCGAACGGCTCAAGGCGGAGGCCGCCGGCCGGGAGTTTCAGGTGGACGGGGCCGCCGCCGATTGGGATTACAAGCAGCAGCGGCTGATTTTCGATGAACGTAATTTGTATTACCGGGCCCGGCTGGATTATTTCGAACAGAATCTTCAGCGCATCGACGCCGGATTGCATACCCGCCGGCAGAGTCTGAGTAAGCAGCGGGAACGGCTGGAGAAACTGCAGGAGATCGAAGACATGTTGACGACGCTGCACGAGCAGGGCAGTGTATCGCTGAAGCAGCTGCTGGAAACCCAGTTGTCGCGGTTGCAGATGGAGGGGGAGGTCGACCGGCTGGAAAATCAACTGCAGGAAGCCGAACATGAACGGTCGTCGGTCGGCTCGGAACGGGATTCTTTTATCAAGGATTACCAGCGTCAGACGGTTGAATCGCTGGTCGAGGTCGAGCGCAACCGGCAGGCGGCGGAAAAACAGTTGGAAAAAGCCCGGCGGCTGAGCTCGCTGGTGGTTTTGCGGGCGCCTTGCGATGCGATCGTCCATGAGATCGCCGCCTTTTCGGAGGGGTCGGCGGTCCGGGAGGCGGAATCGTTGATTACGTTGGTGCCGGTGAGCGACGTTGAAGTCGAAGCGAACATCGACCCGCGGGATATCGGCCTGGTCAAATGCGGTGATGAAGCCAGGATCAAGCTGGACCCGTTTCCGTTTCAGCGGTTCGGCACGCTGACCGGTCGGGTCAGGCTGATTTCCGAGGATACCTTTCAGGAGCAGTTGGGCAACGGCGCGACCCGCAATTATTACCGGGCCCGGCTGACGGTGGAGGGCCGGTTGTCCCAGGTGCCGGAGAATTTCCGGCTGCAGCCGGGGATGCGGCTGACCGCCGAGATCAAGGTCGGTGAACGGCGGCTCATCGAATATCTGATTCATCCGCTGATCAAGGCGCTGGATGAATCGGTGCGGGAACCGTAAGCGGAAAATTTGGGTAAAAAAACATTTTTTGGCGAATTTTGCTATTGCATTTTTGTTTTGAGGTGCTTATAATTATACGGATGGATTTTTGACGATTCCAATAGAGCCGTCGTACTGCGGCTGAATTAGGAGATGGAACAATGGCTAGAGATGAAGGAATGGAGCAGGCGAACTGGACCGATGCCGGCGCGGACGGCGTGGTGTTGGACATGTTCCCGCAGGAGACTTCGGCCGGCAGGGTGGTCTTGTCGGGGTTGGGGGAAGATCAGTTGGAATGGGTGATCATGGCGGACGGCCGGGTTGCCGACGCGATGGCGGAAAGACAATCGAGCCGGCGGGCGATGGCGGCGCTGCGAAGTGCGTCGGCTGCGGCGATTTCCGAGCTTTCCTTCAGCGGAGTCAATCAGGTGACGGCATTGTTGCGCAGTTATTCGGCCGGCCAGGCGACGGCGGCAATGACGTTGAATGCCGCTGCGGCCGGCAATTCGGCGGCGCTGTCCAGCCTGACGGCGCCGGGCGTCAAGTCGAACGCCGTGGTAATGCCGGATGATTACGATAGCGAAGGCAGAGATGACAACTGGTGGACGCGGGCGACGGATCTTTACGTGTCCGAACTCGGCCAGGAGCATACGATTCATGTCGGCGGCGATATCGACTGGGTGAAATTCACGCCGGATACCATCGGCCGTTATTCGATTCAGACCACCGGTACGCTGTCGGATATGCAATTCACGGTTTATTCCCTGACCGGGGCTGGTGAGTTGAACGAGATTGCGACGGTGAAGGGCGATAAATTGGGCGGTCCGGAATATTCCGAATTTTTACGGGCCGGCATGACTTATTATATCAAAGTTTCGGCGCTCGATCCGGATAAGACGGTAAAAAATTACCAGATTCGGGTATCGGCCAGCGATGGCGCCTATGATCAATATGAAGTAGGCGGCGGCGACGGCAAGGCGAAAGGCAACGACAACTTGTGGACGCAGGCGACGGCGTTGTCGGTCGGCGAAGTGCAGCTGCACAGCATTCATCTGAACGGCGACATCGACTGGGTGAAAATTGCCGCGAACGGTCTGCAGACGATCAGTCTGGATGCCTCGGATGACATGAAATTGACTTTTTATGAGCTGACGAAATCCGGTTTGGTGGAAATCAGCCGATTGGCCGGGAATCATGGCGGCATTGCTTATGAATTCAGTTCGGCGAAGACCTATTACGTATCGGCGGAGAAGAATGGCTCCGGTACGGTGCAGGCTTATGAATTGAGCCTGGTCAACGGCAATCCGGGCTACATCCGGGTCGACCAGTATGAAAACGACAACACCAAAGAACAGGCGACGACGCTGACGGTGAAGGAAAGCCAGCAGCACACCCTGCACGATTCCGGCGATGTCGACTGGATGACGTTCTCGCTGACCGATACCGGATACGGTGAAATCACGCTTTCGGCCACCGAACGGCTCGCGGCGAAGCTCTATCAGGTCGTTGACGGCAACCTGATGGAAGTGAGCAGCCAGACCGGGACGAACATCACCATCACGACGGAAGCGGCCCCGGGCACGACATATTACTTGCAGACCGAAACGGTTGACGGAACGCCGGTCAACAGTTACGACGTCAATTTGTCGGTTACACCGCCGAGCCAGAATTACGTCGTGTTGTTCAGCGGCGGATGTGATATGTACAATAATCGTATTGATTATTATACGACCGTTCGTGAGATGTATAACACCATGCTTAATGTTTATAATGTTCCGGCGGAGAACATTTTCGTTGTTTATGCCGATGGTACCGATCCGGGGGGTGATTGTTTTGATCCCTTTACTGAGAGGGTGTTTAACTCCGATATGACATATGCGACGAGCAAGGGGTCGCAAGTATTGGCCGCCAGCCGAAATAATTTGAAAAATGTTTTCAGTCAAATTAGTAGTGTAATTACTGAAAATGACAACTTTCTCTTTTATGCTTATGATCATGGCGGAGGGGAAGAAGATCCTTCCATAAAAGGAGAAGAAGTTCTTTGTGGTTGGTATTATCCCGATTTGTCGACGGGTACCTATGGTGAGATGAATGATATTACCGGTGTTGAATTTGCCCAATGGTCAGAGTCGATAAACGCGAAGGCTGCTACGTTGACTTATATGTTTAGTGAATGTTTTTCTGGGGGAATGTTGCAGGCGTTGCCGGAGCAGGACAATTTGTTTGGCATGTCTGCCGCCAATCATTTTGAATCTTCCTGGAGTAGTTTCGGCCCGAACGGGGAATTCGCCAGTTGCCACAGTTTTGCCAGTGAAATTGTCCGGGCATTTCTTAATGGTTATACCAGTACTTATGATGTATACAACTATGTCATAAATAACGGCGATTTTGCTTGTCGCAACGTTTACGAGCCAAATGGCACCTGCGTGGAAGGTCATCCCGATGGAGGGTTCGAGCATCCATGGATGCTAGGGAGCAATCATCAGATATTGGCGCAAGTGTAAAAGCATTCCGTATGAAGGGTCCGGAGCACAATCCGGACCCTTTTTTATTGATTAGATAGATAAAAAGCGATTTATATCATTTCGCTTTCAAATGCAGATATTGCTTAAAAGTGATGCTATCTTATCGGTAACCGAAATAGGGGATTACTGATGATACAGCCGCATTTAACCGTAGAAGAAATATCCTTCCTCTGCCCGGATACAGGAGACCGGTGTTCGCTGATCATGCCATATTCAAATACGGACTGCATGCAGATTTTTCTGGATGAATTTGCCAGGCAACGAGCCGGAAAACCAACCTTGATCATCTTGATTGGTAATTGGAAGTTACTCATCTTTTGGTCTAGGACCATTTGGCAGAGGTTTTCCATTTTTATCTCGATTAATAGGAGTTGCTTTAAGATGAAATTGTATACATCCATCAGCGCATGGTATATTCATTTCATATTTTTCTTTTTCACCTCTATATGTAAAATCACCACCACATCGGATAACTTCACACCATGTGTATACTTTTATCATTGTTTTAGGGCACATTCCAGCAGGACATTCATATGAAAAGACAAATTTATCTCCTTTTTCTAATCCAAGCCGACAGTGTCCTGCTTTTCCCGCTATTGCTGTTAATTCAAATTGCCAATCTTCAGTACACCATTTTTGCATATTGATAACCTCCAACGTTAATACGAATAATCTGCTGAATAAATTTTGATTTTATATGTTTGTATTATAATACGCATATATGAATTTTCCTATCATTATTCCTGCGTTTGTACAAAGTAGCAAAGCCATTCACACTCGTCAACGGTCGAGATGAACGGGCTTCGTCCGCCGTTGACAAGTGCGTCTACCCCTGCTTATATGGTAGCCAGGAGGGCGAAAGCACTCGCGTAGTATGGTTTTTCTTCTATCTACCCGTATCGTTTTATATCGCCATAGGAA